>NZ_MATO01000061.1 GCF_001700325.1 Caryophanon latum
GGTGGTGTGAGAGGTCGGGAGTTAATCACTCCCTCCTACTCGATGTGCGAAATGCTCACGTAGCAGTGGAACGAACGTTTTTGTTTCTGCGTGCAAGCTCATCGTACTAATGAGCCCGTCTAACAGCGTAGTACAAAGCGTCGGCGTTTGTAGCTGCTCAATGAGTAAAGTAGTCGTGTTGCGCAGTAAATCGTCTTGTAGCTCGCCTACAGCTTGCTGGAGCATATCGATTGTTTGCTCTTTTGAAATACCGAGCGTTGTAGATGAAAAGAGCATATTTGGCTGAATGATAGCGATCGTTGCGTGCTGTGCGTGAATCGTGATTTTTTCGACGAGCGCTGTGCAAAGGGTGTGCAAACTTTCTGGGTGTGTATGTGAATGGAAGAAGAGCGTACCATATGAGCCGACCAATCCACGAATGAAAAATACGGTCTCGTCAACCATGTTTTGTGCAAGCGTTGGAAATTGCTTTTTCACAATGAGCTGCACTTTGGACGTAATAATATGGTCGTAGTGCGTAACGTGCTCAAGCAAGCTTTGATTAATCGTGTGAGGTACGTCAGTCATGAGTACTTTGGCGAAGCTTGCGTGCTCAGTAAAACATGTATAAATGTGAAACAAGTATTGATACAGTAAATCGTCGTTAGCATTTGCTTTAGTGACCATTGAGTCAATACTTGTGATTAAGTTTGTCATAAAGTGATGAATCATGGCTAGAATGAGCTCGTCCTTTGATTTGAAAGATAAATAAAAAGCACCTTTCGAAATGCCTGCGCGCTCGGTAATTTGCTGAACGGATGTCGCTTCAATGCCTTGGCTTGCGAACAATTCGAGGGCACTTTGTATAATAAGTTGTTTTTTGAGCATAATATGAACACCCTCCGTTGCGATTAATTGACTTTTGACCAAGTAGTCATTAGTATAAGAAATGTTCTATTGAAAGTCAAATTTCATAAAGGTAGGTGCAGTTGTGAAAGGTTTAGTAAATTTCGTGCTGAAAAATAAGCTTGCTGTATGGTTATTAACGATTATTATTACAGTCGGCGGTATTTATTCAGGTACGCGAATGAAAATGGAGTCGATTCCGGATATTTCGATTCCATACTTAATTGTAATGGGGGTTTATCCAGGGGCAACACCAGAGCAAGTAATGGAAGACGTCTCGATACCGATGGAGAAAGCGCTTGAAGGTTTAGAGGACGTGAAGGCGGTATTTTCAACATCATCATCTAACGTTGCACAAGTACAAATTGAGTATGAATACGGCGTAGATATGGATGAGAAAAAACGTGAACTACAATCAGCGGTGGATGCGATTGCGTTACCTGAGGAAGTAGAAGCGCCGTCGATCATGGCGATTAGCATGAATATGATGCCAGTTGTGGCGTTATCGGTGAGTGACAAAGATGGAGATGTTGTTTCACTTACAGAAAAAGTAGAGAAAACGGTATTACCAGCGATTGAAAAAATTGATGGTGTAGCATCTGCATCTGTAACAGGCCAGCATTTAAATGAAGTACAATTCACATATAATACTGAAAAAATGGCTGAGCTTGGTGTAACAGAGGAAAGCATTAAGCAAATGATTGAAGCGAGCGACTTATCGTTATCGCTTGGTTTATATGAGTTTGACAAAGGGGAAGAAGCTGTATCAGTTGATGGTAAAATTACGACAGTTGATGCGTTAAAGGAGTTTTTAATTCCAGTAACGCCGACAGCTGAAAATCCATCACCAGTCGTTCCACTTGGTGAGCTTGCAAAAATTAAAGTAGTAGGTAAAGTGCAATCGATCTCTCGTACAAATGGCGAGGATGCAATTGCGATTCAAATTATTAAAGCACAAACAGCGAATACTGTAACAGTCGTAAACGCGGTAAAAGATTTAATCGAAGAGCAAAAGGATGAAAACCCATCTTTAGTAATCGATGTAACACTTGACCAAGGTGAGCCGATTGAAAAATCAGTATTTGCAATGATTGAAAAAGCATTGTTCGGTGGCGCGATTGCCGTATTAATTATTTTACTATTTTTACGCGACTGGCGTTCGACAATCATTTCAATTATTTCGATTCCAGTGTCAATTTTCATGGCGTTGCTTGTTTTAAACTGGTTAGAAATTACGTTAAACATTATGACGCTCGGTGCGATTACAGTCGCAATTGGTCGTGTAATTGATGACTCGATCGTCGTAGTGGAAAACATTTACCGACGTTTACATTTAAAAGGTGAGAAGCTAACAGGTCGTGCGCTCATTCGTGAGGCGACGATTGAAATGTTCAAGCCAATTTTATCGTCAACGTTAGTAACGATTGCGGTATTCGCACCACTAATCTTCGTAGGTGGTATGGTTGGAGAGCTATTTTTACCGTTCGCATTAACGATGTCGTTTGCGCTAATCGCATCATTAATCGTAGCGATTACAATCGTTCCAGCATTATCGCATACGATGTTCTTCAAAAAGCTATATAGCGAAAAAGAAGAAAGCAACCATAAAGAAGTTGGCAAAATGGCACTTTGGTTCAAGCGCGTATTAGAGAAATGCTTAAACCATAAGTGGATTACGTCGATTTTATCGATCGCATTATTAGTCGGTTCATTAATGTTAACGCCAATTATCGGTTTCTCATTTATGGGATCAGAAGTAGAGAAAATGATGTATGTAACGTATACACCAGCAACAGGTGAAACGATGCGTGAGACGTTACACAACATTGAAGAAGTAGAAGAAGAAATGAACTTCCGTAAAGATATCGACATTACGCAACTATCAATCACGACAGAAGCAGGGGCAGACCCAGCTGCTATGATGATGGGTGGCGGCGGTGCTGGTGGCGGCTTAATGTACTTAATTTTCGATGACAGCATTTCAAATGATGCGTTCATGAAAGCACAAGATGACATTATGGCGTACTTAGAAGGCTTAGACCAATCAGGTACATGGAAGCAACAAGACTTCTCAATGGGTATGTCGTCAAACTCTGTGAGCTACACGTTCTACTCAGAAAATTTAGATGATTTATTAGCAGTGATCAAAGAAGCAGAAGAAGCGTTACAAGATGTAGACGGTTTAGAAAACGTATCATCGGATGCAGAAGATCCATACGTAGAGCACGTATTTAAAGTAGAGCAAGAAAACGTTTTACAATACGGCTTAACGACTGGTCAAATTGTGATGGCGTTATCACAAACGTCGACAAAAGAAGTGTTAACGACAGTCGAGCATGACGGTCAAGACATTGAAGTAATCGTACAGCGCGAGGCGAAAACAGCAGCGAGCAATATCGATGACGTATTAGCGACAGAAATTTCAACAGCGACAGGCGAAATGATGACAATCGGTGAGCTTGTTGATGTAGAGAAAAGTTCAACATTAACATCGTTAGCACGTTCAGAAGGTGAATATTACGCTTCTGTATCAGCAGATATTACAGAATCGGATATTTCAGGACCAACGACGGCAGCACAAGAGGAAATCGACAAAATCGATCTTCCAGAAGGTGTAACGATTAATGAAGCAGGTGTATCAGCAGACATCGCTGAAACATTTACAAAGCTTGGTGTAGCAATGGTTGCGGCAATCGCGATCGTCTACTTCATCTTAGTTGTAACATTCGGTGAAGGATTAGCACCGTTTGCGATTTTAACATCGTTACCATTTGCGGTAATCGGTTCATTCGTCGGCTTATTAATTACAGGTCAAACGATTTCAGTTTCAGTAATGATGGGTCTTCTTATGTTAATCGGTATCGTTGTAACGAATGCAATCGTACTCGTTGACCGCATTATCCAAATGGAGCAAGAAGGTATGGATATGCGCGATGCCATTTTAGAAGCGGGTGCAACTCGTTTACGTCCAATTTTAATGACAGCAATCGCAACAATTGGTGCAATGATGCCAATGGCCGTATTAGATGGCGGTGGCGGTTTAATTTCAAAAGACTTAGCAGTAACAGTAATCGGCGGTTTATTCTCGTCTACATTACTAACGTTAATCGTCGTGCCAGTTGTGTACGAAGTGTTATCGAAGCTATTTAAGAAAAACCGTAAAGATGTGCAAGATAACTAAATAACATGAAAAGCCGCAGAGAACTGTATCGTTTTCTGCGGCTTTTTTGGCGTTTCAAGTAAGTTAACATCGAATTGGGCGAGCTCTCCACTAGCAATGCGAGCTACAAAAATCGACAAAAAAAGCAGTAGAAGAACATCACGTCCCTCTACTACTACATCAACCGTACAATCGCTCGTAATCACGCTTTAACATGCTCATATGTATTTCATCAACGAAGCGTCCGTTATAGTACGTCGCCTCACGTGCAATGCCTTCCATCATAAAGCCAACTTTCTCATACACATGCTTTGCGCGCGGGTTGTACGCAAGCACTTCCAGCTCTAGACGGTTTAGCTGCACGTCCTCAAACACGTAACGAATGAAGTGGAGCATCGCCTCTGTGCCGTAGCCTTTATCTGCATCGTGCAGCGAATGAAGCATAATGCGCATCGCCCCGCGCTTGTTTCGTTCATCTACATCTAGCAGCGACACTTCACCAAGCATCGCGTCCGTTGTCGTATCGCAAATCGCAAAGTCCATGCGCGAGCGATCACTAGAGGAACGTATAATGAATTGCTCAATCGCCTCGACCGTAAAGCGCTCGGTCGTACTTGTGTAATAGCGAATTTCCTCGTCCTCGGTTGCGGCGTGAATTTGTGTCGCATCTTGCATTTGTAGCGGGCGTAAATATACACGGTTCATGTGAATCACTCCTTTTGTCGTTTGTTTCTATTGTAGAGGAAAATGACGAAAAGTACGTCAAAAATATGTAAGTCGTCGTTGCGAAAAGCGAGAGAAATGCGCATATATGGAAGAAGCAAAAACAGGCACTCATTCGTGAGATGCCTGTTTTTTGTATGATTTAAATTGTAAAGCGTTTTGTAAGGGCTTCTTGTTCTAGCGAGCGGTTAGTAAGCTCATCTGAAATTTCTCCAAGCTGTGCCATAACATCTGCCATGCCAAGTGTTGCAGTTGTGACATCATCAAGCTGCTCTGATTCGGTTTCAATTGCACGTGCCATATCACTAATTGAAGCAGAAACTTCCTCCGCTGAAGCAGAAAGCTCCTCTGTTACTGCAGAAACTTCTGTAATTTCATGTTGTATGCGGGCAAACGCTGTGGAAATATCGTGGAACGTTTGACCAGCAGACTCAATCGTTTTTACACCCACTTGTACGGATAGATCGTTTTGTACAATGGTATTTTCCATGCGTTTTGTCGATTGTTGGATTTCTTCAATTAATGAACCAATTTGAACCGCTGATGTTTTCGATTGTTCTGCTAATTTGCGCACTTCGTCGGCAACAACGGCGAATCCTTTGCCCGCTTCACCTGCACGTGCCGCTTCAATGGCCGCATTTAATGCAAGTAAATTTGTTTGGTCCGTAATATCTGAAATAACTTGAATAATTTTTGTAATCTCGTCCGATTGTGATGCAAGCGTGCGAATTTGAGCCGTCGTTTCATTCGATTTATCCGAAATATCCGCCATTTGTTCTGCTAAATTCAAGATTGCACTTTGCCCTGTTGATGATAGTTGAACAGACTCAACTGCGACTTCTTGCAAGCTTTGTGTCGCTTCTGCAATCCGCTGCACACCACTTGCAGTTTCATCCATCGCAAGTGCTGCATCATTTGCAATCGCCACGTTATTTTTCGCCAACGATAACACATCTTGAATGTTTTCTTGAATAACTGTACTACTTTCATTCGTTTGCTGTAAGCTTTCGTCCATTGTTGTTGCGGTTTGCTGTACATTTTCAACGCCTGACTTAATCGAACCAATGACATCGCGTAACGACTCTTTCATCGTGTTAAATGCTGTCGCAAGGTTTTCAATTTCATCCTTCGTGCGAATATCGATATTAGGAGATGATAAGTCACCTGCTGATACTTTTTGTACGGCATCATTTAGTTGATTAATCGGTGCTGTAATCGTTTTACGTAAGTAGGATAATAGGGCAATCGTTGCTAAAATGATGATAACAACAAGCACTATACCAACGATCGTTGTTGTAGTAGCTGTTTTTGTATTTTCAGTATTCGCAATCGCTAAGCGCTCCGCAAAGGCATCTTGAATCGCGAGTCCTTCTGTATCGAGTGCCATTGCTGCTTTAATACCAGTTGAAAACAATACTTCGCGTGCTTCTTCTGGTTTACCTTCATCTACAAGTGCGACGATACTAGCCATTTCGTCTTTAAACGTTTGAAATGCGCTTTCGAGTGAAGCGATTGTATTTGCTGAAACCGTATCGGCGCTAGCAGCTTGTTCATTCATTGAATCCATAAACGCATCAATCTCTTGCATACCTACTTCATAAATGTCTCTACCTTCCTCTTGTCCAGCTGTATATGCTTGTACTTGGTAAGCAATACGTGTTAAGACGATTGAAATGTCTGCAGTTGACAGGAGTGCAGGGGTTAACGTATCGATGCTATTTGTGTACACCTTGTCTAGACGCTGCAGTTGCATAATAAAGTTACCACTAACTAAAATAGTAAGTACGACCATTACACTAAAAACAATTGTTAATTTTCGATTAATGGACATGAAAATCCTCCTTGATTAGTTATACTGAAAAACAATTTTATTATGTATAAAGGTTAGATATATTTCTTTTTATACAGTTCTAAATACTTGTATTATTTCCATTTATACAGCAGTTCAAACATTTGGAATGTCAACGCTAAACTGGACAAAAATTATCGGGGTTGCTGCTTGAATTTCATAGGCGTTAAATCATATTCTTTGGCAATATCCGCACGCGTCTATCCATTTTCATTGAGCTTCATCATTTGCAGTTTAAATTCGGCTGTATACGTTTTTCGTTGACGTGTCATCAAAGCACGCTCCCTCAATTTAGTAGTTTAAGTTTACTTGTTTTGACTCTTTACGATAACTTAAGGTTACAAAAACGGTTTAGGCATGAGCCGATGCGAACGCTAATGATGGCAATAGTCGTCTTGTTCGCCAAAGTCTAAAGGAAAGCAAGATAGTGTCTTTATATTGTACCTAACCAGCAATATCGGTTGATGGGAGAGTAAAGAAGAAATCTTTTATACTTTAGAACCCCACTCATTTATAGGTGGGAGCGTCAGTTGTGGTATATTTAATATTATAGATGTAAGTAAAGGAGTATGAAAAAATGGCAAAAAGTTTAGTAATTGCCGAAAAACCATCCGTTGCACGTGATATTGCAAACGTATTGAAATGTACGAAAAAAGGAAACGGGTTTTTAGAAGGCGACAAATATATCGTCACGTGGGCGCTTGGACATTTAGTGACGCTTGCAGATCCAGAAACGTATGATGTGAAATACAAAACGTGGAATTTAGAAGATTTACCGATGCTGCCTGACAAAATGAAGCTCGTTGTCATGAAGCAAACAGGGAAGCAGTACAATGCGGTAAAATCACAGTTAACGCGCGGTGATGTAAATGAAGTCATTATCGCAACAGATGCAGGACGTGAAGGAGAGCTTGTCGCACGTTGGATTATCGAAAAAGCGAACGTGAAAAAGCCGCTGAAACGTTTATGGATTTCATCTGTAACGGATAAGGCGATTAAAGAAGGGTTTGCGAACTTAAAGCCAGGGCAAGCGTATGAAAATTTATACCATGCTGCAGTTGCGCGTAGTGAAGCGGACTGGTATATCGGTTTAAATGCGACGCGTGCATTAACGACGCGCTTTAACGCACAATTAAACTGCGGTCGTGTGCAAACACCAGTAGTTGCAATGGTCGCTGCACGTGAGGACGAAATTAAAAACTTCAAGCCACAAACGTATTACGGCATTGAAGCGAAAACGAAAGATAACTTGAAGTTAACGTGGCAAGACGCAAAAGGCAATAGCCGTAGCTTTGACAAAGATAAAATTGATGCGATTGTGAAAAAACTTGGCAACAATAACGCACAAGTAGTTGAAATCGAGCGCAAGCCGAAAAAATCATTCGCTCCAGGTTTGTATGATTTAACGGAGCTTCAGCGTGACGCGAACAAAATTTTCGGTTACTCAGCAAAAGAGACGTTAAACATTATGCAAAAGCTATACGAGCAGCACAAAGTATTAACGTATCCACGTACGGATTCACGCTTTATTTCAAGCGATATTGTCGGCACGTTACCAGAGCGTTTAAAAGCGTGTGGCATCGGCGAATATCGTACGTTTGCGAACAAAATTTTAACGAAGCCAATTAAAGCGACGAAAGCGTTTGTGGACGATGCGCGCGTATCAGACCACCATGCGATCATTCCGACAGAGGAGTACGTGAACTTTGCGAACTTCAACGATAAAGAGCGCAAAATTTACGATTTAGTCGTGAAACGTTTTTTAGCTGTGTTATTCCCAGCGCATGAGTTTGAGCAATTGACGTTACGTGCGAAAATTGGCGATGAGCAATTTGTCGCCAAAGGAAAAACGATTACAGTTGCAGGTTGGAAAGAAGTATACGAAAACCGCTTTGATGATGAAGAATCAAACGATGATATGAAGGAGCAAGTTTTCCCGCGTATCGACAACGGCACGACGTTAAACGTGCAATTAATTGCGCAAACGTCAGGGCAAACGAAGCCACCAGCACGTTTCACCGAGGCAACGTTACTGTCAGCGATGGAAAACCCGACGAAATATTTACAAACGAACGATAAGCAATTAGCCGAAACGTTAAAATCAACAGGCGGGCTTGGCACAGTAGCAACGCGCGCAGACATTATCGACAAACTATTTAACTCGTTTATGATCGAGCAGCGCGGTGGTAAAGACATTTATATTACGTCAAAAGGTCGTCAGCTACTTGATCTAGTACCAGAGCAGCTGCGTTCACCTGAAACGACAGCACAGTGGGAACAAAAGCTGGAGCTGATCGCTAAAGGGAAACTGAAAAAAGAAGTATTCATTAACGAAATGAAGCAGCATACGCAAAAAATCGTAGCCGAAATTAAGGCGAGCGATAAAAAATATAAGCACGACAACATTTCAACGAAGTCATGCCCAGATTGCGGCAAGCCGATGCTTGAAGTAAACGGCAAGCGCGGCAAAATGCTCGTATGCCAAGACCGCGACTGCGGACATAAGAAAAATGTAGCACGTGTCACGAATGCACGTTGCCCACAATGTAAGAAAAAGCTTGAGCTACGCGGCGAGGGCGACGGACAAATTTTTGTATGTAAATGCGGTCACCGTGAGAAGCTATCTGCATTTGAAGCGCGTCGTAAAAAAGAAGGCGGCGGTAAAGTCGATAAGCGCAGCGTACAAAAATTCATGAAAGAGCAACAAAAAGAAGCGGAGCCAATTAACAACGCATTTGCGGATTTGTTAAAAGGCATGAAGTTTGATTAAATTTATATAACAGAGCCATTAATGAGAATGTAAAAAGTCTCATTAGTGGCTTTTTCGTTTTACCCCTAAATAAAAGGGAATAGTATACAAATACCCTAATTATGACCACCATCTATGCTAGTAGCTTGAGCGACATGAACAAATAACACGATTTTACGAAGTGCAAAATGACTAATATTGTATATTTTTGTGTGAGTAAAAAATCATTATTTATAGATAATTTTAGATTTTTTATTTATTTTTAGGAGTAAATACTTATGTGAAGATATATTTTTTATTTATAAACTTTCACTAGTAATTTGTAATTATTTTTACAATTTCGTTCATTTCATCATTTTTTCACATTCTGTCTACGAAACATTTTTGGTAAACTAGGTGAAAGAATAATGGACATATAGCGACCAGAACAGAAAGGAGGACATTTGTATGAAAATTTCATCGTTAATGATACAAGACCGTCAATCACAGTCCCAAACGTTAGAGGAGCGCCGTAAAGCAATAGGGCGTAAAGACGCAGGACAAGCGTACCGTAAAAGCGCAGAATATTTTGGAGAAAAGCGCAACGATGCGTTAAAAGCATTAGAGGACTTACTATCAGGGAAGCTCGATAAAGAGACGAACAGCGATGTAACGGATAAGCCAAGATCGAAGGAAGAAGAGCTTAAGCAACCAGAAGTACAGCAGGAAATTAAGCAGCTTCGACAAACGGATAAAGAAATTCGTGCGCATGAGCAGGCACATAAAGCAGTAGGTGGCTCATTAGCAGGGCCGGTTAGCTACGAATATACGACAGGGCCAGACGATAAGCAATATGCGGTAGCAGGCGAGGTGCCAATTAACGCGCCGCAAATGGAAGATAAGGAAGAGATGCTGACGATTTTGGAGAAAGTTCGTCAAGCAGCACTTGCACCAGCAGAGCCATCTGCACAAGATTTACGTGTAGCAGCAAACGCATCAGCGCAAATTCAGCAGCTTCGTGGGGAAGTAATGCGAGAAGATGCTGTTGAAGAAACGGAAGAAATTCCTGATTATGTAACTGCTTCGACGAAAATCGATATTCCAGAGCGTTTCACACGCGAGCAGCAGCTAGATGGCTCGAAGGAAACAGCATTTGATAAAGACTATTCGCAAATATTAGCAGAGCGTAAAAAGCTATTAGCGTTAAACAACTACCAATCTCATATGACAATGGTGAAAAACGGTTACCGCGATCCACTAGAATCGAAACTATCACTCATTGCGTAAGGGGCTGTCATATTGGCAAACAAGATACAAAAGACGAACGCGATTCGTCTCGTAGAACAACAAAAGGTCGCGCATGACATATTTCAATACGATGTAGACCGAGACAATGTAGACGGCATAACGGTTGCACAAAAAATTGGGCATCGCACCGACGAAGTGTTTAAAACGCTCGTTGCTACAGCCGGCACATCGAAATATTTCGTGTTCGTTATTCCGGTACAAGCAGAATTAAATTTAAAGCTAGCGGCAAAAGTCGTTGGCGAGAAAAAAGTGGAGATGCTGCCGGTGAAGGAGCTGCTCGGGCTGACAGGCTACGTGCGTGGCGGCTGTTCACCGATCGGCATGAAAAAGCTATTTCCGACTGTGATTGATGCATCGGCACAAGCATTGCCGCACATGATCGTCAGTGCAGGGAAGCTCGGTATGCAAATGCAGCTGGCGGTGGATGACTTAGCGCGTTTAACGAAGGCGACGATTGCACCGATTACACAATGATGTGAGATATAGCTCCGTTTAAGACAAAATAAAGCGTTATCGGAAATATGAATTTTTCCGATAACGCTTTTTTGCTATTTTGCTACGCTCCGTCATCGTAACGTTTTTTACGTGTCAGGAAGCGGGCTTCACTGTCGTTAAGTCGTATTTCGATGTCATGTCGTCTAAGTTTTGCACGAATGATGATAAATCGTTTACTGTGTGCTGAAGAGATGTTACCGTCGTTTCTTGTACATCAACGGCTGCTACGACGTGTTGCGTTTCTGCTAATACTTGCGTTGATGCAACAGTTGATTCGTGTAGGGCGCCGTGCACTTCCTGCATACTTTGATGCATTTCCTCTGTCGTGATCGTAACTTCGCTTACGCGTGATTGTACATGTTTTGCTGCTTGTAGCACGTCTCGTAAATTGTCGCTAATCGCTGTTACGAGTGCGGCACTTTCTGTAACTTCGCTCGTGCTATGCTCCATGCTCGTTAATACTTGTTGTGTTACATCTTTAAAATCTAAAATGTGTGTGCGAATATCCTCAGCTGATGATTTCGTCATTTCTGCAAGCTTTTTCACCTCGCCCGCAACGATCGAGAATCCTTTACCAGCTTCACCGGCACGCGCTGCTTCGATTGCGGCGTTTAATGCAAGTAAGTTCGTTTGCTCGGCGATGTTTTGGATTACAGTAATCATGTCTTCGATTGATGTGTAGCGTGCTGATAAAACGTTAACGTTATTCGCTGTTTCGACAACTGATGAAGCGACTTTCGTTACTTTCGTTGATACGGCATTCGCATCGTCTGCATTTTTTTCGATTAATGAAGATGCTTGCTGTAAGCTTTCGACTACTTCCTCGACCGATTGTGTAATGCTCGTTACACCTTCGTCTAACGCTTCCATCGCTTGGAACGATTCCTCCGCTAAACGTTGCTGCTGCTCCATACTACCGTTAATTCCTTGCACGCTCGTTTTTAGCTGACGCTGTGCTTCATCTACTTGAGTTGACGTGCTGTTTAACGAGTTCGTCGCATCGTTCATTCCTTGAGCCATCGTCGTTAAATCGGCAATCATCGTATGCACATGCTCAATTGCAGATGTGAAATCTTTGGCGAATGTCGAAATGTCGTCGTTGTTTGACGTGTCGATGCTATGTGCTGTTTGAAGTGCTTGTTCGATTGCACCTGCTTCTAGTTCGTTTGCAGCGATTCGCATTTTTTCAACGGGCTTCAACGATTTGGCCACGTATAAATAAATAGCACTAATGCTTAGTAAGCTCATTACGATAATGATACCGATAATTAGTGGTAACGTCGTTGTAAGTGAAGCGCTTTGAATCGTTTGGATAAATGACACTTCTTCGTCAACACCGACAATGGCGAATGTGTTACCTGAGCTATCTTTTAATGGTACGTAATTTGATAGGAAGTTACCCCAACCTTCAGCCTCGACAAATTCTGTATACGAGCCTTCTTGCTGTAAATTTCGCTCAATTAATGCGTAATCGATCGCATCCGCCTCATCTCCATATCCGTAAGTTTCATCACTCGTTAAATCACCTGCATCGACAAGTACTCGGTTTAAAATGCCTTCTGGTGCCGGTGCTACAACATATAAATACGTAATTTTGTTAGCTTCTAATAATGTCGTTAATTGTTGCTGAAGTTCGTTATATAATGTTTCGTCATACGTGTTCGCGAGCGTTTCGTATTTCGTCGCATCGAGCTGGTCTGCAATATGTGCGACTGTCATCGTATTGTTTTCGGAAATCGTATGTTGGATGACGTTGTTGATTGTCATATAAACGACGAAGCCAATTGAGATAGTTAATAATAGAATGACGGCGACTAATATATAGAAAAAGCGTTTTTGTAAGCTTGATGTTTGGTTAATCATAATAATCTCTCCTCTTAGCTGTTTGTTACATATAAAATACCTTCTAAATGATAAAAATAAACGCTTCTTTAAGTCTAAATAACTAATTCGTTCTTTCGGATTGTAACGTAAAAAAATAAAATTAGGTAGCAGGACGTTTTATTGCATGAAAAAAATGCTTTTTCCATGAAAAAAGTGAATTTCATAGAAAAAGCAAATTAAATTAGTTCATTTTCAGTTTTTTTACAAAATAAAATAATATAAAATACTCCCACTAATGACGATGTTGTGCACGAAAAAGACGATTCCCCATACTTGTGCTGGTATTTTCGTTTCATTTGCTAGCACATGAGCGTCGTGATAAAGTCTCGGTTCATGCCACGCCAGCAGTAAAATACGATAGCCTCCATAAAGCGCTGCAACGAAAAGTAACGCGACGAAAAAGTAGCTAACGTGTAAAATGAACCATGTAGGTGTGTACAATAACGTGACAGCAAGCAAGCTAATGAAGCCGAGCAGCCAAAAAAAGCCGTACATATTACGAATAAATACGAATGAAAATATTGCGATCATGAGATAACCATATAGTGCAAACGCCGCATGAAAATGGATTAGCCAAATGAACAAAAAGGAAATGTAACACGGCAGCGTATAGCCAGCGAGTGTCGTTAAAATGCGTGAAAACTTTTTTGACGACGTGCTAACGACACTGCCGCTTAAATTATGATGTAGTGTAATTTTTTTGATGCGCCCAGACGTAATGAGCGCAACGATTGCATGTGAAAATTCATGCACGAGCGTGTAAGGCACTTCAACAACTTGCTTCACCGCGATAATGAGGCGGTTGCGATAGCCGAAGTGGTATAAAATATATTCTAAAAACGTTACTGCGATTGCGATGGCGCAGTAAAGTGTAAACAAGTACATATTGAACATTAAAACACCCCCTTCAACTATTGTAAAAAATACAAACAGTTACTACAAGTGCATGCAAAGAACTGTTCAAAAAGGTGTATAATAAAGGGCAGAAAATGAGGTGTTTTGATGATTTCTCGCATCAATCAATGGCTTCAAAAAATGATGCCGATTTTTACACCGCTTAGTTTAGTAATCGGTGTGCTACTCGATGAATGGATGATTCCGCTACTATTTTTAGTGCCGTGGCTATTTGCGTTCATGACGTTTGCGGGCAGTTTGACGATGAACTTGTCTGCGTTCAAAAGCTTTCGTCGCTATAGCGTTATCATTGTCGTAACGATTGCGTTTTTACATATTGTGATGCCGCTTTGGGCGTATTTCATCGCCGAGTTGTTATTTAACGATCCACTTTATACGATTGGCTTCGTGCTTGCAGTCGCTGTACCGACAGGCGTGACGAGCTTCATTTGGGCAGCTGTAACACGTGGCAATTTAGCGCTATGCTTGTCGATTATTTTAATTGATACGGTGCTGTCGCCGCTTGTCATGCCAGGGCTTGTGCATATTGTGGCAGGCGACACGATTCACGTCGATATTTGGCCGATGATGGTCGATTTACTGCTTATGATTGTTCTGCCGTCAATTGCCGGTGTGCTCGTCAACGAATGGACGGACGCGCGTGTTAGTAAAACGATGGCTGCGACGTTTGCGCCATTTTCGAAAATTAGTTTATTTTTAATTGTCATGATTAATAGTAGTGCAATTGCGCCGTATGTCGAAAATATTACGTGGGAGCTAGCAAAAATTATTGCGGTCGTGTTTTTCGTTGCGCTATCTGGCTACGTCATTTGTTACGTAGTAGGGAAGCTCGTATGGAAAGATGAGGAGCTCGTCGTGACGTTTGTGTTTACAGGTGGTATGCGAAACATTTCTGCTGGTGTTGTGCTTGCTACGACGTATTTTCCAGGGAAGGTTGTCATGCCAGTCGTCTTTGGCATGCTGTTTCAACAAATACTCGCCTCGCAGTTTCATCGTTTGCTTATGAAGCGGCAGGAGCGTGCATAAAAAATGAAAAGCTGTGCTAAACGGGGAATGTAACGTTGGCACAGCTTTTCGTATTCGTTATCGTTTATTTCACCGCGGCGTGCAATAAGTTTTTCGCTTCGACGCGTGCGATGAATTCACATAAGCGCTCTTCTGAAACGAGTAAGCCGACGCGCACGTAACCTTCGCCGTATTCGCCAAAGCCGTTACCCGAAGCGACTGCTACGTCACATTCATTAAGCAGTGCGTCCGCAAATTGTGCGCTCGTATAGCCTTCAGGAACGCGCAGCCACGCGAAAAATGATCCTGTTGGTGCTGTAATGTTCCAGCCGATGCGATGCGCTTCTTCAACGAGCACGTTGCGACGGCGTTCATATAAATCGCTTAGTTCATCAAGCTCGTGCAGCTCCTTCGTTAATGCGGCAACTCCTGCGTGCTGAATAGCAGGGAAAATGCTGCAAAACAGGTGGTCTTGAATTAAGTTAATCGCGGCAATGATGTCTTTGTTGCCGACCGCAAAGCCGATGCGCCAGCCTGCCATGTTAAACGACTTCGATAGTGTGTACATTTCAACGCCGACATCTTTTGCACCTTTTGCTTGCAGGAAGCTTACTGGTCGCTTGCCATCAAAGCCGATTGCACCGTACGCAAAGTCGTGTGAAATCGCGATGTTATGCTTTTTCGCAAGTGCGACCGTTTCCTCGAAAAATTCAAGTGTCGCCGTTGCACCAGTTGGGTTGTTCGGGTAATTTAAGTACATGAGCTTTGCTTGCTCAAGCGTTTCAGCATCAAGCTTCGTATAGTCTGGTAAAAAGTCGTTGTCCGCAGTGAGTGGCATCGTTTTCATTTCGGCACCAGCAAGCACGACGCCCGATAAATAGTCAGGGTAGCCTGGGTCTGGTAGCAGCATGACGTCACCTTCGTTTAGCAGCGCCATTGGCAACTCAACTAAACCGATTTTCGTACCGCCTAAAATCGCCACTTCCGTTTGTGGGTCGATGTCGACGTTGTATGTAGTTTTGTAAAAGTCTGCTGCGGCAATGCGAAGCTCCTCGATACCACGAAACGGTGAGTACTTATGCGTTTGTGGATTTTGTGCCGCCTCTTGAAGCGCTGCAATAATGTGCTGTGGTGTCGGCTGGTCAGGATTACCTTGCCCTAAATTAATAATGTCGCGTCCTTGTAATAGCGCTGCGTTCACCTTTTGTACGAGTGCAGCGAAAAATTGATCAGGTAGTTGTTGTAGTTTTCGTGAAAATTCCATGCGTTTTCCTCTTTTTCCGAATATAATGAAAATAATAAGATTAATGATAGTATTTTTCATACAAAAAGTCTAGGTGGTGCACAATATGAAAATCGGATGTATTCAAATGAATATGGGGTTTGGTAAAGTCGAGCAAAACTATGAGCGTGCAGAGGTGCTCATTCGTCAAGCAGCAGAGCAGGGCGCTGAAATCATCGTATTACCGGAAATGTGGAACTCAGGCTATGCGCTTGAGCAATTAGATGAGCTAGCAGATGTACACGGTGAGCGCACGCAAGCATTTTTATCCGCTTTATCGAAGGAGCTTGGCGTACATATTGTCGGTGGCTCGGTATCGACGAAGGAAGAGGACGGCTTCTACAATACGATGTATACTTACAACAAAGATGGCGAAAAAGTCGGCACGTACAATAAAGCGCATTTATTCCGCTTAATGGACGAGCATTTACATTTGCAGGCGGGCGACAAAATGAATCGCTTCGCACTTGGTGACATTGAAGCGGCCGGTGTTATTTGCTATGACATTCGATTCCCTGAATGGCTGCGCGCACATGCATTAGCCGGCGCAAAAGTGCTGTTCGTATCAGCGCAATGGCCGACGCCGCGCATCGATCATTGGAAAACGTTATTGCAAGCACGTGCGATTGAAAACCAATGTTTCATTATCGCCGTCAACCGCATTGCGAACAAAAAGGAAAACTTCAACGGACAATCGATGGTGATTGAGCCGTGGGGAGATGTGCTTTGGGTCGGTGGCGATGACGAAGAGCTCGCAATTATTGATGTTGATTTCTCTGTTGTCGATGAAATTCGCGCACGCATTCCGGTATACGACGACCGTCGCCCAAGCTTATACGAGGATGTTGTGACGGTAAAATAATACCGATTGTAAAAAAATCATTCGAAGCCGCATCGTTTCGAATGGTTTTTTTATGCGACGTTTTGTTTTCTATCATTTTCCAAATAAATTATAATAGAGGAGAGGTGATGATATGAACGGAGCAATGATTTTTGTTGATTTCGAATTTCAAGCAGAGCGCGGTATGCCGTTAAAGCTTATTGAAATCGGGGCGGTGCGTATACATAACGGGGAAGTCGCTACATTTAGCTCGCTCGTACGCCAAAAAGGAATTCAAGCAGAGGTGCTAGCATTTACACGCATTCAACGTGAACAATTACAGAAAGCACCGCTATATCAAGACGTCTCGGAGCAGTTTATCGAATTTGCGGGTAATGCCCCGACGTTTATTTTTTTTAGCTCACAAGACCGTGAAATTTTTTACGCCAATCGTTTTTGGGAGGAGCTCGTTGCTAGCAGTAGGCTCATTGATTATCAAGAAAAGCTAATGGTGCATTTAAATGAGCTTCGGAAGCCTTCACTCGTCGCATTGCTCGCACAGTATGACGTCCAGCATGAAGTACAGCACCGCGCGTTAAGCGATGCTGAGGCGCTGCGCAAACTTTACATCGCGTCAAACGGTGATGCTATTATTGAAGCGCAGCAAACGACAAAGCTATTTGCACCGTTTGTACGTCGTTCGTTTGACAATCGACGAGAAACAATTTCAGTAACGCTATACGAATATGATGTGTTAACGAAGGATCGGCAAACGTATACATGGCATTTTATAGTACCGCAGCAGGAGGTCGAAGTAGAAATTGAGCTGTCACATAGCGGCCTACTTAGTTCGATGCGCACGACGGTCATCGAAAAACAGCTGCTATACGGGCGCACAGCAGAAAGCGAAGCAGCATTCGTACAAATTAATGAGCAACTTACAGATGGCGCGTTGTTTGCACCGAGTGAGCGCTGCGGTTTAATGAATGTTTTTTTTGACTACGGCATGACGCTTCGAAAATGCACGCTATTGCCATATTATTTACTTGAAGGGCATACGTATAATAAGGAGCAAACGGAGCGCGTCTCTAAAATGATGAAAAATGCGCACTATCGAACGACGACGCTAAACGGAGCGATTTTTGACGTCCTTGAGCAATACGAAGATCAACTGCTACGTTATATGACCGAAACAGCACTTATATAATAACGCGAAACTAGTAGAGGGAGCAGCACTGTTTCTTCTAGTAGTTTTTTTCATTTTCTCATCATAGTAGAAGCAAGATATATATTCAAGATATATATTAATGAAGACAGAAAATTCTGTTTAAACAACAGTAGAACGATTACGAAAAAGGACGACGAAAACACAAAATATAACTAACAATATCAAAAAAATATCACTAGCTATCGGCGTATTTACTCGTAAAACGATTGTGTGAAGTATTTGTGAAAAAATGCACAAATACAAAATTGTTATTGGATTTTTCATGTTTGTTTATTAAACGTTCGCGCATACTAAACGGCAATATTGTTAGCACTATGTAACGTTTGGTGCTAATCTTTCGTTTATTCATCGATTGTTTTTCATCGTTCGGTAAATGATTTTATCGATTTTTATATGCGGAAAATAAACGTTATTATTATTTTGATATATAAAAATGTCCATGCAGGGAATGACTTACATTTGTTAGTTCGAATGTAATGAACTTAGCATACGGGTAATATTTTCATTAACGGAGCGTCGGAATGCTATATATGATAATAATGCCGCAATTAAATCACAAGCAGCACAATCATTTCGCCAGTTTGAAAGCGGCGTGATTATTATTTCAAAAACAATGTCTATTGGATTAGGTCAGATGTTCCAATTTACAAAAAAACGCACGTAAACAATGTAAGAAAAATAGGTTGAGTAAAATAATGGTATTTTATTGAGGGATTTTACCTTCCAAATATGAATAGCTAAATACAGTAGAAATAAATGAGGAAATGATAAATGGGAGCTGTCTATTCAAATAGCAAACCTAAAAATGTTAAAAAAACGTCTGAATATCTATTTTTTATTATGATTAGTTCGAAAGTCTTTTATTACTTTTGCGTATAATTTCTGTTAGTTACGAGACTATTTGCTCTTTTTTAAAAAGTAGGTAAAAATGTCTATTTTATTTGCTATAATGAATAAAAAGGATGACGGGAGAGGTGAATGCAAAGTGAAACGAATGAAAACGATTGGGCGAATTGCTGCATTTACAATGATGCTCGCTGTATTTCCAAACGTAACATCAGCAGCCTCATTTACAGATGTATCAGCAAAGCACGGAGCGAAGCAAGAAATCGAATATTTAGTAGATAAAGGTGTTATTAAAGGCTTCCAAGATGGGACGTTTAAGCCGCAAAAAGAAGTAACGAAAGCCAATGTCGCAACGATGTTAGCACGTGCATTAAAATTAGACTTAACAAATGTAAAAAATCCAAACTTACCAGACGTACCGACAACACATACTTCATATAAAGAGATCGCCGCGGTAGTGAACGCAGGCTTCATGCCAGGTGGCGAATTTAAACCATACGCAGCGATTACACGCGGTGAAATGGCACGTGCGATTACAAATGCATTCGGCTTAAGTGGTGATGGGCGCGTATCATTTAGTGACGTAAATAGCCAATATTGGGCGTATAAATATATTGATGCATTAGCGACGAACGGCATTACGATCGGTTACGAGGACGGAACATTCCGCCCAGCCGCGTCATTAACACGCGCGCAGTTCTCAAGCTTTTTAGCACGTGCGTTAGATCCAGCATTTGTGAAGAAAAATGATGCATCGGGAGTTTCCACTATTCCAACAGTGTCAGCATCGAAAAAGCCTGCTGGAACAGTAAGCTTTAACTTCAACGAAAACTATATTTACACATATTCAACGCGCACGATTGCAGGTGGCGATCAATGGCATAACGAAGAAATGAAAGCAATCGGCAAAAACGGCGATGGTTGGATGGTTTGGGAAATGAACGTAGCGAAAAAGGCGACATACAAATTCCAAACACGCAATACGACGAACAACTTCGAATACACATTGCCACAAGCAGCAACTTCTGTAGGTGGGCACGTTTACCAGCTACCATATGACGCAGAAATCGGTAGCACATGGGAGCATAAAGGTATTTCGTATAAGCTAGTAGCGATTAAAAACACGCATACTACGAAAGCTGCGACGTTTAAAAATGTTTACGTCGTTGAATCGATTGAAAACAATAAAAAGATGCAAACATATTATGCGAACGATTTCGGTGAGATTTTAAAATTAACGGCTGACGGACAAGTACAGCGCGAATTAATTCGTATTAAATTAGTGCATTAAAAAACTCCTATTCAAAGCGATGGTGCTTTGAATAGGAGTTTTTTTATTGTTGAACGGTTTTCGTTGCCGCAACGAGTGCTTCAATTGATGCCCAGTCGTCACGCGTTAACGCATCGACAATTTTACTGCCGACGATCACACCGCTACTCATTGCACCGAGTGTTTGTACGTGCTCTGGTGTTGAAATACCGAAGCCTGCTAAAATTGGCGTCTTCGTGTAAGTCGCAAGCTGTTTGAAGTGCTGCTCTAGCTCGTCTTGGAACGCTTGGCGCGCACCTGTAATGCCGTTTACTGTTACCGCGTAAACGAAGCCTTCGCTCGCCGCTGTTAGTTTTGCAATACGTTCAGGTGAGCTTGTCAGTGATACGAGCTGAATTAAATCAACTTGTTCATTGCGAAGTGCGCCGTGAATGATGTCGCTTTCTTCTAGTGGCATGTCTGGAACGATAATACCTTCAATGCCGGCTGCTTTTGCATCTTTTGCGAACGCTTCTGCGCCGTACGCTAAAATCGGGTTTAAATACGTCATCGCAACGAGTGGCACTGTAATATCATCGCGGAATGACGCAAGCTCTGCAAGCACTGTGCGAAGTGTTACGCCGTGCTTTAATGCGCGGTAGCCAGCTTCTTCGATCGTTGGGCCGTCTGCAACTGGATCAGTAAACGGAATGCCGACTTCGATTGCTGTGACACCAATTTGTTGCAGACGTAAAATTGTCGGGCGAAGCGTTTGTAAGCCGCCATCACCAGCCATAATATACGGTACGAACGCCTTGTTGCCGGCTGCTTGTACGCTTTCGATTGCTGCTGTTAATGTGCTCATGATTGGCTTCCTCCTAATGCATCGATTAATGTGTGCACGTCTTTGTCGCCGCGACCTGATAAACAAACGACGATGATGTCATCTTCTTTATATTGTTTCGCAAGCTTCGATACGTATGCAATTGCATGCGCACTTTCTAACGCTGGCAAAATACCTTCTGTTTTACAAAGTAGCTTCACACCTTCAAGCGCTTCTGCGTCGGTAATATGTGGGTATTGCACGCGACCGATATCGGCTAAGTAGCAATGCTCTGGGCCGACGCCTGGGTAATCAAGCCCTGCTGAGATCGAATGTGCCTCTTGAATGAAGCCGTTGTCATCTTGCATTAAATACATAAGCGCTCCGTGTAATACGCCGATTTTACCATCGTGAATTGCGGCGGCGTGCTTGTTCGTATCAACACCGTGACCTGCTGCTTCGACACCGTACATCGCGACTTCTGCATCGTCGACGAACGGATAAAACATGCCGATTGCGTTACTGCCGCCACCGATACATGCAACGACCGCGTTCGGTAGGCGGTTTTCTTTTTCAAGCATTTGCGCCTTCGTTTCGTCACCGATAATGCGCTGGAAATCACGCACGATTAACGGGAACGGGTGTGGACCGAGCGCCGAGCCTAAAATGTAATGCGTATCGTCAATGTGCGTTACCCAGTAGCGCAGCGCTTCGTTTACGGCGTCCTTTAGCGTTGCTGAACCTTTTTCGACTGGCACAACTTTCGTACCGAGCAGCTCCATGCGGAATACGTTTAGCTGCTGACGGCGAACGTCCTCAGCACCCATGAACACGACGCACTCTAAGTTAAGTAGGGCACACGCAGTCGCTGTTGCAACACCGTGCTGACCTGCGCCTGTTTCAGCGACGATTTTCTTTTTGCCCATGCGCTTTGCCAGTAGTGCTTGACCGATTGCATTATTAATTTTATGCGCGCCTGTATGGTTTAAGTCTTCACGCTTTAAGTAAATTTTCGCCCCGCCAAGCTCCTTCGTTAACCCTTCTGCGTAATAAAGAGGTGTTGCGCGTCCAACGTATTCACGTAAGTAATAGGCTAATTCCTCTTGAAATGCGTCGTCGTTTTTTGCGACTTCGTATGCGTCCTCAAGCTCCTGTAATGCAGTCATTAATGTTTCAGGCACGAACTGTCCACCGAAGCGGCCGTAGTAGCCTTTTTTATCTGTAGCTGTCATTGTAATACTCCTTTTGCGGCCTGTAAAAAGGCACGAATTTTCCCCGAATCCTTTTGCTTCTCTGTTTCGACACCGCTTGAAACGTCCACGCCAAACGGTTGCACTTGTGTAATGGCATCGGCTACGTTGTCTGGATGCAGTCCACCTGCAACGATCACTTTGTCGTTTGGAATGCCTGCGTGCTGTAGTAGCGACCAATCAAACGTATGCCCGCTCCCACCGCGGAAGTCCGTTCCTGGTGCATCGAATAAATAGTAATTGACGTTATAGGCAGCGGCTGCTTTGACGTCGTCTGCTGTTTTAATTGAAAATGCTTTAATGGCAGGCAAGCCGACTTCATCGATAAACGATTGTGGCTCGTCGCCGTGATATTGAATGTAATCAAGCGGTACTGCTTTTGCTAGCTCATGAATGCGCTCGGCTGTTTCGTTCACAAACACGCCGACTTTTTTTACGTGCGGCGGAATGTGTGCAGCGAGTGAAGCAGCTTCTTCAAGCGTCACTTCACGGCTGCTTTTTGCAAATACAAAGCCGATGAAATCCGCGCCATTTTGTACTGCGACGTCGACGTGTTCCTTTGTGCGCAGCCCGCAAATTTTTACGTGCGTCATTGTGCTACTCCTAAAGGTACGCGTAATGCATGAATTGCCCCTTGCACCGAATCGCTTTTCATTAACGATTCGCCGACAAGTACAGCGCGCGCACCAGCTTTTGCAACACGCGCTGCATCCTCGCTCGTCCAAATGCCACTTTCGCTAATGAACACGCGCTCCTCATCGAACGGGAAGACTGCCGCAATTTCTTCCGTATGAGCTAAGTCGATTGAGAAGTCGTGTAAGTTACGGTTGTTGACGCCGATAATTTTTGCATTAATCGCAAGTGCACGTTGTAGCTCCTCAACGTTATGTGTTTCTACTAACACGTCTAGCGATAAGCTCGTTGCGTAGCGGTGAAGACGGTCTAGCTGCTCGTCGTTTAATGCCGCAACGATCAGTAATACGACCGATGCGCCAGCTGCTTTTGCGTAATCGATTTGCACTTCATCAATGACGAAATCTTTGCAAAGTAGTGGAATGTCGATGGCGTTTGCGACGTTTTTTAAATCTGCAAATGAACCTTTGAAATATTTTTCGTCCGTTAATACCGATACGCACGCAGCACCAGCTTGTTCGTATGCGCTCGCCTGTGCGACAGGGTTTGCCCCTTCAGCGATGAGCCCTTTAGATGGTGAGGCACGCTTCATTTCGGCGATTACTTGTACGTGTGTGCTGCTACGAAGCGTTTCAAACAATGATGGACGCTTTTTTTCGACTGCTACTTCTGTTGGCGCTTGTGCTTTTAATGTTACAAGCTCCACTTCTTTTTGCGCTAAAATTTCCGTTAAAATCGTCATGAACGAGCACCTTCTTTTTTAATTTTTTCACTAAATGCGATGACTGCTTGTAATTTGTCGTTTGCGCGCCCTGATAAAATGCTGTCGCGCGCCATTTCGACACCTTCTTTCACGCTTGCCGCATGTCCGTAAGCGAAGAAGCCGATGCCGCTATTAAGTAATACGGTATCGAAGTAAGGTGATTGTTTGCCATTTAATAAGTCGCGTAAAATTTGTGCGTTTTCTTGTGCGTCGCCACCGCGAATTGCTTCAAGCGGCGTTTCAGGTAAACCTGCATCCTCAGCGCGTAACGCAAACGGAATGAGGTCTCCGTTATCGACGAGCACGAACGTATTTTGCCCTTCTAATGACGCTTCATCCATGCCGCGTGTACCGGATACGACGACAGCGCGATCACGTCCGAGCATTTGTAATACTGACGCATATTCCATGACGAAGTTCGGGCGGTTAATGCCGACAAATTGCGTCTTCAGTGGCACTGGGTTTGTCAGTGGTCCGACTAAGTTGAAAATCGTTGGCTTGCCGATTGCACGGCGAATTTCGCCAAGGCGCTTTAATTTCGGGTGAACGCTCGGTGCATATAAAAATGCGATACCTTCTTGCTCAAGCAATGTGAGCGTTTCTTCAACAGTTGCGAACGTATGAATGCCGAGTGCCTCTAATACGTCTGAGCTTCCTGATTTTGACGAAATTTTACGGTTGCCGTGCTTCGCGATCGGAATGCCACCGCCAGCTAATACGAAAGCGCTCGTCGTACTAATGTTGAACGTATCAAGTCCGTCGCCACCTGTACCGCAGTTATCGATGTAAATGCCAGCTGGTGCGTCTACTTGTAGCGCGTACGATTTCATAACTGTTGCTAGTGCGGCGACTTCGTGTGCTGTTTCGCCTTTTTGCGATAGCGCCACTAAAAATGACGCAATGTCGTCTGCTGGTGTTTGTTCATTAAATAAAAGCTCCGCCGCAACGAGCATGTCGTTAAACAATAAATGCTCGCCTGCTAAAACGTTTTGTGTAAAGTGCTGTAATGTCATTTCGTTTCCTCCGTTCGCTTTGAAAACGTTGCGTCAAATGCATTTGTGAAATCGAGCTGTCCGTTAAAGCCGATGTAGCCAAGCGCGTTATGAACGTGTTGCTGCATCGTGCACGTCGTCAGCGCATCAATCGGGTGTAATACTGGTGAAAGCTCTGATTGCAGTACGCTGTGCAAGTGAATGGCATCAAAGCTATGCAGTGCGGCTGTATGCTTTAGTAGCTGGACAGAAGCGGCAGTGCTCACTTTTTTTAGCTGCTCTGTGCGCGCTTCAATTTCCATTGCGTGTAGCTTTGCAATTTCTTCGTTTTGGCGTAAATCTTGAATGAGCACGGCGTTTTCACGGTAGCTGTTCCCTTTTGCGATGCCACCTGTAATAATGTGCGTTTGGACGTGCTGCTGTTGCACGTTAATGAAGCTTTCAGGCGCTGTGCCAAAAACCGTTTCGTCGGCGAACTCGATGTAATATAAGTACGCAGACGGTTTTTCCTTGCGCAGCTGACGGTACGTTTCGAACTCATCACGATGCGGTAAGATGTCGCCGTTTGTTAAATCATTGACGATTTCTTCGATGTTTGGCGTAATCGTTTCAGCGTCGATGTTCGTATGAATGATCGTTACCTCGTCTGTCATATGATCAAAAATGATAACTGTCTCATAAATGTGGAAATGAACGATTGGCTGCTCCTCGTGCTGAATGAAGCCGATTGCACCGCCTGAAAACGGGAAGTGCGTCACATTTGAAATACGTGGCATTAAGCGTTTTAGCAAAATGTGCAAGTTGCCTTCGTGCGTATACGTGTTGTCTGTTGCGCGCACGTATTCCGTTAATCGTTCGCCGCGCCCTTTATACGTTTTGCGCGGGTTGCTGCCGATGAACGAGTAGCGTCCGCTATTTTCATGCTTGACTGAGCTTTCTAATAAAAATTTTTCGCTTCCTTTTAGGCGACGGAATAATAAAATCGGTGTTAACGAGTCGCCGTTAAATGTATGCATCGTCGTGCGTGAACTACGTTTTTCCATAAAAACTCCACTCCCTTGAAATAAAGGTTCTTTTTTGTGTTTCTTTGCTGTAACGATTGTTTAGCATGTAGTAGGTGAGAGCGCACGGCGAGACTCCTTCGGGAAAAGCTCGTGACTCATGACCAACATCGTGTTCGCCGCCGAGTCCCAGGAAAGCGAGCCGCATAGCGCGATCACTACATCATGACAAGAAAATAAAAAAAGCCCCTACATGCTTTTACACATGTAGAGGACGATTGTTACCGCGTTGCCACCTCAAATTAGAAGTACCGCTACTTCCATCTCAAGCTCCCTTGTAACGTAGGGAAGACGTCTGGTATTAACAGCTCTCATAAGTCCATTCGTATAAACGGTATACTAGTTTGCACCGACCACTAGCTCTCTATTAATACGTCGTTTACAGTACTCTTCTTATGTCATCAATTTCTCAGCTATACTCTGCTCAACTTTTCTCTACTCAAATCCGTTCGAAAAGTTATTTTTGATTGTAGAGGAAAATGTCGTAAATGTCAATATTTTCAGATAACTATTAATAGGTAGTAATGCAACATGACATGAGCGTGTAAAAAAATAATCGTGTCTCGCGATCGCTATGCATAATACGTCAAATACTGTTGTGAAAAGCACTATACACGTCTATATCATATTAACATGGACGAAAAAAAGAAAATGAACGATGTACTTCATTACACGATAACGATATATTTTATTATTTTTAAAAAAGAAAATTGCTTGATGTAGCAATATTTTGTATAATCGAGAAAGGATATTAACAAAATATTCAAATAAAGGGGAATTTACAAATCAGGGGAGGAATGCGTCATGATGGACACGCAACTAGTATTAACGTCTTTTTTAAAGCGTGCAGAAACGTACTTTGCGCATAAAAAAATTATTTCACGAACAAGTGACACAGTAACGCACGAGCTTACATATGGGGAGTGGGCAAAGCGTACACGTCGATTAGCGAGCGCATTAACGAAGCTCGGCATGACAAAGGGGACAAAAATTGGATCGTTCGCATGGAATCAGCATCGCCATTTGGAGGCATATTTCGCTGTGCCATGTACAGGCGCGATTTTACATATGGTAAACATTCGTTTATCGGAGGAACATTTAATTTACATCATTAATCATGCGCAAGATGAAGTGCTATTAATTGATGTTGATTTATTGCCGATTATCGAAGGCATTCAAGATCAGTTAACGACAGTGAAGCACTACATCGTTATGACAGATGATGAAACGCTTGAAACGACATTACCGAACGCGATGTCGTACGAGCAGCTATTAGCAGAAGCTGACGAAAGCTTCGAATTCCCGGAAGATTTAGATGAAAACTTACCAGCGGGCATGTGCTACACATCAGCGACGACAGGGAATCCTAAAGGCGTTGTGTACACGCACCGAGGTTTATACTTACATAGCTTAATGCAAGCGGCGACTGACTCGATGGGTATTTGCGAGCGTGATACAGTGTTACCAATCGTACCGATGTTCCACGTAAACGCATGGGGCTTACCGTTCACGAGTGTCAATGTTGGCGCAACACTCGTATTACCTGGACCACAATTTACGACCGGCTTAATTGTTGACTTAATCGAACAGCATCGCGTAACGGTAACAGCAGGCGTGCCGACAATTTGGCTCGGCGTGCAGCAAATTTTAGAAAAAGAAACGCGCGATATGTCGTCGTTACGTACAATTTTTGCGGGCGGCTCGGCATCGCCAAAAGGGCTTATTCGCACGTTTGAGAAGAAGTTTAACATTCCGTACACAATTGCTTACGGTATGACCGAGACGACGCCAATCGTATCACTCGGCACGAAGCAATCATGGATGGACGATTATTCTGAAGAAGAATTAGCAGACGCATTATCGACGCAAGGGATGACCGTAATGGGCGTTGAATCAAGCATCGTAAACGAGGACGGAGAAGTACCATGGGACGGTGAGACGATGGGAGAGCTACGTCTTCGCGGTCCGTGGATTTCACACGAGTACTACAACGACGAGCGCACGTTAGATGTGTACCGCGACGGCTGGTTATACACAGGCGACATCGCAGTGCGTACGAAAGACGGGCTCATTAAAATTACGGATCGCACGAAAGATTTAATTAAATCAGGCGGCGAATGGATTTCTTCTGTAGATATCGAAAACGCCCTCATGTCACATGAAGCAATTTTCGAAGCGGCAGTAATTGCGATTCCACACGTGCGCTGGCAGGAGCGACCACTTGCATGCGTCGTACTACACGAAGGTGCAGAAGTGACGAAGGAGGAAATTTTAGAATACTTATCGACGCAGTTTGCGAAATGGTGGATTCCAGATGATGTTGTATTTTTAAAGGAAATTCCGAAAACGTCTGTCGGTAAGTTTTTAAAGGCGAAGCTGCGTGAAGAATTAAACACGCTATACCCGATGCAGTTGTAAAATGACTAGGTTGTTGATTAGCCTTTTTATGGTTCATCACCGTAAGCTGGGGTTGACGTATAAAAGTTGCTTGAAACGAGAGGCGGACTCCAGCGGGAAAAGCGCGAGCCTCGAGACCCCGCAGTCGTGAGGCACGAACGACGAGGAGGCTTGAGCCGCGCCCGCGGAAAGCCTGCCTCGACGTGAAAAGCAACCCCAAGTTATGGTGAAGAGCCCTTTTTATACAATTAACGCTGAAAATAAATGCTACATGTTAATAGTAAGGAGCGTGCGCCGAGCCCGAGGGACGCGAGCCGCAACACGCTTCTGCTAATCAACAGATTGGATAAAATGATAAAGGAGCTGTTCGAAAAATACATTTCGCACAGCTCCTTTCCTATGTAAAGACCGCCTAACGCAGTCTATTTCATCATGTTTTCAAATGATAAACGTTTATTTAACGTATACATAATCGGCATACCAATGGCAAGGACGATAAACTCGCCAATTGCTAAGTACAGCCACGTTGCGAAAAATGGCAGCTCAAGGACGAGATTTAACTCATACGCAATAATAAACATCGTCGTCGTAAAGAGCAGCGAGTTCATGACAAGTCGAGCCCAAATATTTTTTACAAACTTAAAAATGATGAGCGCGATCACGAACGTAATAATCGTATGACCGACACCGAAAATTAAATCGGCAACACCTAAGCTAGAAAATAGCCAGTTCGAAATAAAGACGCCAATGACGACACCGA
The DNA here is from genome assembly GCF_001700325.1 of Caryophanon latum. Lineage (GTDB taxonomy): Bacteria > Bacillota > Bacilli > Bacillales_A > Planococcaceae > Caryophanon > Caryophanon latum. The sequence goes on from NZ_MATO01000061.1 coordinate 29,057, forward strand.
TTCCGTATTTCGGGCTAAAGACGATTAAGTGATTAAACATTTCGGAAAAGCGCAGCTGCACCGCTCCGAACGATAGTGGCGCAAATATCATTGTTACCGCGATGTACAACGCTGCAATAATACCGCTCACTGCTAAAAATTTTGTGTTCATATTCATTTCTCCTTAGTTTTTTTGCGTGGGATGGTTACGAACCACGGTGTATTGACACACAAGGCTTTATTGTAAAGCTTCACACGTCTGACGTCAAATGAATAAAAGAAGAAGTCACTATGTATTTTAACTGTTGGAAATTTCAGAATGTTGTTGACTGATAGAAAATTCAGTATTAATATAAACGTTATCTTGAAACAATTCAGCACTTCAACGTAATAAAAGGGGGAAAATAAATGAAGAAAACAAAATGGACGCTCATGCTCATGTTACTAGCTGTTATAACAGTACTTGCAGCATGTGGCGGAGAGGACGAAGCAGCAGATGATTCGTCTTCAGATACAGGAGAAAAAACGTATAAAGTCGGCATTACACAATTAATGGAGCACCCGTCACTTGATGCGGCGAGCGAAGGGTTTAAAGCAGCATTAGAAGAAGCTGGTTTAAACGTAGAATACGATGCACAGCTTGCACAAGGCGATAACAGCTTAAACACAACGATTGCACAAAACTTAGTAAACAGCGACGTTGATTTAATTTTCGCAAACTCAACACCGTCTGCACAAGCGGCGTTAGCACAAACGACAGAAAAGCCAATCGTTTTCACATCGGTAACAGATGCAGTAGCAGCACAGCTCGTTCAATCGATGGAGCAACCAGGTGGTAACGTAACAGGTACGATTGATTTACATCCAGAAACGATCGACAAAACGTTAGCATTCGCACAAAAGTTACAATTAAAAACAATCGGTATGGTGTACAACGCGGGTGAGCCGAACTCTGTAGAGCAAGTGAAGCAAGTAAAAGAAAAAGCAGCGGCACTTGGCTTAGTCATTCAAGAAGCATCAGTATCAACGTCTGCGGAAGTAAAGCAAGCAGCCGAATCGTTAGTCGGTAAAGTAGATGGTTTCTACATCATTACAGATAACACTGTTGTATTAGCGTTAGAATCAGTAATCGAAGTAGCGAATACGAACAAATTACCACTTCTTGTAGGCGAGCTTGATTCAGTAGCGCGCGGCGGTTTAGCAGCGTACGGCTTTGAATATTACGACATCGGCTTTGAAGCAGGGCAAATGGCTGCAAAAATTTTAACAGGTGAAGCAGCACCAGCTGATTTACCAGTACAATATCCGCAAAACTTAAAACTATTAATCAATAAAGAAACAGCAGATACGTTAGGTTTAGACATTCAAGACTCTTGGGGCGCGGAGCTTTTACAATAAACGAAAGGGCAGTTCTGTGAAATATAGCAGAGCTGCCTTTCTTTATGTGAAGCAAAAAGCGTACGGCGAAATGAACGCATCGTCAGTTCAATATATTCATTCAAAATAGAGGAGGAACAATATGTTTACCGCAATTTTCGGTTCGGTCGAGCTCGGCATTATTTATGCGATTATGGCGCTCGGCGTATTTATTACATTTCGTATTTTAGACTTTCCAGATTTAACGGTAGATGGTAGCTTCGTAACAGGGGCAGCAGTTGCAGCGGCGATGATTACGCTCGGCTACAATCCACTGCTTGCGACATCTGTAGCGATCGTTGCCGGTTTTATTGCAGGGTGCTGTACAGGTTTACTGCATACGAAAGGAAAAATTAATGCGCTATTATCAGGGATTTTAATGATGATTGCGTTGTACTCGATTAACTTACGCATTATGGGGACGACGACAGAAGCGGCGACGCGTCCAAACATTCCACTATTAAATACAGAGTCGGTTTTCTCTTTATTTGGCTCATGGTGGACGACGCTGCCGATTGATGAAAGCGTTAAAAATATGTTAAGCAGCTTTGTGACAGGTGCGATTCCGTCAACGGTAGGTACGATTGTGTTAATGATCGTCATTACGCTATGTATTAAAGTAATTGTTGACTGGTTTTTAAAAACGGAGATGGGCTTAGCGATTCGTGCGACAGGCGACAACAAGCGCATGATTCGCAGCTTCTCGGCAAATACAGATAACTACATTATTTTAGGGTTAGGTTTATCAAATGCGCTTGTGGCGTTTTCAGGTGCGCTCGTTGCACAGTATTCAAAATCAGCAGATGTGAGCATGGGTGTCGGCATGATCGTCATCGGTTTAGCTTCTGTTATTATCGGTGAAGCAATTTTTGGTACGAAAACGATTGTGCGCACGACGCTAGCTGTTATTTTAGGTGCGATTATTTACCGCATCGTATTAGCGATTGCGCTGCGCATCGAATGGTTAGATGCAGCAGACTTAAAATTAATTACGGCAATCATCGTTATTTTAGCGCTCATTTTACCGCAAGTGCTTGCGAAAATGAAAGAGCGTAAACGTAAAGCAAAACGAAAAGAGCAATTTCGCAACAAAGTAAGGGGGAATCCAGGTGCTTAAATTAACGAACATTAATAAAGTATTCAATGAAGGCACACCAGACGAAAAGGTGGCGCTCGGTGATATTAATTTACATTTAGCACCAGGAGACTTCGTAACGATTATCGGCAGTAACGGCGCAGGGAAGTCCACGATGATGAATATGATTTCAGGTGCGCTTACACCAGACTTTGGCACAATTCACATTAATGGCAAAAATGTGACGGGTGATGCAGAATACAAGCGCGCACGTCATATCGGTCGCGTATTCCAAGATCCGATGGCGGGTACAGCACCGTCTATGACAATTGAGGAAAACTTAGCGATTGCATATAACCGTACGAAAACGCGCACGCTCGGCTTCGGTGTGAACAAAAAGAAAAAAGACATTTACCGTACAGCGCTTGAAATGCTGTCGCTCAATTTAGAAAATCGTTTAAACGCAAAAGTCGGCATGCTGTCAGGTGGTGAGCGTCAGGCGTTGTCGCTACTTATGGCGACGTTTACACAGCCGTCAATTTTACTATTAGATGAGCATACAGCGGCACTCGATCCGTCGCGTGCAGAGTTGATTACGAACATTACGAAGCAGCTTGTGGAAAAAGATTCGCTTACGACGCTCATGGTCACGCACAACATGCAGCAAGCGCTCGACCTCGGCAACCGTCTCATTATGATGGATAAAGGGCAAATTATTTTAGAAGTTGGTGAAGCGGAAAAGGCGAACTTAACGATTCCGGATTTAATGGCGGCGTTTGAGAAAATTCGCGGCGAGAAGATGAACAGCGACCGCGCGTTACTTGGATAAATAATATGAAAAAGGGTGTGTGAAAAGTTTCGACTTTTCACACACCCTTTAATCGTTATACGAGCAGCGCAAATAGCGTGCTATCGTTATTTACTTCTTTATATTCAAAGCCGTTTTCAGCCATGCGTTTTAGTAAGCCAGGGTAATCGTCTGGGTGCGATACTTCGATGCCGACAAGGGCTGGTCCGCTTTCTTTGTTGTTTTTCTTCGTATACTCAAACGTCGTAATGTCGTCGTTCGGTCCGAGTACAGACGTTAAAAACTGACGAAGTGCGCCTGAACGTTGTGGGAAGTTGACGATGAAGTAGTAAAGTAAGCCTTCATAAATAAGTGACTTTTCTTTAATTTCTTGCATGCGTCCGATGTCGTTGTTACCACCGCTAATAATGATGACAACCGTTTTACCTTTAATGTCATTTTTATAAAAATCAAGCGCTGCTACTGGTAATGCACCAGCTGGCTCTGCAACGATTGCGTGCTTGTTATACAGCTCTAAAATCGTCGTACATACTTTGCCCTCTGGAACGGTAATGACATCATCTAAATAGTGCTGGCACACATTGTACGTGTAATTGCCGACACGTTGTACTGCCGCACCGTCGACGAACTTTTCGATATGTGGTAACGTCACTGGCTCTTTATGCTCGAATGCAGCGCGCATACTTGCTGCACCAGCTGGCTCGACGCCGATTACTTTCGTTTGTGGCGACAAGCTTTTCACGTATGCGCCAACGCCTGACATTAAACCACCGCCGCCGATGCTGCCGAACACGTAATCCATCGGTGCTTCAATGTCGTTCATAAATTCAACAGCGACTGTACCTTGCCCAGCCATCACGTCGACATCATCGAACGGGTGAATGAAAATTTTGCCGTGCTCGTCGCAATAGCTTTGTGCTGCTGTTGATGATTCATCAAACGTATCGCCTGCTAAAACGATTTCGACAAATTCACGTCCGAACATGCGCACTTGTGTTACTTTTTGCTTCGGCGTCGTCTTTGGCATGAAAATCGTCGCTTGAATTTGTAGGTGAGCACAAGCGTACGCAACACCTTGTGCGTGGTTGCCGGCACTCGCACAAACGACACCTACTGGACGGGCATCTTTTTCGATTTTTTTAATTTTGTAATACGCACCGCGCAGCTTGAATGAGCGCACGTGCTGTAAATCTTCTCGCTTAAAGTAAATGTTCGCATCGTACAACTCTGATAAATAATCGTTACGTTGCAGCGGTGTGTGCGCTACGACATCTTTTAAAAAATGATGAGCGATGAGCACATTTTCCACTTGTAACATTTTTGGTTCTGCAACTTCCATTAGTCAATTCCTCCGCATAACTTAAAAATCGTGTTGCACTATTCTATCATATTTTCCACTGCCATGATGAAAATATTTTGTTAATTCTAAAAATTGTGTGAGCATGAAAGCGCTATAATTTTGTGGGGCGCAAATTGGCATTATTTTGCTTGAACTTTTATAATGAATAAAAGGAGTAATTTTTTTGAAAAATGAAACTTTTTTTGCGTGAAAGCGTAAGCAATAGTATAGCAACAAATTACACATGTAAGGGAGTTGTATATTCGTGGTAGTGAATTTGCAAAAAGGGCAACGCATCGATTTAACAAAAGGAAATGCGGGTCTTTCGCGCTTACAGGTCGGCTTAGGCTGGGATCCTGTTGAGCAAAAGAAAAGCGGTGGTTTGTTCGGTGGTGGCGGTGGCGCAAGTGTCGACTGTGACGCATCGGTAATCATGCTGCAAAACGATCGTTTAGTCAACCAGGAAGATGTTGTTTATTTCGGGCGCAAAGCAAGTATAGATGGCTCTGTGAAACATTCAGGAGATAATTTAACGGGTGAAGGTGCAGGGGATGATGAAACAATTTTCATCGACTTAAATGCTGTACCGACTCAATATAACAAATTAGTATTTGTCGTAAACATTTACGAGGCGAAAAAGCGCAATCAAGATTTCGGCATGATTCAAAATGCGTATATTCGCGTGTTAAATCCGGCGAATAATGAAGAGCTTTTACGTTACAACTTAACGGATAATTATGGCGGGCAAACAGCTCTTATTACAGGCGAAATTTATCGCAACGGTAATGAGTGGAAATTTGGCGCAATTGGAACAGGTACGACAGATGACGGCTTAAGTGGCGTAATCAATCGTTACCGTTAATACATGAACATATTTAAAGGAGGAAACATTACATGGTAGTTTCATTATCAAAAGGTCAAAAGGTAGATTTAACGAAAACAAATCCAGGCTTAACGAAGGTACATATCGGTTTAGGCTGGGACACGAATAAATATGATGGCGGGCAAGCTTTCGACTTAGATTCTTCAGTGTTTTTATTAGGTGAAGACGGCAAAGTAACAGGTCCAGCAGATTTCGTCTTTTATAACAACACAACAGGTGGTAACGGCTCAGTTGTGCATTCAGGCGACAACTTAACAGGCGATGGCTCTGGTGATGATGAAGCTGTAGTGATCGCGTTAAATGACGTACCGGCAAGCATTCAACGTATTACATTTACTGTAACGATTCATGATGCAGATGCACGCGGTCAAAACTTCGGTATGGTATCAAATGCATTTATTCGCGTTGTAAATGAAGGATCAGGAGAAGAAGTTATTCGTTACGACTTAGGTGAAGACTTCTCAATCGAAACGGCATTAGTTGTTGGTGAACTATATCGTCATAGCGGCGAGTGGAAATTTTCAGCGATCGGCTCAGGCTACCAAGGCGGCTTAGCAGCATTATGTAACGATTTCGGTTTACAAGTAGGTTAATAACAACAAGAAAAATGTCCAGCGCTCGCTCGACATTTTTCTTTTCGACATTTGTTGTAATGAAGTAAACGAAATGTAAATGGGGTGACTAGCTCGTAACGAGAGGCGGACTCCAGCGGGAACAGCCCGAGTGTCAAGACCCCACAGCTGTGAGGGACGAACAGCGAGGAGGCTTGCGCCGGGCCCGCGGAAAGCCTGCCTCGACGTGAAGAGCGAATGCGCACATATTCTTCTAAATTCAAGGGGGCATTCCAATGGCAATTCAATTAAGCAAAGGTCAACGCATTGATTTAACGAAAAATGATCCATCACTTCAAAATATTGTAATCGGCTTAGGCTGGGATGTGAAAACGTTCGACGGCGGTCAAGATTTTGACTTAGATGCATCCATTTTTTTATTAGATGAATCAGGGAAATGTCGCAGCGACAACGATTTCATTTTTTATAACAACTTGCAAAGCTCAGATGGCTCAGTGACGCACTTAGGTGACAACCGTACAGGTGAGGGCGATGGCGATGATGAGCAAGTGACGATTAAGTTATCGCAAGTGCCAGCGAATGTGCACCGCATTGCGATTACGGTAACGATACACGACGCCGAGCAGCGCAATCAAAACTTCGGGCAAGTGACGAATGCATTTGCGCGCTTAGTAAATCAAGATAACGATTATGAAGTGTTGCGCTTCGATTTAGGTGAGGACTTCTCAATTGAAACAGCGGTCGTATTTTGTGAGCTATATCGCCACGGTGCGGAATGGAAATTTAACGCAATCGGTTCAGGCTACCAAGGTGGTTTAGCGGCGCTCGTGCGTGCATACGGCTTATCAGTTTAACAACATGCGAAAAGGTGATACGTGGAAACGGATCACCTTTTTTGTATACATGCAGACTAGTTAGTTTGTTTTTTGGGAAAATAGGGTAAATATGTGGGTAGTAAAATTGTGATATACAGCAGAAAGGAGATTAGTTTATGCGTTTTTTTTCATACAACGAAGAGCGAAATGACGCGATTTTTTTTAAGCAGCCGATGCAGTTTAACAAGCTGACACCGCGCGAGGATTTAGCGTATTGTTTAGGCGGTGCTTTGTATATGCCAGCAACGAGACGCGGCTTAGCGCAAGAAGTATTAATGAAAAAGCATCCGTATTTAACGTCGATGATTATTGATTTAGAGGATGCGGTTGGTGATGAGGAGCTAGAGGAAGCGTTTCATATTTTAATAGGGAACATGCGGGAGTTTCAAGGGTTTATAGACGACGGTATATTAACGATTGACGATTTGCCGCTTATTTTTGTGCGCGTTCGAAATCCAGAGCAGCTAGCAGAAGTAATTGAAGCGTTAGGCGATACACAAGCGGTATTAACGGGCTACGTATTTCCGAAGTTCGGTCAAACAAATGGCAAAGCATTTTTTGAGCAAATCGTTGCGCAAAACGAGCTTGGTTACACGCTGTACGGCATGCCAATTTTAGAGTCCGACGACGTCATTTTTAAAGAACGCCGCTTTGACAGCTTGCTCGCCATTCGTGAAATTTTAATTGAATACTATGACTACGTGTTAAATGTACGCATCGGCACGACGGATTTTTGTGGCTTATTCGGCATTCGTCGCCGTGTTGATTCAACAATTTATGATGTGACGATTGTGCGTGATTGCATCGCGGACATCATTAATATTTTAAATCGCACCGAGCATCGATTCGTCATTTCTGGCCCGGTGTGGGAATACTTTACGAACAAAACGCGCATGTTCCGTTCGACGCTTCGTGAAACACCGTTTAGCATGCGCTACGGTCAAATTGGTTTAGAAGCACGCGAACAGCTCATTAACGAATACGTTGACGGCTTAATGCGCGAGGTGTTTTTAGACCAAATTAACGGGCTTGTCGGCAAGACGATCATTCATCCGACCCACATTTTGCCAGTGAACGCATTGTACGTCGTGACACATGAAGAATATATGGACGCTGAAAACATTTTACGAAATAGCGACGGACAAATTGGTGTACAAAAAAGTATGTACAATAACAAAATGAACGAAATGAAGCCGCATTTTCACTGGGCAGAGCGTATTATGCATCGCGCGCGCACGTATGGTGTATACAATCCGAATGAGGACTTCCGCTCGTTACTATTAGAGGAGGCGATTCGTCATGACAAAGTACTCGATTCTTAATCAAGTGCATGTCGATGTACAAATTACGAACAATCCGTACGCTTTTGAGGAATCACAGCTATTTGAAATGGCGATGCGTATTAATAAAAAACGCAGCTTCTTATTCATTAGCAACGTGCTAGGGAAACATATTGCCTTACCGCCGCAAATTCCTTTGCTGCTCGGACAGCTATTAGCGATGCGCTACATGGACATTGTGCATCATAAAGCAGATGTGCGTGCGCAGGCAGTAGCAGAAACGATTAAGACGCGCGACAACTTACACGACAGCTTACTTGCGTTAGAGCAGCAGCCAGTCATTGCACCAGAGCCGATGAAAGTAATTGGCTTTGCAGAAACAGCGACAGCGCTCGGACATGCGTTTTTCAATGCATTTACGGGAGACGTCGAATACGTACATACGACGCGTGAGCATGTGATTAACTTAACGCCGTTGACGACGTTTGAGGAGGAGCATTCGCATGCGACGACACATAACGTGTACATGCAAAATAGCGCATTTTTCGACGGCGATGCACAAATTGCACTCGTTGATGATGAGCTAACGACTGGGCAGACGAATTTAAATATTATTGCGCAAATTATCGCGCGCTTCCCACATAAAAAGCGTTTCGTCATCGTGTCGATTTTAGATTGGCGCAGCGACGAGCATCGAAAAGCGTACCGTGATTTTGAGGCAGCACACGGTATTATGATCGAAGAGGTGAACGTGCTGGAAGGTCGCATTACTGTTCGCGGCGAAGCACCCGAAGAACGCGTTACACATTTTCCAGAGAAGCTACTTACACCGACGATTACGACCGAGACGATTCACCTAGGTGATGCGTATTACATGAACGAGCCATCAAAGCAAGACGACGATACGATTTGTTACACGCCGTACTTTATCGGCAGCGGGCGCTTCGGATTATCGAAGGACGTAGATAGATCCATTCGCACGAAACTTGCATCGGAGCAACGTACATTCGAGCAGCTACGACGAGGTAATAAAACGCTCGTGCTCGGGACGGGTGAATTTATGTACATTCCGATGCGCATTGCCACCTTGCTCGGTGACGGTGTGTCGTATCATTCCACAACGAGAAGTCCAATTTACGCACATCGAGACAGCTACATTTACAATCAGTACACGTTTGAAAGCCCGGAGCATGCTGGTGTGCAAAACTACGTATATAACATTCCAATGAATCATTACGACGATGCGTTCATCATCCTCGAGCGTGTGACGAGTGAGCGCGCGTTACAGCAACTGATCGACGCATTATCAGCAGCACATATTCCACATATCACCATCATTCAGCTAGCAGACGGAAGGGAGTAATTCGCATGAAGACGAAATATGAACCAGATGTATTAGGCAGTTACAGTGAGAAGGACGTCGTATTTTTATTGCGCGACATTAGTCATATTGAAATTGAGCGCGATACGACAGAGCGCGAGCATTTAATTCAAAGCGGCACGCATTATGCGGAAATGTTACCAGTCGAGTTTCAGCCAGGTGAGCAGTATATGGAGCTATTCCATACGACGCTCAAGGAATATGCACAGCGCATTGCAATTGCAACAGGTGTTGTCGCAGAGCAAATTGTGCAAAATCGAGGGCTGGACCACCTCGTTCTTGTGAGCTTAGCGCGTGCAGGTACACCGATTGGCATTTTAATTAAACGTTACATACAGCACGTCTACAACGTAACGGTGCCGCATTACTCGATTTCAATTGTGCGCGACCGTGGCATTGACGAGACGGCAATTGATTACATTTTTGAGCATCATGAGCAGGCAAACATTCAGTTTATCGACGGATGGACCGGTAAAGGAGCGATTACGCGCGAGCTAGTCGAGGCGTGCAACGATTACAATGCGAAGCGAGACAACCGTATTGATCCGGATTTAGCGGTATTAGCTGACCCAGGGCATTGCGTTGAAGTATACGGCACGCGAGACGACTTTTTAATTCCGTCCGCTTGCTTAAATTCAACGGTTTCGGGCTTAGTTAGTCGCACTGTACTGAATCCAGCGTTTATCGAGGAGGGCGACTTCCACGGCGCGAAGTATTATAAAGAGTTTGCCGAGCAAGACGTGTCGAATTATTACGTCGATGAGGTAAGCAGCTACTTTGATGCAGTGAAAGACGACATTCAGACGACGCTACAGGACGTGCTGCAATCGGATCGTACACCGACGTGGCGCGGCATGCAGTCAGTTGACGTCATTAAAGAGAAGTACGACATTGCAAAAACGAATTACATTAAGCCAGGTGTTGGTGAGACGACGCGCGTATTACTTCGCCGCGTGCCGTGGAAAATTCTTGTGAATCCAAAATACGATAACGACTTAACGCATATTCGCATGCTTGCAGCGGAGCGTAACGTACCGATTGAAGTGTATGAACAGATGGAATACTCGTGCTGCGGCTTAATTAAGGACGTGATGAAATGAAGCTATTTACGACCGATTTAGACCGCACACTCATTTTTTCACATCGTACAATTGGCGAGCGAGGCGACGTACAATGCGTCGAGTTGTTTGAAGGAAAAGAGCAGTCGTTCATGTCGCATACGCAAATTAAGTTGCTGCATGAGCTGAAGGAAAGCGCGCACATCGTTCCGGTGACGACGCGCTCACAAATGCAATATGAGCGCATTTCGTTTTTCCAGCAGCAGCTCATTCCATCGTATGCGGTTATGGCAAACGGTGGCATCGTATTCAAGGACGGAAAACGTGATGCACAGTGGGATTCACTTGTGCAGCAACGCATGAAAGACGCGTTACCGATTCGAGATTTTACGACGCGCTTTCAAACGCATCGGGCGCACGATTTTTTCTTGCGTGAATACGAAACGGAAGGGCTGTTTTATATGCTTGCGGTCGATGAAGCGGCGCTGCGACACGATGATTTACGCGCGTTTCAAGACGATTTAGCGACAGAAGGCTGGACGTCGTATTTACATGGTCGCAAGTTTTATGCGCTGCCGTCTACGCTTACAAAAGAAGCGGCGGTGCAATATGTCGCAAGCGAGCTACCGCATACGAAGCATATCGCTGCGGGAGATTCGATGATGGATTTAGGCATGATGCAGCTAGCGGACGTTGGCTACACGCCGAAGCACGGTGAAGTGTATGCACATTACGGTGATGCGTGCCCAGTGAACGTCATTTTAAAGGAAGGTGCAGATTTTGCCGAGGCGATGCTTGCACAAATTTTAGCGACGAAAACGACAGTATAAGGGGGAACTGCATTTGGTAAATTTAAATAAAATTGAATTGACGAAAAAAGGGCAGTCGATCAACTTAACGAAGGGCGCGCAGTCACTTGGTGAAATTCACATTAACTTAAATTGGAATCAGCAAGCACCACAGAAAAAAGGTTTCATGTCGTCGTTGTTTGGAAGTAGCTCAACGAATGTTGACTTAGACTTAGGCTGCTTGTTCGAGTTTACAGATGGCTCAAAAGGGTGTGTGCAGGCGCTTGGCAATGCGTTTGGTCATTTCAACGCACCGCCGTACATCGCACTAGATGGCGACGACCGTACTGGGGCTGTTACATCGGGCGAAAACTTACGCATTAATGGCGCAAAAATTGCCGACATTCAGCGCGTGCTCGTTTATGCATTCATTTACGAAGGTGTGGCAAACTGGTCGGAAGCGGACGGATTAGTAACGCTGAAATATCCAGGTGGCGCCGACATTGAAGTGCGCTTAGATGAGCACCGCAACGGCAAAATTATGTGTGCCATTGCGATGATTGAAAACGTCAACAACGAAACGTTCCGCGTCGAGCGTCTCGTCGAATATTTTGACGGGCATCAGCCAATGGACCGCGCGTACAACTGGGGCATGAACTGGACAGCGGGCTCAAAATAAAAAATAAACGCCGTGAATGGAAATAGAAGTTTTCCGTTCACGGCGTTTTTCGTTTTAAAAAATGAAATGCGCAATGCCTGTCACGATTGGCAATGCGATAACTGTACGCAGTAAGAAAATGATGACTAAATCTTTGAAGTTAATCGGTAGCTTAGATCCTAAAATAAGCCCGCCAATTTCCGACATGTAAATTAATTGCGTTACTGACACGGTCGCGATAACGAAGCGAGTTAGCTCCGATTCGATGCCTGACGCTAAAATCGCAGGTAGTAGCATATCAGCAAACCCAACGACCATCGTTTGTGCTGCTTCTGCTGCTTCTGGTACGTTTAAAAATGCTAAGTAATATTCAAACGGCGTTCCTAAAATTTTAAATAAGTCCGTATACGTCGCTAAAATGAGTGCAACTGTACCGAACGCCATAACAACGGGTGCTACAGCAAACCACATATCGAGCACATTTTTAAAGCCGTTTATGACAAGCTTACGTAAGTCGCGGTTTGCGTTTGCTTTGTTCATCGCATTGTCGATTCCGTACGACAGCACTGTATGCCCAGCTGGTAAATCTTCGCGCGTTGCATCAGCGGGCGCGTCGTTTATATACGTATTACTTTTACTACGCAGCGGGTAAATACGCGGCATAATGAGTGCGAGAATGACGCCACAAAGCACAATCGTTCCGTAATATTGCGGGAAGTATTGCGGCAAACCGACTTCCTCTAAAATGACGATACTAAACGTAATCGACACGACCGAAAACGTCGTCGCAATAATAGCCGCCTCACGCTTCGTATAGTTGCCGTCCTCATATTGCTTGTTCGTTAGCATCACACCAATCGTACCATCCCCTACCCAAGAAGCGAGTGCATCAATCGACGCGCGCCCTGGAATATTAAATAGCGGACGTACAATTTTCACCATGAGCGAGCCAAAAAATTCAAGCAAGCCGAAATCCGTTAAAAGAGGCAAAATAATGCCGGCAAATAGGAAGATGACGAATAAATATGTAACGAGTCCGCCACCACCTGCAAATAATAAGCCGCCCGTATCGCCACTCGTAATCATTTCAGGACCAAATTCGAAGTACACCATTGCCGCAAAAACAGCTGCCAGTACGCGTGTAATCGTCCAAAATAAATTGACGCGAAACAGCTGGTCACTAAACGTGCGTTCGTGGGGCTCAGATGAAAATAATTTAATCATCGAGCCAACTGCGGCTACGATGAAAATAAAGAGTGCAAACGGTTCGATGACGTTGACGACAATGCCATCAAGCCAATTCGCAAGCATAGCGATTGGCACTTTCCATCCGTCATCGAGCTTGATCGGCGTCATAAATAAAAATGCCCCGATGAGCGACGGAATGATGAAGTATAACCAGCTACTTAAGCTGTAGCGTTTGTTCATATAAATCGACCTCATTTATTGTAGTTTTTGAATATTTATTCAGCATACCGATTTTTTAACGGTGTGTCTATTTGTATGAAAAGAGATTGTTTTTTCAGTTTGTTTTGTCGATTGTGCATCGAAATTCGTTTCGTTGCGATTGAGTAAAAGTAAATATAAATGGATAAGCATGTTAATACGTCATTCAACTTTTGTCTTTGCGAGTACTTTCCGCTCGCTTCTTGCTATAATAACGTCGCATGAATAGCTGAAAACAACCGATTCAGATATATGCAAAATGAATGTGACATGTCCGCTACTTATTTTATTTTCCCTTAGCTAGTATGCATGAAACGGACTTTGCTATAATAAAGGTAGTGTTATTCGAAAGGAGTTTTTTCGGTGGAATTAGTAAATAAAGAACATTTACAGCAGCTTATTGATGCGTTTGCAAATAAGGACGTATTCATTCATTTAGAAACGACAAATGGATCGTATGCGGCACATTTTAATGAAGCGGTATTTAATGCAGGGGCGTTTATTCGCAACGTTAAACTGCGCTATGAGCTAGGAAAAGTTGTGAGCGATCATCCACATCGTGTCGGTTTAAAGCTAGAGCACGGTTGGGTATACGCACAAGGCATTACACATTACGAGGTAGATGAGCACGGTCGCTTACTGATGGCTGGCTTAGATTATGAAGGGAAGCTTGCGGTCGCACTACAAATTAGTGAAACACCGTTTGCTTATTAAGGAGGTAGCGATATGTTTACAGATCAACGTCACGTACTCATCGTCTTCCCGCACCCAGATGATGAGGCGTTTTCATGTGCCGGTGTTGTGCGTCAAATGACGAAGCGCAACATTCCGGTTACGTATGCGTGCTTAACGTTAGGTGAAATGGGGCGTAATTTAGGTAACCCACCGTTTGCGACGCGCGAATCACTTCCTGAAATTCGTCGCGAAGAATTACGAAAAGCAGCGGATGCGATGGGCATTCAGGATTTACGTATGTTCGGTTTACGCGATAAAACGATTGAGTTTGAAGATGACGAAAAAATGGTGCAGCTCGTTAGTGATTTAATCGATGAGCTGAATCCTTCGTTAGTCATTACGTTTTTACCAGGCTTCTCTGTGCATCCAGACCATGAGGCGACAGCACGCGCGGTAGTCGAAGCGGTTCGTCGCATGCGAAAAGACGAGCGCCCGACAATTATTGCAGTCGGCTTCGCAAACGATACGGTCGATAAAATGGGCTTACCGCACATTAAAGTCGATATTACGGACGTGAAAATGGATAAGCTAGCGGCGTTACAAGCGCACGCATCACAAACAGCGTGGATGATTGCCGAAAGTGAAAAACGTGAGGAAACAGCGGACGAGCTATCGGACAACTGGCTGACGACCGAAGCGTTTTATGTCATTGAACACGCGGAATAAAATAAGTAAACAATGTTGATGATCGCGCTGTTGGCTCGCTTTCCTGGGGCTCGGCGGCGAACACGATGTTTGTCATGAAGGCAGTGCTACATGGACGTAGCGCCCACCGCCTTGCTCAAGCCTCTTCACCGCTCATCTTTCGCGGCTGTGGGTCTTGAGGCACCTGCTCCTGCGATTACTCGTCGCAAAAAGAATTTTAGCTGTTTCCTAAGGAGTCTCGCCATGCGCGTCCATCAGCTATCTCTTACTACAAATCAAAGGGTTGTGTTAAATGTCGAATGGACGTTAACACAACCCTTTTTTCATATTTATGCTGTTACTGTATCAAGCTTCGTAATTGTTACAGCTGGTGCGTCGAATCGATTTTTCGCGCCGTGCATGACCGGTCCGACGAAATCGTTTAGCGCCCAGCCGTGCTGAATCGCCGCTGCAACGAATTCCTTCGCCGCAAATACCGCGTCGTTAATCGATAAGCCGTTCGCTAAGTTTGCCGTAATCGCCGCTGCGAACGTGCAGCCCGCGCCGTGATTCCAAACTGTATCGAACTTTTCTGTTTCAAGTAAGTAAAAGTCTTGACCGTTGTAAAATACGTCGACAGCTTTGTCGTGCTGAAGCTTTTTACCGCCTTTTACGACAACCGCTTTTGCCCCGCGCGCGACGATTTCTTTTGCGACTGCCTTTACGTCGTCCACCGTTTTTGGTGTCGGCATTTCGGCAAGCTGACCTGCTTCAAAAAGATTCGGTGTCGTCACTGTAGCGTATGGCAATAAATGCTCAATCATCGCCTTCGTGTTGCCAGGATTCAACACTTCGTCATCGCCTTTACAAACCATAACAGGGTCAATTACGACGTGCTTCGTGTTCGCGCGTTGAATGGCGTCACTTGCGATTTGAATAATTTCCTCTGAAGCGAGCATTCCGGTTTTAATGGCGTCAATGCCTGTTGAAATGGCCGTGTCAATTTGTGCTTTTAATAAATCTGTCGGAAGTGGTGTTACTTTATGTGACCATGTTGTTGGATCCATCGTAACAACGACTGTTAATGCGACCATGCCGTACGTGCCGTGCTCCTGAAATGTTTTTAAATCAGCTTGCATCCCTGCGCCGCCTGATGTGTCCGAACCAGCAATTGTTAATGTCTTATGCAATGTCATTGAAAACCCTTCTTTCCTTCAAGTACAATAGTAAATATTAAAATCAAAACTGTTGATTAGCTGATTAGTCGACTGCTCGCGTCATGCGGCTCGCTTTCCTGGGGTGTGGCTTGAGCCTCCTCGCCGCTCCGACGTCGCGTCTGCGGGGTCTCAAGTCTCACGCTTTTCCCCAAGGAGTCTCGCCGCACGCGCTCAGCCTCACTGCACTGCATTATATTTATGCAGCTAATCAGTAGGTATGAATTAGTATAAAGGGCAATTGACTATAAAAAAATATCCAGAAAACATCATTTTAACAAGGTCAGTTATACAAAAGGAGATTGATGATGAAGAAAATTTTCCAAAACGATTGGCAAGACGTGCTCGGAGACGAATTTCAAAAGCCGTATTACTTACAGCTGCGTGAATTTTTGAAGGAGCAATATGAAACAGCGACCGTTTATCCAGCGATGGACAACTTATGGAGCGCGTTTCATACGACGAGCTATAAAGATGTGAAAGTTGTCATTTTAGGACAAGACCCGTATCACGGACCGAATCAGGCGCACGGGATGAGCTTTTCGGTGCTACCAGGTGTGCTACAGCCGCCGAGCTTGCGCAATATGCTAAAGGAATTGCAGGAGGATATTGGCTGTACAGTTCCGAACCACGGCTATTTAATCGATTGGGCGAAGCAAGGTGTGTTGTTATTAAACACGGTGCTGACGGTGCGTCAAGGTGAGGCGCATTCGCATAAAGATCGCGGCTGGGAGCAATTTACCGATACGGTCATTCAAAAGCTTAATGAACGCGAAGAGCCGATTATTTTCGTGCTATGGGGGCGACCAGCGCAGCAAAAGCAAAAGCTTATCGATACGACGAAGCATGCGGTACTTACTGCGCCACATCCAAGTCCACTGAGCGCACATCGCGGCTTTTTCGGCAGTAAACCGTATTCGCGCATTAATGAGCAGCTTGCCGAATATGGACAGCCGCCGATTGATTGGTGCTTGTGCGATCTATAAAGGGCGCTTCTCAGCTAGCATGAAACGTGGTACATTTTAAACAGAAAGTAGGCGTAGTTGATGAAAGTCGATTGTTTTAAATGCGCATATTTACGAATTACATGGGAGCCGGCGCATCCACGTGCGTGCGAGGCACATGGCTTTAAAACGAAGCAAATCCCATCTGCCGTCGTAAAGCAAACTTCAGGAATGGAGTGTTTATATTTCACACCGAAACGAGGGACGGCGAAATGATTTCAAAGGAAGCATTATTACAGGCGCTTGCGAACGAGTTACAAGCAGCACAAGCAGGCGACGAGCAAGCAACGCGCGATGCACTGCTTGCGATGCGCACGCTATGTGATGTCGCATTACAGGCAAAGCGTACTGCGGCGCCGTCAGTTACTTCGCTACAGCAAGTGACCGTTGCCCCGACGCTTCAGCCAACGCGCATCGAAGAAGACGGCGCAAATGGTGATTCGATTTTTGATTTTTAGAAAGGACGTAAGCAAATGAAAAAAGCAATTATTGCCGGTGCGGTACATGCATTTTTAGCAGTAGCACTTGGCGCATTCGGAGCACATGCATTAGAGGACATTCTCGATGCGTACTCAACAGATATTTGGGAAACAGCAATTCAATATCAAATGTTCCACGCAACAGGATTAATGGTGATCGGTATTTTAATGAAAGTATTAGGGGAGTCAAAGCAATTAACGTGGGCAAGCCGCTTAATGCATGCAGGGATTTACTTCTTCGCAGGTAGTTTAATGGTGCTTGCACTAACAGGCATCGGTGTACTTGGTGCGATTACGCCAATTGGTGGTGTGCTATTTTTAATCGCTTGGGCACTTGTTATTACAGCTGTTGTGAAAGCGAAGTAATAAAATGATGAGAAAAAGCGCGTACACTTTGCTGTGGCGCTCTTTTTTGTATAGGAGGACATACGATGATTCAGCAAATAATCGAACAGCAATTTGACGAAATGGTCGCCATTCGTCGTCACTTACATATGTATCCAGAGCTATCATTTCAGGAGGTCGAAACACCAAAATATATTGCAAATTATCACCGCAAGCTCGGCTTAGACGTACGCGAGCAAGTTGGTGGACGAGGCGTCGTCGCAACACTTCGCGGCAGTAAACCGGGCAAAACGGTAGCGATTCGTGCAGACTTTGATGCATTGCCAATTCAAGAGGAAAACGACGTAGCGTACAAATCAAAAAACGACGGCGTTATGCATGCATGTGGTCATGACGGACATACTGCCATTGCACTCGGTATCGCACGCGCACTCGTTCAAATGCAAGATGAGCTCGCAGGAAACGTCGTATTCATTCACCAATTCGCTGAGGAGCTCGCACCAGGTGGGGCAATCGCGATGATTGAAGATAACTGCTTACATGGTGTCGACGTCATTTTCGGCACGCATTTATGGGCACCGATGCCACTTGGCGACATTCAAGTGCGAAGCGGTGCGATTATGGCAGCAGCAGACGCGGTATATATCGACATTCAAGGGCGCGGTGGTCACGGTGCAGAGCCTCACGAAACGGTCGATGCGGTGTTGACAGGCTCACAGTTCGTTACAGCGGCACAGTCGATCGTGTCACGCAAAGTCGATCCACTAAAATCTGCCGTCTATTCAATCGGGCATTTTGAAGCAATCAATTCGTTTAATGTTATCGCCGATCGCGTCCATTTAAAAGGAACGGTGCGTACGTTTGATGACGATGTGCGCGATTTAATGGAGCGTGAAATTGAAACGACGTTAAAGGCGGTATGTGACGCAGCAGGTGCGACGTATACATACACATATAATCGCGGCTATCCACCGGTTGTGAATCACGAGGCAGAAACGGAATTTATCGCAAGCTGCGCAAAGCAGTACGGCAATGTGAGTGTGACACCGCCGATGATGATTGGCGAGGACTTTGGTTATTATATGCAACATGTACCAGGTACGTTTTTCTTCACCGGCGCACGCAAGCCAGAAGCGGACGTCGTGTATCCACATCACCACGCACGATTTGAGTTTGATGAGCGTGCGATGATTGTTGCGGCGAACGTGCTGCTTCATGCGACGATCGAGTATTTAGCTAGCTCAAATGGCGATGCTTAGTTTTGCGGCAAAATGATGTAACGTACAATCATTTATCGCGCTTAAGTGCAAATGTGCCATTTCACCAGTTTAGCGCAAAATGAAAAGATAGAAATGATACTGCAAAATAGTTTATTGTAGTACAAGAACTTTCAAAAGGAGAGCTTGTATAATGCATAAACTATCCATCTTAATTAGTATTTTTTTAAGTGCAATTTTAGCGTTTGTTATTAGTGGCTATTACGGTATTACACCGCATCCATATTTCTTTATTATTTTAGTGGCGCTTGGGTTATTCGTTCAAACGATCATTTTCATTTTACAGTTCAAAGATATTGAAGAACCAGAAGGCAAGGCGAAAGAAGTTAAGCGTTAATTGAAAAGAGGAGTGTGCAAATTTCGCACACTCCTCTTTATTAGTATTGATTTCGAGTTGCTTTTCACGTCGAGGCAGCCTTTCTGCAAGTTCTTCCCACAGCAGTCCGGCTTTCGTTTAAACGGTTAAAAACTTCACTAATTTTTCGTCTGTCGCAATGTTGCCGACGAAGAATGAACCGAACTCGCCGTAGCGTGCTGATACTTCATCAAAACGCATTTCGTACACTAATTTTTTAAATTGTAATACGTCGTCTGCAAATAACGTTACGCCCCACTCGTGGTCATCAAAGCCGATTGAACCAGAAATGATTTGCTTTACTTTCCCTGCGTAGCCGCGACCAATCATGCCATGTGAACGCATTAATCCTTTACGCTCGTCCATTCCTAGCATGTACCAGTTGTCGTTACCTTGACGGCGCTTATCCATCGGGTAGAAGCATACATATTGCGCGCGTGGTAGCTCAGGGTATAAACGTGAGCGCACGTGCGGGTTTTGATATGGATCTTCATTTGATTCGCCTGCTAAGTAGTTTGATAGCTCGACTACTGATACGTACGAATACGCTGGAATTGTGAAATCTGCAATTTTTAATTTGTTAAACGCTGCTTCGATTTCTTGTAGCTCGTCCATCGTTTCACGTAACGTCATGAGCATGAAATCTGCCTTTTGACCAACGATTGTATAAAAAGCATGCGCGCCTGTTTTGGCAACATCTGCTTCGTTTAAGTTTGCTAAATATGCTTGGAACTCCTCGATTGCTTCTTGACGCTCTGCTTCGTCGACTAATTTCCAAGATGCCCAGTCCATTGAGCGGAAATCGTGTAATACGTACCAACCATCTAATGTAATTGCTGCTTCATTCATCGTTATAAACGCTCCTTTTAGTTAAAAATCTTTTCTCTCACAGTGTAGCATAAAATAAAAAAACACGATGGCAAAAAGCGTTCCCACACCGCAACAATTTGTGTATGCTTACATATGTAAAGGGAGATGCGTGTTGATTAGCTAGTCTATTGGCAGGCGTGTATTGCGGCTCGCGTTTCCGGGGCGTGGCTTGAGCCTCCTCGTCGTTCGTACCTTACGACTGTCTCACGCTTTTCCCTAAAAAGTCTCGCCGCACGCGCACTGCCATTAACATGCAACATTGATAGAACTGCGCCTGCACACTCGTGACTTTAGTCGTGAGAAGTTCATTTCAGTATAAAAACGGCTAATCAACAGCGCTAACAAAGGGGAGAACAGTTATTATGATTTTGCATCAACCAATTTGGCGCTTTATTGACCAATCGATTACGAACAAAATGAAATCACCGCTTGAGTCATTCGCAACGGACGACACGCTTTGTGAGGCAGTCGGTGCAGGCAATTCACCGTGGACGATTCGCACGTGGGTACACGATGCATCGGTCGTACTCGGCATTCAAGATCATCGTCTGCCACATTTACATGATGGGCAAGCGTATTTACAGCAGCGCGGCTACACACCAATTGTGCGCAACTCAGGCGGCTTAGCGGTCGTGCTTGATAGCGGCATTTTAAACGTGTCACTCATTATGTCAGAGCACGATACGCGCCTATCGATTGACGATGCGTACGAGGCGATGGTGTCGCTCATTCGCCTGTTGTTTCCTGGAGCGGCAGAGCGCATCGAAGCTTACGAAATTGTCGGCTCGTACTGTCCAGGGAGCTTCGATTTAAGCATCGACGGCAAAAAGTTTGCAGGAATTTCTCAGCGCCGCATGCGTCAAGGAATCGCCGTGCAAATTTATATTTGTATTGAAGGCAGTGGCGCAGACCGAGCAGCACTCATTCGCGATTTTTACAGTGAGAGCTTAAAGGGCGAGACGACGAAGTTTCAATACCCACAAATTACGCCACACGTCATGGCATCGATTAGCGAGCTCATTACGCCGATGACCGTAAGCGATGTTGTGGCACGACTGCAGCACGTCGTTATGGAGCTAACTAACGATATGCGTTACATGCCGTTTACCGAAGAAGAAAACACACGTTATGTTTATTATTTGACGCGCATTTTAGAGCGTAACGACAAAATGCTCGACAATATGGACAAACGATGAACAGAGCCGCTGTAAAAGTGCAAACACATTCTTTTTCAGTTGAAAGTCATTCGTTTTTTGCGGTAAAATAGCGTATTGAATGATTAGAATAGAAAGGGTTGAAAACGCAAGTGGCAAACGAATTTAAAGTTTGTGATGAGTGCCAAGCTGTCAACTTGAAAACATTAATTCCGAAGTTAAAGGACATCGATCCAGACGCGACGATTGAAATTGGTTGCCATTCTTATTGTGGCCCAGGACGTAAAAAAACATTTACTTTCGTCAACAGTCGCCCAGTAGCTGCCTTAACAGAGGAAGAGCTAATGGAAAAAGTAAAAGCAAAACTGAAAATGGTGTAACAAAAGTGTATTCGAATTTTTTCGGATACACTTTTTTTATTGTTTCTGCTACAACTACCGCCTGCATTTCAGAACATACATTTACATATTACAAGCGCCGATTTTGATATATATACAAGGTGATTGAAATTTAGAATGTGAACGAGGCTCTCGAAACAAGAGGCGGACTCCTGCGGGAAAAGCGTGAGCGAGAGACTACAGGCTCGAGCCACGCCCGCGGAAAGCCTGCCTCGATGTGGAGAGCCGACGAACAAAATGCTAAAATACATTCACCGTCTATATAGATAGAATATTTTTGTGAGTATATAGTTTCAATTTTTTTGAATATAATTAGTATTTTTATATCTAATTTGATTTGGCTAGAATTTGTAGTAAAAGTAGGTCTAATTGACTCTTTTTGATTATTACGAGTCAAAGTTGTGGTGTTTTTTAAGAGAAAATCAAGTTTTTCTTATGTGATAATAGAAAGAATATTGCTGAATCTATTTATTTTTCAATAAATCAAACAATATCGGATCATTTAATGTGAATAAAATATCTGAAAAAATGAAACAATTTAACTATTATTATTAAAGAAAAAATAAATTTACCGAAATATATAGAGATATTATTGATAATATTTTCCCGTTAATTGGTAATGTCTAATTTTTTTGCCTGCTAGAAGTCTAAAGAACTACATTTTATTTTTCCTTTATTATATTTTATGTATTGGAACTACTTCTGCGCGCAAGTTTATGAAATGGGGGGAGAAATATTAAAGAAATGAAAGGTTCATCACCGTAAGCTGGGGTTGACGTATAAAAGTTGCTTGAAACGAGAGGTGGACTCCAGCGGGAAAAGCGAAAGTTTCTTTTGCGACGAGTAACCGCAGGAGCACGAGCCTCGAGACCCCGCAATCGTGAGGCACGAACGACGAGGAGGCTTGAGGAAGGCGATAAGCGCCACTACACGAGCCATCGCCTTCATGACCAACATCGTGTTCGCCTCCGCGCCCGCGGAAAGCGTGTCTCGACGTGAAAAGCAACCCTAAGTTATGGTGAAGAGCCAAATGAAAGTAATTTTTGTTTAATGTAGCTAGCTAAATTCAGCTTCATAACAATTTTATAAGCTGTGAGACATGTGGATAGTCTATATTGATCGCCTTGAAATGAAATTGCGAAATTTTTGTGAAACAATTTAGCTATATGTATTAAAGAAATCAAAAATTACTGAAAAAGTGTAGACATTACTAATTCTTTTTTAGTATTATTTGGTAATGTAATTTATATTTATGTTTTAATTAGGTGACAAAAGGACTGAAAGGGTTATCTTTTTGAAACGTGAGAAAGGGGAGAGCGGTTTTTTGTTTTAGATCAATAAGAAAAGGGGGAGAAAGTTTTGAAGAATGTTAGGCTTGTTTCATTACTTGCAACAGTAATCCTTATTTTAAACATGGTATATCCAGGTTTATTAGGATTAACGTACGCGAATGCACAAAATGAAACAACAAGATCGGCAGGCGCTGGAACTGACGGGTTAAGCTATGCCGGTAATTATTACAATGATGTACCAGATGCCCGAAGTAATTTACTCGGTGCAGCACAAAACTTCCATATTTTTGCGGAATCAGTCAAAATTAGTGCGCATACAAATGGTAACATTGCGACGAAAATGCTTGAAACTGCCGGAAGTAACTGGGGAACGAATGTAAAAGGTAATGCAGAATTAGGTAGCATTGCTGCAGAAATTCATTACATTCAAGATTTTAAGGATTTTCATGGGAATCCGATTGTATTACGTGGAGACTACGGCGTGAAATTAGTTGTAGGCTCGGACATTGAATTATCGAATCAAAATAATTCGGAGTTCTTCTTGAAAAGTAAGCATATGAGCGATCGTAAAAAAATCGATAACTTCAAAGCGGATAACGTGTATAAAGTTCTTCATAAGGAGCAAGCAGGTGCCGCACCTTATATCGATTTTGATGCAGAGTACAAAAAGTTATATGCACAAACAAAAACATTAGCAACTATAGGTAAAGGTATTACGATTATTTTTGATGAGCATTATAAAGGTGCCGGCAAAATTATTAAAGACGGCGTCGAAACACCGTTTAATTCATCAGAAATTGATCAAAATGAATGGAACAATAATAAAACAAATAATCAAAAATTAGCGGAGCTTGCGGGAGTATCAACAGCAGATTTCGAAAAGGCAACAGTAATTAACGTAATTGATATGAACTCTCGTAAAGTAGATCTATCAAATGCAGAAGCATATGACGGATACGTTTATGTTACTTTACCACTTGAAATGGTAACGGCAAGCCAACCAATTTATTTCGAAGGGCTTGAAACAGAGGCATTCAATCGAGATATTATCATTAACGTAGATACAAAAGGTGCAGATACGACAATTCAAAGCCAAATCCAATTAAAGTATAAGGATGGCAGCAGTCGTACACCACATGAAACAGAATTATTCTCAAACAGTACGATACTTTGGAACTTCGTAGACAGCACGAAAGATGATTACGTGTTCACAGGTAAATTGCATGCGGGGAATACGGTGCAAGGTTCAATTTTAGCACCAGGATCTGATTTCACAAGTGGACAAAACATTGATGGAAGTATCATTGTTAAAACATTCTCAGGTTCAACTGGGGAAACACATCGCTGGGATTTCCAAGGTGATAAAGAAGTATTTTTAACGCCGAAAGTTTGTGAAAATGTAGAAGTTTCACTTGTAGATGTAGCGAATGGAACAAAAGTTACTGTAAACGAAACAACATATACAGTAGCCGATGGGAAAATTACGTTACCGTCAACATTAGCAGGCGATTTATATGAAGTGAAAGTAGGAGACAGCGTAGTAGGTGAAATTATTATTAGTGGAGATTGTACAGCAGTATACACTTCTAATGGTGAAACACCGCCAACTTCTGAAGCGCCAAAAACAGGTGAATTAAATGTAGAAGTTGAATTTATTGAAGCTGTCGGTTGTGAAAAAGTGACAGTAACACTTAAAACAGCTGAGGGTAATCAAGTAGAAAAGATTACAGTCGGTGAGACGATTTACGGTATCACTGCTGATCAAGTTGTTGTAGACGGAACTTTATATGAAGTGACGGAACAAGACGGCAAAAAAGTTGTTGAAGTCGATTCAAAACAATACGATGTGACAGCATACGATATTGAAATGACAGAATCAACTCCAACAGCAACATTTACGAATTTACTACCCGGCGAATATAAAGTTGAAACGAAACAATCAACATGTATCGTACCAACAAACCCTGAAAATCCAGCTGTAACAGTGGATCCAGAAAACTCGCCGACAGTGAAGTTTGAAGAAACAAAAGAAGAGCCAAAAACAGGTAACATCGAAGTACCAGTAACGTTCATCGGTGGAGCAGGTTGTACAGAAAATGGTGACGTAACAGTAACGTTAAAAGATGAGCAAGGAAACACAGTTCAAAAAGTAACGGTAGCTGACAAAGATTACGGAATTTTAAACGGCAAAGTGATTGTAGACGGAACAGTGTATGAAGTTGTAGCAGGCAAAGTAACGATCAACGATACAGAGCTAACAGCAACAGATTACGTACAAACTGTAACGAAAACAGGCGCAGCTGAAGAAACAGTAACGACAACATTCACAAACTTAGTGCCAGGCAACTACACAGTGAGCGTGGGCAGTGAAGAATGTATCGTACCAACTGAAGAAAATCCAGGGAACGAAACGCCAGGAACAGAAAATCCAGGCAATGAAAACCTAGGAGGCTTAGAAAATCCTGAAGAGCCGACGACACCACCAAGCGTGACAGTCGAAGTACCACCAGGTGAGAGAGTAGAAGTACCATTTGAAGAAACACGATCAACAGATGAGCCAACAACAAGCACTGTGAAAGTACCAGTGACATTTGCAGAAGGTAAAGGTTGCTTAGAAGACGGTGCAGAAGTGACTGTAACGTTATTAACAAAAGACGGTAAAGCAGTTCAAACAATTACAGCACAAGACGGAACAGTATACGGTGTTTACAACAATGAAGCGATCATTGGCGGAAAAGTTGTAGCAGTAGAAATTTCAGAAGGTGCAACAACAGTGACAGTAAATGGCGCTGACTACACAGTAGGAACAGCAGTACAAACTGTAACAAAAGCAGCAGCAAAAACAGTTGAAGTGGTATTTGAAAACTTAGTACCAGGCGAGTACACAGTCGTTGTAGAAGCAGATGACTGTATCGTACCAGTTGAAGAAGAGCCAGAAAACCTTGAAGATCCAACAACTGTAAACGTTCCTCCAGGTAAAACAGAGGAAGTACCATTTGAAGAAACACCACCAACATGTCTACAATCTGTGAAAGTACCAGAAAACGTACCGAGCGATAGCACAGTAACAATTGGTGATAAAGAAGTACCAGTAACAGAAGTGCCAACGGATATACTACCAGGCACATATACAGTGAAAGATAAAGATGGCAACGAAATTGGTGAGATTACAGTGGTACCACCAACGGACGAAAATCCATGTACATCAATTGAATTCACATCACCAGTATGTACAACATTTGAATTACAAGTAACAATCGATGGTCAGCTTGTACCAGTAACAACACCAGTGAAGCTTGTTTCAACGACAAACTCAACTGCATCAGTTACAGCACAAGCAGGTGAAAATGGCATCGTAACATACAACGATCCATTCACATTAGTACCAGGTGACTACAAAGTTGTAATTAACGATGTAGAGTACGGTACAGTAACAGTTCCTTCATATGATAAAGAAACATGTGAAACGACAATCTTCAATAATGGAGGAGCACCAGAAGTACCATCACCAACTGAAGAGCCGGGACACATCGAAGTACCAGTAACGTTCATCGGTGGAGCAGGCTGTACAGAAAATGGTGACGTAACAGTAACGTTAAAAGATGAACAAGGCAACACAGTTCAAAAAGTAACAGTAGCTGATAAAGATTACGGAATTTTAAATGGCAAGGTGATTGTAGACGGAACAGTGTACGAAGTTGTAGAAAGCAAAGTAACGATCAACGATACAGAGCTAACAGCAACAGATTACGTACAAACTGTAACGAAAACAGGCGCAGCTAAAGAAACAGTAACGACAACATTCACAAACTTAGTGCCAGGCAACTACACAGTGAGCGTGGTAGATAACGAAGAATGTATCGTATCAACTGAAGAAAAACCTGAAGAGCCGACGACACGACCAAGCGTGAATGTAAATGTGCCACCAGGTGAAAAAGAAGTAGTACCATTTGAAGAAACACCAAAAGAGCTAGGAACAGTGAAAGTACCAGTTCAATTTGCTGGTGGCTTAGGCTGCTTAGAAGATGGTTCAGTAACAGTATCATTAACGTCTAACGGCGAAGAGGTACAAAAAATTACAATTGGCGACAAAACTTACGGTGTAACAGCAGGTCAAGCAGTTGTAGATGGTAAAGCATACGTTGTAAAAGATGGTGTCATCACAATTGGCGACAAAACGTACACACCAGAAAAGTATGAGCAAGTTGTAACGAAAGACGGCTTCAATAAACCAACAGCATTATTTGAAAACTTAGTGCCAGGTGAATATGAAGTTGTTGTAACAAGTGCAGAATGTATTACACCAGAAACACCAGAAACACCAGAAACACCAGGTGAAAATCCAGAAACGCCAGGTGAGAACCCAGGAACACCAGGTGAGAACCCAGAAACACCAGGTGAAAACCTAGAGGAGCCAACGACACCGCCAACAGCGATCGTACCTCCAGGTGAAACATCAATCGTACCATTTAACGAAACACCGAAAGAGCCAGGTGAATTACAAACACCAGTAACATTCATCGGTGGTTTAGGCTGCTTAGACGATGAGTCAGTGACAGTTTCATTAATGTCAGAAGGCAAAGTTGTACAAGCCATTACAGTAGATGGTAAAACGTATGGTGTAACGAACGGTAAAACGATCATCGACGGCAAATTATACATTGCGAACGTAGCAGGTAAAATTAAAATCGGTGACAAAACGTACACACCAGTAACGTACGAGCAAGTTGTGACAAAGGAAGCAGATAGCGAAGTAACAGCACTATTTGAAAACTTAGTGCCAAGTAATTACGAAGTTGTCGTTTCAATGGCAGACTGTATCGTACCAGAAACACCAGCAAACCCTGAAGAGCCGACGACACGACCAAGTGTAGAAGTTCCAGAAGGTGAAAAAGTTGAAGTGCCATTTGAAGAAAAACCGAAGCAACCAGGAACTTTACAAGCGACTGTTAACTTTATCGGTGGCGCAGGTTGTACAGAAAACGGCGACGTACAATTACAACTATTCGCAAAAGATGGCACGACAGCAATTAACTACATTCAATTAGACGGCGTGAAATATGGCGTACTTAACGATGAAGTTATTATTGATGAAAAAGTATATACAATTAAAGATAACAGTATCACAATTGACGGCACACCGACGAAAGTTGATGTGAAACCGTACATTGTAACAATTAAGAAAACAGGTACAAATAAAGCAATCGCACAATTTACAAACCTTGTGCCAGCTGAGTATGTAGTAAAAGCAATTGATACCGACTGTGTAGAAACAGAAAACCCATCAATTGATGTACCACCAGGCATTCCAGAAGATCCAACGAAAGTTGAATTCAATGAAACGCCAAAACCAAGTACGGTAGAAGTACCAGTACAATTTATCGGTGGCTTAGGATGTGTAGAAAACGGTAACGTTACTGTAACGTTAAAAGACGATGAAGGTAATGACGTGCAAGCAGTAACAATTGAAGGCACAAAATACGGCATTTCAAACAATCAAGCAATTATCGATGGCAAGCTATACAATGTAGTTGTGAAAGACGGTGAAGCAACGTTTACGAACGTAGCAACTGGTAAGCAAGACGAAGTAGCGTCAGCGAAAGTAGAAGCTTACACAGTAACAATTACAAAAGATGGCAAAAATCAAGATACAGCAGTATTTGAAAACTTAGTGGCAGGCTACTACACGGCAGTTGTAGCGAACGAACAGTGTATCGTACCGACTGAGCCAACAAACTCAGAAGATTCACAAACACCAATCGTGAACGTACCACCAGGTGAAACGGGAGAAATTCCATTTGAAGAAATGCCAGAAGAGCCAAGTAACATCGAAGTACCAGTAACATTCATCGGTGGAGCGGGCTGCTTAGAAGACGGCGCAATTACAGTAGCGTTAAAAGACGCACAAGGCAATGACGTACAAGTTGTAACAGTTAACGGCGAGCAATACGGCGTGACGAACAACGAAGTGATTGTAGAAGGCAAAGCATACAAAGTTGAAGTAGTAGAAGGTAAAGCGACGTTCATAAACGTAGCAACTGGCGAAAAACTTGTAGCAGGTAAAGAAGTTGTAACATCTGACGTAGCAGTTTACAAACAAACGGTTACAAAATCAGGTGCAGCAACAGAAACAGCAGTATTTGAAAACTTAGTACGAGGTGAATACACAGTTGTTGTGGAAGCGGGCGAGTGTATCGTACCAACTGAACCAACAAGTGAAGAAACACCAGAAACTCCTGAAGAACCAACAACAAATGTTAATGTTCCTCCAGGTGAAACATCAAAAGTACCATTTAACGAAACACCAAAAGAGCCAGGTAACGTTGAAGCTTCAGTAACATTTATTGAAGGTTTCGGTTGTACGGAAGCTGGCGACGTAACATTAGCATTAAAAGACGCTGAAGGTAATGACGTAAAGGCTGTTGAAATTGATGGCAAACAATACGGCATTGCAAACAATCAAGTAATCGTAAATGACGCAGTATATACAGTTGTTGTAAAAGGTGATCAAGCAACGTTCACGAATGTTGTCACTGGCAAGCAGCTTGTAGAAGGCGACAAAGCGGTAACATCTAACGTAACCGTTTATACAAAAACAGTTACAAAAGACGGTTCTTCAACAGAAACAGCACTATTTGAAAACTTAGTGCCAGGTGACTACACAGTTGTTGTAGAAAATAACGAGTGTATCGTACCAGCTGATGAAAAACTAGAAACACCAGGTACATCTGAAGAGCCAGGAAACTCAGAAAATCCTGAAAATCCAACATCAACAGTGACAGTACCACCAGGTAAAACAGAAGAAGTACCATTTGAAGAAAAACCAACACCAAGCACTGTGGAAGTACCAGTGACATTCGCAAGTGGTAACGGATGCTTAGAAGATGGTGCAGAAGTGACTGTAACATTACTAACGAAAGACGGTAAAGCAGTTACAACAATTACAGCACAAGACGGAACAGTATACGGCGTAGCAAACAACGAAGCAATTATCGATGGTAAAGTTGTAGCAGTAGAAATTTCAGAAGGTGCAACAACAGTGACAGTAAATGGCGCTGACTACACAGTAGGAACAGCGGTACAAACTGTGGCAAAAGAAGCATCGACAACAGTTAACGTTGTATTCGAAAACTTAGTACCAGGCGAGTATACAGTCGTTGTGGAAGCGGGCGAATGTATCGTACCGTCAGAACTAACGAACGATGAAAATGCAGAAAACCAAGAAGAACCAACGACAAATGTCGACGTTCCTCCAGGTAAAACAGAAGAAGTACCATTTGAAGAGAAAACACCAGAAGAAGAGCAAACACCAAGCACTGTGGAAGTACCAGTAACATTCGCAGATGGCAATGGCTGCTTAGAAAATGGTGAAGAAGTAACTGTAACGTTACAAGATAAAGATGGTAATACAGTACAAACGATTACAGCACAAGACGGAACAGTATATGGTGTTTACAACAATGAAGCGATCATTGGCGGAAAAGTTGTAGCAGTAGAAATTTCAGAAGGTGCAACAACAGTGACAGTAAATGGCGCTGACTACACAGTAGGAACAGCGGTACAAACTGTGGCAAAAGAAGCATCGACAACAGTTAACGTTGTATTCGAAAACTTAGTACCAGGCGAGTATACAGTCGTTGTGGAAGCGAGCGAATGTATCGTACCGTCAGAACCGACGAACGGTGAAAACCCGGAAAATCCAGAAGGACCAACGACAAACGTCAACGTTCCTCCAGGTAAGACAGGCAACGTACCATTTGAAGAAAAAACACCAGAAGCATGTGATGAGCTTGTAACAGTACCAGTAGAAGAAGGTACAACAATCACAGTGAACGGTAACGAGTACACAGATGAAAACAACGACGGCAAGGTAGAAGTACCAGCAGCAGACGTAACAGAAACAACTTCAGTTACAGATGAAGAGGGTAACGAAATTGGCACGATCGTAGTAGAAGAAGGCGAATGCCCAATCTTCACAGCAAAACCAGAAGCATGTGATGAAGTAGTAACAGTACCAGTAGAAGAAGGTACAACAATCACAGTGAACGGCAACGAGTACACAGATGAAAACAACGACGGCAAGATCGAAGTACC
>NZ_MATO01000062.1 GCF_001700325.1 Caryophanon latum
TTGATGCATAAAAGTTGCTTGAAACAAAAGGCGGACTTCAGCGGGAAAAGCAACCCTAAGTTATGGTGAAGAGTCACAAAAAAAGGGGTGTGCTAACAGTTAATATGGTACCTGTGGAGTGGACACTTGAAAAAGAGTGTGCACTTCACAGGTATTTTTTATATACTAGACTTTCAATAGAAATAGGACGGACAAGAGACAACAATGACAAAACAACTACTGACACAAAAACAGATTGAACAATTACAGAAGAACCCACATGTGGTGAAGGTAAGCGAACGGACAATTACGTATGCAGATGCGTTTAAAAGTCAATTTATCGATGAATATTTAGCCGGGAAAACACCCAGACAAATTTTTCGAGAATACGGCTTTGATGTAGAGATCCTTGGCAGGAAGCGTATCGAACAGGCTTCCTCGCGTTGGCGTAAAGCGTATGAAAAGAACGGCTTAATTGGGCTAACCGATACACGGAAGACGAGCTCAGGCAGACCGTTGAAGCGTGAATTAACGATGGCCGAAATCTTGGAGAGACAAGCGGCACGCATTGAGCTACTAGAGGGCCAAGTGGACATGCTAAAAAAGCTCGAAGCGACAGAAAGGAGGCTGCTAAGCGACAGTCAAAAACTAAGCACAACTAACGTATTTCAACTCATTTCTGATACATTGACACAGTTTCCATTTAAGCGCATGGTGACTTATTTTTGCGAACTCTTACACGTATCTCGTTCTGGCTATTACAGCTTTTTAAAGGCAAAAGATACGCGTGCCACGAAAGAACAGCTGGATCTGGAAGCACGTGACCTCATCTTAAAAGCCTTCAATCGCCGTGGCTATAAGAAAGGCTCACGTTCGATTAAAATGACGCTTGAACAGGACTTGGGCATCGTGATGAACCGCAAGAAAATCCAACGTATTATGCGCAAGTACGGGATCGTTTGCCCGCACCGCAAGCCGAACCCATATAAACAACTTGCCAAAGCGACAAAGGAACATACCGTTGTACCAAATAAACTGAAGCGCCAATTTAAACAAGGTGTCCCAGGGAAGGTACTTTTGACAGATATTAGCTACTTACCGTACGCAGGTGGGATGGCTTATTTGTCGACGATAAAAGATGGCTCCACGAACGAAATTTTAGCCTATCATGTATCCGATCGAATCACCCTTGACCTTGCGACAGAAACGATTCGAAAACTGATTCGAAACAAGCGTGTAAAGCTCCACCCAGAAGCCTTCATCCATTCTGACCAAGGCGTACATTATACAAGCCCAAAATTTCAAAAGCTTTTAAAGCACTATCAACTTGGTCAATCGATGTCACGTCGGGGAAACTGTTGGGATAACGCCCCACAAGAATCCTTCTTCGGACACTTAAAAGACGAGATTGATTTCAGCACGACTAAAACGCTTCAAGAAGTACGTAATAAAATCGATCACTACATGGTCTACTACAATAATTACCGCTATCAATGGAATCTAAAAAAGATGGCTCCTGTACAATACAGAAACCATCTCTTAGTAGCCTAAACCCTTTTTTCAGTTTGTCCTTGACTTGGGGACCATATTA
>NZ_MATO01000063.1 GCF_001700325.1 Caryophanon latum
TACACCCTAAAGTTTATGCGCATGCTGGGCGCACAATAAAAAAGCAGTAGCTCCGTTTAGTGGGCTACTGCTTTTGAAGTTGTTCGATTAATTTACGCAATGCCGCTTCGTCGTGAATGTTGCGCACATCGATGCCGTACGTGTCGTTTATTTGCTCGCGTGATAGCTCATACGCTTGCTCTCCGACTGTGTAATGCACCCAATCGACATTTTGAATTAAGCTAAATAAATACGTACCGTTTGCTAGCATTTGTGCCTCTGTTAGCTCCTCGTAATACAGCTGTAATCCATATGGTTCTAAATCCGTATATAGCTCCATTTGAATAAAATGTGCCGCTCCGTCCACTTGCTCGACGACTGCCCGCACAGCTGATGCATCGCCAATATACGTATTTTTGTACGCAAATACACCTTGCTGCTCCTGTTCACTGCATGCGACGAGTAGCAACATCATCATACATAAAAAAACCATTCGTTTCATCTACTCACCTACTTTGCTTTCAAATAATGCCACGTGACGTTCACAAAATGCTGTACACGCCGCTCAAGCTCTGTTTGTGAAAAGCTACTTGACAATGCAGGCAATAAAGCACGCAGCACCGTCACACGTATCGTTTCACGCAAAAACTCCTGTTGCACCGCCTCTAGTAACTGTTGCTGCTCTAACGTTAATGACTGCTTTAGCAAATCGTCGACGAGCTGCAATAAATCTTCTTTCATGACAACCGGTCTTGTAATCGTTTGCTCTAACACACTTAAATAAGATGTATTAATAAAGCATGTCGTAATATTTGGCAACAAAATTTCAACATACTGAAACATCGTTGATACGAGCTCCTTTAGCGTATAGGCACTATTTGTGACACGCAGCACAAACAGCATATGATGAATCATGCCATGCACAAGCACCGCCGCTTCATACGTTTGATCCTCGTATGAAAAGGGATACACTTCCTGCAGTCGCTCTTGAATCCAACGCAGCTCAATTAAACGGTGCTGCAACACTAAATTTTTCAGCTCCGGCTCGTTGGAATGTAGCAGCCCTTCAAATAAAACGTGTAAGTTGCGCTTTTCATTTGTATGAATTAATACCGATATTTGTTCAATTAGCAGCTCTTTGTCCGTTGCATCTTTACCTACCTCTAATGCAAGCCGGTATTCACGAGCCTCATAGCGCAGTAGCTCAAGCACCGCCGCAATGCATTCTGTTTTCGATGCAAAATAATTGTAAAACGTTCCCTTTGAAATGTTCGCCCGCTCAATGATTTCTTGAATTGATGTTTGTTGAACACCGCGTTCAATAAATAATGTGAACGCAACATCAGCGACATGACGTTTTCGCTTGTTCATAATGCCTCCCATTTGTACGATGTGTCCACTTCAGTATAAAGGAAATATGTAGTTTTTCAAATTGGCAACGTTTTATTGAAACTATTTGTCTGAAATTGCGTATAATAAATTAGGTTCTATTCCAAAATCGGTGCTTGCAACGTGTAGATGTATATTCTGAAATACAGGCGACGACTTCTGCGAAAACAGCGAAAATCTTTTCGCGACGAGTACCCGCAGAGGCACCCGAGCCGAAAATCGATGAACAAAGGCTACGTTCGTCGCGTCCATGCGACAACGCCTTTATGACGAACGTCGTGTTGCTCTCCGCGAAAAGCGTCTGCCGAAATGAAAGAACTGTCAAGAACATATTTTGGTCAAGAGCTATAAATTGTACATATTTATTTTAAAGGAGGCATTTTTTATGTCATTTTTCAAGAAAGCATTAGCAAGCTTCGGTGTTGGTGCAGCCAAAGTTGATACAATTTTAGATCGTTCAAACGTTCGCGTAGGCGATACGATTACAGGGCGCGTTGAAATTGTCGGCGGTGACGTTGCACAAACGATCGATGCCATTTCTTTAGTGTTATACACATCATACACGAAGGAATTAAACGACACGAAATACGAAGAGGACGTTGTGTTAGAAAACTTACGCATTAGCGACGCGTTTACAGTAGAAGCAGGCGAAAAAAAATCGTTGCCGTTCTCATTTGAGCTACCGTATGAAACCCCAATTACGATGGGAAAAACACGCGTCTGGGTACACACTGGTTTAGACATTGCAATGGCGATTGATCCAACTGATAAAGATTACATTTCAGTAGAGCCAACACCACTTGCGACGGAAATTTTAAATGTAGTGCAAGCGCTTGGTTTCCGTTTACGCGAGGTTGGATGCGAAGCGGCAGCGCCAGTATATCGCAAGCGCTACCCATTCGTGCAAGAGTTTGAATTTGTGCCAACGTCTGGAGAATTCCGCGGCAAGCTCGATGAATTTGAAGTGATGTTTTTATCGCAATCCGCCCATTCAGCAGAGTTATTATTACAAATCGACCGTAAAGTGCGCGGCTTAAGCAGCTTATTCGCAGAGGCACTCGATTTAGATGAGTCATTCGTACGCTTAACGCTCACGACAGCGGACATTCCGCAGCTACAACAAAAGCTGACGCAAATTATTCGTCAGCACGTATAAAACGACAAAAAGGGCTATGCGCACGTGCGCATAGCCCTTTTTGCATTAATCTTGTTTAAATTTTTTCAGCTGGTCGCCGATTACGTCCGCAAACGAGAAGCCACTATTTTCTTCTGGTAGCTCGTATGACTCATCTACTTCAATCGTTGACGATACTTTTTGTGCTGGCGCTTCTTGAAGCTGCTTAATGCTTAATGATAGACGGTAATTACCTTCTTCACCACTTACATCGAGCACTTTCACACGCACTTCGTCACCTTCAGTTAATACTTCTTGCGGTGTGCCGATATGCTTATGTGAAATTTGTGAAATATGCACGAGCCCTTCGACACCTGGGAATACTTCAACGAACGCGCCAAATGGTACTAATCGACGCACAACACCTGTTAACTCTGAATCAACCGGTGCTTTTTGTTCAATCTCTGCCCACGGTCCAGGCTGCGTATCTTTAATCGATAATGAGATGCGCTCGTTCGCTGTATCAACAGATAATACTTTGACGCGCACTTGTTGCCCCTCTGATAGCACATCCGTTACGTCCGTTACATGCTGGTGCGATAGCTGTGAAATGTGCACTAAGCCGTCAATGCCACCTAAGTCAACGAACGCACCAAATGCCGCAATGCGCTGTACTGTGCCGTCTAACTCATCACCTACTTGAATCGTTTCGATGACGTTTTGCTTTTTCGCCTTTTTCTCATCCTCTACGACAGCACGATGAGATAAAATTAAGCGACCTTTTTCTTTGTCGAGCTCAACAATTTTAAACGACAACGTACGCCCTTTATAATCATCGAATTCCTCAACGAAGTAATCCTCCACTAATGATGCCGGTACAAAGCCACGTACACCTAAATCAACTACTAGGCCGCCTTTGACCACATCTTTTACTTCCGCCTCAAACACTTCACCAGTCGCAAATTGCGCTTCTAGTTTATCCCAAGCGTTGAGTGCATCCACTTTACGTTTTGAAAGCACGAAATTTTCTTCTTCTACCTTCGTAATGAGCAACTTAAGCTCATCACCTACTGATACCGCATCAGAAGCTTTTTCGACGTGTAAGCTAGATAATTCACTAATTGGCACGATGCCATCAAACGGCGCACCGTCAATTGTTACCGTTACCGATTTATCGTCTACTTGTACAGCTACCGCGTTAACGATATCACCTTCTTTAAACTGTTGGCTTGCTCCTAAATTCATCTCTTCAGACATATGTAACCCTCCTTCACATCTTCCATTCTATTGTATGCTATCTTGTTAATAAAAACAAAAAATAAGCGAAAAAATCGTGAATTTAGTTCATTCGCTCCTTCGCAAGACGCAAAATCTCTAATGCCGCTTCGTCGATTGTGAGCGTCGTCGTATCTAAATAAATCGCATCGTCGGCTTGCACGAGTGGCGATACTTCTCGCTCGCTATCTAGTTTGTCACGCAGCGCAATATCCTCAATTAGCGATTCCATTGTTGAGTCGATGCCACGCTTTTCATTGTCGATAAATCGACGACGTGCGCGCTCTTCTACTGTTGCAGACATAAACACCTTTAACTCCGCCTGTGGTAATACGTGCGTCGCAATGTCGCGTCCGTCCATCACAACGCCTCCTGCTGCTGCTAACTGTTGCTGTGCTGAGACCATTTGCTCACGAATCGCTCCGTGTGCGGCAACTTGCGATACAGATGACGTGACGTCGTTCGTACGGATGACATCTGATACGTTTTCGCCATCTAAAAATACGAGCTGCCCGTTTTCTGACGGCTGTAGCTCAATTGTTGATAATTTTAGTAGCTCGGCTAACGCTGCCTCATCTGCTAGCGATACATTTTGCTGCAACGCTTTATACGTAATGGCGCGATACATTGCACCTGTGTCAATGTATGTGAAGCCTAATTGTTCTGCGACGATTTTCGCAATCGTGCTTTTGCCAGCGCCTGCTGGTCCATCAATGGCAATTTGAATCGTTTTATTCATAGTTATTCAATCCTTTCTTACTCTCTTTAGTTTAGCATAAAGGCAAAAAAAAGCCTCGTTTGAAAACGAGACTTTTACAATTATATAGGCTCTTGACCAAAATATGTGCTTGATCGTTCTTTCATTACGGCGAACGCTTTTCCCGCTGGAGTCCGCCTCTTGTTTCAAGCAACTTTTATGCGTCAACCCCAGCTTACGGTCATGAACCTAAAAATGGCTAATTAACAAACATGCCATTATATATTCAATTCTTTTTTGCGCAATAAAATTTGTCGCTCGAAGCAAAAGCGTACAATGTATTGCTGATCAATGTCGAGTGGCTCAATAAATTGAACCGATGCGATCTTCACGCCTTCTCGTTCAAATATACGAATAATTTTTGATTCGGTCATAACGTAATGAAGATCGCCATTTGAAAACGGTAGAACGATCGTCGCATCAACTATCATGTCCTCTTCTAGCTGCTCGTAGCCTTTTAAAATAACAGCGATACCACCAGCTGAAATATCATCAGTTGTAAGCTGATAAAATTTGTCGTCTACTTTTAGTGCGACGTCAACAGCGGTTTGCACACGTACAAATCCGCGACGCTGTAACTTCATAATTTCTTCTGGATCGGGCTGTCTCATCGCCATCATCGGAATGCCGACATTTTTCCGGCCAAGCACCTCGGATACGAAAACGTACGATGCTTCACCTTCCACAAGCGTCACTTTAAATTGCGTCCCATCGATTAAAAAAGCTGTTTTACGTGTTAATACATTAATGGGATAATCAATATAAAAAGCGTGTTCTTCATTTTCTACAAGCTTGCAGCGATAACGCTCGTTGCGTTCATTCACAACGGGCTCTAATGTTAACTCGGTTCCAATTTTGAAATCCACATTTTTCCCCACACTTACGTTATAATTTGTTAATTTATTATGCCATAGTATACTTTATTTTTCTATAGCGTACTATAAATTATAATTTATTTTGATCGTACAAATGAATAATTAAATGTGCGTGTGCCATTTTCACTTTGCGCAATGCAAATGTCCATAAAAACAGCATAAACGGAATCATCACATATAGCCACGCGTCTTCTAGCATTAAAATACCGTTGTACACAATATGTAACAAGACCGGCGCTAAAAAGGCGAGCCATAAATACTTTTTCGTGCGCTTCGTAAACTTTGACTTTCCTAAATAATAGCCCATAACGACGCCAAATAGCGCATGGCTCGATACAGGTAGCAACGCACGCATAAACGCTGTATCCACACCGTAAGACAATAAATATAAAACATTTTCCACCGTCGCAAAGCCAAGTGATATGCTCGCCCCATACAAAATGCCATCGTACGGATCGTCAAACTCAACGTGATGGTAAATAGCTAAATACAATAAAAACCACTTAAAAAATTCCTCAAGCACACTCGTAAACAGCACATGCTGCACGAAAGGATTTGTAAACACAACTTCTTCTGTTAACACATATTGAATAAACAAAATCGGGAACGTGATGGCCGCACCGTACACGAATGATTGAAGAAGCGTCTTACCTGGCTCCGTTTTCATCTCGTTGCGTAAATAAAAGTAACTAAACAGCGCAAGACCTGGTGCAATTGCGACTGTTAGCAATATAAACATGTTGTCCATCACTCCTTATATTTTGCTATAATCATTATACCATGTGAACGAATACTACGTGTGAGGTGCTAGCAATTGACAAAAAACATTTTATTAATTCATACAGGCGGCACAATTTCGATGAAGCTACATAACGAATCCGGTGCGGTCATACTAAACGACGAAAACCCACTGAAAAATGAAGCTATGTTGCAAACGTATGCAAATATCATTGAGCTCGAGGCATTTAACTTACCATCCCCACACATTACACCACAACATATGCTCACGCTACGCAACATCATCACCGAGCACGCAAAGCTTGAGCAGCTAGAGGGCGTCGTCATTACACACGGCACCGATACGCTAGAGGAAACGGCGTACTTTTTAGATATGACGACGCAATTTGACTTTCCGATTGTCCTAACGGGTGCGATGCGTTCATCCAATGAGCTCGGTGCAGACGGCGTGTATAATTTAGTCGAAGCTGTACGCGTCGCAACGGATGAACAAGCACGCAATAAAGGAGTGCTCGTCGTCATGAACGATGAAGTGCATCTTGCCTTTAACATTACGAAAACATCGACAAGCTCAGTTAACACGTTCCAGTCGCCGCAGTACGGGCCAATTGGACTTGTCACAAAAAAGCAAGTGCACATTCACCATGCGCCAATTCACCGGCAATATGTAAACGTCACATCATTACAAAAGCGCGTCGCCTTGTTG
Organism: Caryophanon latum; assembly: GCF_001700325.1. Taxonomy (GTDB): domain Bacteria; phylum Bacillota; class Bacilli; order Bacillales_A; family Planococcaceae; genus Caryophanon; species Caryophanon latum. Next base: position 6,834 of record NZ_MATO01000063.1, read on the forward strand.
AAAGTGTATGCCGGCATGGAAGCTGACTTACTCGATTACATATTGCAGGCAAACTACGACGGTCTTGTGCTTGAAGCGCTCGGTCAAGGAAACGTACCGCCATTGATTGCCAAAAAGCTACAGCAATTTTTTACAGCGCACATTCCGGTCGTGCTCGTATCGCGCTGCTTTAACGGCATTGCAGAAGGTGTGTACGGCTACGATGGCGGTGGCAAGCAGCTTGAAGATGCTGGTGTGCTATTTGCGAACGGCTTAAACGGACAAAAGGCGCGGCTAAAGCTTATGCTTGCGTTAAACGCGCATGATCCGGTCGATTTACGAACATTTTTCGCATAAAAAGACGCGTGGACAATTGCGCCCACGCGTTTTTTTATGCTCTTTTTGTCTGAATACACGCAGCAATTTGTCCACCATGAAAACGTCCATTTTCAATAAAAATTTCGTTCGCATTGTTGCCCGCTGCAATAACACCTGCAATAAATAAATTACTTACGTTCGTTTCCATCGTCTCCTCGTTAACGAGTGGACGGCCTGTTTCATCATCAATATGAACGCCCATTTGTCGTAAAAAAGAATGATCTGGATGATAACCTGTCATCGCAAAGACGAAATCATTTGCAATGCGCTGCTGCTCGCCATCACGCTCAATAATGACCGCATCTTCTTCAATTGCTGCAACATGTGTCTCAAAATGCATCGTAATATCACCGTTTCGAACGAGCGCCGCAAAGTCCGGTAGCACCCACGGCTTAACGCTTGGCGAATAGTCGCTACCTCGGTATACGCACGTAACGCGCGCACCTGCTTTATGTAGCTCAAGCGCCGCATCGACCGCAGAGTTTTTCCCACCGATCACAAGCACATCTGTATCGAAATACGGATGTCCCTCCTTAAAGTAATGCAGCACCTTTGGCAATTCCTCGCCTGGTAGTCCTAAATAATTCGGGTTATCATAATAGCCCGTCGCAATAATTACGTACGGTGTTTCATACGTATCCTTTGACGTTTCAACAACGAAATGCTCACTTAATTTCACGACGCTATATACTTTTTCGAAGCGATGCACCGTCAACTCCTTACGCTTGACGACTTCGCGGTAATACACGAGCGCTTGATTGCGATGTGGCTTGCGCTGTTCAACGATGAATGGTACATCGCCAATTGCAAGCTTCTCACTTGAGCTAAAAAATGTTTGATGCGTCGGATATTCATAAATCGCGTTAACGATATTGCCTTTTTCAATGACAATCGGTGATAAACCAATTTCCTTTAGCGCAATAGCCGCTGCTAAACCACACGGACCGCCACCAACAATAATAGCCTCTACTTTTTTCACAAAAATCCATCTCCTACTGCTTATCTATAGTTTTTTCCATCCATATATACGTTCTCGACATTACTCGACATGAATTTCAATAATGTGCGCTTCAGGGTGTGCGCCGAGGCGAAGTGGAACGAGCGTCGTGCCGTAACCGTTACTAATGAGCTCCGCATGCGTTTCTTTTTTGACGAACGCGCCATTTTCGTGCATGCCGAATCGTCCGAGGCGAATTTGTCCACCGTGCAAATGTCCACCAAGCATAAGCACGGGTCTATACGTCGGCACAGTACGCGCAAACACTTGTGGATTGTGCGAAATGTAAATGACGAAATCGTCATCGGTCGTTCCTTTAAACGCTTCATCGATGTTGTAGTCGCGCTTTGACGTGTCGTTAATTGCTGCAAGTACCCACGAATTACTGTACTGCGTTAAACGCACATTTTCATTATTGAGCACACGGACGTTGTTGCGCGCAAACAGCTCGACTAATTGTTGCTCGTCTAGCTCACGATCATTGTTGCCCCACACGAAATACGTCGGTGCAATTTGTACGAGCTTTTGTATATTTCGTTCGACTTGCGCTAACGTCACGCGCTCATCGCAAAAATCACCGCCGATAATGATGAAATCGACGTTGCGCACTTGCTGCAATAATGCATCACTAATTCGACGAGCGTGCACGTCTGAAATAAAGAAAATGCGCAGCTGCTCGCGCTGACCTTGTAGTCGCAGCATATGCGTTTTCACCGTATTTTCGTGCGCCACCTTTAACATATAGGCGAACATACTAGCACCTGCTAGCACTATTGCACCGATGATTTTTTTCCACATATTCGTTCATCCTTTCCGTCATATAAAAAGGACGTGGCTCACAAATGTGAACCACGCGTTCTCGTTACGGTAATGTTAATGCGCTACCTACAACAATTTCATTTGAGGATAATCCGTTTGCCGCCTTAATGCGTTCGACTGCATCGCCACTGCCGTAATAATTTACAGCAATGCGGTATAACGTCTCTCCTTCTTTAACAGTATGCGTACGAGTTTTTGGCTGCTGCTGTTTTGGCTGAGCTTGTTGCTTCGCAAGCTCAGCCTGACGTTGTGCTTCAGCTTTTGCTTGTTGTGCCTGCTGTTGCTTCGCGAGCTCCTGTGCTGCTTTACGTTTCGCTTCGGCTTCTGCTGCCGCTTTAGCTGCTGCCTTTTGACGTTCTAGCTCCGCCTGACGTTGCGCTTCTGCCTCTGCTGCCTTACGCTTTTCTTCGGCTTCTGCTGCTTGCTGCTGTGCAACGCGCTCTGCTTCTGCCTTCGCTGCTTTTTCAGCTGCCTTCTGTGCTGCGATTGCCGCTGCCGTTCTTTCTGTTTCTGTTAGCTCGCCTTCTTGTGAGCCATCACCTGCTGCAATACGATTTTCCTGCGGTATTACAGACGTATTTGTCGCAATTTCGACCACTTGATGCTCGGCTACTTTTGCTTGCTCAACTGCTACACTCGGGTCGTAAAACTTCCAAAAATAAATAATGAATCCAATCGGAATACAAATGAACAGTAAAAAAATCGGTGTTAAAATCGCGTCACTTTTTTGTTTTTCCTTCACTGGCTGCTGTGTGTCTAATGACTCCTCCTCGTAATCGACATCAATTTTTTGACGTCCATCATCAAGCGGTTCCTTTATTTTTTCTTTCGACATTCCGAGTCACCCCCATAGCCATCAAGTTAAGAAAATATGTTTGAAAAATGAAGA
>NZ_MATO01000064.1 GCF_001700325.1 Caryophanon latum
TCGCTGGAGTCCGCCTCTCGTTTCAAGCAACTTTTATACGTCAACCCCAGCTTACGGTGATGAACCTATTTATTTTCATTTTGCCGCTGAAAGCAACCGATGCAGCTGTATACGAGTGGCTAATGAATAGACCTGTTCTTGTATTTAATTTTGTTTTAAATGCGCAATGTAACGCCAGCGAATTAAATAGTAGTAAATGACTTGAATGACGATTAACGATATAAATCCAATCATTACTTCATCGACAATCGAGATGTTCACAAAATGCTCAAGCAATATGTTAAAGCTAATGAGCACGATGCTACTATGCGCAAAGGCGACAATCCACGGTAAGAAAAACTGCGGCATTAAATGACGATCGACTAAACGATGCATCTCCTGCTCCGTTAAGCCCATGCGCTGCAAAACATCGAAATGCTTTTGGCTGCGCTCTAAATCCGCATACATTTTAAAGTAGACGAAGCTTCCGGCTGCGAGTAAAAATACCGCCGCCACGAGCAGCACAATTAATGTAAATAACGAATATGTCGCAAGAACGAACGAATAATTGAGTCCTGCGTTTTCGAAATAAAATGGCAGTTCATAGCCATACGGATTGCTATCCTCCTCATCGACCATCGCATCGATCACAACACCGACGTCCTCAAGTTCCATCCATTGTGGCACATCAAACGTGTACAAACGATATGCCGATTGCTCAAATGTTGTGCCAATGAGTGGATAATGTATTTTCATAAAATCTTCATCGCTTACGATAATCGAGTTGTTGCTGACGAAGTTTCCTGGGAAAATAAACTGCGGGTACACGCTGTCAATGACGAGCGGAATACCGTTTTCCTTTAGCACAGTACGCACCGTATGATTGCTCAGCTTTGCAATCGCATCTTCTGAATACGGAATAAACATTGCCTCACCTGTATCGAGCGTGACGAGTGGATAGCCGAGTGCAAATAGCAAATGGTTAATTTCTGATTCACGAAACACTTCCACTTCATATTTCGTGTACGATGACGTTTGCTGAATGACCGTAAAGCGCGATAAATTGTATGACAGCCCTTCCGCTTCTAGCTGATTGCGCAGCGACGCGATATGTTGCCCTTCATACGGATTATCGATCGTACTTTTGTACACCATGCCGAGTGGATTTAAGCGCTCATATTGCGTCGTGTACGAGGCGACCGCCGCGAGCACACCAATCGTTAAAAACGTCAGCGTCGACACAAGTGTAATGACGAAAAACATACGCACGTTCGTACGAATTGTATGAATCATTTCAGACAATGAAACGACAAATGAGCTGCGCCAATATCGCCGCTTATTTAAACGAAAACGTTCCAGCACGTACGGCAGCGTATCACTAAATAAATAATACGTACCAAGTATGCCAACGATCGGCACAAGTATAAGGAGCGCGCCACTTTCCGTCAGCGCACTAACAATTAAACCTCCGTAGCTAAATACGATAAGCCCAATGCCGTACAGCGCACGAAGCAACGTCACTTCTTGCAGCTTCTCATCGCGCTCTTTTAATAAATCAATTGTGCGTCGTTTACGCTGCGTTGCAATGCTTACATACGCCACGACGATAAACGCCGCTAAAAACACGCCAACCGTCAATAAAAATGGCTGCCATGCAAAGTACATATTCAGCTCATCTAAGCGCAAAATTTCGCGCACAATCATAAAGAAAAAGCGCGTAAACGCAAAACCAAAGCCAATGCCGACGACAATTGATGCAATACCAATTAGCATCGTTTCTAAAAAGACGAGCCGCCCGAACTGCTTCTCATCCATCCCTAAATGAAACAGCACGCCGAACTCCTTCGCCCGCGCCTCTAAAAATGCACTCATTGAATAAAATAAAAAGAACAAGCTGAAAATGATGAGTACTGCCTCCGCTACAACCATGCCAAATAGCGACATAAAGCCGAGTATACTTTCATCAATATTTGGATGAAACAGCAGCATCGAATACATAAAGAAGACGAGCACTGAAAAGCAGCTCGCCATAAAAAACGCCGCGTAAATTCGGCTATTGCGGATGACGTTGCGATACGCGAACTGACGAAAGGTCACCGACGCCACCTCCAAGTAAACTAAGCACATTTAAAATGCGCTGGAAAAACGTTTGTCGACGCTCATCCTTATAAATTTCATTAAAAAACTGTCCATCTTTAATAAACAACACACGATCGCAATAGCTCGCTGCAATCGGGTCGTGCGTTACCATAATAATTGTCGCCTGCTGCTGCTCGTTGACGTGACTTAGCAACTCTAACACCTCACGCGACATATTCGAATCTAAATTACCTGTTGGCTCATCCGCTAAAATAATCGATGGGCGATGAATGAGCGCGCGTGCAATCGCTGTACGCTGCGCCTGTCCACCTGAAATTTCATTCGGACGCTTATGTAATAGCTCCGTTAATCCTAAGCTTATTGCGAGCGCATCGACACGTTTTTGCATTTCGTCGACGTCGTAATCATCAAGCGTCAATGGCACGACAATATTTTCTTCGACCGTGAGCATTTGCAATAAATGAAAATCTTGAAAGATGAAGCCGAGCTTACGTCGACGTAAATACGCGAGTTCATTTTTCGTCAATGTTGCCGGACGAATACCTTCGATCATAATGTCGCCTGCTGTTGCTGTGTCGATCGTCGAAATCATATTTAATAGCGTCGTCTTCCCGCTACCAGACGGCCCCATAATCGCTAAAAACTCGCCTTTTTCCACTTCTAAATTTAACTGGCTAATCGCTCGGTGCGTCACTTTCCCTTCATACACTTTCGTAACGTCCTTTAATTGTAAAATTGCCAACTGCTTCACATACTTTCTGTTAAAATCCATGGCATCACTGCTTCAAAGCTAATTTCAATAACCATATCCCCCATTTGTCGTGGCATGTCACTAAAATCTGCTGTTAACGACAAGCAAAACATATCGAGCACGACGTCCCACGCGTCAAAGTCGCCCATCATGACTGCTCCTTGCACGTAAAACATGCCGGTGTACAACATTTTTGTATTGTTCTCGACTGGCAACGCACTAAATTGAAACGGCTTGCGATTATCAACGCCGAGTCGCTGCAAAAGCGTCTGCATATCGGCCGCTTCGTATTTTAGCACTTGGATGAAGTTACTTAATGCCGCATCATCTTCATGCAAAGGCGGCAATTCCTCGTAAATTTTCGCGGTCGTTACTTCATCTACGAGCAAATACCATTGCTCTACTTGTAATTCCTCCATATACTGCCCCCTTTTTAAGTTCGCCATAGTACGTTTCATTATTACGTTTGAAATCGTAACGTGACGCTCGTTCCTACGTTCACTTCCGACTCGATAATAAGTTCATGCCCTAGCTTTAGCGCCACCTCATGTGCTAAATAAAGCCCCATTCCTGTTGATTCGCCCGTTTTACGCCCATTTTCACCCGTGAAAAACGCTTTCGTAACGCGCGATAAATCCGATTTCGGAATACCGATCCCTTCATCTCGCACGATTAAATCGATGCCGCTTTCATGTTCGACAGCGAATATGTACACTTTCTTTTGCGGCTCAAACGTATATTTCACCGCATTCGTAATGAACTGCCCGACGATAAACTTTAGCCACTTTGAATCTGTTGTAACGATGAGTGACTCTTCTATGTCGACTTGCGGGAAAATGCGTTTCGTAATGAATAAACGTTTATGCTCGTTTACTACTGCGCTAACGATTGACTTTAAATCGACCATTTCTACTTGTAAATCTTCCTCGAATTTTTCAAGACGTGCATTCATAAGCACCATTTCTAGCCCGTTTTTTAAACGCTCTACTTCCTCGCGCATCGACTGGCGATCGACCTCTTCCTCCTGCAATAGTAGCTCAATGACCGAAATTGGCGTTTTCATTTGATGTACCCATTGATTCATAAACTGGTCGTGGCGGTCTTTATTCGCATACAACGCTTGCACCTCAAACTGGTAAATGCGATATAACTGCTGCACGTATTGCTCGACTTGCTGCGACTCCGGTGTACGTGCACTTTTATGTAGCGCATCCTCCATTTTTGTCGGCGGTGTCGTCATTTTAGTGTAATAACGTAAACGCAACACATAACGCGTAGCTAAAAACGACGTCATAAGCAGCAGCGACATACCGAGCGCATAAAACGCCGTCGATAAATCTCGAAAGCCTTCTAACCAATAAATCGTCAGCATAAAGCACGCAATCATAATTTGCAAAATGATGTACATCATATGCTCACGTAAAAATAACTGCACATTCATTACAGCTCATCCTCATGCAGCATGAAGCGATACCCTGCCCCACGCACTGTTTCGATGCTTGAGCGCACGTCATAATCGAGCAGCTTTTTGCGCACGCGCGTCATGTTGACGTTTAGTGTGTTTTCATCGACGAACGATTGGTCATCCCATAACTCCTCTAAAAGCTGTTCGCGACTAACAACCTTTTGTGCATTGCTCATTAGCAAACTTAAGACGATACATTCCTTCTTTTGCAGCGGCACGATTAAATCGCCTTTATGTAGCTCCATGCGCTCTAGTAACAGCTGCAGCTGCCCCGCTTGCACAGTGCGCTCCTCCTGCTTCGGTGCGTATTCGCCATACGTGCGACGTAAATGACTGCGAATTTTCGCCAACACAATTTCATAGTTAAATGGCTTCGTAATAAAATCATCGCCCCCATTTTCAAGCGCGAAAATTTGATCCATCTCACCAGAACGTGCGGAGATGAAAATAATCGGGCACGTCGTTTGCTGACGCAGCTGACGACACCAATAATAGCCATCATATGCTGGTAAATTAATATCTAATAAAATTAAATGTGGTTGAAAGGCAATTACTTCTTGCAGCAATTGCTCAAAATCTTCTATAACCTCGACTTGATACTGGTACTTACGTAGTGTATCGGCTAACAGCGAGGCAATTTTATGATCGTCTTCTACGATGAAAATACGATGCTGTTCCATGTCCTCACTCCTTCCTAGTTCTTCTTCTATTGTACACTATGTCGCAAATGGTCTGTATGTTTTTGACATACAAAAAAGCATCTGTAACAGCAGACGTATTGTCCATTACAGATGCTCCTCTTTGTATGAAACATGACGCGCATCTATCGAAAAAGTTCTTCGTACATGCACGCTATTTAGCTTTTAGTTTTTCTAAGCCGACTAGCATTAATGCCACAACAAGTGCCGTCACAACAGTGCTAAATGACTGCGGCAATTGACGTCCCTCTCCGATAATAATTTTCACTAAATCTGCCATCGGTCTTTGTACGACATCACCAACTGTAATCGCACATATAATAAAGAAAAAATAAATGACGAACTTCAAAATACGTCGACCCCCTCTACTAAATTCATTCTCGTTTATTATACGAGGGGATTTTCAGAAAAGAAAGCACCGACGCATAAAACACTCGTCACCAATTTTGCCAACGATCCCAAATATCTTGGTCGTTATCTTTACGCTTGTAATCAATTGTACGTTCGATAAATGCGGCAAGCTGGGCACGCGTAATCGGGGCGCTTGGTGCGAATTCTCCTTTTGTCGTCGTAATGCCGAGTGCCCCAAGCGTTCCGATATAACGGTAGCTCCAGTTGCTCGACGAAACGTCTGTAAATGTCACGATGCCACTGCTTTTTAAGTGAAATGCTTCGACTAAAATTTTCGCCATTTGCTGACGTGTTAACGGCTCAGCTGGTTTAAATTGCGTGCCGTTTTCAAACACCTCTTTGTTCGTCAATGCGGCAATCGCACCATAATGTCCGTTTGATTTTGTGACGTCACGATAAAGCGGCGGCGTCACATTCGTTTTATTTAAGCGTAGCGCATTCGCAATAATCGTTGCAGCTTGAGCACGCGTTACTTGCTGTTGTGGCTTAAACGAACCGTCCGCATAGCCGTTAATAATGTTATGTCTTGCTAATTTTTCAATCGGTGTGGCGTACCACTGAGACGAATCAACGTCTGTAAATGCTGCACTTGTTGGCTGACTGCTTGCTCCTATTATAATGGTCGCAGCAATGGCGACGATGGCATTCCTCCATTTCATGTACTTCACGCTCCTTCATATTGTTTACACATTACCACGATTCATGAAGCGCTAAAACAAAAAGAGCGAAATGTCACGAAGCTGTAAAACGCTCGTAACATTTCGCATCTATTTAATAAATAACTTTTAAAAAGTCCTCGATTGTAATGCCACCGAAATATGTCGGAATATCGTACGCAGCTAACGCCTCCGCGATCGCTTCACGGTTATATTTCACACCTTGTAATGCGCTCGCAATTTCCGCTACGTCGCCAACACCGAAAAAGTCACCGAAAATTGTTGCCTCTTCGATTACCATTCCTTTGCTCACTTCAAGACGAATGTCGATGCCGCCTGATGGGAAACGATGCGTCTTTTGAATGTTAAAGCGCGGTGAACGTCCGTAGTTCCACTCCCACGTTTGATAGCGCTCCTTCGAAATTTCATGAATGTTCGCCCAGTCCTCTTCCGTCAGCTCGTAATATTGAATGTTTTCTTCGCCACCGAAAATCGAATTTAAAATTTCTGCACGGAACTGCTCAACCGTAATTTTTTTATCCTCTGGCAATAAGTCTAAAATGTTCGCAACACGTGAGCGCACCGACTTAATTCCTTTTGATTCGATTTTGTCCTGCTTCACCTTCAACGAGTTTACGACCGCATCGATATTTAAGTTGAACATGAGCGTGCCGTGGCTAAACATGCGTCCGCGCGTTGAGTATTGCGCGTTGCCTGACACTTTACGTCCTTCTGCTAAAATGTCGTTACGCCCTGATAGCTCCGCCTTAACGCCCATTTTTTCTAAAGCATCAACAACTGGCTGCGTGAACTTTTTATAGTTTGAGAAGCTGTTGCCGTCGTCCTTCGTTAAAAAACTGAAGTTTAAATTGTTTAAATCGTGATACACTGCACCACCACCAGATAGGCGACGCACTACTTTAATGCCGTGCTCCTCGACGTAGTCCGTATTAATTTCTTCAATTGTGTTTTGATTTTTACCGATAATGATTGATGGCTCGTTAATATAAAATAGTAAATAGTCGTCCTTTTCAATATCCATATTGCGCAGCACGTATTCTTCAATCGCTAAATTGACGCGTGGATCGGTAATTCCTTTGTTATCAATAAAATACATAACGTTCATCCCTTCAACATTTGTTCACATTTTTATGCTCGCTCACTTTGCTAAAAAAACGTTGCTATAGCAAGCTTTCTTCCCTTATTTATCTTACTCTACTTTGCTCATTCTCACTACTGCGAAAGCTTATTTTCAGAATTAACTGAAAAATTTATTAAGTTTTTTTGTTTTTATTGTTGACGTTTGCAAACTGTTATAATACACTAAGAACAACAAAAACAGTTTATAGTACAGATTGGTACTTAAAGGAGGCAAACAAGATGTTAGAAAACGTAGTAGAATTTTTCAAAAACTTACCAGCAAAAGTATGCACTGAGTGTGGCGAAAAAATCGACGAGCAAAGCGAGTGCTACCACAACACTTGTGACAAATGTAACTGCATTTAAGCTCCAATCGTAGTAGACTGCTATTTGTCCGGGAATCTCGACATTTATACTTTTCATCTTCACATGAAAATTTAATTGCTTACACACACACTTACCAGCTGCTCTCGGTAAGTGTTTTTTTTGTGTACTAATACAGCTATTCCATTCTTCTGTATTAGTACAGATTTTTTCTACTTCATCCCCTCCGCCTTACATGATCTCAGACTTAAGACGTAGAACAATTTACAATTTGCGCCCGTTTAGCTCGCTTACAAAACTCGATATGATAAGAGCAACACATAACGAAGGGAGAAATGAGCATGGCAACATTGTTAAAAGTTACAACGTTTAGCTTCATTACATTGTGCGTTCTCGCCGTTGCAGGTCCGGTACTTGCGGCATTGCTACTATGCGGGGCAATTACAGCAATCGGCATCCACTACTTCACGAAAAGCAAATCCATTTTCGGGCAAATTATTTGGGGATCTGTCGCTGCAGTCGGCGCACTCGCTGCAATAAGCAACATTCCAGGGCTTGTCATTGCCGCTATCATCGCCGCACTATATTACGCCTACAAAAACGATTCATTCACATTTACGCAAACGAACGATCCATTCGATAACTTCGAACGCGAATGGGCAAAAATGAACAACTAAGGAGACATTCACAATGAAATTTTTCAAACGATTACGCTATACAATTGAGGCAGATATCGCGAGCTTTTTAGAACGCCGCGAACGCAAAAATCCAGTCGCACTACTGCAACACTTTTTACGTCAAGCAGAGGCGCAAACGAAAGAAACGGAGCAATGTTTACAACGTCAACAGCAATTAAAGGAACAATTCGCTGCGCAGCTAAAAGACAACGAGCGCTTATTACAAAAACGTCGTGAGCAGCTAGCGTTAGTCGAGCTTGCTAGTGAAGCGGACTTACTGGCGTTTGCACAACAGGAAGTCGCAGCATATGAGGCGCGTGCGAATACGTTAGCACAATCATTAGCACAAGCGGAGCACGATTACTTTGAGCTTGAACAAAAATACGAGCAAATGAAACATAAGCTAAAAGATATGCAAGTGCGTCAACTTCAACTCATGGGGAAAGAAAACGTCGTGCGTGCGCATCATAAAATGAACACTGTCATGAGCACACATACAGCAGGTGATGAAAGCTTTGCTGAAATGGAAAACTACATCGACCGACTAGGCGACAACATCGAAGCAAATTATTCAGTAACGACGTTTGAGCATCGCCTCGAGCAGTTAGCAAAGGATGCCGCGCTTTCGAAATAGTTGTACAATCATATAAGAAATGAATTATAAGGTGTGCTACAAGTCCGTATTGGCTTAGCACATCTTTTTTACAATACGAACGAAAGGAGTGTACGTATGAAGAAATTTTTGCAAAAGCCTGTTACGGTTATTGCCGCAATAACGCTGCTCATTACATCGGTAAACAACTTATTTGACTATGGCTTCAACGGCTCGCTTATCATTGCAGTATTCGTTGGCTACATCGGACTTACGAATAATAAGCGCTTCCTTATTTGGTTCGCGGCGTTTTGTATGATCGTTGCGTTTATGTCGATGCCAGTCGTGCGCGTCATCGGCTATACGATTGCACTCGGTATCGTCGTCTATAGCGCCATGTCATATTACCGCGCACAATCCAAAACGAAGCTTACGAGTTTGCATTACACAAAGCACACTCAACTTGCAACCGCAACGGACGATTATCAATGGCAAGACTATGCGGTGCAACGAGCATTTGGCAACGTGCACATCGACTTAACGAAAACGATTTTACCGGTTGGCACGTCGTTTCTGTCGGTGCGTCACGGCGTCGGGAAAGTGACGGTCGTCGTGCCATTTGAAATCGGGCTGCGCATTCAAGCATCTACATGTATTGGATCGACCGCCATTTTAGATGAGCCGCGCAAAACAATGAACGAAAGCGTTATGTATGAGGAAGGGCTCCATTTACAACGCGTCGTCTTGCTGCATATACTTAGTCTAACAGGTGAAATTGAGGTGATTCGCCAATGATCGCATTTTTCAATCGCCTATTGATCGTCGGCTGTTTAACGGTCATCTTTTTACTCGCCCTCGCCTTAACGCTTTTTGGTGATAGCACATATCCGCATTGGGAAACGGTACTTCGGATTGTCGAGTCATTTTGGGCAAACAATCCTACAATGTCCGTTGCATTCGCCGGTACGCTCGTGTCGTTTATATTCGTAATGGCAAGTTGGATGACGATTCAAATTAAAATGCGCGACACTTCGGCTGCACGTAACGTCAAAAAAGTGCTCGATCCGACGAAGCCGCTTGCTGCTAAACGCCTGCCAAAATCATTGCGCAAGCCGCTTCTTCAGCTAGAGGATACACTTAGTACGCAGCGAAAAAGCTTGCATCGTTTAGCGAATGAGCGCATTCAGCTTGAAGATGAGCAAATTCAAGAAAAAATTATTATCGAGCGTCAGCGTTTAGCACGCGAGCTGCACGATTCAGTGTCGCAGCAACTATTCGCCGCGTCGATGATGTTGTCAGCGTTGAGCGAGCAGCACGTACCACAGCCAAAAACGGTCGCACAAATTGAAAACATCGTCCAGCAAGCACAGCTCGAAATGCGCGCGTTGCTCCTTCATTTACGTCCGGTCGCACTACGCGATAAAACGCTCGCACAAGGACTTCGTGAACTGATCGTCGAGCTAGAGCAAAAAGTGAACGTCTTAATAGGCTATCAACTTGAGGAAATCCCACTCTCAAAGGCGCAGGAAGACCATTTATTTCGCATTGCACAAGAGGCGATTTCAAATACGCTACGCCACGCAAAGGCAACGGAAATTGAACTGCTGTTTATACAGCGAGATGAGCGTGCTATTTTGCGTATTCAAGATAACGGTGTCGGCTTTAAACATGAGGATCGCGCACAAAAATCGACGTCGTACGGGCTGCAAAATATGGTCGACCGCGCCATTGAAATTGGATGCGTCTGTAAAATTGTTTCGGTACCTGGAGATGGTACAATTGTAGAAGTTCAAATTCCGCTAGAGGTGATGTCATGATAAAAATAGTAGTTGCTGATGATCACGAAATGGTGCGCATCGGCGTCTGTGCCTATTTAAATGCGCAGCCGGATATGGAAGTCATCGCAGAGGCGACAAACGGACGTGAAGCGGTTGAACAAGCATTGCTTCACCGCCCCGATTGCATTTTAATGGATTACGTCATGCCCGAGCTAAACGGTGCCGAGGCATCAACCGAAATTTTAGCAGCATGGCCAAATGCGCGCATTATGATGGTAACGAGCTTTTTAGATGATGATAAAGTGTACCCTGCGCTTGAAGCAGGTGTCATTAGCTACATTTTAAAAACGTCAAACGCAAAACAAATTGCAGAGGCGATTCGTCAAACGGTACAAGGGCAATCAGTCGTCGAGCCAGAAGTGACACAAAAAATGATGCAGCGTATGCGACGACCTGCTGAACCTGCACTGCACGAGCATTTGACAGAGCGCGAAATCGAAGTGCTCGAGCTTCTTTGCAAAGGGCGCACGAACCAAGAAATTGCCGATGAGCTATTCATCGCACTGAAAACGGTGAAAACGCATGTAAGCAATATTTTAAGCAAGCTCGGCGTCCAAGACCGCACACAAGCTGTCGTCTATGCGTTTTCGAATAAGCTATTTAACTAACAGAGACATAAAAAAGTGCTATCAAGAAATTCGTCCTTGATAGCACTTTTTTATGTGTAGCACGTTTACGCTTCAACGAACGTCTCACCGATCGTCTGCTCATGCTTTTGTAACTGTTTGAACTTCACGATAAAGTATACGTACGTTAAGACGATACACGGAAGCGTAAACAATGTAATGATGAGTGCACTGTTTGCGAGCACCGTCATATCCCCTGTTGAAATTACCGCTCGGAACGCTTCTACTGAATACGTCATCGGCAATGCGCCGTAAAACTTTTGCAGCGCCGACGGAATTAATTCAATCGGGAATGTCCCCGCACTTGTAACGAGCTGAATAATTAACACGACGAGCGCCATAAATTTGCCGACATCGCCAAGCCACGTTACGAGCATTTGCACGATTGAAATAAACGCCATACTTGCAAGTGTACTTAAACCGAATATGAGCCACGGATGCTCGACGTCTACTCCGATTGCAATCACGACAATCGTCACGAACGCTGATTGCGCTAAAGTAATGAGCAGCAGCACGCTCATTTTACTAACGAACCAAGCTGTACCACTCGTCGGGCGTCGATATGCTTTTACGTAATCGTAAATTTGAGCGATGAGCAAGCCACCAACTGCGAGCCCGAGTGAAATGAAGTACGGTGCAAAGCCTGTACCGTAGTTTGGCACTTCGTTATATACCGTTTTCGACACTTCAACAGGTGACGCCATCATATCGTACGTATTGTCAGTCGGATTGATGCTGCCTGCTTCTTCTTTTGCGGTCGTCAATTCGTCTGAGAACGTCGTTGTTCCTTCTGCCAATTTCGCTGCACCGCTCGCTAAGTCCGCGCCACCTTGTGCTAAGTCGCCTGATTTCGACGTTAATTCGCTCGTGCCGTTTACGAGCTCGGTCGTGCCGCTTGCTAAATCCGTTAACCCGCTCGTTAAATCGGTCGCACCTGTTTTTGCGGAAACGACGCCGTTTACGAATTCACCCATTTTGCTGCTCATCGTCGCAAGCCCTGCTGCTAAATCGTTCGCACCGCTCGCTAACGTATTGGAGTTTTGCACAACTTGCTGCAAACCGTTAAACGCATCTGTATAACTTGCCGTTAATTGCATTGCGTTCGCTGCAAGCTCCTCTGTACCGGTTGCTAAGCGCGCGGTACCATCTGCTAAACTAGCAGCTCCTGTTTGTACAGTTGCAGCACCTTCTGCTAAGCTGCTTGCACTAGTTGCTAGCTCGTTTACACCGTCTGCTGCTTTTGCTGCACCTGCTGCTAGCTCAGTAGCGCCGTCTGTTACATGTTGTGCGCCTTGTGCGACTGTGCTTGCGCCTGTTTGTAACTGTGATGCACCTTGCGCAACTGCTTTACTGCCCGCTACTAGCTGTTCCACTGTCGCCGCGAGTGTGCCGTATTGCGCTGGTGGCAATGCCGCTTCAAGCTGTGCGATTTGCTGCTGTAGCGCTACTAAGCCGTCTTGCACTTGTACTGCACTAGTTGTGACATCTGTTGCACCTGCTGCTACACCGCTTGCACCTTGCGCTAAATTTGTCGCACCTGCTTGTAAGTTTGCTGCACCGTCTGCTAACTGTGCAACACCTGTAGATGCTTCTGCTGCTCCTGCTGATAAATCGGTTGCGCCCGTTGCTACTTGTGCAACACCGTCAACAACTTGTGTCGCACCGTCTTGCAGCGCTGTTGTCGAATCGGCAATCGTTTGTACGCCGTCATGAAACTGCTGTTGCTTTTGCTGTAGCGTATTATAGCCTGCTGCTACTTCGCTGACACCATTTGTATACGTTGTAACGCCGTCGTTCAATGAAGCTGCTCCTGTTGATGCATCTATTACGCCGTCTTGCAGCTGCGAGCTACCTATCATAAGCTCTGTTAAGCCGCTCACTAAGCTAACCGCACCGTCTGCAGCTTTTTTCGCGCCGTCTTGTAACGTTAGCGTACCTTCTGCTAACGTCACTGTGCTCGATGCAAGCTGCTGTAAATAGCCTTTTAAATCGGTTGCGCCATTTACGACAGTTAACGCGCCGTCGTTTAACTCAACAGCACCATTCGTCGCTTCCTCTACACCGTCCCCGAGCTGCACGATTGCGTTAAATAGCTGCTCGGCATACGTGCGTGCGACTTGCTCATTCACTTCATCACGAATTTTGTTAACCGCTGTCTCCCCAATTTGACCGCCTAAAAAGTTTTGCCCTTCGTTTGCGATATAGTTAATCGTTAGCTTTTGAGGATGATCATCTAAAAGTGTCGTCGCGTGCTTTGAAAACGTTTGAGGAATTTCAATAATTAAATAATAATCCCCTTTATTTAATCCTGCCTGCGCCTGCTCAGACGACACTTCCTCAAAATGAAACGTTTCGCTCTCCATCAACTTTTCAACGAGATCATCGCCTAAATGTAACGTTTCTCCTTCAAAGCTATAGGCAACATCATCATTAACAATCGCAACTGGCAATGCATTTAAATTGCTGTACGGGTCCCAAAACGCCCATAAAAATAAGCCCGTATACACAATCGGTAGCACCATAATCGCTAAAATAGCAGCGATCCCTTTTGGCGTACTCAATATGTTTTTCCATTCAGATTTGAACAACGTACTCGCCCTCTTCCATTTCGTATACCGGATGACCAAAATGTTCAATTGGTCATTTTACTGTAAAAAAGAAACTTGCACGTGACAAGTTACTTTTCAATCGCTAATCCTCTAAAAATCGTTTCTTTAAATAGCTGCCAAATGCGCTCCTCCGGCAACGGCTCGTCGTGTACTTCTTGCCAATCGACGACGAATGCTAAATACGATTTTAATAACAAGTACGCAACCATTTGCGCATCGCATTCGCGCACTTCGCCTTTTGCAACGCCGGCTTCAATGCGGCTTGCTACGTACGATACAATTTCTTCTTCGATTGCCATGATCATTTGCTTTACAGCTGGTGTGCGCAGCGCCTTTTCTTCTTCTACGAGTTTCGCAAACAGCAAATGCTGCTCGCGAAATTGTAGCATTTTCATCATCGCGCGCTGTGCATTGTCCATTAATGAAAGCGCCGGGTCAAGCACTGCATCTGCCTCGACTTTCATTTCACGAATGAGCGTTAGCACGATGTCGTTAAACAGCTCTTCTTTATTGTTAAAAAACGTATAAATCGTTCCTTTACCGACGTTTGCAATTTTCGCTACTTGCTCCATCGTCGTCGCCTTGTAGCCAAACATCGTAAAGCAGCTTGTAGCAGCACGAATAATTTCTTGCTTGCGGTCCATGTACAGACCCCCTCTGACCAAACTTTCATTTCGGTCACAATTGTACGCTTTTTATGAAATGCATGCAACTACTTTCGCTCCGTCATCGAGCCTTTATAATCGTCATCTACATTTGCGCTTTGCAGATCAACATCGCCTACGATAAGTTGCTGCTTCGGCATGACGTGTAAGCCTCGCGCTGTCGTGTGCGCAAACATGTAATATACACCTGCTTCATCAAACGTGTGCGCTACTTCGTAAATGCCATCTTCTACATACTGTGCATCGATATGTATAGATTCCGTTGATTTCCCCGCCTGCCATACTTCAAATACGACGCTATCGGCATCCTCCACAATGTCCTCTGCCTGCGTAAGTGCAACTGATAATGTCACATCGCCTACTGGTACTTCAAGCGGCGTTAAAAATGTCACATCAATCATTTCCATTTGCTCTGTATACGAGGAAGATACCGCTTCGGAATCACCGCATGCCGCAAGTAACCACGTCGCTAATAATAATCCACTCCATTTACGTTTCATGTCATCTCCTCCATATGCTTCATTTCCTTAAGTGTACGATGAATACACCGCTTTTACACGATATTTCCTATAAAAAAACGTATTTTTCTTATTTGTAATATTACTGTGACAATAGTAAAAAACCCGTAAACAATTTCGTTTACGGGGAATGAATTATGCATCTGTATAATCTGCCTGTAACAGCTTCGTTAAAATACGCTTGGCCATCGCTCGTCCTTGTGCAACGCAGCTCGGAATGCTGACACCTTCGTACGAACTACCTGTCACATGTACAGTCGGCAATAACTTCGCTAAATTTTGTTGAATCGCTTGGACTGCTTCTTCATGCCCAACGACGTATTGCGGCATCGCTTCTTTCCAACGCGATACGATCGTTAGCAGCGGCTGGCCTGTTAAACCAATCGCTTCCTCTAAATCACGCAGTACAATCTTTTCAATTTCAGAGTCCGATAGCTCAACCATTGTTTCATCGCCGACGCGCCCTAAATAAACGCGCAGTAACGCTTGATCGTCCGGCGCTACACCGTCCCATTTATTATGTGAAAATGTACAAGACGTAATCGCATAGCTTGAGTTACGCGATACGAAAAAGTTGATTGCTTCCTCGTACTTTTGAATTTGTTCCTTTTTAAACGCTAACGTCACGGTCGCAATCGTCGCGCTTTTCACCGGCTGAATATCATCAAAAATCCGTTCACATTGCAGCATTTTTTTCGCTGCCGCAAATGGCGTTGCGACAATCAACTCGTCTGCCGTTAGCTTCTCACCGTTATTTAAATGCAACACGACACCGCTTCCTGTTGATTCAACTTGCTCCACACGCACACCTTTACGCAGCGTATTTGGTGCTAAGCTTTCCTCAAGCGATTCCACTAACGTTTGTAAGCCACGCTCGAACGTTTGATATACGCCGCGCTGATGACGCACCTCGTTTGGTAAAAATAAAATTTCTGTCTTCTTTAAACCTTTTAATAAACTTCGATGCTCTGCTTCTAGGTCGTATAGCTCCGGGAACATCGAGCGCATGCTTAATTGGTCAATATCACCTGCAAACGTACCTGCAAGCAATGGCTCAATGAAGTTTTCAACGACTTCTGTACCGACGCGACGCTTGAAAAACTGCGCAACGGATTCATCTTGCTGCTCGCCACGCGGTAGTACAATGTCTCGCATCGCTCGTAACTTCCCACCGAGTGACAATAAATTCGTCGTCATAAACGATGGATTGTCATTGCTCGTGCGGCTCACTGTAAAATGATTCGGCACTGGATGTAGCTCTCCATGAACAGCGATATACGAATCACCGATATTGTTATACATCATTTTTGAGCGAATGTATAAATCTTGTGCTAAGCGCTCAACATCACCGTGCTGATCGTAAAATGATTCAGGGCCGCGCTCGATAATGTATCCATCTTGGCGCAGCGTTTCAATTTTACCACCTGTACGTAATGACGCATCAAGCAGCAACACTTCTACCGGCAGCTTCTCTTCGCGCACTTGCTTTTGCATATAAAACGCGGTCGTTAGCCCAGTAATCCCTGCACCAATAATAACAACCTTCCTCTGTTTATTTGTCACTCTCATCATCACTTTCTGTTTCGCACGTAATTATTTTGCTTCTGTCACTTTTCGACGAATGTCGACGAATCACAGAAACAGAGGAGGTATGTCGTCTACATGTCACATGCTCATAGGAAACCGCCACTTGTTCTTTTGTTTCGGCGGACGCTTTCCGCAGGCGCGGCTTCAACTAATTTTTGTCGGGCAAGCCGCCAAAAATGGATTTTCTGCTCGTGCTGTTCCTGCTGGAGTCGCCGCCTACACGTCCGAACAATAATTCGCTACTTCCTTATTTACATTGAGCTATTGAATATAACGTGACATATCCAACTGTATTACATAGCTCCTCATCTTATGTTTATGCGTTTAATTTGTCATGAATGGCATCTACCATTGCATCAATAAATAATGGGTGTGTGTTTGGCATCGTTGGACGGTAATAAGCCGCACCGATGTCATCGCACACTACTTTACATTCAATGTCGTTATCGTATAGCACTTCTAAATGCTCTGTTACGAAGCCAACTGGCGTGTAAATAAATGACGTGTAGCCTTTTTGCTCAAATAGCTCGCGCGTTAAGTCTTGCACGTCTGGTCCTAGCCACGGCTCTGGCGTTTGACCAGCTGATTGCCAGCCAACTTCGACGTTAACGATGTCTGACGCTTCTTCAATTAAGCGAGCTGTTTCGATTAATTGTTCCTCGTACGGGTCGCCTGCTAGCTTAATTTTTTCTGGTAACGAGTGGTTCGATACGATTAAGCATGCTTTGTCTTTGTCTTCGATTTTCGCAAGCTCACCGTTTACTGCATCTTTCCAAAACTCGATAAACTTCGGCTGCTTGTACCAAGATTCTACCGACGTTAATGACAGGTTCGCGCCAAGCTTTTCGATATGCGCTTGTGCACGACCGTTGTAAGATTTGATTGAGAACGTCGAGAAGTGCGGGGCAAGTACGATAGATACCGCTTCTGTAATGCCTTCTGCGACCATCGCCTCCACTGCATCTTCTACAAACGGCTCGATATGCTTTAAGCCGATAAATACTTTATATTCTACTTCATCTTGCACTTCGTTTAAACGCGCACATAATGTGTTCGCTTGCGCCTCTGTCATTTTCGCAAGTGGTGAAATGCCGCCGATTGCACGGTAGCGCTCTGTTAAGTCATCAATATGCTCCTGCAAAGGTTTACGTCCGTGACGAATGTGTGTGTAGTAGCGCTCGATGTCTTCTTCTTTATACGGCGTACCGTATGCCATCACTAATAATCCACGTACTGGTTTCATATTCATTCACCTCTATTGTTGTTGTGCGCGTACTTGTGCGCTATATTCGTGTACAAATGTCGTTAAACGTTTTAATACGTCTGGGTTTACTTCTGGGAATACACCGTGACCTAAGTTGAAAATGTGCCCGCTTGCGTGAACACCTTGGTCAATAATGTCTTTTGCACGCTTTTCGATCACTGACCAATCCGCAAGTAAAAACGATGGGTCTAAGTTACCTTGCACTGGCTTCGTAATGCCGCGCGCAATCGCATCTTTAATCGGTAAGCGCCAATCAAGACCGACAACGTCAATCGGTAAGTCGTGCCATTCGTTCGCTAAGTGAGATGCACCTACGCCGAACTGAATGAGCGGCACGTTTAATTTGCGTAGCTCGCCAAAAATGCGCGTCATGACCGGCTTAATGAATACGCGGTAATCCTCTACATTTAAAGCACCTACCCATGAATCGAAAATTTGAATCGCTTTAGCGCCTGCTTCTACTTGCGCTGTAATGTCGGCAATGATCATATCGGCAAGCTTATCCATTAACATAAACCAAACTTGCGGCTGTGACACCATGAATGATTTCGTTTTGTTGTAGCTGCGAGATGGTCCGCCTTCGATCATGTAGCTTGCTAGCGTAAACGGTGCACCGCCGAAGCCGATAAGCGGTACGTTCAGCTGCTCCTTCGTTAACATTTCAATCGTTTCAAGTACGAACGGTGTATGCTCTTTTGCGTTAAATTCGCCAAGGCGCTCTACATCAGCTGCTGTACGAATCGGATTTGAAATGACAGGACCTACGCCTGCTTTAATTTTTACGTCCACACCGATGCCAGGTAAAGGTGTTACGATGTCTTTATATAAAATTGCTGCGTCTACGTTGTAGTTCTCTACTGGTAAGCGCGTTACATACGCACATAGCTCTGGCTGCTGCGTAATTTCTTCTAATGAGTATTTTTCTTTAATTGCGCGGTATTCTGGCTGTGAACGTCCGGCTTGGCGCATGTACCATACTGGTGTATGCTCGACTGCCTCACCTCGTGCAGCACGTAATAATGTATCGTTGAATGTTCCCATTTGTAGAACGCTTCCTCTCAAAATGTAGTCAAAACCCGCTTATAATGATATCCTCCATCAATATAAACGCTCCCTTTCATATTGTATAGTTTTCCGCTCGAAATGTCATAAAATTGTCTTGAACCGTTGCCACCTTTTTGACAACATTGTTGCATTTGTTCATAGTAGAAAGGGTAAAATATAATTGACGACTTGACAAATGGAGGGCTATATTATGAAAATTCACATTACATCCGGCACGCCGGAATTTATGGAAACGATTCGAAAAAAACATGACAAACAAACGATATTCATTATGCACGGAGAAGGAAACACGCTGCTCGTACACGAAACGGAGAAAAAATCGGTGTTTGCTACGCCGCGAAGCTTTGACGTAGTAGAAGGTGCAAACGACATCGAGCAGCGCGGTTTTTTTGCGATGCTCAACTTTCCGATTACAGACGATGCAGATGCGTTGCTTGAGCAGCGTTTACGAAATGAAGGGCACATGATTAGTTCCACTGCTGGCTTAATTGCTTACCGCCTCCTTCGCCCGATTAAAAACGACACGTACATCATTTTAACGCAATGGGCAGGGCCAGCGTCATTTGAGTTATGGCAAGAGAGCAATTCATATAAGACGCTGTTTGGCAACGCGCCGACGTCTAGCACGCAAAACTTATTCGTCTCAAAGCCGTACATTACGAAATATGTCGCAAAACCGATTGGAGAGTGAATATATGAACGTTTATGAACTCGTTGCTAAGCAAAAACAACAGCTCATCGACATTCGCCGCTACTTACACATGCACCCAGAGCTATCGTTTCAAGAACAAAACACCGCAAAGTACATTCAAGCGTTTTACGACGAGCTTGGCGTACCGTACCGCGCAAATGTCGGCGGTAACGGTGTCGTCGCAACAATTACTGGTGCGCTTCCTGGTAAAACAGTTGCGCTGCGTGCTGACTTTGATGCGCTGCCGATTCAAGACGAAAAGGACGTGCCATACAAATCGACTATTCCTGGTGTCATGCATGCATGCGGACATGACGGGCATACAGCAACGCTTTTAATTGTCGGCAAAATTTTATGGCAGCTGCGCGACGAACTGCGCGGTACATATGTCCTCATTCATCAGCACGCCGAGGAGCTTGACCCAGGCGGCGCGAAGTCGATGATTGAAGACGGCTGTCTAGACGGTGTCGACGTCATCTTCGGCACGCATTTATCGTCAAATCACGACGTTGGGCATATCGGCTACCGCGTCGGTCCGATGATGGCAGCGTGCGACAGCTTTGACATTACAATTCAAGGTCGCGGTGGGCACGGCGCTCACCCACACCAAACGAAAGACGCGGTCGTCATCGGCTCACAGCTCGTGCTAAACTTGCAGCAACTCGTGTCTCGTCGCGTATCACCGATTGAATCGGCCGTGCTGTCGATCGGTGGCTTCGTTGCCGATAACGCATCAAACGTCATTGCAGATACAGCGAAACTTAGCGGCACGATTCGCACATTTACTGAAGAAACGCGCGAGCTTATGGAGCAGGAATTTTACCGTGTGCTTGAAGGAACGATGATTGCGCACGATGCGTCGTACACAATCGACTTCATTAAAGGCTACCCTGCTGTTGTCAATCACGAGCACGAAACGTTATTTGTGCGCGATGTGGCGAAGCAGCTCGATTGCGTGACGAATGCATTTGAAATGGTGCCAACGATGGGCGGCGAAGATTTTGCATATTACTTGCAGCACGTACCTGGAACGTTTTTCTACACAGGCGCTTACCCGGGCTATGACGTGCCGCACCACCACCCGATGTTTGATATCGATGAGCGCGGTATGGAAGTAGCAGCTGCAATGTTGCTACAAGCTGCGATTGAATATCAAAGTGCTTCATAAAAAAACGAGTGTCACTGTGAATATTCACAGTGACACTCGTTTTATCATTACAAGCCGAAAATCGTTTTAATGCCTTGCCATGCGAAAAAGCCAACGACCGCCATTCCCCCGACAATCATTAAACATGAGAACGCACCTGTAAATAAAATCGCCCCAAAGCTCGGTGCTTTACGGTCGCCCCATTCATTTTTGTTCGTGCTTGCGACTTCGTTACGTACACCGCAATGTGGACAGTTTTCAAAAAACGTACGCTCCTCGATTTTTTGTCGACCGCTCACTTTCATTAAGCGTCCAAACTCCGCCTCGTTGAAATCGACCATCATAACGCCGTCGCACTCTTTACAGTTAATGCGCTTTCTTGCTGCGCGTTTTTGCTCTACCTCTGTCATATCAACTCACTCACTTTTCAATTCAATGCAACTAGTATACATACATTGTTTCTCATTTGTCACGAGCATGCGCTACATTTCTGTCGGACGCTTCGTCATACGCTCCGTTATAAACGCTACGACAAAGACGATGATACCGAGCGCGTAAAAGTACGGATTGATGAAAATGGCACATAATAGTACGAGCAACGCCTGTACTGCCATAAATACGTAAATAACTTTGCGCACTGCCGCCTCACGCATTTGCTCTGGCACCGGGAATAGCTGATCCATCGTAAATGAATTGATCGTCAGCAGCGCAATTTTCATTTGATAAGCTGTCGCAAACGATAGGACGCCCGCGATAATTGTTGCTGCCCACCATAAATCAACGAACGCCGCCGCCACTGCTGAAATCGCCGTTAAACGTAGCCATAAATAAAAATGGTCATCTGTACGAATAAACGTACGCAGCACTAAATATACGTGCGTGTTTTTTTGTTGAAACGGTGCGAGCTTGTACATGAAGTTTAAATACGCGCGTCGTCGCACCGATCCACGTAAATGCGGCACGTCCGTAAAATAATTTGCGAATCGATAAAAGCTCATCATGCGGTCTTGCTCGACTTTGACGAAATGCTCATACGGTACTGGCTTGCCTTTCATATTTTTCGCAAGCGACGTTACATAAACGAACGCAATCGCCATAAACAGCACGCCAAACACGACGTCTTGAGTTAAGAAGTGATACATGGAAAGCGCCGAAATGACGAAGCGCACGACATAATCAAGCCAAACGTTTGCCCCACGATTTGCGTAACGATATACGAACTCCCCTTGCACGTTACACCATTTCAGCACAACAATTGCAAGTACAATCAACCACATTTGCTGCGTCGTTAAATCGGTCGTCGCCTTTAGCATCGGAATTGTCACGACGTACGGCACGATTGACAACGCTACTTTTGATAAAAACGTATAACGCAGCGCCGATTTGAAAAACTGTGGCATGTGCGCCTCGAGCGGCAATAAATACACTTGGTCCGGCTCGCGCAGCAACGTCACCGGCTTACTCATCATTAGCATTACACCAACGAGCAGTGCGACGAGCAACTCAGCTGGAAAGCTCGTATCCACCGTTTTTAACCATTCGCTATAGTAATAGCCACCTGCCCCGACGATGAAGACGAGCACGATTGCAATATGTCCAGTGAAAATAAAGCGCATATACTTTTGTAGCTCGTTTACATAATGTGTAAATCGCTTCGTCCATACATCATTTAGACTGTTCATTCGCGTCCTGCTCCTTCGTCATCGCAATGTATAAGTCGTCAAGCGTCGCATCCGGCATGTTAAACGCACGACGCAAATCGTCCATCGTTCCTTGTGCGCGCACACGACCGTCATGTAGTAAAATGATGCGGTCGCAATATCGCTCCGCTGTCGATAAAATATGCGTCGACATTAAAATGGCCGCGCCGTCTTGTTTGCGCGCATGCATTTGATCCAGCAGCGACTGAATGCCGAGCGGGTCTAGTCCAACGAACGGCTCGTCAATAATGTACAGCGGTGGATTCACTAAAAATGCGCTCATGATCATCACCTTTTGACGCATCCCTTTTGAAAAATGCGACGGGAACCAGTTTAAACGCTTTTCCATGCGAAACTCTTTTAACAATGCTTCTTGACGTGTCGCAAGCGTCTTTTCATCTAAGCCGTAAGCCATCGCCGTTAGCTCTAAATGCTCGCGCAACGTTAATTCCTCGTACAATACTGGCGTTTCAGGAATGTACGAAAAGCTTGAGCGATATTTGTTCATATTTTGCTGCATCGTCACGCCGTTTAAGAAAATGTCTCCGCTTTGTGCAAGCAGCGTGCCGATAATATGTTTAATTGTCGTACTTTTCCCTGCACCGTTTAAGCCAATTAAGCCGACAAGCTCTCCTTCATTAATTGAAAACGATAAATCTTGAATGACGGGCTTTCGTGTGTATCCGCCTGTTACGTTTTTTAATTGTAATACTGTCATGTTTCCCACTCCAATCTAGTTTCTAGTGTACCAAAAAATATGTATTCATACAGCTTTCGATGGTACAATCATTGTAGATGCTATACTTTAATGTCAGCTTTGTGTAAAGTTGCTCTTCACTTTCGAGGCAGGCTTTCCGCGGGCGCGGAGGCGAACACGATGTTGGTCATGAAGGCGATGCCACATGGACGTGGCGCTTATCGCCTTCCTCAAGCCTCCTCGCTACGCTGCGGGGTCTTGAGGCTCGCGCTTTTCCCGCTGAAGTCCGCCTCTCGTTACGAGCAACAAGCTACATGACATCTTAACTTACTTTCTACACACGTATTATACGTGAATAAATAATCGATGGAGGTTTTACATATGACAGATTGTATTTTTTGCAAAATCATTAACGGCGATATTCCGAGCGTGAAAGTGTATGAGGACGAGCACGTTTTCGCATTCATGGACATCGCTCCTTTAACGAAAGGGCATACGCTTCTTATTCCGAAGCAGCACGTAGCAGACCTTTTTGATATGCCTGAGGACGTAGCGCGCAACTTATACGCGAGCGCTCCGAAAATTGCGAACGCATTAAAAGCTGCATTCAACCCACAAGGTATGAATACAGTAAACAACAACGGCGCATTTGCTGGTCAAACCGTGTTCCACTACCACTTGCATTTAATCCCGCGCTACGACGAAAACGACGGGCTACAAGTAACGTGGGGTGCACAGCCTGGCAAATTCGCACCAGAAGAAATGCAGCAGCTTGCAGCACAAATTAACGAGCATTTATAAATAATAAAGGGATGTGCGCACAGCTCGCACATCCCTTTATTCATCAATTTTTCATTTTCGGGTCGAGCGCATCTCGCAGCCCGTCGCCCATTAAGTTAAAGTGAAGTGCTGCTCTTTATTTTTTCTCATCACGTTCCGATTAAAGCAACAAGCGTTGAAATGTGCATACGACATGTGTACAATCAATGTAAGTTCTCGCTGCTGGCAATAGTGCACAGTAGGGGAATAAAACGAGCTGAGAAAGCAAGAGGAGAGTTTTAGTATGAACACAAAAAATTTAGTGTTAATGGCGATGTTAGTTGGGGTAGGAACGGCGCTTTATTTATTTATGCCACCGATCAATGGTATGAAGCCGGACTTCATGTTAACGATGATGTTTATTGGAATTTTATTATTTACGACGCTTCGTGATACGTTCCTTTTATCATTAACGACAGGCGTATTATCTGGTTTATTTACGACGTTCCCAGCAGGCTTTGTACCGAACATTATCGATAAATTCGTAACGGGCTTATTATTTTTTGCGGCGGTCGTTGCACTGCGTAAAGCGGCGCGCTCTGTCGCAGCTGGCACAGTATTAACGGTCATCGGCACTGCGATTTCTGGTGCAATCTTTTTAGGTGCAGCAATTTTCGTAACAGGCTTTGAAGGCGCATTTACAGAAATGTTCATCATCGTCGTACTACCTGCAATGGCGATCAATGCAATCGCATTTTTCATCATCTTCCCGATCATTACAAATTTAGTGAAGCGTTCTAAATTTGAAACGGCATTAAATTAACGTGTAGCGTGAAAAAATACCACCGTTTGCTTTGGCGAATGGTGGTATTCTTTTTCATACAATGGTTTAATATTACATAAGTCGGCTATAAGATGAATAAAGGGAGGGATTTTTTATGAAATTAAAACGTATTGCGCAAGGTGTGGCGATTGGTTTAGCGAGTGGCTTTTTCGCGACGATCGCAACGACGCCAAAATCAGGCACAGAAGTTCGTTCTTCATTGAAGGCTACATCGGACAGCTTAAAGGCGAAAAAGGATGATGTAAGCACGCACGTCGCAGCGCTCAAACAGTCGGTGCAACACTTTAACGACGTGGCGAAAAATAATATTCCCAGCATAGTAAATGATATAAAAGAATCGGTGACGACATTCACGACGGAAATTCGACCAGTTGCTGCAAACTTACAGCATCATGCCAATCAAATGCAATCGATTGCGCAGGAGCTCCAACAAGAAGCAGCAAATTTTAAAAAAGACA
Organism: Caryophanon latum; assembly: GCF_001700325.1. Classification (GTDB taxonomy): domain Bacteria; phylum Bacillota; class Bacilli; order Bacillales_A; family Planococcaceae; genus Caryophanon; species Caryophanon latum. The sequence continues at coordinate 25,262 of NZ_MATO01000064.1, forward strand.
AGAAAGAACAGAAGGAAACGAGCGAGCCTGTCTCTTAATTTTAAGAGCAGTGCTCGCTCTCTTTTTCGTTCAGATGAAATATGTTTTCCGTCATTAATTTTTTCATTTTTCTAACTTTAAAGTTTTTTCTTTTATTGATATAATAATTAACATACTCTTTATTAAATCGAAAAAAGCAGGTGATTGCATTGTCAGAACAAATGTATACGACGAAAGAAGCGATGCTATATAGCCAACGTGTTGCACAGCTTTCGAAAGCATTATGGAAAGCTGTTGAAAAAGATTGGCAGCAATGGATTAAGCCTTATGATTTAAATATTAATGAACATCATATTTTATGGATTTCCTATCACTTAAAGGGCGCCTCGATTTCCGATGTTGCGAAATTTGGTGTCATGCACGTATCAACCGCCTTTAACTTTTCAAAAAAATTGGAGGAGCGCGGTTATTTAACGTTTTCAAAGCGCAATGACGATAAACGTAATACATACGTCGAGCTTACGACAGATGGAGTTGAGCTCATTTTAAAAATGAACGAAAATTACCATCAGACGCAGCACTCCATTTTAGAAGGCTCTCTTGCATTAAAAGATTTATATGGCCGCTTCCCTGATTTTTTAGATGTAATGGCCGTTATTCGTAACATTTACGGTGAAGATTTTATTGACATTTTCGAGCGTTCGTTCCAAAATTTCAACTATACATTAGAAGATAAAACAGACATTAACGCTTAAGCTTCTATACTAAGACGTATTTATCGGCAAAGTGTGTTCATTACTTTGCCTATTTCTCATGGAGGTGCTATCGTTGCATTGCTGGAAAATTTTAAACATCGAGCGTGAATACGGTACGCGTAAAATGTATTTAATTGCGCTCATTCATGCAGTGCTAACGTTTTCGTTTAGCTACGTCTTTTTAAATTTATTTAATTATGCGGTGTATGACGATCGTTACTTCGTTTACTTTATGTGCATCATACTGCTTATTTATCCGCTACATAAGCTGCTCCATTTTTTACCGCTATTTCGCCATCGTCATAAAATGTCGATTCGGTTGCGCAGACGCTTATACGGCATTCCAACTATTCATATGCGCATTAAAGAGCCGATTCCAAAAAGGCTGTACATTTTTTCGCTGCTGTTTCCGTTTTTAGTGCTGACGACGATTTTGCTGATCGTCGCCGTTATGTTCCCGACAATTACGCACTACGCTTCGATTTTACTCGGTGTACATGCGCTTCTTTGTGCGTTTGATTACATTTATATTAAACATTTAATTCATTCCCCTACAGATGCATTGATTGAAGAAACGCCACGCGGGTATGAAATACTAGTACCACTTTCATAAACGTATTCGTCAGTCGCATATGTGTAAAGATGTATAACTTGTATTTTCCATTTGTAGTTTGTTATGCTTGTGAGTAAGTAATAGAGGGGAGGAATAGACTTGCTTTTACTTATCGTAGTTCTATTCTCAGTATTTTATTTATTTCAAATTAACCGCCTCACGTATGCACTTTGTACTCGACGTGAAATTCCTGAAGAAAATCAACCAAAAGTATTTCGAACGATTAATATACTCATTACGATTTTATTAATTTCTTTTTATGTCGAAGTATTAATTTCGCTATAGTGCAACTATACAACAAACGAACAGGTCAACGTGGCTTTGGTCGTTTGTTTTTTTTATGAAAGGGTGACATACATGAAAAAATTACGCTACATTGCGTTCGCTTCATCGCTATTTTTATTAGCAGCATGTAATGATCGTGAAGAAGAAATCATCGTCACATCTAGCTTAGGCGATATTACGAAGGAAAGCTTTTACGACGAAATGATCGCGATTGCCGGCCCATCAATGATTGAACAAGTCGTAACGAAAATGTTGTTAGAAGATACGTACAGTGTCAGTGATGAAGATGTCGAAGAAGAGTTAGATGTGCTCAAGCAATCGTACGGTGATACGTTTGACCAAACGCTTGAAGCAAATGGCATGACGGAAGAGTCACTGCGCCAAAACATTTATTTCAGCCTGCTTCGTGACACGGCCGTCAAAGAGTCTGGTAAAACATTTGATGAGCTGATGTATGATTTACTAGAGGAACATGACGTGCAAGTACAAGACGAGGCGCTGCAAAACGTGCTTGATAAATATACACAACCTATAGAAAAATAAACGGCTAGAGGGATGCAACGTTCCTCTAGCCTTTTGTCATTTATGAAGCATGTTGATGAGCCAGTAAATGACCCGTGAACTGATTGCGGGCTCGCATTTTTAAATCTCACTGCATGCGTCTAGTTGCTTCATTATTTATTAGTCAATCGTCGGCTTATAAAAGGCGCGATTATCCAGTGCAAAAACACGCTCGCTAAACTGTCCTGGCTGTGTTTTATTTAATACGCGTGTTAGCATATTCATTTTCGCATCGATGTTATCGATATAATGTAAAATTTCTGCCTCTTGAATCATCGGACGCTTCGGGCTTCCCCATTCCTCTTGCCCGTGATGTGATAACACTAAGTGCTGAAGTAGCATAACCTCTTCCCCTTCAATATTAAGTGACGCTGCTGCCTTTGCAACCTCCGTCACCATAATCGAAATGTGTCCGAGTAAGTTTCCTTCTACTGTGTACGTCGTCGCAATCGGACCAGATAATTCGCGTACTTTGCCAATATCATGCAGCATAATGCCTGCATACAATAAGTCGCGGTTTAACGTCGGATATAAATCGCAAATTGCTTTCCCTAAACGAAGCATCGACACCATATGATCGAGTAAGCCCGAAATGTAATCATGGTGATTTTTCGTCGCTGCTGGGAATACTAAAATGTCTTCTTTGAACTCTTTCATAATGTAGCGAGTAATACGCGCAATATTCGCATTTCGAATTTCAAAGAAAAACTGTGTTAGCTCATCGTATAATTCCTCTTTCGGAACGCTTGATGATGGCACTAAATCAGAAATGCTAATCCCTTCTTCTGGACCGACGACACGAATCGCTTTAATGCGCAGCTGATTTTTGCCGCGATAGTCGTGAATTTCGCCACTAACGTGTACAATCGTTTCGGCTGCATACGTTCGTTCATGCTCCTCGTTTGTATCCCAAAGCTTCGCCTCAATATCACCGCTTTTATCTTGTAAAATGAGCGTCATAAACGGTTTGCCTGCCGTCGTGACACTTTTCGTTGATTGCTTAATAAATAATGTATGGTCAACCGCTTCTCCTGGTTGTAATGTTGTAATCGCTGCCAACACCCATTCACCTCTTTCGTTCAATTTTGTTCGCCTTTATTGTACCATTGTCATGTCGAAAACTCTCGGAAAAATCATTGTTTTGCTCAGCAACTTTATGCGCTCATGTAATATTTTTTGTGAATTCAAACAATTTTCCATGTATAATAATGGTATACATAAGCAAGGGGGGAATTACGTATGGCACAATATCGATTCACAGCATTCGAAAAAACAGGAGAAACGTTATTTGATGAAACGTGGGAGTTCGACAACGACGACGTAGCGAAAAAAGAAGGGCAGCGTCAAATCGAGGAAAAAGGTGTAACTGAAAAAACACACCGTCTCGTAAATAACGCCGGAAAACTTATTTTATTCCACGTCTAAACAGAATGAGACTAGAACAAAACAAGTGCCATCAGGAGATTTATCATTTCCTGATGGCACTTTTCTGCTTTTCGACTGCACTTCGTTACGCGAACGCTTGCTAGAAAATGGCAGCTTAATCATGCGGGCGGTGGCGCGTATTTTGACGCAACCGCCGCTACTTTCGCTTTGCAAATGCCCGTTTCTTGGCACGCTCTTTTTCTCTAACCGTCGCTGCTTTATACACTACGTCATGAACATGCCACGATGAGTTTTTATTGCCCGTTAAACTGTGGTGTGCGCTTTCCTAAAAAAGCACGCAGCCCTTCTGCATGATCAGTTGTCGCATGCATGCGCACTTGCCCATCTGCCTCCGCATTAAGCACTGCCTCAAGCTCTGCTGCATGCGTGCTATGCAAAATGCGCTTCGTTTCAATCATTGCAAGCAGCGGCGCACCGAGTAGCTTACCGATCACTTGATCTGCTACTGCATCGAGCGTACCGTCTGCAGCGTTATAATCAATTAACCCGAGCGATAATGCCTGCTCACCATTTAGTACATCGCCTTGCCAAATCATTTGTTTCGCCTTCACTGTACCGACGCGCTGCTTCATAAAGAAATGTCCGCCACCGTCTGGAATGAGCGCAATGCCAATAAAGTTCATCGCAAGCTTCGACGATTCTTCAGCGATGACAATGTCACACGCGAGTGCAAGCGAAAAGCCTAACCCTGCTGCTGCGCCGTGCACAACGCCAACTGTCACCATTGGTAAATGATAAAACGCGAGCACTAGACGCTTAATCGTATCCATAATCGTCGGTGAAATTAAATTGCCACCTGCCGCCATTGCACGCACGTCACCACCTGCTGAAAATACACGTCCTGCCCCGCGAAGCACGAGAACTTGCAGCGACTTATCACGCGACAGCTCCTCGAAGCAGTGTGCTAAGTCTTCTAGCATTTGTCCGTTCATCGCATTGACTGCATCTGGTCGATTAAGCGTTACCGTCACTTTGCGGTCTTGTTTTTCTACTACTAATGTTTCATACGTCATTGTCGCCACCCCTTTTTCGATGTTCGCTCCATTTATATTCAAATGAAGCGATGATGAAACGGCTTTATACATGCTTTCATCACCGTTACCAATTTATTTCGCCAAATAAAACAAAATCCCTGCTTTATCGAGCAAATTTACACATTACGTTTTCAACAAGCCGAAATACACAAAATATGCTATATTAGATAATCGAACAACACATAAAGGTAGGGACAATAAATGAAAGATTACCGCGTATTACTTTATTATAAATATACAACAATTGAAGACCCAGAAACGTTCGCAGCAGAGCATTTAGCGTTTTGTAAGGAGCTTGGACTGCTCGGACGTATTTTAGTCGGATCAGAGGGCATTAACGGCACTGTATCCGGCACAGTTGAACAAACAAATGCATATATGGAATACATGAACAACAACCCGCAATTTGCCGATATTATGTGGAAAATTGACGAAGCAGATGGGCATGCGTTTAAAAAAATGCACGTGCGCCCGCGTCGTGAAATTGTGCATTTAGGCTTACACGAAGAAGATGTAAACCCACATGAAATTACAGGTGACTACTTATCACCGAAACAATTTTTAGAACAAATGCAAGACGATAACACGATCGTTTTAGACGTGCGTAACGATTACGAATATGATTTAGGTCATTTCCGCGGCGCTGTGAAGCCAGAAGTCGAAACGTTCCGCGATACGCCGCAATGGGTGCGCGACAACATGCACTTATTTGAAGGAAAGCGCGTGCTAACGTATTGCACAGGCGGCATTCGCTGTGAAAAGTTTTCAGGCTGGTTAAAACGTGAAGGCATCGGTGAATCAGTTGGACAATTGCACGGTGGTATTGCGACGTACGGCAAAGATGCGGAAGTACAAGGGCAAATGTGGGACGGTCAAATGTACGTCTTTGATGAGCGTCGCAGCGTTGAAATTAATAAAGTCGATAAGCAGATTGTCGGGCGCGATTTCTTCACAGGTGAGCCGACTGAGCGCTACACGAACTGCGCGAACCCAAAATGCCATAAGCTGATGCTTTGTAAAGAAGAGCACGAGGCATTTTACATGCGCAGCTGTTCAGATGAATGCCGCCGCGCGAAGCCGAACTATTTCGTTGAGCAGCACGGCTGGAGCGATGAGCAAGTGGAAGCACAAATTGAAAAAATCGCCGCAGCACAAACGGTACAAGCATAAAAAAGTCATTCGAGGCGCACACCTCGAATGACTTTTTCATTTCGTATCTTTTTCGTCTCGCAGCGCCTGTACCGACACACGTACGAGTAAAATCGCACATAAAAATAGCCCCATGTACGACGCCGTATTTAAATATACCGCATACATTTCATCGATAAACTGCGCAATGGCGAGCAATGCGACCGAAATAATGCCAAACGTCACGCCGACTGCAAGCAAAATGATGCGTGAAAATAACATGCGCACAAAATTCGCACTCGTCGGATCTGAAAACAAATCATGATGTAGCGTTACTTTCCCCGCTTCGACTAGCTGCACAAGTCGGTCTAAACGTCTCGGTAGCTTGCGCAGCTGTGGCAATAGCGTCGAAAATTCTTCCTCTAAACGCTTTTTCGTCTCCATCGGCTCACGAAATGGCTTCGTAATCGATGCACGCATATATTCTGCTGAAAATGCTTTCGCCTCGTCAAAAAAATCAAACGTCGGATCAATGACGTGAAGCGTGCCTTCTAGTGTAACGAGTGAGCGCAGTGCCGCCGCAACAGATGAACGGAACTTTAAGCCGTAATGGCGCACGACTTCAAAAATCATACCGACGAGCTCCTCTGCTGGAATGTTATCTAAATACGAGATGCGCATTAACACTTGCGAAATCGATTGCTCCATCTTCTCTCGCTTCGTAATATCGATGTCATCAACGAGTAATACGATGCCATCGAACAAAATGTCTGCATCCTCTTGTTGAACGCCCATGAAAAATAACTTCAAGCCTTCCTGTTGCTGCACCGCAAGTCGGCCAACCGAGCCAAAGTCGAGTAATACCGGCTCACCTGATGCACGCTCGACATGGATATTACCTGGGTGCGGATCTGCATGAAAAACGCCAGCAAACAATAGCTGCTCAAAAAACGAATACAAAATGTCGCGTGCGAAATCTTTGCGGTTCGTCCCGTGCGCACTGAAAATATTTGCAGCATCTGATACGCTTTCCCCGTCGATATATTCCATTACTAAAATGTTATGTGCGCTATATTGCGGATACACTTTCGGCACATGAATGTGATAAATGTTATTTTCAAGCGACTTGCCCATTTGCATCATGTTGCGCACTTCAAGCGAGAAATCCATCTCTTCACGAATCGTCTCGGCAAAGCCATGCGCTAGCTCACGGAAACTCAAGCTTTCCGCCCACGCTGATTTGCTCGTAAGCCACGTTGAGAAATCAACAAGCAGTCCTAAATCATCACGCAGCACTTCCTTTACTTCCGGCCGCAGTAATTTGATAATGACGCGCTCACCGTTATGTAATACTGCCTTATGCACTTGTCCAATCGATGCCGCCGCAAGTGGTGTCGGGTCGATGTATGAAAATACAGTCGATACATCATACGGTAGCTCGTTGTATAAAATGTGATGTACTTTCTCTGGCGCTAGCGGGTCGACGTTGTGCTGAAGCTTCTCTAGCTCGTCGATAAATACTGGCGAAAATAGCTCCTTGCGCGTCGATAACACTTGCCCGAACTTAATGAACATGCCGCCGCTTTTTTCGAGCGTATCGCGCAAGCCAATCGCAAGCTCGCGCTGACTTTCTGGCTGACGTGCATATTTAATCGTGCGCGACAAGCCGTTCGTCACCGCCATTTTCAAAATATAGCGCAGTCGCTTTTGATGTCGCCAATGATTGCGAATGCGTCGCCACCATGATTTTTGCTGCGTGTTGTCAACAGAGCCGTTTAATTGTAGCGGATCGACAAGCTCTGAAATTAAATAAAATAGCATCGACAGTAACAGCATACAGCCGACCCATAAAAGCGCACTCGGATCCATCGCAATATGCAGCGTCGATTCATCGCTAAAGTTTGTAAAACGCAAATATGTATACCAATACACAACGGACGTTAAAATGACGCTCGCTGCAACGGAAATGACTTTGCGAATAAAATTCACTTGCGCCCCCATTAAACGCCCAGTTACAAAATATACGATGAAGCCAACAATTCCAATTTGAATAAACCATTCTACATACGTAAAGATCATCATTCACTCCCCCTTTACTGCGAACATGTTGCTACAGCACGCTTGTTGTTTTCCCTTTTTTACTTAAAATGAAGCACGTCGTCAATCTTCCTATAAATGAACACGTAAATGCGATGAAAAAGTTTCCGCCCCCTCTAGACCGAATCGTATGAAAAAACACCAATGTTCGCGTTCTCGTACATTTTTCCATATTTTAAGCTTCTTCTCCATTTTATTATACACATGCTGAAAACTCTAAATTTTCTGCTTTTTCAACTTAATTGAAGTGTTTTCGAGAAATTGAAATGATACACCCGAAAAAATAAAGCGAACAATACGTATTAAAAAACGATTCATAATTCGTTTTTTAAGCACTTTTTTTGTTGAAAAGTTCTTTTTGACGCATTTTTTTGAAAATTACGTTGACAAAGGTGAACATTAGGCTTTATGATAGTTACAAATTTAATCAAGCAAATTATGACGACGGAGACATGCTTATTATTCTTTACTTTAAGAGAGCTGATGGTTGGTGTAAATCAGCAGTAAACGTAATATAGTTCCACTCCTGAATAGATTAGGCGAACTTTGAGTAACTTAATCCGGCTCTTACCCGTTACGTAAGCGAATGAAGACTGCTTCAATGCAGTGAACAAGGGTGGCACCGCGTAATGCTGAATGTTTAGCTTTTCGCCCCTTATGACACAACCGGTATGTATTTGTGTTATAAGGAGTGGAAGGCTTTTATTTTTATATGTACATATGCAGTGAAAGACAGAGGGACTTTTATTGCAGCGTTCATGAATGACGTGACGGAAGAACGACAGGCATCCCCACGTTACACGAAGCACTTTGCTACTTACACACTTTGCCACGTTTGCATGTTTTGTAACATTAAAAAATTAATTTCATTATAAAGGAGTTTATTCATTATGACAGTCGCAACAAAAGCTATTAACATTTTCATCGCAGATCCATTAAGCGAAGATGGTATCGCACCATTACGCGCAGCAACAGATTTAGATTTAAACATCATCGTCGATACAGGTCTTTCTCAAGAAGAGCTAATTTCTAAAATTGCAGATGTAGACGTATTATTAGTACGTTCTCAAACAACTGTAACACGTGAAGTAATCGCTGCTGCAACAAACTTAAAATTAATCGGTCGTGCTGGTGTTGGTGTTGATAACATCGATTTAACAGCTGCAACTGAACGCGGTATTATCGTTGTTAACGCTCCAGACGGTAACACAAACTCAGCTGCTGAGCATACAATCGCTATGATGACATCTTTAGCTCGTTACATTCCACAAGCTTACAACTCTTTATTAAACGGCAAATGGGATCGTAAAACGTACGTTGGTGTTGAGCTGAAAAACAAAACGTTAGGTGTTGTTGGTTTCGGTCGTATCGGCGTAGAAGTAGCTCACCGTGCAAAAGGTTCTCGCATGAACGTATTAGCGTATGACCCATTCTTAACTGAAGAGCGCGCACAAGAACTTGGTGTAACAAAAGCAACGGTAGAAGAAATTTGCGAGCAAGCAGACTTCATTACTGTTCACACACCATTATTACCAGAAACACGCAACTTATTTAACAAAGAAAAATTCGCAATGATGAAAGACGGCGTTCGCTTAATTAACTGTGCACGCGGCGGTATTATTAACGAAGACGACTTATATGATGCAATCGTTTCAGGTAAAGTAGCAGGTGCTGCACTTGACGTATTCATCGAAGAGCCAGCAACAGACAACAAATTATTAACGTTACCACAAGTAATCGCTACTCCACACTTAGGTGCATCTACAATCGAAGCACAAGAGTCTGTAGCAGTTGACGTGTCTAACGATATTATTAAATTCTTCAACACTGGTACGGTAACAAACCCAGTAAACATGCCTTCTATTCCGAAAGAAAAGCTTGCACAAGTTGAGCCATTCTTCGCATTAGCAGAAAAATTAGGTAAGTTCTTAGTACAAGTAACTGGTGAAGCAGTAACAGAATTAAACGTATCTTACGCTGGTGAAGTAGCAAACTACGACGTGCGCCCATTAACAGCAAGCGCAATTAAAGGTTTATTCTCAACAAAACAAGGTACACACGTAAACGACGTAAACGCACGTTACTTAGCTGAGCAAATCGGCATTAAAATTAACGAGCACAAAACGACAACTGCTAAAGGTTTCACATCTTTAATTACAGTTGAAGTGAAAACAGAAAACGAAGTACACACAATCGCTGGTACGTTATTAAACGGCTTAGGCGCTCGCATCGTAAAAGTGGAAGGCTTCGGCGTTGACTTAAAACCTGAAGGCAACATTTTATACGTGAAAAACACAGACAAGCCAGGTGCAATCGGTCGCTTAGCTACAAAGCTTGCTGAAAAAGATATCAACATCGCAACGATGCAAGTTGGTCGCGCAGACGTTGGTGGACAAGCAGTAATGTTATTATCAATCGACAACGCCGTTACAACTGAAGAAATTCAATACGTAACAGAGCTTGACAATATTGACGAAGTAAAAGCAATTAGCCTATAATTTTTTGAAAGCCCCGATGATTTCGGTAATCGAAATCATCGGGGCTTTTTTCTTTTCCTATTGCTCATTTACCTACCAGCTGTACGCATCGTCCATATCGGCTCATTACAATTATTCTGTTACCGTAAATTTATACGTCGTCACTGTCATGAGCTTTAACACTTGCTCCGCCATGACGTGCGCTGGCGTTGCAAAATCCTCTTCAATCCAACGAATAATCATGCCTGCTAAGCCGTGTGCGCGGTAAATGTATAACCACTTCACATCGATATCGCTCGTCGATAACTCATATTCATATTGTTCAATGAATAAGTTTTCAATGGCGCTTGCGATTTTATGACGAATGTCTACTTGTAAATGATTGCTCAGCAACGTTTTAAATAGCGTTTCGTTTTGTAAAAAATAATCAAACACCGTAATGGCATTTGCATCTAGCTGACGCATGTCGACTTCCTTCATATGCTCGTACGGCGCTCGTATATGGACAATCATTTGCTGTAATGCTTCATCAATAATGCTTTGTACTAAATGCTCTGTCGATTCGAAATGTGCATAAAATGTGCTGCGATTGTATTCCGCAAGACGCACAATTTCCGAAATCGTAATTTCATGAAATGGCTTTTTCGCTAAACAATGTAAAAATGCTGATTTGATTGCTTTTTGAGAGCGTATAATGCGCTTGTCTACGTACGTCTCGATAACGATCACCTCTTCATGCTAGTATCGACTACGATGAAATGAATTGCAAATTTTAGGCTCTTCACCATAACTTGGGGTTGCTTTTCACGTCGATGTAGGCTTTCCGCGGGCGCGGCTCAAGCAACTTTTATACGTCAACCCCAGCTTACGGTGAGGAACCAAATTTTAACGTACAAAATGCGCTCATTTGTTTGTTATCGAACAGATCGCAACACATTGATGATTGTCGATACATGATGCACGACATAGAATAAGGAGCATATCACAAGGAGGCATCACATATGACATTTCCAGTTTTAGAAGGTAAAGTTGCAATCGTTACAGGCTCAGCAATGGGTATGGGTGAAGCAACTGCCAAATTATTCGCTGCTGCAAAAGCGCAAGTTGTCGTAGCTGATTTTAACGAAGAAAAAGGGCAAGCTGTTGCTGAAGCGATTAACGCAAACGGCGGACAAGCGGCATTCGTAAAAGTAGATGTGTCAAATAGCGAGCAAGTACAAGCGATGGTAAAATTCGCGGTTGATACGTTCGGTAAATTAGACGTTATCGTTAACAATGCAGCGTTAACGCCAGACGACAAACCAGCTGATTCGTTTGACGAAAACTATTGGAATCGCTTAATGGCTGTTGACTTAAAAGGTGTCGCGCTATGCCAAAAGTACGCGCTTCAACAAATGAAAGCACAAGGTCACGGTGGCTCAATCATTAACATTTCTTCAGTAAGTGGCTTCCGTCCACAGCCTGACACAATCGCATACGTAGCAGCGAAGCACGGTGTTATCGGCTTAACGAAAGTAGCAGCTGTCGAAAATGGTCAATACAACATTCGCGTAAATTCTGTTGCACCAGGTGCGATCGATACACCGATGCTGCGCGGCGCAATTGAACAGTTTGGCTTAAATGAAGAAACGTACGCACCACAGCTTTCTTTATTAAACCGCTTCGGTCAGCCAGATGAAATTGCTCAAGCAACGTTATGGTTAGCATCTGATTTATCATCATACATTACAGGTACAGTGATTCACGCAGACGCAGGTTACACATCTCGTTAATACATTCCCCCCAGCCGATTTTTTCGCGTTGGAGGTTTTTTTACATAGTACACAAAAATGAGCAGCTGCGTAATTGCAGACTGCTCACCTTTTATTATTTTAATGTCTCTAATAACTCGTAAAACGCTGTTAACGACGTCACTTCGTACACTGGTGTTACGTCTGTGTCGTTCACTTTGTCTTCGCGGTTAATCCATACGTTTTTCATATTAATGCGTGAAGAACCTAAAATGTCTGTCATTAAGTTGTCGCCAACCATGATGCCTTCTTCTGCTGTAATGCCCGCTACTTCGCAAACGTGTTCAAAAATTGATGCGTCTGGCTTCCCTTTACCGAAGTCACCTGAAATGATGATGTGATCGAAGTACGGTACTAGCTCTGGCGTAATTTCAAGCTTTAAGTTTTGTAAGCTTGGTGCACCGTTCGTCAGTAATACAAGCTTGTAGTTGCCTTTTAGCTTGTTTAACACTTCGTATGTATCTTCATATAAATACGGGTGCTTTTTGCGCTCCTCAACGAAACGTTCACCTAGCTCTGCGCCAAATGCAGCGTCGTCAATACCAAGCTTCGCTAAACCTTGCGTCCATGCATCACGACGGTAGCTTGGTACGATATCTTTCATTTGTTGGAACTGCGGCGTCGGGTCATCAAACGTTCCCCACATCCCTTCAAACGGGTTAATGCCAATCATTACTGTATAATCATACGTCGGGTAGCTGCTATATAATGCACGCGCTGCTTCACGCGTTGCTTCCTCTAGCGCTTTTGCGTCAACGTCTACTTTCGTCGCTGCGTATTCACACGTTTTGTCGAACGCTGATTGAATGCTTTGTTTGTCGAATAAAAGCGTGTCGTCTAAGTCGAAAATTACTGTATTAATGCTCATTGTTTTAGCTCCTAAAATGTTATTTACTACAATGTGTTCGTTACTGTTTCATTCAACATAATAGCTAGCGAAATATGTGTTGCTTGAAGCAAGAGGCGGACTCCTGCGGGAAAAGCTTGAGACTTGAGACCCCGCAATCGTGAGGTACGAACGATGAGGAGGCTCAAGCCAAGCCCGCGGAAAGCCTGCCTCGATGCGAAAAGCAACATAACGCTCTGAAGAATGCCTTCTTTCACTAACACATATACTCCGCTGTTCGTAGTTTATCATATTTTCTGACAAGTTAGCGGTCTGACTTTACTGTTTCCCCTTTTGTTTTAGCTTCTCAAGCAAGCTTTGTGCCGTTTCGCGTGCGCGCGCTGTGTCGTCAGTGAGCACATCAATTTGAAACTTGCCCTCGTGCTGCTGTACGGCGCAAATGTCCCCTTCATGCGCCTCGCCAATCATTTCTGTTTTATGCACGAGCAGTTGGTCTGTTTCGTTCGGCAGCTTTAAAAAAATGCCGTAATCATTTTCATAACGGTCTAATACGTATTTAATCGATTGCATGAACAATCTCCCCTTTTGCATTTAATAGCTGTGCGGCGTCGCCATCGTTTGCCCACATTTGACAACCTGACCAATGCATATAATCGCCGCCGTCTTGCTTATTGTCACCGCTCGTCACATACACCGCTTGCCCTGGCTGTAACGTGAAGCTTGGGAACGTAAAGCGCTGGTCGCCTTGCACCGAAACGAGCGTCCAATTCGTCATGTCGACTGCTGCTTTGCCGTTATTTTGAATCGTCACAAATTCGCTTAACATATCTTTTGCAGTAATCGCAACTTGTGCGTTCACATCGTTCGTTTGTGCTGCACCGCTTCCGCTAAAGACGTCCGCATCAACGACCGACATGTTCACACCGTCCGTTTCAATAACGATTGTGCCAGATTCCGCCGTCGCATATACGAGCGAGTTGTATTTCGCTAGCAAGTCCGTCACTTCTTTATGTGGGTGCCCGTATTTGTTACCTTCACCGTAGCTAAGCACCGTAATTTCTGGTGACACCGCATCGATGAACTGCTCCGAGCTGCTCGTGTTCGATCCATGATGCCCTGCCTTTAATACGTCCGCATCAATGTCGCTTTTTAACATTTTCGCTTCTTCTTTCACGCCAGCATCAGCTGCGAATAAAAATGAGCGCTCATTGTACGTCATTTTCAGCACGACCGACGCTTCGTTATTATCGTTTGATGTTTCATCTGCGTATACGACGTCGACTGTTAACGCATCATCAAACGGAATGTACTCGCCCATTTGCGCAACGGTAAAATCAATGTCCTTCTCATCGATGAGCGACAACATTTCAATATACGTTTGCGACGTATGCGCCTTGCCCGAATCAACCCAGCGCTCAATCGTCACGTTTTCAAGCACGTCGATTAAGCCACCAATATGATCCGCGTCCGGGTGCGTGGCAACAACGACGTCAAGCGTGTCGATGCCTTGCTGCTGTAAATACGCGACAATTTCGTCACCCGAGCCTTTGTCACCTCCGTCAATTAACATGTACTCGTCGTTTGGTGATTCAATTAAAATCGAGTCACCTTGCCCGACGTCTAAAAAATGCACGCGCATGTCCTCGCCTACTTCGCTCGTCGTCACATTTGTACAGCCCGCAAGCATTGTTGCCGCTACAGCCGCTCCTACTATCCACTTTTTCACGCTGCGCTCGTCCTTTCTACTTTCGTTTTTTGTTTTTATTGTATCAAATACATGCACGTTACAGCGGCTTAAAAGATGAAAAGACAAATAAGGTATGTACTGAAGTCATATTGACTGTAGCACATACCTTATCATTGCTAAATAGTATTTCGTGATGCGAGCGCTGCGGCGAAACTCCTTAGGGATAAGCGTGAGGTACGAACGATGAGGAGGCTCAAGCCACACCCTAGGAACGCGAGCCGCCGGAAGCACGCATCTATTTCTTCACTAACTGCTTATTATACAGCTCATCTAAATGCTCGATTTTTTTATCAATCGACTCTGCAAACGTCATAATGTACGCCGCAGGGTCTTTCGGGTTGTGGAATTGCCAAATCTTGCCTGTCTCTGGGTTGACGAACTTCGATGACGCACCACAGCCGATCCCTAAAATCGTTTGCACTTCTTCCATAATGACGATGTTGTAAATCGATTCCTCACCTATTTTCGAGTAGCCGACGTTTTCTAAGTTACCTAAAATATTTTTTTGGCGGTATAAGTAGTATGGTACGTAGTCGTTTTCTTTCGTCCATACTTGTGCCATACGCATCATTTCGGCAACGGTATCACGGTCTGCAACTTTATATTTATCTTTGTTGCGCGTCATTTCCGATGCACGCTTAAACGATAACGTATGCACCGTTAACGACTCCGGCTGCATTTTCGCCGACTCGACAAGTGAATTTTCGAACTCCTCGATCCCTTCATTCGGCAAGCCGATAATTAAGTCCATGTTAATGTTGTTCATGCCTGAGTTACGTGACAGCCAAAACTTATCAATCGTCTCCTGCACTGTATGATGGCGACCGATTGCTTTTAACGTTTCGTCCGTGTAGCTTTGTGGGTTTACCGAAATGCGGTCAATGCCCCATTTTTTTAGCACTTCGATTTTTTCCGGTGTGATCGTATCTGGGCGACCTGCTTCAACTGTAATTTCACGAATCGTCTCCGGGTTCGGGAACGACTCGAACATCGTTTTATAGAGCGCGTCCATTTCATCCGCTTCGATCGACGTCGGTGTACCGCCACCCCAATAAATCGACGTAATTTTCATGTTGTTTGCTGTAAGCCATTTGCCCATTTCACGAATTTCAATATGCAAGCCGTCAAGGAACGTGTCAACGCGCCCGACTTTGCGGTTGCTTTGAATCGCATACGCTGGGAACGTGCAGTACGCGCATTTTGTCGGACAAAACGGAATGCCGATATACACTGAAATTTCGCGTCCGATCGTATCTAAATCAGGAATCGTCTTTAACTGACGCTCAACGATTTCTTTCATCAGCTCAATTTTGCCATCTGAAATGCGGTAGTCTGCTTGCAGCGCCGCAAAAATTTCAGCTTCTGGCATGCCGGCTTTACGGTATTTATGGAACAATTTTGTTGGGCGCACCCCTGTTAAAATGCCCCACTCCTGCGTAACACCTGTATATTGCTCTAAGCAGTCAAGCATGACGTGAGATAGCGCGCGCTTTAAGCGAATGCGTTGCTCCTTGTCCGTGCCTACTTCGTCGTACTGCTTACTGTAAGCGTTTGTGAACGTTTGCCCATCAACGGTCATCGTTGCAGACGTTTTCACTTCAAAGTTGTCGAGCTGCTCGTATGCTAAATCGAACACGATGTCTGCTTCAGCATCACCGTGTACAATCGTTGTATCTTCATAAAAAAGGTTTGCGATATTGTGTAAAACGCGAATCCAATCTTCTGGAAACGCTTGTCGAATGTTTATAGTTTTCATCGTTTCAGTCCAGCTTTCTACAAAAGTTTTAAGACGTTTTTCAAATTTTCACTATAGCATGGTTTGCGTGAATTGTAAAAAGTGATGCGTGCATTTTGCATCGCGCGTGCTATACGCTATCGAGGCAGGCTTTCCGCGGGCGTGGCTTGAGCCTCCTCAACACTCCTACGTCGTGTCTGCGGGGTCTCAAGTCTCACGCTTTTCCCGCTGGAGTCCGCCTCTTGCTTCGAGCACACAAAGTCCCTAACACATAAAAAACACCGCTCGAAACAAATAATTTCGAACGGTGTTTCATATAAATAACATTCAATGCTCTCGTCGCCTAACTTAACGTAGAACGCGAGCCGTATCTAGCCATTAGTACTACTATTACATACTTTCATACATCGCTTGAATCGGCTGTACTAATTCGCGTGTAATCGACTCGATAATGCGGCTTAATTCCATTTCTGTATCAAGCATGTATAAAATTTTTTCGTTTTGCTGAGCAAGCTGTGCTACTTGCTGTGCGTATAGTAGCTCGTCTTCTAGTAATTGCTCACCTTGCATTTGCTTTTCTTGTAGCTTCACTTGCACGTCGCGGAAGTTCGTAAATAACGCTAATGCTTGTGCGTCTTCTTTTACTGCTTCAATGGCGCGCTCTAATGCGACGAATTGCTCCGTCTCTTTTATTTTTTGTTGTAGTTGTGCTGTTAATTGTTGCATCATGTTAATTCCCTTCTATTATGTGGTTACACGAATACGGCGAATAGCCCTTGGACAACCCCGATTAAACCACCGAGTACGAAGCCTAAGTACGTAATCATTTTAAATTCGCGCTTTGAAATGCCTAAAATAAGATCCTCTAACTTTTGAACAGGGAATGTATTGACTTGCTGACGTACAACCTCTTGTAAGTTTAGCTTCTTTACGACATCTTCAATTTTATTTTCAGCTTCCGCAAAGCCTCTGTCAAGCAACTTCGGTAAAAGCTCGTCTGTCGCCCACGCCTTTCCTTGTGGCCAGTAATGATTGATTGTGTAGTTCAGACGCTCATCTAAGTTTAACTGCTTTTTCGCATAATCTTTCACCGACGTTTCAATGCGGTTAAAGTCGATGTCTGCTGTAAAGTCTGTTACAGGTCGATCTTTCACTTTTTCATACTCGCGCTGAATCACTTCATGGAGCATGTTGTAAATATTGTCTGACTTCATCATATTTACTAGCTCACGCTGCACCGTCTCAGCGAGCGACGTCGTGTCACCGCCTAAAAACATTTGCACCATGCCACCGAGCGAGCCTTTTGATTGTAAAAAGTCATTTAACATTTTTTGAATCGTAATTTGCCCGTCGTATGATTTTAAATACGCTTCACCTTTTTCGACTAAATACTCAACAAACTCCGGTACTTTTTGATCAAGTGTTGCTTCAAAGTCATTTGGAATTAGCTCACGTAGCGTTTTTGTCGCTAGCGTATTTTGAATGCTCGCAAACTGTGATTGAATAACCGCGTCCACTTTTTCCTCCACCGTGCGCGGTAAATGAGAAAATCCTGCTACGTCCAACCATTGTGCTAACGTGCGGTCGTCGCGGAAAATCGTTTCTTCAATCTTTTTCGCCGCAAAGTCCGATGCCATTTGGCGAACTTCTGGCGATAAAATTTTCGTACGGAACATGTCCGGTGTTAATAAATAGTTCGATACCGTACGCCCTAGCTGAATCGCTAAGTCTTCACGACGCTTCGGAATTAACCCTGGTGTGAACGGTACACGCCATTTACCGATATATTTCGCCTCGTACGGGTGAAATAGCATTTTAATTGCAATATGGTTCGTAAATCCGCCAATGACTGAGCCGACGACGACCATAAATAAAATTGTAATAAGTGCATCTACCATATGTCATGTCCTTTCCTTATTTAGATTTCATTATTATAACAGAGTGACGAAAAAAAGAGGAAATAACACCCCTTGCACGAATATGTACATAATGAGATGGAGGGAATAACATGATTCAACATTTTAGCTTCAAACCGATGTATAGCGATGAGCTACCAGGCTGGGTCGTAACATTTTTTTACGAGCGCGTGCGTTACAAAGCCGCATACGAAAAAGACGGTGACATTCGCTGGATCGATGGCATACCACCGAACGAGGAAAACGTTAAAAAAATGATTCATGAGCTTATGCTGTTTCACGTATATGAATAATGCAAAAAGACGATTCGCCTGCGCGAACCGTCTTTTTTAAATTGCTCCACGCTTTCTTTGCCAACGTCGCCCAAACACGATGTAAAAATAAATCGACGCCGTTAAGTACAGTCCACCCGTAATCGAAAACGCATACGCATAGCCCCAATACGAGCCGAAGTTTGTGACGAGCCACGCAGCCGGCAAGCCCATCGTTGCCCACCCTAAATTAAACACCATTTGATTGACCGAGTTTGCCAAGCCTTTATAGCGGTCTGACACGATGTCCATCGCAATCGCACTTTGAATCGGGTTGCCCGCATTCATCAGTGCCTGCCGCAACAAAAAGCCAACCGATGCCCAAAAAAGCGACGTCGTAAATGCCGTTAAAAATAAAAACGGAATCGACAGCAGCTGAAATAAAATGAGCGCGTTCACTTTACCGACACGCTTCACAACGGCTGGGCCGATAAGCATTGCGACTGCGGTCATCGCCGAGCCGAGCGCTAAAATGAGCCCGACGTACGAGTTCGATGCATCAAAGCGGTTCGCAAAATATAAATTTAAATACGGAATGACGAGCCCCGAACCTGTGCCGATTAATAGCTGCGCGAACGCAAACAATGCGATGAGCTTCACGTTGTCGGCAAACGCAGCTGATTGCGTCTCTTGCCGCTTCTGTTCGCCGAGCTGTACCGTTTCTCTTTCCTCGGCTCGCTGTAATTTCAGCAACGGAAATACGCCGAGCGCAAATAGCACGACACCGATCAGCAGCGATGCTCGAATGCTTTCGACGCTATTCATCGACGTTAACCACATGAAGCCGTCCGCAAATACGCCGCCGAGTAAATTACCGACAACACTTGCGACCGTAACGAGCGAGAAGTGCACGCTAAACAAATGAACGCGCTCTTTCGATGAGGAATTTTCCGCTAAAAACGGAATGCCCGACACTTGTACGAACGCCCAAATGAAGCCTGTTATAAATGCGAAAACAAGCATCGACGTGTCATCGCTTACAACGCTGCGTGCTGCTAATGTAAATGCCGTTAGCACCGTGCCGACGACAAGCACCGATTTGCGTCCAATTTTGTCGCTAATAATGCCTGCTGGAACGAGAATGATTGCAGTCGCGAGTGACATTATCGCAATGACGCTGCCGTTGATCGTTTCGGGCATGCCGAGTTCGCGAATATATAAGTTATACATGACCGAAAAGACACCCATGCCAATTTGTATAAATACGTTCGCTAACATAAATAAACGAATGTTGCGATTAAAACGTTGAATTGTGTGCCACCATTCTTTCATGCGTGTTCTCCTTTTATTTCGATACACTAAATATACGCATGTCGTAGCAAAATGACAATTACAATGCATTTACTGACGCAGTAAATGAAAAAACAGTGTTCAAGTCTACCCGGACGTTGAACACTGCTTTTCATTTTTTTCTATTGCTTCAGCGACTTCGCCTGCATTTCATACATTTTCGCATACGTGCCTCCGCGTGCGATCAATTCCTCGTGATTGCCGATTTCTTGAATTTCCCCGCGGTCGAGCACGATGATTTTGTCCGCATGCTTAATCGTAGAAAGACGATGCGCAATAATAAATGTCGTGCGCCCTTCCTTTAATACGTCCATCGCGTGCTGAATAAGCTCCTCTGTTTCCGTATCAATATTCGACGTCGCTTCATCTAATATTAAAATCGCCGGATTGAATGCAAGTGCGCGCGCAAACGAAATGAGCTGACGCTGCCCAGCTGAAAGCGTGCTACCTTTTTCAATGACTTCCTCATCAATGCCGTGCTGTAAATTCGTTAGTACCGAGCCTGCCCCAACTGCTTTTAATGCCGCTTCGACCGCTTCACGTGAAATGCGCGGGTCGTTTAAGCTAACGTTTGATGCAATCGTACCAGTAAATAAATACGGGTCTTGCAGCACGATGCCCATATGCGCGCGAATCGTTTGGCGTGGCAATGATGTAATATCGATGCCATCAATCGTAATGCGCCCTTTTGACGGATCGTAAAAGCGAAACAGCAAATTCATAATCGAGCTTTTGCCTGAGCCTGTATGCCCGACAAGCGCAATCGTCTCGCCGCGCTTTGCTTCAAACGTTAAATTTTTCAGCACGTATTCATTTTCTTTATACGCAAACGACACGTCTTCAAATGACACGTTGCCGTCATAGCGTGGAACTGTTGTCGTCGCTACGTCCTCACCTTTTTCATCCAGCAGCTCGAACACGCGATTTGCCGCAACGAGTGAGCGCTCTAGCTGTGAAAACTGGCTCACAATCGCCGTCATCGGATTGAATAAACGCGTCACGTAATCGACGAATGCATAGAGCGTTCCTGCTGTTACGTAATCGTTCGTCGTCATCGAGTTCGTACCGAAAACATAAATGAACACTAAAAACATTGTGACGCGTAAAAAGTTGACTAAGTTATGTGACGTCGCCGAATCGAGCACGAGTAATTTACGGTGATAGTCGTAATGCGTATCGTTTAGCTCCGTAAATTCCTCCTCCATTTGCTTTTCACGACGGAACGCTTGCACGATCGTCATGCCATTAATCGATTCGTTAATCATGCCGTTTAAGTCGGCAATTTTCGTGCGAATGACGTTGTTGTATGCTTGTGCGTATTTGCGGTACAGCACCATCCACGCATATAAAATCGGTATAATAATGAGCGCAATCGCCGCCACTTGTGCGTTTAACGTAAAGAGCGCAATGTACACACCAAACATCGACAGGAAGCTTACCGCAAACTGCGATAGCACCGTTACGTATAAGTTGCGCACTGCCTCCGTATCGTTCGTGACGCGCGCAACAATTTTGCCTGCTGGTGAATTATCAAAATACGCAATCGGCATCGTTTGAATTTTGTTAAACGTTTCGATGCGCATATTTTGGACGATGCGGTTTGCCCCGCGCTGTAGCCATACTGTGCTAATGTAGCGCAATATACCTGTTACAATCGCGAGTGTGAAATAAATCGAAAGCAGCAATACGAGCGGCTGAACATGTAACTTGCCGACCGTCATGTAATTATCAATAATATGCTTTGCGATGTACGGCGCGGCTAGCTCAGTCGCTACTGAAAGTGCTAAAAGAAACAGCCCACTAATGATAAATCGTTTGTAGCGCATCGCATAGTCAGTTAATCGTTTCATCGGACTCATGAGCTCGCCTCCTCTAGTTGCTGGCGGTCAAATTGTTCCTTATACCAGCCGTTTTGCACAATGAGCTGTGCGTGCGTGCCTTGCTGGACGATTTTGCCATCATCAAGCACGATAATGTGATCTGCGTGCTGAATGCCTGATAAGCGGTGCGTTGTAATGATTGTCGTTTTCCCTTGACGCGCTCGCTGAATGTTTTGAATGATGTTCGTCTCTGTTTTCGCATCGACTGCTGATAACGAATCATCGAGCAGTAAAATGTCTGGGTTTTTAATGAGCGCTCGCGCAATCGATACGCGCTGCTTTTGCCCACCCGATAGCGACACCCCTTTTTCCCCGACGAGCGTTTCAAGCCCCATCGGTAAGTTTTGCAAGTCGCTTTCAAAATAGGCAAGACGAATCGCCTCGTGTAGCTCCTCGTCGGTCGCATCCTCTTTGCCAAATAAAATGTTTTCACGAATCGTACGTGAAAACAGCACGTGCTCCTGTGGTACGTAGCCGATCCAACTTAATACTTGCTCCTTCGACTGCTTGCTTAAATCGACGTCGCCAATCATAAACTGTCCTTCGCCGAGCGGATATTCACGCAGCAGCTGACGAACGAACGTCGTCTTCCCCGCACCTGTTTTACCGACGATTCCGAGCGTTTGCCCTTTTTGCAAATGCAGTGAAATGCGCGATAAGTTTTTCACTTGTGAGAGCGGATATTGGAACGAATACTTTTGCACGTTCATCGATGAAGGTGTCGTTAACGTAAGCTGCTTGCCATCTCGCACGTCCTCTTCATACGATAGCGTCTCCTGCACGCGGTCGAGTGAGGCGTTTCCTTGCTGCATGACGTTAATGAGTTCGCCAATCGCAAACATCGGCCACGTCGCAAGCCCTAAATAGACGTTAAACGACACGAGCTGCCCGACCGTTAGCTCACCGCGCGACACGAGCACGGCACCATAGCCGAACGCAATGACGTAGCAAAGCCCCATGCCGATGCGCGTAATCGGTACGAATAGCGCGTTAATGTTCACAACGGCCATATTTTTTTCAACAACTTCTTCACTTTTGTCGAAAAAGCGCTGCTGCTCAAGCGTCTCTTGCACGTATGCACGCACGACACGAACGCCCGCTACCGACTCAAGCACGTTATCGTTTAGCTCACCGAATGCTTGCTGCGACACGATATAACGTTTATGCACAATTTTGCCTAAGTACTGAATAATAAACGCCATAATCGGCACCGGCAGCATCGCAAATAGCGTCAGCTTCCACGAAATCGTAATCGCCATTGCCGCAATGATAAACGCCATGTACAGCGTCGAGTCAACGAGCGTCATAATGCCAAAGCCTGCTGTTAGCGACACGGCGTTTAAGTCGTTCGTTGCGCGCGCCATTAAATCACCCGTACGATTTTTCTCATAAAACGTCGGCTTCATTTTTAAAAATTGTTGGAATAAGCGCTTGCGTAAAATACGATCAATCGTAATCGCCCCGCCAAACAGCTGGTATTGCCAAATGAAGTTGAGCGCATAGCTCGAAACAATAATGGCGATGAACGCGATAACGTAATTTCGCAGCGACGCTTCAGTTAACGCGCTCGTCGTCATATCATCGATTGCTTCGCCGATCAGCCACGGCGGAATAATTTCAATGACGCTTGCGACGATGAGCAGCACGATGGCGATGCTATATTGCTTGCGATATTGCTTGAAAAACCAGCCGAGCTTTTTTAACACATCAAACATATTTTCACCTAGTTTCTTATTTTACTTTATGCTGTGCATCATCTCTTCATCGCTCACACGAAAAAACGACAAAAAAAGGCACGCACTCTAAAAAAGAGCACATGCCTTTTTGAAAGAGGTGATGACGTCGCACCCCTTCTTTTACTTACTTACAACAAAAAGAAGACGTGCCACTACGAGTATGAAATTTGCTGCAACGCTTCATACGTAATTTGTTCATAGTGTCCGCCTCCTTTCTTCAATCCGTTTCATTTCGTGTTTCTAAATACTAGCATAGCGATTTTTACAGGTCAATCATTTTTCAATTTTCAGCTTTTATTCATGCGAACGTGCAATAATTTTCTACAACGGGAATGTTCGTACTAAACGTGTTGTTTAACCAATGAATGAGCAGTTCGCGTATTGCGGCCACCTATATACAACATTTATTTCATATTTTCTAAACATTATGGCTTTCACTATATAAAAATGGCAAATCGGCACACCTGCGATCGCACATCGACTCACCACTATTGCTATTCATAGCGACGATGAATGTTTTTTTAGCGTGACGTCTTCAACCGAAAACAATATTTGTATTTTCCAGTTAAATCTTTTATGATAGAATCATTAAATTATTTTTCATAACTAGGAGGTGTATTCTTTGTGCTTTCCCCTCATTTGGGCCGAGTGCAAAGATAATATTTGGACGTAGATATAGTGGAACTAACCATAAGGCTGGCGGCGTTTGCTGCCCTAATTGCCGCAACAGCGTTTTTCGTTGCAACAGAATTCGCCATCGTGAAGGTGCGACATACACGCATCGATCAGCTCGTGGCAGAAGGAAATAAAAAAGCAATACGCGCAAAAAAAGTAACATCTGACTTAGACGAATATTTATCCGCATGTCAGCTCGGTATTACGATTACTGCGCTCGGACTCGGTTGGTTAGGTGAGCCGACGTTTGAGCTCATTTTACATCCGTTATTTGATGTACTCGGCTTAAATTTAACACCGAGCATTTCATCGTTACTATCATTTGTTATTGCGTTTGCACTTGTAACGTTTATTCACGTCGTTGTCGGAGAATTAGCGCCGAAAACATTAGCAATTCAAAAAGCCGAAGCTGTCACATTAAACTTAGCTGGCCCGCTCATTTTATTCCATAACGTTATGTATCCATTCATTAAATTATTAAATGGTTCTGCACGTGCGTTAACAGGTCTTTTCGGCTTAAAAATGATGGGTGAATCAGAAGTTGCGCATTCAGAGGAAGAAATTCGTATGCTGTTATCAGATAGCTATAAAGGCGGCGAAATTAACGAATCTGAATACGAATATGTAAATAGTATTTTCGAGTTTTCTGAACGTATTGCTAAAGAAATTATGGTACCACGTACTGAGATCATCGGTATTGAAAAGGACCTAACAATTAGAGAAGTATTTGAAGTAATGGGTGTTGAGCAATACACACGTTACCCGATTATTGATGGCGATAAAGACCATGTCATCGGCCTTGTCAACATGAAGCATCTACTTACAGCGTTTGTACAAGATACGACAAACGGCGACAAAAAAGTCATTGAGTACATGCAGCCAATTATTCGAGTAATTGAAACGACGGCAATTGACGACTTATTACTAAAAATTCAACGCGAGCGTATTCACATGGCAGTTTTAATGGATGAATACGGCGGTACATCTGGTTTAGTCACAATTGAAGATATCATCGAGGAAATTGTCGGCGATATTCAAGACGAGTTTGACGACGATGAAGTACCAGAAGTGCGTAAAGTAAGCGACAATCATTATTTATTTGATGCGAAACTATTAATCGCAGAAGTAAATGATGTGCTCGGTACGACGCTTGAAGAGGATGAAGTCGACACAATTGGCGGTTGGTTCATGACGAAGCATTTCGATGTAATACAAGGTGCTTCAATAGAAGAACAAGGCTTCTTATTCGTTGTAAAAGAAGTCGAAGGTCATCATATTTTATATCTAGAAGTGTCTAAGCTTCCAGAAGACAAAATAACAGAGGACGGTATAGCCGCTTCTGAACTGAACGAGCAAAAATAACGAAACGACCATTTGCGGCATCATGCGGCGAATGGTCGTTTTTCTATGAATCAATTGCTTTTTGCGGGCGTCGCTGTGGGGTGTTTCGGCACGAGCTGTTCCTAAGGAGTCTCGCCGCACGCTTTAACCAAAAGCTCCAGCGCACATTTTAGTAACGTATGATGTACTAAACCGTTTCTACTGCCCGCTTCCTTCTGTTAACCCGTGCTTCACCGCATATAGTGCTGCTTGCGTACGGTCTTGCACTTCAAGCTTCGCGAAAATGTTTGAAATATGCGTCTTCACTGTTTTCTCCGTTACGAACAGCGATGCCGCAATTTCACGGTTGCTTTTACCTTTCGTCAGCTCCGCCAGTACGTCTTGCTCGCGCGGTGTGAGCGGATGAAGCTTATGTGCTAAACTATGTTCCTCCGCCTCGCTTTTCTCAAGCTGCGTCGTCACCTCTGGATGGACGATGCGCTCTCCTTGCATAATTTGACGAATCGCTTGCACTAAATCATCTGGCTCGATGTCCTTTAACTGATACCCAACTGCACCTGCTTCCATCGCTGGTACGACGTGGTCACGGTCTGAAAAGCTCGTAAGCATGAGCACTGGCATATTCGGAAACTTTTCGGTAATGCGTTTTGTTGCGCCAATGCCGTCAAGCTCTGGCATGACTAAATCCATTAAAATGATGTCCGGCTGCAAGCTTTCTGCTAACGCCACTGCCTCGACACCGTTTTTCGCCTCGCCAATTACTTCAATATCTTTTTGTGTTTTTAAAAAGACCATTAAGCCGCGTCGTACAACGTGGTGGTCATCTGCAATTAATACGCGAATCATGTCGCTCCCCCTTTAATACGGTAGCCGTACAAATAGCTCCGTTCCTTTTCCGATGTCGCTCACCCATTCGACTTGCCCTTGCAGCGCCGCAACCCTCGTACGAATCGACTGCATACCGACCGATGGAATATTTACCTCGCTCGCTGCTGAAAAACCGTTTCCATCATCCTTTAAAATACATAGCACATCCGTTGCCGTCACCGTTAAATAAAAGTATGCCTTTTGTACGCCTGCATGCTTTCGAATGTTGTTTAAGCCTTCTTGCATGACACGAAACAGCGCCTCCTCAACTTTTGATGGTAGCTGAATAACACCTATGACGTTCGTTTGCAGCGTTAAACCGAGCATTTCCGCATAGCCTTTAATGCCGTCCACAAGTCCACCTTCTAGCCCTTTTGGACGCAGCTGCCAAATAAGCGCACGCATTTCCGTTAACGCTTCTTGTGACAAGCTTTGCACATCTTGAAATAACTCCTTCACTTCCGCTTCTTGCGCGAGCTCAACACCTGCGCGGGCTGTGAGCGTCACCGAAAACAATAATTGATTAACCGAATCGTGCAAGTCGCGTGCTAAACGATTGCGCTCCTGCACAAGCGCCATTTCCTGCTCCTGCTTCGTCAGTAAAATGCGCTTGATCGCCGAGCCCATTTGAAACGCCACTGACTCTAATAGCTCTAGCTCCTCCTCGCTAAAAAATACAGTGTTCGGTGTCGCTACATTTAACAGTCCGAAGCGCTCATAACCAGATTGCAGCGGCACAGTCGCATGGTGCGTAATGTCGTGATGGTCACCAACGTTCGCATCGATGGCCGCTTCTAGTCGCTGGCATTCTATAATGTTTGACGCCTTTTGCAACTCGTTCATACGATAGCGCGACACACACCAGCAGCCTCCTTTATTTAAATGATGACAGCTATTATGTGCGAGCGCCTCCGGTAAGTTCACATGCGTCACAAGCTTTGAGCGTCCGCGTTCGTTAATGAAAAAAATCCAGCCTGTTTCAAATTTCGTGCCTTGTAGCAGCTTCGTAAGCGCACCATGCAGCATCGCATCAATTTCGGTTTCCTCGTTTAAAAACTCCGCAATTTCCTTTAATAATGTCGTATGAGACGGATCATTTATATGCATCGTGTCGCCCCCTTCTGCTCTTTATGATACACGTTTTTTTACGAAAAGCCCGCTCATACTTTTGGCTGAAACAATGTTTTCGACAAATCATTTTGGGTATATACACTATTGTAACGATCAATTGAAGGAGGAATATATATGAGTAAATACAATCCGAAAGCACCGAACGAGCTAGCCGATGCGCAATTAAATCGTGCCAATTATGAAAGTGATGCGAGTAAAGCAGTCGCAAAGCATCATACAGGAGATGGCGCTGTACTCGACCATACAGATGCAGGGCCTAGCTTTACGAATAAAGAGTCATACAACTCTATTCCAGGTGAATAATATAACTACGCGAGCTGTCCGAAAGTGCCTCACTTTTCGGACAGCTCTTTTTCCAACCATTTTAATACGCTTTCATTTACTTATAACTGTAAATTTTATATAATCAGTATGGTTATTTCTTATTTTGAAATGGAGGAAACATTTCGTGGCAACTAATAAAGCGGCCGCTAAGCGTAAAGCAGCAGCCAAAAAGAAAAATTCGAATATGAACAAGCTATATATCATCGCTGGTATTATCGTTGTGCTATTTATTGCCATCATGTTATTGCAAAACAAAGCAAACGAAACGAAGCTCGAAAACAACCCGTACGGAACAAACGATTTAAATCAAGCAACAATTGACCAATTAGGCGATGAAAACTACCAAAATATCATTTTACCTGATCAATTAGAAGAAAAAATTAACTCTGGCGAAGGTACATTCGCATACTTCTTCAGTCCAACATGCGTACATTGCCAAGCGTTTACACCCGTATTAATGCCACTTGCAGAAGAAGCTGGTGTTGAAATCCATCAGTTAAACTTACTAGAGTTCGATTTATGGTCACAATATGACGTAAACTCAACGCCAACGCTCATCTACTTCAAGGACGGTAAGGAAGTAAACCGCTTAATCGGTAACGCACCAGAAGCAAGCGCGCGTGAATTTATCGAAGCTATGGTACAATAAAACAAATGAAAAAATGGGCGTCCAATTCGTTTGGGCACCCATTTTTATATGGAGGAAACTATGTTTAACTATACAATCCCACAACAAGGCTTAACGGTCGACGAACTACTGCGTGACCAATGGCGCTTAGGAAAGAAAACGGTACACGAGCTACGCATGGCAAAAGCAATTTCAGTCGGCGGCGAGCTCATCCAATGGAAAACACCACTCGACGTTGGTACAGTGATCGAAGTCGCATTCGAAACACCGGCTTCTAACTACAAGCCAACTGCCGAGTGCATGATCGACATTATGTATGAGGACGACCATTGCTTAATCATTTCAAAGCCAAAAGGAATGAGCACGCACCCGAACGACGACCGCGACACGCACACAGCGATGAACCATGTCATGGCGCACATTCAAGCAAATGGTGGCGTTTACGCAGAGCACGTTCACCGCTTAGATAAAGGAACAGAAGGGTTGCTGCTTGTCGCAAAGCATCCGCTCGCAAAATCGATTATGGACCGCATGATTGAAGAGAAATCAATCATTCGTACGTACCAAGCAGAAGTGCAAGGCAATATTCGCGGTGAATCTGGCACGATTAGCGAAAACATCGGCAAAGATCGCCACCACCCGAACCGTCGCGTCGTATCATATAGCGGTCAGCACGCAGTCACACATTACGAAGTCATTCAACGCTATAAAAGTACATGCGTTGTCAACTTAGTGCTTGAAACGGGACGCACGCACCAAATTCGTGTGCACCTTGAATATTTAGGTCACCCAATCGTAGGCGACACGCTATATGGCGCGCGCGAAACAAAGGAAGGCACGTACGCATTACACGCCATTCAGCTTGAGTTCGATCACCCGTTTTTAAACGAACGCATTACCGTAAAAGACGAGCCACGCACAAACTAACGAACGAAAAAGGCGAGCTAATGACGCAATGCTGCTGAAAAACTATATACATTGAACACGCGTGTTGATTAGCCATTAAATTGGCAGGGCACGTATTGCGGCTTGCGTTCCTGGGGCTCGGCGCCCGCTCTCTGCCATGACAATGTCATATGGATTTCGAACTTTTAAAACAACCGACTTCGCTGTATACAAGTGGCGTATCAACATACCTACTATGCATCCAGTTGCCACTCATAAATCGACTAACGCTACGAATAAACCCATTCTTTCGTTTATAGCGCTCCTTTATGCAAAATTATAAAGTTTTTAGACACGTCCTAAAAAACGCGGAAATTCATTGTAATAAACTTTGAATTCCGCGTTTTCACATATAATAAACGTCGATTTATACTAAAAAATGTAGCGTAAATCGACTTTTTCAGTGCCCTCTCATAACTCGATCGTCTTTTATGTTATACCGCTATAGTAGCAGCTCCTTCATCGCAAAATAACAAATCCCTGCTCCCGCAACAAACAGTAAAAATGTGATGTTCATAATAAACTCGCCACCAAGGGAGAAAGGCTCTGCTTTTAACACAGCAACAATTCGCGTCTCATGCTCAAAAAAGCGCACTATGACAACATCGTACAAAAGTGGAAAAATACATAGCATACCAGCTATTAATCTTAACCAATGAATTATACTTCGTCGCATGTGTATCACCTCACTACTTATTTCCCGTAAATGCCGTGTTTGAAGCGTAAAAATAACAAATTTGAAATAAATTTATTAAGCGTGTTAATTAGGACGTGGCTAAAAACTCCAAAATTCAGTATAAATAATAGCGAGGAACGAAATAACGTTCTTTGTCATCACATCGGGCTGCTTTCCACATCGAAGCAGGCTTTCCGCAGGCGCGTAGGCAAACACGATGTTGATCATGAAGTTGATGACTCGTGTAGTGGCATTTATCACCTTCCTCGAGCTTCCTCAACACTCGTTCCTCGTGTTTGCGGGGTCTTTCGACGCGAGCTTTTCCCCTAGGAGTCTCGCCGTACGCTCCATGCCACTACGATGCTGCATTCATGTCAGTTTTGCTGCTAAAAACAACCGATTCAGCTGTATAAAAGTGGCGTATCAACAGACCTGTAAATTTATATTATTTTCACAAGCATGTTCATTCACAGAAGCGTATTGCGGCTAAAAACAACCAGCTTTAGCGGAAATCACATACGATACACTGACTAAAAATCAAAGTTATCTGGATCAGCGCCTGTGCGGTGGAACGTATTTAACGCCGTTAGTGCTGCTACTTCATCAACTTGCAGTGCAAAGTCAAAAATGCGTAAATTTTCCGCTGCACGCTCTTTATTTGCCGACTTCGGAATGGCGATGTTGCCCATTTCAATATGCCAGCGTAGCACAATTTGCGCCGGTGTCTTGCCGTACTTTGCCGCAAGCTGCTTCACAATCGGATGTGTAAATACGATGCCCGTACCGAGTGGCGCCCACGCAGTAACCGCGATGTTTTTCTCCTTACAAAATGCACGTAACGCATCTTGAGATAACGACGGATGACATTCAATTTGATTAACCATTGGCGCAACGTTTGCAACGGCAAAAATTTGCTCTAAATGATGCTCATGGTGGTTCGACACGCCCGTTGCACAAATTAACTTTTCGTCGTATAAACGCTCAATTGCTCGGTACGTGTGAACGAGCTGAGGCTTTGGCCAATGCGTTAAATATAAATCGACGTACTCAAGCCCTAGCTTTTTTTGCGACACGTCAAATGCGCGCAACGTTTCGTCATAGCCTTGGTCTGCGTTCCATACTTTCGTCGTAATAAACAGCTCCTCGCGCGCAATGCCTGAATCGCGAATCGCCTGTCCAACTGCTTCCTCATTTTCATAAATCGCCGCCGTATCAATCGCGCGGTAGCCTAGCTGCAATGCTTGAAGCGTCGCCTCGTATGCTGCTGTGTGCTCCTTCATACGAAAAACCCCAAACCCTAACTGCGGCATATGTACACCATTTGCAAGTGTTATTGTCGGTATCATGTGTAGTCCCCCTTATTTTAAATGGTCAAAGTTAAAGTGATCTGGATTTTGCCCGAAGCGCTCGTTGCGATTTAACGCATCAATTTGCGCCATATGTGCATCACTTAATTCAAAATTAAACACGTCGAAGTTTTCGGCAATGCGCGACGGTGTGACAGACTTCGGAATGACGACTAAGCCGTGCTGTAAGTGCCAGCGAATAATGATTTGCGCTGCTGATTTGCCGTATTGCTCGCCTAGTTGCTGAAGCGTTTCGTCGCCTAGCACGTTGGCACGACCGAGCGGCGACCAAGACGTTACTGCAATGCCTTCTTCTTCACAAAACGCTCGAAGTGGCTGCTGCGTTAAATAAGGGTGCAGCTCAATTTGATTGACCATTGGCGGAACGTTCGCCTTTGCAAGTAGCTGCTGTAAATGCGGCACGTGGTGATTCGATACGCCCGTTGCACGAATTAATTTCTCATCATATAGACGCTCAATCGCTCGGTACGTTTCGGTAAATTTCCCTTCAACTGGCCAGTGCGTTAAATATAAATCGACGTACTCCATATCGAGCTTTTTCAGCGACACTTCGAATGCTCGAAGCGTTTCGTCATAACCTTGGTCGTCATTCCACACTTTCGTCGTAATGAATAGCTCATCTCGTCGCACACTCGCATTGCGCACCGCCTCGCCAACTTCCTCCTCGTTGTAGTAAAGCGCCGCTGTATCAATCGCTCGGTAGCCAACGTTTAACGCCGTTTCAATTGCTTGTAGCGTTTCGTCTCGATTTGTCATTTTGTACACACCTAAGCCGAGCTGTGGCATGTGCACCCCATTACGTAATATTTTTTTCATAAAATTACCTCCTTTTTTGTAGCCATTATAGCATGCGGCAACATACGATGAAAAAAGCCAACATACATTGTGCATGCTGGCTCACCTTCTACTCATCTTCATCAAATTGCTTCGGATCACGCTCACGCTTATCCTCGTCCTGCTGTTCACGCATTTGCTCCATTTCTTTGCCGAGCTGCTTTAGCTCCTCCATTGAGTTTGCCATCGAGCCGCTTAACTGTTCTTTCGTCATTGTCATACCCCCTTCTCATTCCCTTTTCCCGTTCAATCAAAAAGTAAATCTTTTTTCTGAATATTCTTTCCACTAATCAGCAACTGCGTTATACTAATTATGAGTATATTAAAGGAGGCGTTGTGATGAAGTTACTTTTAATTTTAGGCATTTGCGCATCTTTTTTAACGGCGATTTTTACAGCAGGCTATGAGCGACCTGCGAAAGCGCCACATGAGTAAGTAACATAAGCGACAGAGAGCACGTTTCTCTGTCGTTTTTTTATTTGGCTACGCTCTCATTGACTTTTCAAACGCCGTCGCTTATCATTACTTACATAAAGTAACCTAATAATTAAAAGAAACTATAGTAGGAGGCATTTCACATGCATTTTTTTGAAAAACCGAACAACTTCGTGCAGCACGTTGCGATTAAAGTAAGCAACTTAACACGCTCGCTCGATTACTATACAAACACGATTGGCTTATTTATTATTGAGCAAAACAGCACGCACGCTTCACTTGGCGCCAAAAACAGCACGACGCCACTTTTACATCTCGAAGAAGTCAAAAACGCAAGCGCGCGTCCTGCAAGCTCAACTGGACTTTACCACTTCGCGATTTTACTACGTGAGCGCAAACATTTAGCAAACATCATCCGCTTCTTTTCAAACAACAACGTGCGCCTCGGTGCATCGGATCACGACGTTTCAGAAGCGCTTTATTTAAACGACCCAGACGGCAATGGTATTGAAATTTACGTCGACCGCCCTGAAGAGCAGTGGACGTGGCAGCAAGACATCGTGCATATGACGACAGATCCGCTCAACGTCCAAAGCATTATGCAAGAAGAAAGCGGCGTATGGGACGGCATGCCTGAAGGAACGGTAATGGGGCACGTACATTTAAACGTCGCCAACATTCCAGCGAGCGAGAAGTTTTATACAGAAGGGTTAGCGTTTAACGTCGTGACGCGTTACGGTCCGAGTGCGCTGTTCGTATCAACAGGCGGCTATCATCACCATATCGGCTTAAATACGTGGGCAAGTAACGGTGGGCATCCTGCACCAGCAACGAGCGTCGGCTTATCGTACGTGGCTTTCCAATTAGACGATGATGCGCAGCAACAGCATCTTGTTGAGCGTTTACGTGCAATCGGTGCAGCAGTTGAGCTAGTAGATGGCGGCTTCAATACTGTAGACCCTGCTGGCAACGCACTACATTTCCGTCAATAAACGGCTCATCACCGTAAGCTGAAGTTGACGCATAGAGGTTGCTTGAAATGAGAGGCGGACTCCAGCGGGAAAAGCAGATGTTTTAACTGCGTCGAGTAATCGCAGACGCATGAGCGCGAAACGAAAGGCTCAAGGAAGGTAGTAAGCGCCACTACACGAGTCACTTCCTTCAAAACTAACATCGTGTTAGGCCCCATGCCCGCGGAAAGCCTGCCTCAACGTGGAAAGCAACCCCGAGTTATCGCGAAGAGCCCACTAAACATGAAAAAGCACATGAAACGGTAGTCCAAGCCGTTTCATGTGCTTTTTGCGAACAATATTATCGATTTATACAAAAAGTTAAGGGAGGAATCGAGCGTGCTACTATGACGAAGTAGTAGCACCCTTACTGATAATGATAATCCCTCTCATTTAATGTGTCAATGCACATTTTGCCGCCTTTTATTTTAATCCTGGATAGTTTTGCTGGCGTAGCGCCTCATAAATAACGATTGCCGCTGTGTTCGATAAATTGAGTGAACGTACGTGATCGCTTTGTGGAATGCGTAAGCACATGTCCGCACGCGCCTGCGCAAAATCTTTCGGTAAGCCCGTCGTCTCACGTCCGAACATAAAGTAAATGTCTTTGTTTTGGTCACTAAAATCATGCGTCGTAAACGGCTCGTCGCTATACGTTTCGATTAAATAAACGTCGCCGCCCTCACTATATTTTACGAAGTCCTCAAGCGAATCGTGATACACGACATTCACATGCTCCCAATAGTCTAGCCCCGCACGCTTTAACATTTTATCGTCTGTCGAAAATCCGAGTGGACGAATTAAATGCAAGCTCGTGTTCGTCCCCGCGCACGTTCTTGCAATGTTTCCTGTATTTGCAGGAATTTCTGGTTGATATAACACAATGTGTAATGGCACAATGCACACTTCCTAACGTAATAATTGTAGCCCTTTTTCAATTTCGGCTACTACTTGTTCATCGGCTTCTTTTTCTTTTGCTTGTAGCAGTACTTCCTCTGCCCCGTCTGCTCCAATTTTTCCAATTGCCCACGCTGCCGTACCGCGAATGACTGGGCGCTCATCTTTTTTCAGCAGCTCGACTAACGCGGGCATTGCCGCTTCCTCTTTAAAATGAGCAAGCGCGAGTATCGCATTGCGCTGAATTGGCTTTTTGCCGCGCCATGAGCCGGACACATGCCCGAACTTCGCTTTAAACTCCTTGTTGCTAATGTGTAAAAGCGGCTCAAGCAGCGGCTTCGCAAGCTCAGGGTCAGGTGTAAACTCTTCATGCCAGTCGTTATGCTTTCGCTTATTTTTCGGACATACCGTTTGACACGTATCACAGCCGTACAAGCGATTGCCAATTTTCGTGCGGAACTCGTCTGGCAGCATCGTTTTCGTCTGCGTTAAAAAGGCAATGCATCGCTTCGAATCGAGCTGACCACCTTCAATGAGTGCACCGGTCGGACAAACGTCGATGCATAACCGACAATCACCGCACTCCTCTTCAATCGGCGTGCTCGGCGCAAACGGAATGTTCGTAATGAGCTCTCCTAAATATACGTATGAGCCAAACTCCGGTGTAATGACCGAGCAGTTTTTCGCACTCCAGCCAATGCCCGCACGCTCGGCAACAGCACGGTCAACGAGCTCTCCAGTATCGACCATCGAACGAATTTGCACGTTTGGCACACGCTCTTGTAACCACGCTTCAAGCTTCGTTAAACGCTCACGCACCGCTACGTGATAATCGACACCCCACGATGCACGACAAAAAATACCGCGACGCTCGCCTTTTTTGCCAATTGGTGCATTGTCCATACGCGACGGATACGCCAGTGCGATCGACACGATGCTTTCTGCTTGTGGCAGCAGCTTCGTCGGCTCAGTGCGCAGCTCCACATCTGACTCCTCAAAGCCCGATTGGAAGTTGAGCTCCTGCTGGCGACGTAGACGGTTTTTTAATTCCATAAACGGTGCGGCGGTCGTAAAGCCGATTTTATCCACACCAATCGACGCGGCGTACGCAATAAAGTCTTGCTGTAATTGTGTGATCGTCATACGCATCAGCTCCTTCCTTATGCTACACTACTATTAATCGTTACGTATGTTAACAGGCGTGTTGATACGCTATTCCATTGGCAGTTCGCGTATGGCAACTCGCTCCCTGCCAGTACAATACTGCATTGATTTTCATTTTGCTGCTGAAAACAACGTATAGAAGTGGCGAATCAACAGCTATATAGAGTGTGATTGAAATGTATAATACGAACAAGGCTCGAAACAAGAGGCGGACTCCAGCGGGAAAAGCGTGAGCGTGAGACTACAGGCTCACGCCACGCCCGCGGAAAGCCTGCCTCGACGTGAAGAGCTGACTAACAAAACATGAAAATACATTTACCGTCTACATCGTATGTTAACTATTCATACATCATTCTTTTATTGGAGGGAAAACGATGAACGTCTCAATTCATTCAACGATTTCACATATTATTCCGAACGTACAAATCGGTGTCATCGCATACAAAAATATCACAATTAGTGACTCACCTCAAATGATTAAAGGGCGCACACAATTATACCAAGAAAACTTGTTTCTTGAAATGCAAGATGCTCCGCTAACGACGCGTCCTGGCATTGCCGAATGGCGCACGCTTTGGAAAGCACTCGGCGGCGACCCGAACCGCTATCGTCATTCTGCAGAGAGCTTACTGCGCCGCGTCGCAAAGGCAAATTACGTAACATCTGTAAACAGCGGCGTTGATTTAAACAACTTCTTTTCGATGAACTATGAAATTCCAATCGGGCTGTATGATGCCAGCAAAATAAGCGGTGATATTACGGTAACACTTGGCACAGCAGATGACACGTACGAGGCGTTAAACGGTCGCATCGTATCGCTTACAAACATTCCGCATACGAAAGACGCAATTGGTAGCTTCGGCAGTCCATACGTCGATTCTGCACGCACTGCCATTACCGAGCAAACGACTAATGCACTACACATTTTTTATTTGCGCCCGTCGCTGTCTGTAGATGAAAATATGAAGTTGTTGAACGCAGCAGGTAATATGTTTACACAAATAAATGGTGGCACGTATAATGCACTTGTCGTAACCGCATAACAAAAGCTAGACGTTTAGTACACGGGCACTAAAAAAATCGATTCACACTAAATTTTTTAGTATGAATCGACTTTTATTCCATAGAAAAACGCGAAATTCAAAGTTAATTAAAATGAAT
Source organism: Caryophanon latum (assembly GCF_001700325.1). Lineage (GTDB taxonomy): Bacteria > Bacillota > Bacilli > Bacillales_A > Planococcaceae > Caryophanon > Caryophanon latum. The sequence goes on from NZ_MATO01000064.1 coordinate 62,344, forward strand.
TTTCGCGTTTTTTTAATTTTTCAATAGCCTCGCTTAGTACCTCTAACTTTTTACACGTTCAACCGCCCTAGCTGTAGCGTCACACGATCTGTTAATTCTCGCAGCTCTGACGTCACGTCTGTTAACGTATGCATCATATTCGACTGATGCTCCGCAGTTGTTGCAATGTAGCCTGTGTTTTTTTCCATATGCTCAATCGTCTGATTCACTTCTTCTAACGTACCGACAACACCATCTACATGCTGCTCGATTGCTTGGGCTACAATGTATGTTTGCTTAATGCTGTCTGTCACCTCATCAATGCGCTCCGTAATTTTATCAAACGCTATTTCCGTTTCACTCACTTCGACTGCACTCAATTTCGTCGCCTCGCTCGAATCATGAATCGTTGCGAGCAGCTCCTCCGTATGCTGCTGCAGTTGCGTAATCATTTGCTCAATGTTTGTTGCCGCAGCAGCTGACGAATTCGCAAGCTTACGTACTTCTTTCGCCACGACCGTAAAGCCTTTCCCTGCCTCTCCTGCATGCGCCGCTTCAATTGTTGCATTTAACGACAGTAAATTTGTCTCATCCGCAATATTTTGAATAACCTTTAAACTCGTCGTAATATCGTTCATGCGCGTATTAAAGTATTGTGCAACGTATTGCATCTCCTCATTTTTCGAACATAATTGTGCAATTTTTGCGCTCGTCTTTTCCATTTGTACACGGCCTTCTGTCGCTTCTGCAACCATATCGTTCGCCGCTGTTGTAGCACTATTAATTTGCTGCACAATTTTTTGCGTTTGCATCACAACATCCTCAAGCTCATGTTGAATGCGACCGCTATAACCGCTTTGCTCCTTCGCAATCGTCGCAAGCTCGCTTAGTGCGACCGATGTTTTTTCGCTCGCTACAGTCGATGTATGCACATCATCGTCAATCGTTTGCGTCAGCGCATTCATTTCCTTCGTCGCCTCATGAATATATGTCGCCGCTTCTAATCGCTGCTCTGCCGTCTCCTTTTCACGTACAAGCTTTTCCATATTTAACTTGCGCACATACATTTGTGACAGTAATACACCACTCGTTAGCAATAAAAACATCGCATGCACAAGCAACAACGAAAACGAATAATCTGCCATGCCACAAATAATTTCCGGTACCGCAAAATAACCGACTAAATGATGCACCGCAAATAATATCGTACTCGTAATAATAATGCGCGAGCTCTCAAAATACGCAATAGCTGCCATTACCATAAAAATCGAAAAATGATATTCAACCATCCCATCGCCTGATGCAATAATTGCCATGCTCGAAAACGTCAGCGACAGCGCGATCAGTCGGGGAATATATTGCACACGTTTGCGTAAACGATAGAGCACAATTGCACCGATTACCGATGCAACTGCGCCAATATAAAACGTCGCAATACCAGCAAGCTGCACCGCCATGCTCGTTTGGCGCGTCTGTGTCGTCACAACATACGGGTCAATTAATTGAAACACATGATGTACAACATATATACCTGCTGCTAATACGATCAGTAAAATGGCAAAATAAATCATCACTAAATTTTTACGTACGCTCATAGTAATCACCTCATTACTATGCTTATACCTTATTTTCAGTAAATTTATTCTTTTTCTAGTGCTCTACATAATATAAAAGTTCAATATTACTATATTCCGCTATATGAAATCATTTTGTGATAACATATAGCTCAAATGTCTTTTTACTAACAATTCATCGATTACATATCGAAGACGATGGCTATAGTTTTTTATACAACTATAGTTCATTGAGCACAAATTTTATTGGGGGGGTTCCTATGTCCATTCCTGCACCACTTTTACTCATCATTGCAACGCTTTTTTGGGGCGGCAATTTCGTCATCGGGCGCGCCGTTAGCGACGACATTCCACCAATTAGCCTCGCCTTTTATCGCTGGTGTGTCGCGTTGCTCGTCCTCGCTCCAATTGCATTTACGAATTGGAAAGCACACTTGCCGACGTTTAAAAAGCATTGGAAAATTGTCATCGTGCTATCGCTCACAGGTGTTGCTGGCTTTAACACGCTCGTTTACATCGGGCTACATGATACGACGTCAATTAACGCATCCCTGATGAACTCATCGACGCCGATCATCATTTACATACTCGCCTTTTTATTTTTACGCGAGCGTTTAAATCGCTATCAAGTTATCGGCACGTGCATCTCGCTCATCGGCGTGCTATTCATTTTAACAGGTGGCTCACTTGAAAGCTTACAATCGTTCGCATTTAACCGCGGTGATATGATCGTATTACTCGCAATCGTTTGCTGGGGCGTCTATTCACTGCTCATTAAGCAATACGCTGGAATATTACCTAGTGTGCCAACGTTTTTCATGACGATCATCATTGGCATTGTGACGTTGCTGCCATTTTTCCTCTACGAATCGATTACAGCAGAAACGAGTATAATATGGAACGTAACATCGGTTAGTGCAATTTTTTACGTCGGCACGTTCGCTTCAATCGTTGCCTTTTTATCATGGAATAAAGGGGTCGTAAAGCTCGGTGCAAGCCGCGCAAGCATTTACTTAAACTTCATTCCGGTATTTTCCGCATTATTTGCGACGTTATTTATCGGCGAATCACTTCAGCTGTTCCAAGTCATCGGTGGCTTAGCCGTCGTCGCTGGTGTGTTCATTACAAACCGCAATCGAGTAGGAGGGAGTGATTAACTCCCGACCTCTCACACCAC
>NZ_MATO01000065.1 GCF_001700325.1 Caryophanon latum
CGGGACTTACACCCTAAAGTTTATGCGCATGCTGGGCGCACAACAAAAAAGGTCCAGGCGCCGTTGCCTGAACCTTTTTTCATTACATTTTAAATTGCTTTACCGTTTCTTTTAGACGGTTCGTTAAATCTTGCAGCGACGATACGTTATGTACGACCGTGTCGATTGCTTGAAGCTGCTGCTCTGTTGACTGCGAAATTTCCTCGCTGCTCGTTGCTGTTTCCTCAATAACGCTATGAATCGAGCCGATATGCGTTAAAACATTTTGTCCGAGCTGCTGTGAGTTTTCCATATTGCTTGCAACAGATTGAATGTCTCGCATAATTAACGCGACTTGTTCTTCAATCAAACGAAACGCATCAGTCGTTACGTGAATCGATGCGTTTTGCTCATTTGCGATTTGAACGCCCTCACGCACCGAATGAGCCATTTCGTTAATGCCAAGCTTAATATCCCTTACAACCTCAAAAATCTCCTTAGTGGACGTGTTAGACTGCTCTGCTAGCTTTCTAACTTCCTCCGCTACAACTGCAAAGCCTTTTCCTTGCTCACCGGCGCGTGCTGCCTCAATCGATGCATTTAATGCAAGCAAGTTTGTTTGATCGGCAATGCTTGAAACAACTTGCGCCATCATTTCAATTTGCGCTGTTTGTTCTAAGAAACGCTCTGATACTTCGCTAATTGTTGATGTCGTTTCAATATTTTTCTCAATGAGCTGCTGCTGTTGAAAAATAGCTTCTTGGCTTGATTGCATCGTTTCAACGGCGTGCTGACTGCGTTCAACTGACTCGACTGATGTTTTTACATACTCCGTAAAGCCTGTATCCATTTTTTGCACGAGATCCATTGCATTATCCATTGAACCTGCAATCTCATATGACCCGATCGATAGCTGATTTGTTGCACTTGTTACATGTTCACTCATACCTTTTAGCTGCTTATTCTCCTCAAGCAGACCGTCTGTTAAATCATCGATATGGTTTGTCGCATCACTAATTGATATTAAAATTTCACGTAGCTGCTGCGCCATTTTAGTAAACGAACTGTTTAATGCCCCAATTTCATCGCGACCGTTATAACTAAGCGGCTCAACTGTTAATTCTCCCGATGCGATACGCTCTGCATTACGCGCCAACGCATTTAACGGCTTCGTAATTTGTATCGTCATAAACCATGTGAAGAAACCGCCAATAATAATTAATACAGTAATGCCGACAATCGCACTCCAAATCGCTGTTGCAATACGATCATGCAATGTTTCTTGCACTAAATCATATTCCGTCGTCGCATACATTTTCAGCATATATAAATCATTTAACGGACCTGCAAAACGTGCAAGCTCAGTACGAACATTAATCGCATTTTGAGAAACGATTGCTTCCTGAAGTGCCTGCTTTAACTTTTCACTCTTTTCAACAAACCCATTGAATTGAGCAAGCTCCGTTTCAGACTGAATTAATTGCTTAATGACTTCGCTATCTTTTTCAATTAACGCATATGTTTTCTCTAACTCTTTTTGCACAGACTCCATGACGCTTGGTGGCTGCTTCACTGTAATAACGTTTGCATAATCACTAATAATTTGTTCCAGCTCGATATATTGGACGTTCGCATCTTCTAACGCCATAATTTTTGGCATAACATCGGCATTAGACGACTGAATCGACGTCATGTTGACAATGAGTACACTAATCAAAACAACCGATACAGTAATGAGTAAACCAGCAAATAGTAAAAGCTTTTTATTAATCGACATACACACTCTCCTAATTCATTGACGCTGGAACGTCGATCGTTTCTAATTTTTCTTCCAACTCACTTGCATTGCTTACAACACGAATTGGAGACAAACCGACACCGCCATTTTCTGTACCAAACTCTAACACTTGTTGCACGCTGCTTTCATTTGTCACTAAGCTTTCCAAATACGAATACACCGCTACGTCCAAGTTTTTTTGCATCGATGTTACAACCGCTTTTTCCGCATAGAAATATTGATCGCTATCGACCCCAATAGCGTAAACACCTGCTTTTTGTGCTTGCTGTAATAAACCAACACCTGTGTATCCAGCTGCTGCATAAAGCACATCCGCTTGTTGTTCAATCATCGTTGCTGCCATCGCTGTACCAACGTTCGCATCTGAATACGTATCAGCAAACATTTTAATAACTTGCACATTCGGGTTTACCGAGCGTGCCCCTGCTAAAAACCCATCATGAAAGCGCATGATGACCTCATCGTTAAAGCCACCTAAAAACCCTAATATACCTGTTTTGCTTACATGAGCAGCTAAAACACCAGCTAAATAACTGCCTTCTTTTTCGTTAAACACAATGCTATCAACATTTTCAACTTCACTAACCGTATCAATTAACGCAAAACGCTGATCCGGATTTTCCACTGCTTCCTTCTCAATCTGCTCCTGAATTGTATAACCAACGCCAATAATGACGTCATGATCTTCAGCCATCAATTCCTCCAGCCCATCTTCCAACGAGCTTGATGTTTCTAAATCTCGATACGACCAAATAATATTTAAATCATCACGTGCTTCAAGCAACCCATCAACGACTAAATCATTGAACGATTGATCACCCATTCCAACATCTGGAAGTAATAAACCTACACTAAACTTCTCATCCTTCACTTCAAGTAACCGTTCATCTGTATTTTTCTCATCAGAACAAGCACCAAGTATTACCGAACTAAACAAACTTATGCTTAACAATAAGCTATTTCTCATACATACAATCTCCTTAATAAACCTAAATATCTAATAGTATATCAAAAAAGACCTATATTATATATTAAAATATTGAAAATTATATATTAGTTTACTAAACAGCCGGAGTGTTCGGAGTACTAGAAATATGTTAAGGCACATTGGAGTATTTCTCAAAGGTGACGGAGGTCGCTCCAAATAGCTGTTGTTGTAATGTCTTGTAGCCGTTATTTTTTTCAAGTGGTGCATAATATTCGAATGTGTAGTGCAAAGCTGTGTAGTAATGTGTATGTGCTTTAGCGCGTTCAATAGCAGCGTTAATTAAAAACTGTTTATATAATGCGACAGTTGTCCAACCTGTTTTTGCACCACGGCCTTTGCCGATACGTGTTAATACAAGATTTGTTGATTTTTTAATAAGGTCGTTTAATGTGCTTGATGGAATGCCGATTGCGTCACAAATTTGTTTTTGGGTAGCCCAAAGAAACGGTGCATTTTCGTCTTTTTGCGCCGTAATGTAATCGATTAAGTCTTGCTCCCATTCGTCGTTATGGCTTCGTACGCGCTCGTCACGTGATTTTTTAAACTTATACCATGTTGAGTGTAAGCAAACGCGTTGGGCATGCTCTGGTGCATATAATTCAAGCAATGCTTCTACGTACTGTGCAGCTGGACCGCTGTAGCGACCTGAGAAAGCAGATTCGACGATTGTGTTGACTTCGTTATTTTTCAATGGTGCATAAAAGCGCTGATTGAAACATTTAATAAACGGCTTTGTCTCACTTTTGCACCAGCCGTCGTGAAAGCATACTAAAGCAAGCGTAAATAGCATGTTGTTACGCCCAATTTGCCCTTTTTTGCCGCGAACGTTTTGCGATTGTAATAGCGCTTGGCACCAAGGCGTGTTCATTAATGCACCACCTTGTTTGTTAGGTGACGTAAATAGCACGTTTTCGGCATCGTCAAAGCGCATCGACCAATGAATAAGCTCGTCGATTGTGTACGTGTATGTATGTTGTTCCCATACGACATTGCTCGGCACGCGGAAAAAGCCGAAGTCGTTGCAATATAAATCTGCTTGAACATCTTGTAAACTGCGCTTTAAATTGTGCGCAATGCGTTTAGCAATTACTAATGTGCGGAATTCTTTCGCGTTTGAGATATAAAATGGCTGTGCAAGGACAAAATATACTTGGTAACCGCGTGGTGTTTTGACAATCCACGTCGGTGCACCAATGGATTGATCCATGCACGTTAATAAAATTTCTTGAGGCGTGTATTTATGTGTATCGATATCAACGACAAATGTGTTAATTTGCTGTAGATTTTGTTCTGTAAAGCCGCTGATTGTTTCAGTTACGTTGTTAAACGCACCAATGCGGAACACGTTTGGCGTAAAGTGTGTACAATGTGGTGCACTTTTTTCGAGTTGGGCAAAGCTGTGCACAATATTGCCTTTTACGCCCTGCTGTTCAAAGTGTTTTTTTGTTTTAACAGTAAATACGACACCGTTTCGTCCTGTTTGGTGCATTTGTGTGTTGCTTTTTCGGACAAAGCCGTTTGAAAATAATAATTGTAGACGCTTTTGTAACATGAAAAATCACCTCCGTTTTGTATATACGTGTATTATACAAAATCGGTGTGGTGCAAAAGTGGCTCCTCTAGCGTAAAATGCACCAAAATTGGAATGCCCGCGAGCCCTACAGCCCCAACGGTTACAAAATTTCTTAAAAAAAATTATTCTACACGGCTTTGTCCCAAAAACAGGCATGTGGTGCGAAATAATGCACCACGTTGAAATGGCATATAAACCATTGGTACATCAATGTTTCTCTTTAAATAAAAAGCGAAATAGTACACGGGTTTGTCCGAAAAAGAAGCGCGAAAAAAAAAAAAATAGTACACGGGTTGGGAATGCACCACTCGCAAGCGTTCAAAAAAATGCACCAAAAAGAGGTCAAATCCTAATTTGACGGGATTCCTTACTACACGGGTTTGTCCCAAATGGTGCATTTTAAGCTAAATAGTGCACGGGTTTGTCTCAAAATAGTACACGGGTTTGTCCCAAAATACGTCTCACAAAGATAAAATATACATTTATTGTATTTAAATGTTATTTTATGGTTAATTCAATTTTTAGTGATTTTGTGTCGTTCATTTTTAGAGTGGTGCATTTGCTGGTGCATATATTTAAAATAGTACACGGGTTTGTCCCGCAGATCATTCGTGCATCATTTTTAAGACAATGAATGGTGCACTTTATTGAAATAATATTAATTGTGTATGTAAACATGTGTAGAATGGTGCATTTCGGGGTAAAATAGTTATTTGTAATGGTGCATTTTGTTATACTAGAAATAAAATACATACAGGTGGTGCATTATATGAACTACATGGAACTTTCTGATACGGTGCGTTTAACGTTTGAGCAGACGAAGATCGCGGTTTTTGAAGAAACGCGCTATTTATTTAGCGATTACCCGCTACTACTAAAAATTTGGCAGCAAGATGCGTATATGACGACGATTGAAGAAGGTGCAGAACAGCAGCTTGCACCACTTGTGAGCGATTCGTTTCGTGCATTGTTTACATTCATCGTCAATGACTTAAGCGAATACAAGTTTTCAACAAAGCGCTTAATTCGTTCGGCAGTGGAAAACTTTGCGGATACAATTGTGCAGGAAATGCAGCCATATATTGACGAAGTGTCGTTACCTGATTTTGATGGGCCAGTTTATGATCGCGAATACATTTATGCGAATTCAAGCACGACATTTCATTTAATGCGTGACATGGTGACGAAAAAAACTGGCTTTGAAGAAAAGGAGACTGGCTTTATGGGCACGGAGCTTGTTGATAATCAGGGGCAGCTACATGGTGTTGCCGAGCTGCGACCGATGCCGTTAACGCACGTACAAGAGGCAGACCCGCTCGGTGTCGATTTAGTTGCTACGACACTGAGCTCACTCGATGAACTGACGGCAGATATTTTCGATTTAGTATCTTATTTATGGATGACTGGTAAACGGGATGAGGAAGGCTTCATTGAATTTCATAGTGACGATGCGCTGCTATTACGTCATCATGAAAAGGGAGATAGCATCGAGAAGCTAAAATTTAAAGAGCGTGAACGTTTTAACATTATGCGTCGTGTGGCAGCTTTAACGAGCGTGTGGGTAGCGTTAAACGATGGACCAGAGCGCGTGAAAATTGTCAACGCACAAGATATGGAATCAAAGCTATACAACTTCCAAGACTTTAAACGTATGTTTGAAGTTGGCAGCGTGCGCATGGCGTTTGATAAGCGCACAAATGAGGCACGCGGCATTTACGCGTTGCAAATCCGTCCATCGTCTATTTTACAGCCTTATTTAGACGGTACGAAGTCGAGCTTAGGTGTACTCGATTTAAAAGTATTTAAATATAGCTATGTTACTGAACGCGAGCATAAGCGATTGACGCGATATTTAAGTCGTCAATGGAAAATTCGAACGATTAAAGGCTCGCTGCATCAGCCATTTAAAATTGCAACGCTTCTAGATGAGATGGATTTTCCGGCACGCTTAAACGGCATGCAAATTCGCGATCGCTTAGAGGAAGTATTGGATGATTTGCAAAGAGATGAAGTAATTCAACAATGGGATTACGTAGAACCGTTAGATGAAAAGAAGGTCGGGAAAAAAGGCTGGTTCCAAAACTATTTTAGTCAGCTGGCGATTACGATTATGCCGCCGACAATCGTCGTACAGGAAAACCGCCGTCGCATCATTTTGCCAAATACCGAGGAAATAATGGATTTATCTGTTGATGATACGGTGTTTCCAGATGCCGAGCCGCCAGTTGTAGAAGAAGTCGTCCCAGTCGTCGAAGAGCAAATTGAATTACCGTTAGAGGAGACGCCACCTATTACTCCCTCTATTTCGGAATTAACGCCTGAGCTGCTTCGTGAAAAAATTGATGCGCTCGGTTATTCGATTCGAAAAGCAGCGGAGGAAATGGGCATGTCTCATACGACGTTATCGCGTTATTTAAATCGTAAAATTAAGCGCCAAAATAAAGATAATGATCAAAAAATGCTTCTTTGGCTCATTGCTCACTCATAGTTGTTTCACGTGGAACAATTGTAATTCGTGTAGCTCTTCACGATAACATCGGGTTGCTTTGCACGTCGAGGCAGGATTTCCGCGGGTGTGGAGGCGAACACGACGTTCGTTATGAAGGCGATGACTCGTGCAGTGGCACATCTTCTTTCATCAAGCCTCTTATATCGCATCGCGGCTTAAGAGGACTTGAGTCACGATCGTGTCGCCGCATGTTCTTTGCCACTAATATGCAGCATTTATTTCTCGTTTGTTGTGGAAAAGAAGCGAGTTCACTGTATACAAATAGCGAATCAATGTATTTAATGTTTTAATACATTTATCAATAAAAATATAAATGGCTTTATCTATTAATGATTTAATGAATGAGAGGTGAAATCTGTTACGTAAGCAACTGCTTCGTGACAGGAAAAAATGTCTATTTTAATTGGTGCAGCTGCAATTGCTGTATATTGCGCACTCATTTTTTACATTGGAAAAAACTTGCATGTGACGTTACAAGCATTTGGTATGACGCGTTATACAGGCACTTATTGGCTTGTGTTGTATAGTGTTAGCTTTTCATATTTTGGCAGCAGCATTCATGAAGTGTTGAAAATCGTCGGGAGTTATTGGCTATTTTTCTTTCAGTATGGTTTGCTGTTTTCAGTGCTAGGCAATTTTATTTATTATGTGCTCCGTTACCGCAATAAAAAAATCGTCGGTGGTAGTGCAATGCTTACTGTCATCGTTTTATGTGTGATCGGTTTATATAATGCGTACACACCAGTTGTACATTATACGACGATGAACGTATCAAAGCCTATCGCACAGCCACTTCGCATTGTCGTCGCATCCGATTTTCATTTAGGTGTGCTATCTCATAAAGAGCATTTACAAAATTTCGTGGATTTGGCGAATGAAGCAAAACCACATATCGTGTTTCTTGTTGGGGATTTAATCGATGATGATCCGAAATGGTTTGTAGAAGAAGGGATGGCAGCTATTTTGTCGCAGCTTGAAACGAAGCACGGTGTATACGCAGTACTTGGTAATCATGAATATTATGGCGGCAAAATTGAAGAGCTTGTTGAAGAGATGGAAAAAGCAAATGTTCATATGTTATTAGATGAAACGATAAACATTCATGATATGATATATGTAACTGGGCAAGAAGATCGCACGAATGAAGAACGTCTAACGATTGAAGCGTTAGCGCCGGTTAACAATGATTTGCCATGGTTTGTAATGAACCATACACCAGATGACTTACATACACCAGAGCAAGTCGGCGTAGATGCACATTTTTCAGGGCATACACATCGCGGGCAACTATGGCCGAACGAATGGATTACGAATCAAATTTTTGAAGTTGATTATGGCCATGAAATGAAAAATGATATGCACGTTTTAGTTTCAAGTGGCTTTGGTTTTTGGGGACCGCCGATGCGTATCGGGAGCCAATCAGAGCTATGGGTAGTTGATGTTATAAATGAATAAATGTATTAATTGTTTTATTTCTTTATGTATGGTCGTTTTTATGTCTGTCCAGTCGTTACATGGAATATACTATGCATGCAGATCATCGTGACAGAGTGTATGTGGCGAGACCGTTTAACGACAAAGGCATGATAACTTAATAGTAGCGAGGCCGCTCAAGGAAGGTGATGAACGCAATCATTTTCATGGGGAACATCGTGCTCGCTGTCATGCTCGAGAACGTTCTATGTAACGATTAATTATAAAAGTAAAGCGAGCCGTAATACGCGTCCAGTCAATTACTAGCTAATCAACACGCTTGTTTTAATATGTCTAAATAAAATGTAGGAGCGCTTATGATCAATAACAGTATACAATCTATACCAATCTCGATTGATATTTCAATTGTTCCAGAGCTAGTCATTACATCGATTGTCGTTTCTTGTTTGTCTTCATTTGCCGCGATTTATTTAAACAATCGTAGAGGACAACCAAGTTTTGTAAGTGATAATATTTGGTTGCTATTAGCAGCTATTGTTATGAGCTTAGGTATTTGGTCGATGCACTTTATCGGTATGTCAGCTATCGCAATTCCAGGCACGATGACATTAAATTATGTGCAAACATTGCTGTCGATCGTTCCACCACTTATTGCATCGTATGTTGCGTTTTATATTGTTACAAGAAGACGCATTTCAAGCAAGGGCACATGGTTTGCGAGTGTGCTTATGGGAACGGGTATTTTGTTCATGCATTATATAGGTATGGATGCTATGGTTTATAGCAATGTGGCATATACATACAATATGCTGTTCGTCGCGTGTTCCGTTTTAATTGCGATTACAGCATCGTATGTTGCACTTTACATCATTCATAATACAAAAATTACGTCGAATGCGATTTCAAAGGAAATAGGAGCCAGTTTATTTTTAGGTGTCGCGACATCGAGCGTACATTACATTGGCATTTTTGCGATGGATTTTGTCATAACAGGTGACATAACGCCGAAAATGGAGCATATGCACGATGATTTTATGACAACAGGGGTGCTGCTAAGTGTATTATTTGTTTTCATATTAGTTGTCGGTGGCAGCTTTTTAGATAAGCTGTTAAGCAACCATTTTAAGCTTATTGACTCGTTAACGAAATTACCGAATCGTTATGCGTTTATGAAGCTGTTGAATCATCAAGAAAAGGCGAAAAGTGTCGCGATGTTTTCAATCCGTGATTTACATTTAGCTAATCATGAATACAACTTCATCGTCGAGGATAAATTTATTGAAGCAATTTTAGAAGAGCTTCAGCGTGGGCTACCTCCATTTGTAGATATTTATCGTATTCGAGAACATTATTTCGTCTACGTTATGAAAGATTGTAAAGCATCGGAGGAAATGGATCGTTATTTTGAAAAAAAGATGATTCGTTTAAAGGAAGTTATGGCGGCATTTCCTCAAGAAGTTTCATGTAAAGTGATGGTCTGTATGGATAGTTCGGATGAAGCGATGACTGTTCGCGACTTGTATATGAACGTTATGACCGTCGACAAACATCCATCAACAGAGGGGAATTATTGTATTATTCATTATCAAAAAGGATATCACACGCGTAATTTTAGCGAGCAATTATTAGCTGATCTAGACGTGTCGTTAGCGAAAAATGAATTATTTGTCGTGTATCAACCAAAAGTATGCTCTGTCAAAAAAAGAGCGGTGTCCGCGGAAGCATTAATTCGTTGGCAGCATCCTGAATTTGGCTTCGTTTCTCCGGCCGTATTCGTACCGATTTTAGAAGCGAACAATCGCATGAATGAAGTGACAAACTGGGTTATTCATCAAGTGTGTGAGCAAATGAAGCAGTGGACAAGTAAGCTAGAGATGCCACAGCAAATATCGATTAATATTTCTGCATCGTATTTATCATCACCATTATTAAAGACGGAGCTATTACGCGCAGTTAAAACATACGATGTGCGTCCTGAGCAAATCGAATTAGAAGTAACGGAAACAAGCTTCGTTAATTCGGTTGAGCAGGCAACACGTGCAATTGAAGAATTACGCAATGCAGGATTCTCTCTTGCTATTGACGACTTCGGTATTGGCGTATCATCACTTGCATATTTAAAGGAATTTAAATTTTCAACGTTAAAGGTCGATAAATCGTTCGTTGATCATGTGCCACAGTCAACGAAGGACAATTTCATTTTGCAGTCGATTTTGTCACTTGGCGAATCGCTGCATATGGAGTTAGTTGTAGAAGGTGTCGAAACGAAGGAGCAAGTGGAGTTTTTAAGTAGCTTACAAAAAAATTTGTTAATCCAAGGTTATTATTATTCAAAGCCACTCGCAGCGCAACAATTTGAAGAGTGGTGTATTGAATTTACGAAGCAGGCGTAAACGAGTAATGAAGCACTTTTTTATCGTCATTTTGCTTAGAGCAGGCAATTCTTTCGGCGTGAATGTTTCGTGTCAAGCTCCTGTTATGCGATCACTTGACGAAAAAAATATTTGCGATGCCATTACAAGTCCAATGAGCTTCTCACGACTAAAGTCATGAATGTGCAGGCGCAGTGCTATTAAAGCAAAGTGGGCACATATTAAATTTTCAGCATATAACGAGACTGCACTTCATTGGCACTACATTTCTTTTCTACTTCCGGACGACGCTTCGTTTTGCGGACGCTTTTCGCGGAGGGCAATTGCTTTGTTCTTTCATCTTTTGCTTAGTTGTTTTTGCGATTAGTCGTTCCAAAAAAGATTTTCGCTATTCGTGTCGAAGTCGCCGCTTACATGTCAAAACAGGTTCATCACCGTAAGCTGGGGTTGACGTATAAAAGTTGCTTGAAAAGAGAGGCGGACTCCAGCGGGAAAAGCGCGAGCCTCAAGACCCCGCAGTCGTGACTGCCTCGACGTGAAAAGCAACCCCAAGTTATGGTGAAGAGCCTCAAAACATACAGTTAGTAAGCGCCGACTTTTCAATCGGATGGAAAATAAATGTATTAATTATTTTGTACATTAATATCTTTATTTACAAATGTTTAATAGGCGTATAAAAAAAGTGTCCGAGACTAGCTCTCGGACACTTTTTTGCTCTATTATTTTGAGTTCGTGCCAATCCACTGTTCGATATACGGATGGATTTCTGTTACAGCACGACGACCTGTTGTGACAGATACGTGACCTGTTTGTACTTCGTGAAGTACGTTCACTTTGCTGCTTACTTTGCGATTTAATGCTGCAATTTGTTCAGGCTGTACGATGTTATCGCGCATTGCACAAATGTTTAGTAAGTTCGCTTTAATGTTAGAAAGCAACACTTTTTTACCGCGAATTTCAAGCTCATCATTTACAAGCTTGTTTTCTTGGTAGAAATCGCGAATCCATTGACGGTACGATTCACCAGGGAATGGAACACCGTCATTTAACCATTTTTGCATGAGCTTCCATGTTAATACGGCATTGTCGTTGTCGATACGGTCAGCTAAGCTTACGTATGTGCCGACTGAATTTGAGATTGGACTAAGTAGTTTATTACCAGAGTCAATCATTTCAAACGGAATGTTGCCAAGTGTATCAACAAGCTTATCTAATTGGAATGATTCTTTGTTTAACCAGTTTGAATACATACCAGCATTTGCAAAATCGATTGGCGTCGTCATTAGCACTAAGTTACGAATTGGTAAAATGTCGTTGTAAAGTGCTGTGAATACAGCTGTCATCGTACCGCCCATGCAGTAGCCGAACATTGTTAACTCATCTGCGCCTGAATGCTTTAGCACTTTTTTAGCAGCACGTGGCATGTAGTCTTCGATGTAGTCTTCAATTTTCATATGGCGGTCTTCGTAGCCTGCTGTACCCCAGTCTAGTAAATAAACATCGTGTCCAGCATTCGTTAAGCTTTCGATTAAGCTATTTCCAGGATATAAATCTAAAATGTAAGCTTTGTTAATTAGTGCGTAAATCATTAAAATCGGCACTTTATGCGTTTTTGGTTTGTTTGGTTGGTAGCGATATAACGTCGCTTTGTTTTTCGTCCAAATCGCTTCACGAGGTGTTTGCCCTACGATTGGATCTGCGTCAGTCGTTAAAACTTCTGTGAAACGACGAGCTTTTTCGAAGTCTTTCGTTTGCCACTGGAAAGTAGATGCATCTTTTAACGTTTCAAACCATTCATCAAACGGCTTTGTGTTTACTGTCACCACAAAATCCCTCCATCTCTTCTTTTAATTGCTTGCTTACGTAAAGCGAATTACATGTATAAGCCACCGTTAACGTTTAATTGTTGACCTGTTACGAAGCTTGCAGAAATTAAGTAAAGAATTGCTTCTGCGATTTCTTCTGGTGTACCTAAACGACGGATTGGAACTTTTGATACGATTTTTTCGATTACGTCGTCTGGCATTGCTGCAACCATTTCTGTTCCGATGTAGCCTGGGCATACTGCATTTACTGTAATCCCTTTGCTTGCTGTTTCAAGAGCTAAAGATTTTGTGAAGCCGATTAAGCCTGCTTTAGATGCTGAGTAGTTTGTTTGACCGAATGCACCAGCTTGACCAACGATTGAGCTAATGTTAATGATACGACCGTAGTTTTGCGCGATCATTGGCTCGATTACGTGTTTCGTCGTGTTGAATGCACCAGTTAAGTTTACGTCGATTACGTCGTTCCAATCTTGTAATGTTAATTTACGGAATGAACGGTCTTTTGTAATACCAGCGTTGTTAATTAAAATATCAACTTTACCGAATTTTTCGATTGTTTCTTTTACTAAGCGCTCTGCATCTTCTGGTACTGAGATGTCGCATGGAATTGGGTGGATTAAGCCGCCTTTACCTTCGATGTCAGCTACTACGTCTTTAATTGTTTGAGATTCTGCTTTGTGTGTTGCAATAATTTGCGCGCCTTTATCAGCTAAAACTTTAGCGATCGATGCCCCGATGCCGCGAGATGCGCCCGTTACGATGGCTACTTTACCTGCTAATGGTTTTTCGATTGTTGCAACTTCTTCACGTACGTTTGTCATGAATATTATCCCCTTTGTATGTAAATTATTTGTTATTTGGTGCTTGAGTAGGTGCTTTTTTTGGTTGCTCAGGCTGCTTTTGAGGCTCGACCTGTGCTAGTTTTTCATTTGTTGCCGATGCTTCTACTTTTAAAATCGCTTCGTTTTGCTTTTCAATCGTCGTATTTAAAAGTGAAATAACGGTATCTAGCTTTTTATCAAGCTTTGTAACAGTGCGCTTTAATGCGTCCACTTCATTTTTTACTGCGTCAACTGCCTCTGCGTTACCGCCAGTTGCTAATTGGTCAAGCTGATCTTCAAGGTTATCTACTTTTGTGTCTACATTAATAATTAATGAAGCAACGTTTGATAGATCCTCTCGTGATGGCATGTTCATTTGTTTTAAGTAAGACTCTGTTAAGTTATCTACAAGACTTTGAACTTGTAAGTATTGGCTTTGAACTTGTCCTAAACCTTCTGCAAATGATTTTTGTTCAAGCGTCTGTTGAATTACGTCACGCCAAGCATTTTCTGTTTGGTCGTATAAGTTTTTCCAAAGAGTGAACCCATCAAATGATGTATTAGTTGCCAAATTACTTCTCCCCTTTGTCGAATAATTTAGAATACATTCTAACTATAAAGGTAATTTTTGTTTTTTTCAACAGATCGCATGTTAATATTTTGAAAAAAATTTTCAATATAATACTTGACCTTTAATTCAAATAGGTGTAAATTACACATATAAGTTTTTTACAACAGGTGGTGAACACAAAATGACAAAGGAACAAAACAAACAACAGGCGAACATGTCCACACCTAAAAACTTTTTAATTCCGATTATGCTATTGCATTTGCGTGATTTTAATGCGCATGGGTATGAGTTAATGGAGAAGCTAAGCTCTTTCGGTGTTGCATCGATTGATCAAGGGAACTTCTATCGTTTACTGCGTCAGCTTGAGAAGGACGATTTAGTGTCTTCTCAGTGGGACACAACGACAGGAGGACCAGCAAAGCGCATTTATTCCATTACGAAGGCGGGCAACGAATATTTAGATATTTGGGCAGGTTCGCTTAATCAATACCAACAGCTTTTGAATAACTTTTTTCAACTTTACAATCCGTTTTACACACCAGCGACAAAGCAACGAGATGACGAGTAAGGATTTTATGCACGTTGCGACGTGTATTAATCATAGAAGCAAGTGTGATTTTGTAACAAAACATTAAAGGGGGATTTACAAATGGCAAACGAATTCGTAACAAAAAGTGTAGATGCATTATGGGATAACTGGTTAAATGGTTTTAAATCACTTCAACAAGTACAAGTGGAAGCTGAAAAGAAAACACTTGAGGCATTAGAAGTGCAACAACAACTTGTAGAAAAAACAGTACAAAGCTTAGCAGCAGTAGAAGCGCAATCAAAGCAATTCGCAGAGCAATGGCAACAAACAGTAAAAGCAAGCACTGCTCAATTACCAGCACAACCACAATTTGCACAATGGCTTGAAACAGTACAACAAATTACAGAGCAAACACAACAATTTGCTTGGAAGCCAAACTCGATTTTTGCAGATACATTAACTCAAACTCAAACGCAATGGAACGACACAGTGAAATCAGCGCTTGAGCAACAACAAGAAAAACGTGAAGAAGTGTTAACGAAAATTGAAGAGTTAACTGTTCAATTAAAAGATAGCCAAAAACGTTTATTAGATTCAATTCCAGCAGTACCAGGCGTATAATAACGCAAAAAGGCGCTCGTGATTTACTCACGGGCGCCTTTTTTTGTATTTAAATTGTTTTTTGTTGTGGATGATTGTCTAAAAATTGTTGGAATGTGTTCAATGGCATCGGACGGCTATATAAATAACCTTGCAGCTCGTGACATAAATTTTCCACTAAAAATTGCTCCTGCTCCTCTGTTTCGACACCTTCTGCTACAACAGATAAATTCATTGCGTGCGCTAGCTGAATAATCGTTTTAATGATCGATTGGTTATCTTGCGTTAAATCACGAATAAATGATTGATCGATTTTTACTGTATGAATTGGCAGCTGACTTAAATAGCGCAGCGATGAGTAGCCTGTACCGAAGTCGTCGATGCTAATGTAGACGCCGATTTCCTTTAGTTCGTTCAATATGCGCGTCATAAAATGAATGTCCGTCGTTAAGCTCTCAGTAATTTCTAAATTGAGTAAATGAGGCTCTAGCTTATGCTGTTTTAATAGATTCGACACTTCTGCTACGAAATTTGTTTGTGTCATTTGTAAAATCGATACGTTTACTGACACTGTAATTGGATGACGCAGCAGCGACCAAATTTTTGCTTGGCGAATCGATTCTGCGAGCACCCATTGCCCAATTGGAATAATTAAGCCGTTTTTTTCTGCGATTGGAATGAATTCACCAGGAGAAATAATGCCTTCTACTGGATGGTTCCAGCGCAGCAACGCCTCGGCGCCGATAATATTTTTCGTGCGAGCACAAAGCTTTGGCTGATAATAGACGAGCATTTGGTCTTTTTTTATTGCATCGTTTAACGCCGTTTCAAGCATTAATTTACGCTGCATTTGCATTTGGATTTCAGGATTAAATAGTTGATAGCGATTGCTGCCTGATTTTTTAGCTACTTGCATCGCATTATTCGCATGCTGTAGTAACATTTCAGCATTGTCGCTATGTTTTGGGAACATGCTAATGCCGATGTTAATCGCGGTATGTAATTCTAGGTGACCGATTTCAAATGTTTGATCGAGCGTGTGAACTAAGCGTTTGCCGATATATTCGATATTTTCCTCGTCAATGTCTTCGATGAGCAACAAAAATTTATCGCCACCAAAACGCGCTAAAAAATCTTTTTTGCGTATATGTAATTTCAATGTATCGGCAATAAATTGTAAAAAGCGATCACCTGTGGAATGCCCGTATGAATCGTTAATTTGTTTGAAATTGTTTAAATCGATAAATAAAATACCGAATGTAGATTGTTGCTCGGTCGCGTGTTGAATAGCTTCATGTAGCTTTTTCGCAAACAATGTGCGGTTTGGCAAATTTGTTAATGCATCAAAATGGGCGATGCGGTAAATTTGATGCTCATACACGTGCTGCTCGGTAATGTCACGTAAGGCGCCGACAATTTCAAAAATATCGTCCGTATCATCGTTCGTAATCGGTGATAAATTGAGGGCGAGCTGTCGATCTTGATATGAAAACTGTACATTTGTATAATTTCCGTTCATCGCAGCATCAATGGCCGGCTCAAGTGCAACTAAAATGTCTGACGGGAATACATCTTGAATTGTGCGATTGTACACTTGGCGGGAAGTAAGCGATAATGCTTCAGCTAGGCGACCTTCTGATAACGTAAATGTAACGTCGTGCTTTTCATTTTTAGCTAATTTAAATACGCAATGTTCCATGTTGCGAACGACGTGTTGAAAATCATTGCGTAACGCTTCTGCTAATTCTTCCTCTGCTTTAACGCGTGCGGTAATGTCTTGACGAATTGAGATGAATTGATTAATCTCTCCGTTGCTATCTAAAAACGGCACAATTGTTGTACTCGTCCAATATTCGGAGCCATCTTTTGCACGATTTTTTACCTCACCTTGCCATACTTTTTTCGCTAAAATGGTCGCCCACATATTTTGAAAGAAAGATTTTGGGTGATAACCGGAGTTAATGATGCGGTGTGTTTTGCCAATTAACTCATCCTCACTAAATTGTGAAATGCTACAAAACTTTTCGTTGACGTACGTAATCATGCCTGCTTTATTTGTAATCGCAACAATGGATGATTCATCAAGTGCCCTCTTAATGTTGCGCAAGTCATCGATCGCTGAAGTTGTTAATGGTGTCGAGATTTGATGTAATGTCATTGAATCCACCTCCTGAAATAAAATGGTCTCGTTCAATACTAAAAATGTGTAAATATACCTTGATTAATTATAGCAAATATTCTATTTATTTCGATGGTTATTTTGTAAACAGTTGCTCACATCAGTTGACGAAATACGTGAAAAATAGTTCTTTTTGTTCTATAAATGTAGTAACGTGCGTATAAATATATGTTTCTCTACATATATGATGCATCACATATACTATTTATTCGTTAAAAATAGCAAAAAATTATGTAGATTTTCTGTGTGAAAAAAATTTTGAAAAGCGCTAAATTTACCGTTAGTTTACGCCGCTAGTAGGTATTTGATCGCAATTGAAAAAACGATATGTTATACGAAGAAAGATTGCGACAAATGTGTGACTATAGTGGAGAGAAAAGTAGTCGAAGCACATCATAAATGATTGCGAGTGTAGTACATATATATGTATGATGAGGAAGAACGTATTTTCGTGGACGGAGGAAGCAAGTTACATGACAAAAAAGTTATTATTTAGCGCCGTGTCCATCGTCGTTGTCGGCTTGATCGGGGCAGGGCTTATTTTCTTTATGTCGCAGCAAGAGCAGCCGGAACGCCAATTATTTGGACAAGCAGATTTTCATGTAGAAGATAAATATATTCGTGTAGATCGTATGGAATGGCCGGATGACCGCATGCAGCTCAAATATGTAGATGTATCGAAGGAGCAGCAATACGCCCTTTTAGAGCTGTTTGAAAACGCGACGTTTGAGCAAGTAGGGGAGCAACCAGAGAAATTTGACTATTCGTTAACGCTCGGCTGGAACACACGCCACCGTTTGTACATCGATGTCGACGGTGAAAAAGTAATCGACCCTGAATCAACGAAATCGTACCGCATTACGTCAGGCGGCGCTGAAATTCGAGAAGCATTAAACGCATTGCAATAAAAAGAGTGTAGCGGAACAATTTTGTTCGCTACACTTTTTTTGTTATGGCGTTAACATTACGCGTCGCCATTTGCGCACACTGTTAATAAACCAAACGTTTGTTGCTTGCTGCAAATGCTCCTTCGTTAACACTTTTTCTGTAATTTTATGCGTTGCGATTAAATGTGCGCGGAACGTTCCATTTAATAGCCCGGCGCTTACGTACGGTGTATACAATGCATCGTCAATTTCAAGTACGACATTGCCATTTGTAAATTCCGTCAGTTCTCCGCGCTCGTTCCAAAGCAGCACGTCGTCAAAGTCGGCGTATTGCTGTTGAAACGCAGTAAATGCCGCACGATGCGTCGTTTTATAATAAAAGAAGCGACTGTTTTGATCAATCGGCGCATCCGCTAGTGCAACACGCATTGGCGCATCGGTCAATGTGAGTGGAAATGCTTCGATTGTGTGAGACGTCGGTGAGACAACTAAGCGTACGCGCCATACATGTTGTGCGTGCTTTGTTGCTACTGCACGTAAATCTTCTATTATATGTGCTACGTCGATCGGGCGCTGGAAATAATCGGCTGACGCTTGCAGACGCGCCATATGTTCATCGAGTAAATAATAATGCCCATCTTCTAGTAGCAACGTTTCAAGCAAATCAAATACCGGAGCGTCCGCTGTTAACACATGTGACTTCGCGAGCACTTCGTCAAACTCTGCCTTTGCAGTAGAATCCCACGTAATGCCACCACCAACGCCGTACGTTGCGTCCGTTCCTTTTAGCAGCAGCGTACGAATTGCCACATTAAACGTCGCATCGCCATTTGGTGCAATGAAGCCAATCGCCCCGCAATAAATGTCGCGCGGTGTCGGCTCTAGCGCTTGAATGAGCTGCATCGTTTTTACTTTCGGTGCGCCTGTAATCGAGCCACACGGAAACAACGCTTTAAATAGATCGGTAATCGTCGTCTGTTCGCGCAAAGTCGCACGCACCGTTGACGTCATTTGATGCACAGTCGGGTAGCGCTCAATCGTAAATAGCTCATCGACACGTACCGAGCCTGCTGTTGCGACTTTGCTGACGTCATTTCGGAGCAAGTCGACAATCATAACGTTTTCGGCGCGATTTTTTTCAGATGTGTACAGCCACTTTGCTTGCGCTTCATCTTCCTCGACCGTTAATCCACGCGCTACCGTACCTTTCATCGGCTTCGTCGTTAACGTTTGCCCTGTTTTGTTGAAAAATAGCTCAGGGGACGCACAAACAATAGTGTAGTCGTCTTGCTCCATATAGGCGCAGTAATTAGCTTGCTGTGCGCGTTGCAGCTTCGTATAAAGCGCCTTCGCATCGCCTTCAAACGTGCCGTGCAAACGCAGTGTATAATTCGTTTGATACGTATTGCCTTCATAAATTTCGTTATGAATCGTCGCAATTGCTTCATTGTACGTATCCTTTGAAATAGAAGGCGTCATGTTGCAAAGTGCAAATGGCGCCTCACTAAAGATGTCCTCATTCGTCGGCTCACGAAAAATGCTAAACGACAAATACGGCATCGATCCGTCTGTACGTACAGGCATTGCCGCATCAAACGCCGCTCCTGCCTCGTAGCTTACATAGCCAGCTGCGTAATGGCCGTCATTCGTATAGCGTTCGACTTCACGTAACGTTTGTTCAACGTCTTGCAATGAATGGGCAGTCAATGTCGCAATCGGCTCTTTAAATGTAAGCGATTGCAGTTTACCGTCTTGCTGTGGGAATTTCAAATGAATAAACGTCATGTGCGCTCTCCTTTTAAATGAACTGTAAAGAAATTGTCAATCATACGTAAACCGTCCACTGTCAAAATCGATTCAGGATGAAATTGCACCGCTTCGATCGGTAATGTGCGATGACGAATTGCTTGAATATCACCTTGTGCTGTCGTCGCTGAAGCGTGTAAGCAGTCGGGTAAATCGGTCACCGTTAACGAGTGGTAACGACCGACGACGGTTGGGCTTTCGATATTTGTGAAAATGCCTTGTCCATCATGTGTAATGGCCGACGTTTTGCCGTGCATCGGTGCAGCTGCTTTTACGATGCTTGCGCCGAACGCCTGTGCAATAATTTGCTGACCTAAGCAGACACCAAAAATCGGAATCGTCGTCGCAAATGTTTTGACGACGTCGAGCGAAATCCCCGCATCGTTCGGTGTGCCAGGTCCAGGCGATAAAAAAATCGCTCGTGGGGCAAGTGCGCGAATGTCATCGAGCGTTATTTCGTCGTTACGTACAACGTGCACATCGTATTGAAGCGTTTGCAAATATTGCACGATGTTAAACGTAAATGAATCGTAGTTATCGATGAGTAAAATCATAGGTGTATTCCTCCAAGCTGCGTCATATGTTCTCGATTGTAGCGTGTCTTAAGACGTTTGACAATCAACTTATAAACATATAAATACATTAAATAATAAATGATTTAAACTATAACTGTATAAATGAAGTTAGACGTTGCATGAACATTTATAAATGAGCTATAATGACTAAAATAGTGGAAGAAATGGGGTTTTAAAATGAAGAAGATAGTTAAAATTGTCGCTTTACCCGTAATGGCGTTGTCGCTTGCAGGCTGTGGTGAAGTAATGGAAAGTACATCGAATTTAATCGATGCGGTAACGGAAACGATCGAGGAAGAGGACAAAGAAGTCGTGCAGCCAGTCGTGCAAGAGCAGCAACAACAAACGGCGACACCACCAGCTGTAACGCAAACAACGACAGCACCGGCAACGCAAACTGTGACGAACACAGCGCCAGCCCCAGCGAAGCAAACGAACATCGTAGAAAAAGACAACTCAAGCATGACGCACGTGCAAGTAACGGCGAAAGATGCGAACGTGCGAGCAGAGCCGTCGTTAAAAGCAGCAGTTGTGACAGCAGGTACGCTTTATCAGTCATTTGAATATTTACATGAGAAAGTGAAAACACCAGACGGACGTACATGGTATAAAGTGTCGCATAACGGCAAAACAGGTTATATGAGTAGCGCGGTTGGCACGCTTGTTAATGAAGCAACGTATGCGGATCATTACACAAATGGTGGCAATACGATTATCGCAACGGAATCAAGCGCAAACGTACGCTCAGAGCCGTCATTAAACGGTAAAGTTGTGCATACAGCGAAAAAAGGCGAGGAAATGTACTACACAGGTGAAGTCGTACACGCATCAGATGGACGTACTTGGTATCAAGTTATCGTCGGTAATAAAACAGGCTTCATTAGCGACCGCGTTTCTTCAACATCAGAGGATTATTACTACGGAACAGATGAGACCGAATTTTTAATTACGAACGCAGAAGGAAACGTGCGATCGTCGCCATCGATTAATGCAGGCGTTATTTACACAGGTAAAAAAGGCGAGGCACTTCATTACACAGGCTACTACGAGAAAACATCAGACGGACGTACGTGGTATGAAGTAAGCATCGGCGGCACGTACGGTTACATTAGTGGCGCAGTTGGACACGTTCAATAAAAAATTTTTTTACGAACGACATTATTTAGCACAATAGTATTGAAAGCTAATTGCTCGGAAACAATTTTCGGGCAATTGGCTTTTTTATGCGTTAACGAAATGAAAATATGAATATAAATACTATCCTTTGAAAGTAAATATATGCATTTTCGAAGTAATTTTGTCGTTTTGTAAAAAATCTGCATATTGAAGTTGTGAACTTTGTGTGATACTTTTAGCATGTAGCGGTGCTTAGCACAGTACATAACATCTGAAAGGGGCTAGAATAAATGGTAAAAGCAGCAGTTGTAACGAAAGACAAATCGGTATCGGTTGAGGAGAAGCAATTACGCGCATTACAACATGGAGAAGCTTTAGTACAGATGGAATTTTGTGGTGTATGCCATACAGACTTACACGTAAAAAATGCAGATTTCGGTGACGTAACAGGCGTAACGCTTGGACATGAAGGTGTCGGCAAAGTAATCGAAATTGCAGAAGGCGTGACGTCATTAAAAGTAGGTGACCGCGTGTCGATCGCGTGGCTATATGAAAGCTGCGGGCATTGTGAATATTGCACGACAGGTCGCGAAACGTTATGCCGCGACGTGAAAAATGCAGGCTACACAGTGGACGGCGCGATGGCAGAGCAAGCAATTGTGAAAGCAGACTACGCAGTGAAAGTACCAGACGGATTAGACCCAGCAGCGGCATCGTCTGTAACATGTGCCGGTGTGACAACATATAAAGCAGTAAAAGTATCAAACATTAAGCCAGGGCAGTGGATCGGCGTATTCGGTATCGGCGGTTTAGGAAACTTAGCGGTACAGTACGCAAAGCATGTGTTTGGCGCAAAAGTCATCGCATTCGACATTAGCGACGACAAGCTAGCGTTCGCAAAGGAAGTTGGCGCAGACGTAGTCGTAAACTCAATGAATGAAGACCCAGTCGAAGCGGCGAAAAAAGTAACAGGTGGTAAAGGGCTAGATGCGACCGTTATTACAGCCGTAGCGAAAACACCGTTCAACCAAGCTGTTGACGTTGTAAAAGCAGGCGCGCGCGTTGTCGCAGTTGGCTTACCGGTCGACAAAATGGACTTAAACATTCCACGCTTAGTGTTAGACGGCATTCAAGTAGTCGGCTCGCTAGTTGGTACGCGCCAAGATTTACAAGAGGCGTTCCAATTTGCAGCAGAAGGCAAAGTTGTACCGAAAGTGGCATTACGCCCAGTTGAGGACATTAACGACATTTTAGAGGAAATGGAAGAAGGGAAAATTACCGGACGTATGGTAATTGACTTTACGAAATAGCTTATATTTTTGGAGATTAATTAAGAGACTGAAACAAAGCGTTAGTGGGAGAATACATTTTCCCGCTAACGCTTTGTTGTTTTTCGACTAAGCTTTGTTTCCCGAATACTTTTTAGAGTAGCCTAAGCCTTTAATGCTAAGCTTATGTATGTTCAATTATTCGAGGTAATGAAACAATTTATTAAGCTCTTAGAAATCGTCGCTTTTAAATAATCGTTATTTCATTGTTATAAACATATTCATAATATTTTTAAATTTACAATTTGATTTATACCAAATTAAACCTTTGAAGAGTGATAGATTCTTATGTATCTTAAACCATCTTTTCATAAACAATAGTTTAATAAGTAATGTTGGCAAAAAGAAAATTATTAACATAATGAAACCTTCAACTAGCATTTGTCGATAGTCTGCAACAATAGCATCTACATTTAATTCATTCATAGAGTATACATAGTAAATAGCTATTTCTTCTACATGATTTTGAGGGAATAAATAACTGAAAAATAATGAAAAGAATGTAGCGATATATACTAAGATAGATAACGTAATAATAAAATATGTGTATTTGGCTAAAATTTTAGATAATAACATATCTTTAAAGAAATGAATATAGAGAAAAATTATAAATCCAGATACAACTCCCCCTGCTGAAGTTATAAGATAATCTTCATTATCGTACGCGGATACAACCCCAAGAGGCGTAAATAAATTAAGGATCATATAGAATGCGGGTAACCATAGTAAGGCAATTGAAATGATATTAGTGAGGACACGTTTATTTTTATTATCTAAAGAACTTGAACCTGCTAATAAATTGTTACTGGAATCCATGTTTTGATGTAATGTTTTTCCGCATTTTGAGCAAAATTTGGAATTGATAACAAGTTTGTTACCACAATTAGAACAGAAATTATTTACCATACCAGCCTCCAAAAAAAGTTATTTTTTATCCTTTTATAATACTATGAAGATAATTACATGCATCTAAATAATACCAAATAAGTATTTTATGTTAAAATAAGTTATAAAACTGTTTTTTATGTTTTCGGCAACATTTATTTATTTAACGTGAAAAAGAAAGGAGCTGATTTTGTCGGAGGGCACTGAAAAACTTCCGTTTTTATGACTCTTCCATTTTT
>NZ_MATO01000066.1 GCF_001700325.1 Caryophanon latum
TCCTACGTCGCGGCTTACGGGGTCTTGAGGCACGAGCTTTTCCCCAAGGAGTCTCGCCGCACGCTCCCAAGCCACTACAATGCTGCATTCATGTCAGTTTTGCTACTGAAAACAACAGATTCAGCTTTATAAAAATGGCTAATCAACAGACCTGTTTTTTATTGTTATGTTTCATCATCGTAAGCTACAGTTGACGCATAATGGCTGCTGAAACGAGAGGCGGACTCCACCGAAAATAGCGAAAGTTTCTTTGGCGACGAGTAACCGCAGGAGCACATGTTTTTCTGTCTCGAGTAATCGCAGAGACAAAGCGAGCCGCAATACGCTCCTGCCAGTTCATTTCAACACGCTTGCCATTTTTACGTTTTTTACAAATCTATGTAAACAAAAGAAAAAACACGCCTCAACGTGTGAGGTCGTGTTATTTCAAGTCACTATGTGCAGCCTTTACGAGTGCTTCAAAGTTTGTATACGGTTCTAGCTGTTCGCCGTCTTTTCGGTTCACTAAATGGAATAAAAATTCGATGTTCCCTTCGCCACCTGTAATTGGTGAAAACGATGCATCCTTCACGACAAAGCCGATTTCCGTTGCCATTTTAGCTGTCTGCTCAAGTACAGCTAAATGCGTTTTCGGATCGCGCACGATGCCACCTTTGCCGACGTTATCCTTACCTGCTTCAAACTGCGGCTTTACAAGTGCCATGACGTCGCCACCTGGTACGAGCACCGTCTTTAACACCGGTAAAATAAGCGATAAAGAAATGAACGATACGTCAATCGTCGCAAACTCCGGTAAGCCTTCCACTAAATCTTCTGGCTTCGTATAGCGGAAGTTCGTCTTCTCCATTACCGTTACGCGCTCGTCGGAACGAATTTTCCAAGCAAGCTGGTTCGAGCCAACGTCAAGCGCATAACAATGACGCGCGCCGTTTTGTAATGCGCAGTCCGTAAAGCCACCTGTTGATGAGCCGATATCGAGCATTAATTTTCCGTCTACGCTCATATCAAAAATTTCTAATGCTTTTTCTAGCTTCAGTCCACCACGGCTAACGTATTTTAGCTGTGAGCCTTTTACTTGAAGCGGCGCATCGACGGCGATTTTTTCGCCCGCCTTGTCAATGCGTACTTCGTTTGTAAAGACTAAACCGGCCATAATGGCGCGCTTTGCTTTTTCACGTGTTTCACATAATCCACGCTCAACAAGCATAATGTCTACGCGCTCTTTCGGTGTTTTCGTCATAATTATGATTGCCCTACTTTTTCTGTATGATTCACGAGCAGCTCGATGCGTTTGACCGCTTCTTCTGTCGTTACATTAATTTCTGCTAATAGTTCTGGTACGTCGCCGTGCTCGATAAACTGATCGGGAATACCCATTCGGTCAATCGTCGCATGAAGACGCTCATCGTTCATAAACTCAAGCACGAAGCTACCGAAGCCACCTTGTAACGCTGATTCCTCAATCGTTAAAATCGGGAGCTTGCGACTTACAAGGTCACGTAACATCGCCTCGTCAAGCGGCTTAATGAAACGTGCGTTCACGACTTCTACATCGATGCC
Organism: Caryophanon latum; assembly: GCF_001700325.1. Taxonomy (GTDB): domain Bacteria; phylum Bacillota; class Bacilli; order Bacillales_A; family Planococcaceae; genus Caryophanon; species Caryophanon latum. The sequence continues at coordinate 1,561 of NZ_MATO01000066.1, forward strand.
TTTTTGTGCTAATTGCTCCGCAGCTTCTAACGCCATCGGAATTGTCGTACCGAACGTTAAAATGGCAGCTTTCGTCCCTTTACGCAACACTTCCCATGAACCGATTGGAATTGGTGTTAACTCCGCATCCATCGGTACACCGTAGCCATTGCCGCGCGGGTAACGAATCGCAATTGGACCGTCATCGTACGCAAGCGCTGTTTTCACCATATGTTGCCCTTCGTTTTCGTCTTTCGGCATCATAAGTACGATGTTTGGCATATGGCGTAAAAATGAAATATCAAATACACCTTGATGCGTTTCACCGTCTGCTCCAACAAGCCCTGCGCGGTCGATGCCGATCACAACGTTTAAGTTCGGACGTGCAATGTCATGTAGCACTTGGTCGTACGCACGCTGTAAAAACGTTGAGTAAATCGATAAAAACGGCTTCATTTTTTGCGTCGCTAAGCCTGCTGCCATCGTTGCGGCGTGCTGTTCGGCAATGCCGACGTCGTAAAAGCGCTCTGGGTAATCGCTGCGAATACCTTCAAGCTTTGAACCGACTGGCATCGCAGGGGTAATAACGGCAATGCGTTCGTCGTGTGCCATTTCTTTGCGCACCGTTTCAGCGATTAATGCTGACCAACCTGGACCTTTTGCGGCAGATTTCACGAAGTCGCCTGTTTCGATTTTGTATGGACCGGTACCGTGCCAATTGCCGATCGTATCATCTTCAGCTGGCTTGTAACCTTTCCCTTTTTTCGTTAATACGTGTACAAGTACTGGACCTTTTACTTTTTTCGCGTATTCTAAATGATGCTCTAACGCTTCGAAATCATGTCCATCAATCGGCCCTAAATATTTAAAGCCCATCTCCTCGAAAAACACGCCTGAAACGACTAAATATTTTAACGAGTCTTTTACGCGCTCCGCTGTTGATGCTAATTTATCACCGACAACTGGAATTTTTTGCATTAATGATTCAAGCTCTTCTTTTGCCTTTGAATAATCGCGCGACGTACGTAAGCGACCTAATACACTATGGAGCGCACCGACGTTTGGCGCAATCGACATTTCATTATCGTTTAAAATAACGATCATATTCGTTTTTTCATGACCAATATGGTTTAAAGCCTCCAGCGCCATCCCCCCGGTAAGCGCGCCGTCTCCAATAATTGGTACTACATAATTCGATTCCTTTTTGATGTCACGTGCTGCAGCCATGCCCATTGCAGCTGAAAGTGATGTCGAGCTATGACCTGTTTCCCATTCGTCATGCTCACTTTCAATGAGTTTTGGGAAGCCACATAAGCCTTTATATTGGCGAAGTGTATCAAATTGCGCTGCACGCCCTGTTAAAATTTTATGCACGTACGCTTGATGTCCAACGTCCCATAAAAACTTATCTGCTGGGCTATCAAACACTTTATGAAGCGCAATCGTCAATTCTACTACACCTAAGTTTGGACCAATGTGACCACCTGTTACAGAGCATTTTTCAATTAAAAACTTGCGTACATCTGCTGCAAGCGCTGTTAATTGTTCATGATTTAGCTCTTTCAAAAAGGATGGACTAGTAATCGTCGTTAAATCCATCTCTTCACACACCTTTACTGTTGAATTCCTTATAGCTGTCATTTCCCCTATTATAACAGTGATAATCACATACTAAAAGTGTTTCACTTTTAAATTCGCGACATCCTACTTATTCATGACGTCGTTTTCCGTTTTTAGTTCGTACGTTTTACAATATATGCTGCAAACTGCTGTAGCAACGTCGTATCCGCTGACACATGCTGTAATGCGGCAATCGCCTGTTCAAAGTGATCGTTTAGCTTTTCCTTCGCGCCTTGTAACGTTAAAAGCGCTGGATATGTGCTTTTTTCACTAACAACGTCTTTTCCTGCCGTTTTGCCGAGTTGTTCTGTTGTACCTTCAATGTCTAAAATATCATCTTGAATTTGGAAAGCTAAGCCGATATGATGCGCGTAATTGACAAGCGCTTGACGCGTTTGCTCGTCCGCCTGTGCTAAAATCGCACTAGACTCGATGCTAAAGCGCAGCAACGCACCTGTTTTGTTTACATGCACACGTTCAAGCTCCTGTAAGTTTAGCGAGCGTTTTTCGCCTTCCATATCAAGCACTTGTCCGCCGACCATCCCTTCAGCACCTGCCGTATCGCTTAACAACGTAATTAAGTCGATTTTCACTTGTGCTGGTGCGTCCATGCGCGCGATGATGCCGAAACATAAAGAGTTTAACGCATCTCCTGCTAATACTGCAACATCTTCCCCGTAAACTTTATGATTTGTCGGCTTGCCGCGACGGAAATCATCGTTATCCATGCACGGTAAATCATCATGAATAAGTGAATATGTATGCATCATTTCAATAGCGCTTGCAATCGGTAAACCTTTCGTCACATCTTGTTCAAATAAGCTAAGCACCGCTAGCACATAAAGTGGACGTACGCGCTTACCACCTGCATCAAGTGAATATTGCATCGATTCTTTTATTGACTCTGGCCCTTGTAGGCGTGAAATTTCACCGCGCATATGCTCCTCAATTTGCGGTACATACGTCGCAATAAACTGCTGTAATTGTTGCATTTTTTATTCTCCCTTCACCGTGTTCAACGATGTTTCTTGACCGTTACGATCGACTAGTGTAATTAATTGTTGCTCCGCTTTTTGTAGCGTTTCGTGACAGTTTTTCGATAGCGTCATGCCGCGCTTATATAATTCAATCGCTTCCTCTAATGGTACATTTCCTTGCTCGAGTAAACGAACAACTTCCTCTAACTGCTCCATTGATTGCTCAAAAGATTGTGCTTTCTTTGCCATTACTACTCCTCCTTTTGCGTACTTGTAACGTCCGCATACACGGTGCCGTCCTTCATCGCAATGCGAATGGCATCCCCTTGCTGTAAATCGCTAACAGACGTTACGAGGCGCTCCTCCTGATAAATTGCCGCAAAGCCGCGCGTCAAAATTTGAAGCGGATTCAATGCCTCAAGTGTTCGCACTGCCGTTGTAAACTGCTGCTCTTTCATGCGTACATGTTGCATCATCGCCTGCTGCAAGCGATGCGTATAGTCGTCTGCTCGCTGCTTTTGTAGCGTCACATCAGGCTTTTCATATGCAAACTTTTGTGCAAGCGTTTCATAACGCTGCTTCGCCTGCATCATATGAATCGTCATGCGCTGTTCCAACTGCTCTTCACGCTGCACAAGTCGCTCAATAAACGGGCGATATAAGCGCTCAGGCTGTGCTAGCGGATACGATTGCTGCAAGCGCGTTAAACGAGCACGCTCATGTGTTAAGCGCGCATTCATCATTTGCTGCATTTGTGCTTGGTACGTCAAAATTGTATGCAGTACGTCTCGCTCGTTCGGCACGGCAAGTTCTGCTGCTGCAGTCGGCGTCGGTGCGCGTAAATCTGCTACAAAGTCCGCTATTGTCGTATCGGTTTCATGCCCGACTGCTGAAATAATGGGAATGCGACTAGCAAAAATAGCACGCGCTACAACTTCTTCATTAAACGCCCATAAATCTTCAATCGAGCCACCGCCACGCCCAACAATGAGCACATCACAAAGCGCCTCATCATTTGCACGCTCCACATTTCCGGCAATTGACTGCGCAGCACCTGTTCCTTGCACGAGCGTTTCGTAAATGCGAATATGCGCTTTCGGGAAACGTCGCTGCAGCGTCGTACAAATATCGCGCACCGCCGCACCTGTTGATGCCGTAATAACACCGATCGTTGCTGGCATGCGCGGAATTGGTTGCTTAAAGCGCGAGTCAAACAAACCTTCCTTTTGTAGCGCTTCCTTTAGCTGATTAAACGCTAAAAATAAGCCGCCAACACCATCTGGCTCCATCGACTGAACGTATAGCTGGTAATCACCTCGCGCCTCGTACACCGTCACTTCACTGCGCAGTAGCACTTGCATGCCGTCCTCTGGTATAAACGCTAAGTTGCTCGCCTGCGCTCGAAACATGACGGCTCGCATTTGCGCACAGTCGTCTTTTAACGTGAAATAAATATGACCGGACGTATGGATTTTCACGTTTGAGAGCTCACCTTTAACATATACATCTTTTAAATGTGGGTCGGCATCAAATTTATATTTAATATATTTCGTTAACGCTTGCACAGTTAAAAATTTTGATGACATGCCATCCCCCCACTTCTTTGATGTTTCTACTACATAGATCGAACTTTTGAATATGATACGAGAAAGGAATCGTTCTGACGTGTAGGCGGCGACTTTTGCTGGACAAAACCGAGGTCGCGTCTATGCGACAACGCCTTTATGACCGACATTGAAAAGCGTCCACCGAAACAAAAGAACAGTTACCATATTAAGTTCAATGTATATATTTATTTTTACTCGATTCATTCAATCGCTATTCCATTATACAAAAAATAAAAGGGTTGTGCTAAACGGAATCCCCTTTAGCACAACCCTTTTTATTCAATTCGTTACAAGTTGTTGTATTTCTACACAAAAACGTAACGACAATGACGTATTTATTGAACTTTTTGTTTTTATTGCGCGCTTGCAATTTCTGCTGCTTGCACTGTGTTATAAAGTAACATCGTAATTGTCATCGGCCCAACGCCGCCTGGTACTGGTGTAATGTGTGAAGCAATGCCATCTACGCTCGCGAAGTCTACGTCACCAACAAGCTTGTTGTTTTCGTCGCGGTTAATCCCAACGTCAATGACAACAGCGCCCTCTTTTACGTGCTCAGCTGTAATGAAGTTTGGACGACCTACTGCTGCGATAATAATATCCGCTTGCTTCGTATAAGATGGTAAATCGTTTGTTTTTGAGTGCGTGTACGTTACCGTCGCATCTTTTTGAAGCAATAATTGTCCCATCGGCTTACCAACGATGTGGCTGCGTCCAACGATGACCGCGTGCTTGCCTGCAACGTCAATGCCTGTATACTCAAGAAGCTTCATTACCCCAAAAGGCGTACAAGGTAAATATGTTTCTTGACCGAGCATCATTTTCCCAACGCTTACTGGGCTAAAGCCGTCAACGTCCTTTGCTGGGTCGATTGCCGCAATGATTGCGTCCTCATCAATTTGCTTCGGTAGTGGTAATTGCACTAAAATGCCGTGAATATCGTCACGACCGTTTAACTTCTCGATTTCCGCAACAAGCTCTTCTTGCGTTGTTGCTGCATCTAGCTTCACTAGCTCTGAGAACATACCGATTGCTTCACAAGACTTTTGCTTGTTTGCTACGTATGTTTTTGACGCTGGGTTATCCCCAACTAACACAACCGCTAAGCCTGGTGTTAAACCATTTTGCTTTAACGTCTCTACTCGCTGTGCGATCGACTCGCGAATTTGTTGACCAATTTCTTTACCATTAATAATTGCACTTGACATGTTTGATGTTACTCCTTCCAATATTCAAAACTACTTTGTTTCAATAAATTTAGAAAGTACTCCATTTACGAACTTGCTTGATTTTTCATCACCAAATGTTTTCGCCAGCTCAATTGCCTCATTGACAACTACGCCATCTGGTGCATCGTTTGAAAATTGTAGCTCGTAAACTGCCATACGTAATACTGTACGTTCAATTTTCGGTAATCGGCTTAATGACCAATTTTCTAGCTTTGCTGATAATTGCTCATCAATTGTTTCTTTATGTTCAGTTGTACCACGTACTAATTGCTCAAAAAATGCATCATATGCAGGTTGGGCTGCTTCTTCAAAAGAACGCTCAAGCGCATGATTCATCGCCTCTTCAAGTAATAGCTCTGTGTTGTCTAGCTGAAACAATGCTTGCAACGCTTTTTGTCGCGCTTCATGTCGTTTCATCGAAAGCTCTCCTATCTTGTTAACATTCGTTTTTATCATAGCACATTTTTTATATGATAACAGTGCGTTGACGTAAATTTTCAAAAGTCCGTTTTAATTTAAGTGAAATGTGTGTCATTCTGTCGCTTAATGACAAATATCGAGCCTGTTATGTTGTCGCTCATCTACTGCTCGCTCGCCTCAATCGCATATTAAAAGCTGTGCCAATTGTCCATTCAGACGTGTAGCACAGCCCGTACTATTTTATGCTTTCGCAACAATAATCGCAGCTTCTAACGTTAGTCGGTGTGCCTCCTTGTCCTCGTCGCTATAGTGTAGCTGCTCTGCCATGACGTGTAGCACCGCTTCCTTATAGCGCTCGACTGCTGGCAAATCGAAATAAATCATTCCTGTTCGGCGCACAAAAAAGTCCGCCGGTGTCATCGTCATTTCATACTCGATGCTATAACGTAATGCCGCATAAAGCGCCCGTGGCAATTCGCCTGCCTCTGCACCGCACGACATCACTTGCTCGACATTTGTGCCGTACATGCGCACGAGCCGCTCGCTTTCTTCTTCGCTATAGCCGTACGTCACGCCTCGCTCTGTCCATGTATTTACATATTGCTCAAAAAAGCGCGAGCCACTTAAATCGCCACCAGACAACGGCAAATGCTTCGTTACACAACGTCCGTATCGCTTAGCTGATTGCTGCTCTAAATCTTTCACGAGCACGTCGACTACTTTTTGCGCCATTTTACGATATCCTGTTAGCTTGCCGCCTGCTATCGTAATAACCGTTTCGCTCGTGCGCCAAATTTCGTCTTTCCGCGATATGTCAGAAGGGCTTTTCCCCTCCTCATGAATGAGCGGTCGCACCCCTGCCCACGTCGATTCAATGTGCGCATCAACTACGTGCGCATCTGGAAACATGTACTGAATAGCTGCGAGCAAGTACGCGCGGTCTTCCGGATCTACTACAAGCTTTGTCGCATCGCCATTATAAAACGTATCGGTCGTGCCAACGTACACTTTGTTGTCACGCGGAATCGCAAAAATCATCCGCCCGTCTGAATGATCAAAATAGACAGGCTGCTGAAGTGGAAAATGTGCAGCATCAATGACGACATGCACCCCTTTTGTGAGCACTAAATGCTTACCTTCTACTTTTTCGACAAAGCTGCGCACCTCATCTACCCACGGACCAGCTGCGTTAATGACGCGCTTCGCTTTTAGTTTATACGTCGCGTCCGTTAAACAATCAGCTATCGTCACCGCAGTAAAGGCGATATTTTTTTCATCAATGGCGACTGCTTTTGCATAGTTTACCGCCTGAACACCGCGCATCACAGCCGCCTTTAACACTTCAATCGTCAAGCGTGCATCGTCCGTGCGATATTCAACGTACATGCCACCACCGACCAAACCATCCTTCTTTAACGTCGGCACGCGCGCGAGCACCTCGTCACTCGACAGCATCATTTTGCGCTCCTTACGCTTCACACCTGCTAAATAGTCATAAACGGTGAGCCCAAGTGCAGTCGTCGCCTTGTCAAACGTGCCATCTGTATAAAACGGTAGCAACATCCAAAGAGGCGTCGTGACGTGTGGTGCATTTTCATACACAACAGCACGCTCTCGCCCTAGCTCTGCCACTTCCTTTATTTGTGCTTGCTTTAAATAGCGAAGGCCACCATGCACAAGCTTCGTTGAGCGGCTTGATGTTCCTTCTGCAAAATCTTGCATATCGACAAGTGCTACTTTCAAGCCACGTGTTACCGCATCGAGTGCGACACCAGCGCCGGTAATACCACCACCAATCACAACGACATCATACAATTCTCCGTCCATTTGTTGTAATAATTGCGTACGCTCTTTACTCGAAAACATTGTCTCACTTCCTTCACTCTTAATCTACCTTCCCAAGCGTGTTGATGAGCCATTCAATTGGCAGTTCGCGTCGTGCCGCTCGCTTTATTTCTGCGGTTACTCGTCGCATATAAATTCCTCGGGCTCGGCGGCGAACACGATGTTAGTCATGAAGGATTCTCGCCGCACGCTTCCTGCCACTATCATGCTGCATTCACTTCCGTCTTGCTACTAAAAACAAGCAATTGAGCTGTATAAAAGTGGCGTATTAACAGACATGATTCCTTCCTTCATTTTGTTCCCCTTTTCGCCTTGCATAAACAAAAAAATCGCCTCCTCACTATAAGGAGACGATGCGCTTATTTTACTTCCTCTTGTTCAAATTGAATGCCTGTAATGTGCACGTTTACTTCCGCTGTTTCAATCGACGTCATATTCATGATCGTTTGACGAATATTTGATTGAATTTCCTTTGCTACTTTCGGAATTGTTGCGCCGTATTTCACTGTGCAATAGACGTCGACAATAATTTTACCTTCTTCTGAAACGTTTGTTTTCACGCCTTTGCTATGTACCTTTTTGCCAAAGCGCTCTACAACACCTGATGCGAAGTTGCCACGCGTTGCTGCTACACCTTCTACTTCATTTACGGCAATACCTGCGATGACTTCAATTACTTCCGGTGCGACTTCAATTTGACCAAGCTCCTCTTTTCCGACCGGTGTTGGTTGTACGAATGATTGTGTAAGCTTTTCAGCCATTGTATTCATCCTCTCTATTTGCTATGCCCATAATTATACTACAAAACGATTCATATATTGAATGAAAACCTTTGTTACATTGAATTTCTTTCCCTTTTTAGCGATAATAAAAAAAACAACACGCGTGTTCACTGCACGTCTGTTATGAAGGAGCCTTTTACAATGAAACGCCTACTTTTTTCCACTTTACTGTTACTATGCCCTACTACTGCATATGCGAGCGAGCAAGCTGTCATCGGCGAACAGACGCTTGATTGCAAACACGTCACGTACTTGCAGCATGTCGACATTACAGTTGGCGAACAATGCGCTCGTTCGCTACAGCATGCTGAGCCGACACGCACATTTTTTGACGTCGATCCAATTGCAGCGCCACTTTTAACTACGTGGGCGTCGCGTTATGCGTTTGCAGCTCCTGCGTACGAGCCACTTCATGAACAAACGATCGCGATTTTAGATACAGGCTTTACAACAAACAGCGGCTGGCTACAATCATTTGTCACGCATACGTATGACGTAGTAGCAGGCACGACCGTTACTGACGATACGATTCACCACGGCACAGCAGTCGTCGCGTCAGCCGCTTTAGCGATGCAGCACGCTCCTGCTGACATCATCGTCATTAAAATCGATCAAAACGGCTCCTTGTCCATTCCAAACATCGTCAAAGGCATCGATTACGCAATCGAGCAAGGTGCAGACATTATTAATATGAGCTTAGGTGGCACGTACATCGACGAGCGCGAGCAACATGCAATCGAAAAAGCACTTGCACAAAACATTACGATTACTGCAGCAGCTGGCAATGAAGGGCATACGTACAACAAGCTAAACTACCCTGCTTCATACGAAGGTGTACTATCGATCGGCGCAATCGATGAACAACAGCAGCGCGCCAACTTTTCAAATTACAACGAACAATTATCATTCGTTTTGCCTGGTGCTAGCTTACCACTCATTCAAGACGATCAAATTAACGAAATAAGCGGCACATCGTTTTCAAGCCCGTTTGCAGCTGGCTTAATCGCAGCACTCCAGCAATATAGCGACGCTTCGTTTGACGTTTTGCACAACGCTTTAAAACGAACTGCCATTGACTTAGAAAAACCTGGTTACGACATTGCTACAGGCTACGGGCTCATTCATGCAAACGATGCGCTTCAATGGCTTCGCGGTGACGAGCAGCTACTGCGTACAATGACAAACCCATTCATTACCGTGACGTTTTCAAACGACGTTTCGCCGAATACAACATTGACACTTTATAAAGATCGTCAAATTGTTGCGACAACGACGACTGTGACGAACGATACTGCAACTGTTACACCTGAACATATACTATACAACGAAACGTATATGTTAAAGCTTGACCGCAGCGTGACGAGTGCAGAAGGAGTTGCACTAAGTGAACCGATGTACGTACCGATTCAATTTGTACAATAAAGAAACAGTCCGAGAAATCAAACTCGGGCTTTTTCTTTTGCGATTTGCTTTCATTACAATTTAAAAAACCCGCCCTCTACAAGTAGAGAACGGGTTAAAAGCGAATCAGCTTTCACCGATTATTTTTTTGTGTTTAAAATGTCGTTCTCTTCAAGGAACTTCGTGTTGAACTTCGCTGATTTGAACACATCATTGTTCATTAACGCTTGGTGGAAAGGAATCGTTGTGTTAATTCCAGGACCAGCGATGTCGAACTCTGATAATGCACGATCCATTTTTGCGATTGCTTCTTCACGTGTATCTGCATGCACGATTAATTTCGCAACCATTGAATCGTAGTAAGGTGGGATTGTGTAGCCTGGGTATACCGCTGAATCGATACGTACTCCGTAGCCGCCTGGTGCAACGTAAGTCGCTACAGTACCAGCTGATGGCATGAAGTTTTTGTATGCGTTTTCTGCGTTAATACGGCATTCAATTGCCCAACCGTTAATTTTAATATCTTCTTGTGCGAATGGTAATTTCTCACCAGAAGCGATTTTTAATTGTTGTTGTACAAGGTCAACACCAGTGATCATTTCTGTTACTGGGTGTTCAACTTGGATACGTGTGTTCATTTCCATGAAGTAGAATTTATCTTCTTGGTAATCGTAAATGAACTCGATCGTACCTGCACCTTCGTAGTTACAAGCTTTCGCTGCTTTAACAGCGGCTTCACCCATCTGTGCACGACGCTCTTCAGATAGCGCTGGAGATGGAGCTTCTTCTACTAGTTTTTGCATACGACGTTGTACTGTACAGTCACGCTCACCTAAGTGAACTACGTTGCCGTGACCGTCTGCAAGTACTTGAATTTCACAGTGACGGAAGTACTCGATGAATTTTTCTAAGTAAACACCTGGGTTACCGAAAGCTGCTGCTGCTTCTTTTTGTGTAATTTCGATGCCTTTTACTAAGTCTTCTTCAGTACGAGCTACGCGGATACCTTTACCGCCGCCGCCTGCTGTTGCTTTAATGATAACTGGGTAACCAATGTTAGCTGCCCATTCTTTACCAGTTTCGATATCAGGAACGATCCCTGTACCTGGAACTAATGGTACGTTAGCTGCTTCCATCGTGTCACGGGCAACGTCTTTAATACCCATGATTTTGATTGCGTCAGATGATGGACCGATAAATTTAATGCCTGCATTCTCACAAGCTTCAGCAAATGCTGCGTTTTCCGCTAAGAAACCGTAACCTGGGTGAATCCCATCAGCACCAGTTTTTTGCGCTACGCCAAGAACTGCCGGGAAGCTTAAGTAAGAATCTTTTGATAAATGTGGTCCGATGCAATATGCTTCGTCTGCTAATTTCACGTGTAGTGCATCTGCGTCAGCTGTTGAGTAAACCGCTACCGTTTTGATGCCTAACTCTTTACAAGCACGAATAATACGTACTGCAATTTCACCACGGTTTGCAATTAAAACCTTTTTCATGATGTTTGCAACTCCTTATTAGTTAGCTTTTACTAGGAATAGAGGTTGACCGAATTCTACTAATTGGCCATCTTTTACTAAAATTTCAACGATTTCGCCTTCGATTTCCGCTTCGATTTCGTTGAATAATTTCATTGCCTCTACGATACATACGATTGATTCGTTGCCTACTTTATCGCCAACTTGTACGTATGGTGCTGCGTCTGGAGAAGAAGCTTGGTAGAATGTACCAACCATCGGCGAAGTGATTTTATGTAACTCTGAATCAGCTGCAACCTCTGCTTTTGGTGCTTCTGGTGCTTTTGGTGCTTCAACTGCTGCAGGTGCCGCTGCTTTTGGAGCTTCTGGAGCTACCGCTGCAGGTGCCGCTGCTTTTGGAGCTGCTACAGGTGCGTCTACTGCTACGCCGTTTTTCTTAACTTTTAATTTTGCTCCGTCAACTTCGTATACGAACTCGTCTACTGAAGATGTATCTACTAATTTGATGATCTCACGAATTTCTTGAATTTTGAACATGTGCGAACTCTCCTTATGAATAAAAAATGATTACGGTTTCAATTGTACATTGTTTTCTCAAAATTTAAAATAGTTATCATGAAATTTAGGAAAACTTAACACAAAGTAGAGTGATAAAAACATAAAGAACATGATTTCGTACTGATATATAACAGATTGACGTCATTTTGACACAGTTAGCTTGAAAACGCTTTATCAAAGAAAGTTTGTTCACTTTTAAGGTCAGACGTGTCACGTTACAACAATTCGAATAACTTAAACGTACAAAAAGCTGTACTACACTGTGTTTTTTCATGAACTGCTGCTTCGGCAAATGGTGCGATGAGCGCTTCAGTGGTAGTTTCGATTATTTCCCTGTACAATGAATGCTGATAAACGAAAGGACTGACAAATCAATTATGAAAAAATGGTTATTACCGCTAATAGCCGCGCTCTTTTTAGCAGCGTGCAGCGACGAAGAAACGACACCGACAGACGCGACATCATTTGAAAGCGTCATCGACAACAACGTCATTGACATTTATCCAGTCGATGAGCCGAATGAAGACGTACAAAGTATTATAGATATTACAGAGAACACAACATTTGCTTCATTTATTTATAGCATGAGTGATGTTAGCTACTTACTTTTAAATTCGAGCGAGCATGTAAGCATTACAGCTGACGATAATGAGCGCGTACTGAGCATTCACCTGACGCGCGGTGAGCAAAAAACGGGCGACATCGAAACCGAGGTGTATGCGGTGTCATTCACTCATACGTACGATACAATTAAATTATTTGAAGGCGGCAAAGAAATTCCATTTGACATTTGGACGGAATAATAAAAAAACGGCGAGAGCATTATGCTTTTCGCCATTTTTCATGCTTACACACCTAAGCGCGCTAGCACCTCTTCAATTGTCGTCGCTTCGCATAAATAACCGCGTTCCCCAACCCATATCGATAAAAACTCTGGGCGCTTTTGAACGGTTGCGGCCGCGCGAATCGCCTTCGTTAAATCATTTTGAAGTGGATACGGTGCAACGACCTTCCCTTTCATATACTCAACGAACTCATTTTTCACCCCACGCGCCATTTTACCTGAAAATGCTTTCGTATAGACAGTATTGTTGTGCGTTAAACGCTTAATTTCAAGCTTCACAATATCTGGTGTTTCGCATTCGTCTGTAATGAGAAATGCCGAGCCTACCTGTACATAATCAGCACCGTCTGCCGTTAAGTCTGCAACGTCACGCGCATCAATAATACCACCTGCTGCGATAATTGGAATGCTCACCGCTTCTTTAATTGCACGCACTAAGTCGCGCGTAGCATGGTACTCATTTTGATCCGTAAAGGACCCGCGATGACCACCCGCTTCCTTTCCTTGCGCCACGACGTACTGACAGCCTGCTTGCTCTACTGACTTAGCCTCTTCTACCGTCGTCGCTGTGCCAATGACCGTCATGCCTGCATCAAATAAACGTTGCAGCACACTTTGCTCTGGTAAACCGAACGTAAACGATACGATTGGCACTTGCTCCTCGATAATGACATCTATTTGATTTGAAAAAATTTCAGTCGATGTGACACGCTGTACATGGTTAACGTTTAACTGCTCGTAAATTGGTAATAGCGCCTGCTTCGCCTGTTGCAACACATTAATGTCAATGCGTGGCTCTTCTTGTATAAATAAATTTACTTGAAACGGTTTTGTCGTTTGCTGTTTTACTGCTTGAATAAACTCGCGCGTTTGCGGGCCATTTAAATAACCTGCTCCTACTGATCCTAAAATCCCTGCGTTACTGCACGCTGCCACAAATGATGGTGTCGTAACTCCTGCCATCGGTGCTTGAATAACTCGTTTGTCGATTTGTAACATAGTTCTGCCCCTCTCTCTTTACATATTATTGTACGCTACTCCGACGAATCTGTGTATAAATTCAACCACTTTCCGCTACGCTTTTTCATATTTTTTTGCGCTTTTGCATAATAAATAAGAAAACAGCGAATGGAATGAGTCCATTCACTGCTTCCTACTCGTTAGCTAAGCTTACGACGTCGATACATAACGATTGCTGCAATTAAGACTAATAACGCACCTGCAACAGTTAACATCGCCGTTGATTGAACATTCGTTTGCGGTAATGTTGCCGTTGTTGTTGTCGTCGTTGTTCCACTTGGGAGTGCTGTCGTCGTTACTGCTGGCTTCGTTGTTGTTGTCGTCGATGGGTAATACGTCGTCGTGCCACCTGCTGTAGACGATGTCGTCGTACCTGGACGCGTCGTTGTTACTGTACCTGTCGTTGATCCACCACTGTTCGGTGTTGAAATGCTACCTCCACCTGTGCTCGAGCTTCCTCCACCAGTCGTAATATTGGAGTTAGTCCCGCCTCCTGTGTTGCCACCCGTTCCTGGAGTTGAAGTGTTTCCTCCTCCTCCTGTGTTGCCGCCCGTTCCTGGAGTTGAAGTGTTTCCTCCTCCTCCTGTGTTGCCACCCGTTCCTGGAGTTGAAGTATTTCCTCCGCCTCCTGTGTTGCCGCCCGTTCCTGGAGTTGAAGTATTTCCTCCTCCTCCTGTGTTGCCGCCCGTTCCTGGAGTTGAGTTATTTCCTCCGCCTCCTGTGTTGCCACCCGTTCCTGGAGTTGGCGAACTAGGGTCTGGATTGCCACCGTTATTGTTACCTGAACCATCCGTATTTGGATCTCCACCGCCACCGATGTTCCCACCACTTGGCAATGGACTATTCAGCGCTGTAAACGTAAACGTTGCATTATCTTGAATCGTTACTGATGCTAACTCCATATTTAAACGGTAACCTGCTGGTGCAATGACTTCTTTTAATGTGTACGTGCCTGCTGGAATGTTTGCTACAGTTGCTTGACCTGTCGCATTCGTAATGAGCGTGTACGTATTCACACCGTTTGATAATTCAAATGCTGCACCTGCTAATCGTTTGCTCGCATTCGTCGCATCGACTTTCACAAGCATGAACGTGCCGACTTTTTGTTGCGCGACGTTCGTTGCTGTTAGCTCAGTCATTTCATTTGCGCGAATTTGTACGGTCGTTACTTGTGGATCTAATACATAACCTGTTGGTGCAACAATTTCACGCACTGTGTAATTACCCGCTTCTACATTTCGTGCAATTGCTTCACCGTTCGCATTCGTCTCTAACGTAATTGTCGTCACACCGTTTGATAATTCAAACTTCGCACCTGCTAATCGCAATGAACGATTCGCATTATCGACTTTAATGATTTTAAACTCGCCGTTTACAACAGCGCGTGTGTTTTCAACAATTACTCGTGCTGTGCCATTTGCTGTCACCGTAACAATTGTTTCACGGTTCGTTGCAACATAGCCTGTTGGTGCTTTATCTTCTACTAATCGATACACGCCTGGCTGTACGTTTTGCACCGTCGCAATACCGCTGCCGTTCGTTGGACCAACTTTATATGACTGTTGATCGTTATAAAGCGTGAACTCGGCACCTGCTAATGCACCTTTTGTCGTCGCATCGATTTTCGTCACTTCAACTGTGCCAACTGGTGGCGGCGGTACAACAACGGCTATGTTTGTAAACGTCAGCTCAGTCGTTTTACCTGCCTCAATCGTCACAACTTTCGGTACGCTGTTTAACACGTAGCCGCTCGGTGGTGAAATTTCCGTCACGATGTAGCTACCTGCTGCTAAATTCGTCACTACTGCTTCACCGCTCGCATTCGTTTCAAACGGAATTGTCGTTGTGCCATTTGAAATTTGGAATACTGCACCTGCTAAACGGGCATTCGTTGCTGCATCAACTTTCGTCAGCTTGAAGTTACCTGCTTGTTTCACATTGTACATTGTTACTCGTGTTGTCTTATCGCTTTCGATTGTGAACTTCACTGGCTGTTGATCTAACACGTAACCATTTGGTGCTTTCGTTTCTGTTAACGTGTACTCGCCTGGTGGTAAATTATTCAGAATCGACGTACCATTTGCGTTTGTCGCGCCAACTTTATACTCAATGCTGCCGTTTGATACGACAAACTCTGCTCCTACTAATAGCGTATTCGTTCCTTGCTCTAGCTTCGTTACTTCTAGTGAACCGTTTGGTGGTGGTACTTGTGTGTTTTTCACTACTACTTTAAACGTTTCACCTGAGCTAATTTTCACAACGATTGGCTTATCATCGAGCACGTAGCCTGCTGGTGCCTTCGTTTCTGTTAACGTATAGTTGCCGACTGGTAAATCGGTAATGATCACTTGACCATCTGCACCTGTTGTTACTTTCGTGCTTTCTTGATTGTTTTCACTTACAAGCGTAAACTCCGCGTCTGCTAAAAATGCATTCGTTTCAGCATCTACTTTTGTAATTGCTAGTTGACCTGGTGGTAGCGGCTCTTTGTCATTTGCTGCATTAATGATCACGCTTAACTGCTCTTCCGTAATCGCAAACGTCCAAGGCTCTGCTGCTAACACGTAGCCTGCTGGTGCTAGTATTTCAACGAACTGGTATTCACCAAGTGGTAAGTCCATCGCTGAAATTTGACCATTGTCATTTGTTGTTAATACATTTCCAAAATCAACATACGTGCCATTTTGTTTTATTTGTAACTTAAACGTCGCACCTTGTAACGCTTTTTGTGCATCTGCGCGATCGATTTTCGTTAAAATAACGCTACCTGTTGGCGGCTCTTTTTCCGTGAATGTTGTCACTGGACACGGATTTTCAGGTGTACCTGGTGTAATCGTTAGCTCGCCAATTTCCTTATCTTTATCATCTGTTACCGTATAGTTACCTGGTGTTGTCGTTAATGGAATTTTGTCTACTGGTACTTTTTCGCCATTAATCGTAATTGTGCTGCCTGGTGGTAACTGTGGTGTTGGAACAAATTCCTTGTCACATACTGGCGCTGGTGGTGATATATGCGTCACCGTTGTCTCACAGTTAACTGTGCGATCTACAGTTATTGGATCATCATACGTCACACCCGTCGTTTGATTTGTGATCGTATACGTTCCATTTTGTAAATCTTTGAATACAACTTTACCATCTTCGCCAACGAACTCTGCCACTCGACCACCTGCATCTGTCGTTAATACAATGAGTGTACCCGGAGCTACTGGCATGCCGTCCTCTGTAATGTTCATTGTGAATTGCTCACACACTTCGGCTTTTGGTGATTCATATGAAACTGTGTCTTTACAGCCTAACTCATAATCTACTGTAAGTTTTTCTGTTGTATACGTTACGTCTCCCGCTTCATTTGTCACAATGTACTTGCCTTCTGCTAATTGCTTGAAGTTAGCTATACCTGCGTCATCAACGGATTCTTGGAATTTCACACCGTCTTCATTCACTAATACAACTATCGTACCTGGTGTTAATGTGTTGCCATCAACTGTTACCGTCACTTCGAAATCGCTACACATATTCGATGCAGGTGTGAACGTGCCTTCTGGACATGGGTTTTCTTTCGTTTTTTCTGGTACTGTAATTTCACCAATGTCTTTACCCTCTTCATCTTTCACTGGGTATGTCCCTGGTGGTGTGTCCATTGGAATTTCTGCACCCGGTACTTCTTTGCCGTCAATGACTACTACGCTTCCTTCTGGTAATTCTGGTACTTTAATGAACGCTTCTTCACATATCGGTGATGCAGGCGTGAACGTGCCTTCTGGACATGGGTTTTCTTCTGTTGTTTCTGGTACTTTAATTTCACCAATGTCTTTACCCTCTTCATCTTTCACTGGGTATGTCCCTGGTGGTGTGTCCATTGGAATTTCTGTACCTGGTACTTCTTTGCCGTCAATGACTACTACGCTTCCTTCTGGTAATTCTGGTACTGGAATAAACTTATGCTCACATACTGGACCTGGCGTTTTTCCTTCAACTGTTACGCCTTCCTCACATGTCGTTTCGTCCACTGTAATTGTGCCATATACAACATCGTTCGTTCCGATGACTTTGTACTCGCCCTCGGTTACTTTCGGGAACGTCGCTTTTCCGTTTTCATCCGTTGTCACTGTGAATGTAATCGTCTCATCCGTTGTGCTCACGATTGTAATTTCCTCATTTGCGACAAACTCACCGTCTGCTTTTACAATCACTTCAAACATGTCACATGTTGGGTTAGCATCTACAATTTCTTCACAATCTTCTGCGTAGCTTACTGTTACTTCCCCATACGTTGTCTTGCCTGCTTCATCTTTGATCGTATAGTTGCCTTCTGGTAACTCTGTGAAGCTTGCCTTACCATTTTCAATCGTGCCATCAATTTTCGCGCCAGCTTTATCGACTAACACAATTTTCGTGCCGTCTGCTAATGGTTGATCGCCTTGCTTCACGATCACATCAAATTTCTCACATGTCGGGTTGTACGTTACGACTTCTTCACAGTCTTCTTCGTAATTTACTGTTACTTCTCCATACGTTTTCGTGCCGTCTTCACTTGTTACCGTGTACGTGCCTTCTGGTAACTCTGTGAAGCTCGCCTTCCCATTTTCGATCGTGCCCTCAATTTTCGCGCCATCTTTATCAACTAACACCACTTTCGTGCCGTCTGCTAATGGTTGATCGCCTTGCTTCACGATCACATCAAATTTCTCACATGTCGGGTTGTACGTTACGACTTCTTCACAGTCTTCTTCGTAATTTACTGTTACTTCTCCATACGTTTTCGTGCCGTCTTCATTTGTTACCGTGTACGTGCCTTCTGGTAACTCTGTGAAGCTTGCCTTCCCATTTTCGATCGTGCCATCAATTTTCGCGCCAGCTTTATCGACTAACACAATTTTCGTGCCATCTGCTAATGGTTGATCGCCTTGCTTCACGATCACATCAAATTTCTCACATGTCGGGTTGTACGTTACGACTTCTTCACAGTCTTCTTCGTAATTTACTGTTACTTCTCCATACGTTTTCGTGCCGTCTTCACTTGTTACCGTGTATGTGCCTTCTGGTAACTCTGTGAAGCTCGCCTTACCATTTTCGATCGTGCCATCAATTTTCGTGCCATCTTTATCGACTAACACAATTTTTGTGCCATCTGCTAATGGTGTACCGCCTTGCTGTACCGTTATTTCAAACGCTGAACATACTTTAGAGTTTTCAACTGTTAACGTTTCTTCTGTATTGTCTGCATTTAATGTAAACGTGTAGCTTTGCTCTGTACCAAATTTGTAGCCAATTGGTGCTTGTACTTCCACAAATTGATAATCGCCTAGTTTTAATTCATTTAAATAAATCGTACCGAGCATTGACTCTTGATCAGACGTTGTAAATGTTATTGGCGTTGCACCTGCTGCTAACCAGTCACCTTTTTCATTGACATTTTTGTAAGTGCCGTCTGTATCTTTTCGTTGTAACTTAAACTCTGCACCTGCTAGTTTCAAGTCTTTCTTAAACGAGTCAATTTTTGTTAATGTAACAGAGGCATTGATTTTCGGATCGTTCTCAAATGCTAATTCTTGAACTTCTGTACCGACTGTTACTGTTTTTGGCTCGCTATTTAAAATATAGCCTACAATTGTTTCTGCTTCGTACACTTCCACTTCGCCATATGGTAAGCGGCTAAATGTGGCGATACCATTTTCATCTGTAATCGCACTTACTGTGTACGTTTGCTCGCCAGGCATATCTGGTTGTTGTGGGTCTGCTTTAAATGTAGCGTTAAACACAACACCTTCTAGCGGTTCACCTGTATGCGATGCTGTTTTCTTCACCGTTACTGAACCTGTAGCTGTTGCACTTGCTCCAGCTAACGCAAATGCTTGTTTATTCAACTCACTTGTGCCCGTTGATAAGTTCGCAATTTGCTTACCATCTACATCCACACTATTGTTAATTTCTTCTCCATTTGCGGCTAAAACGAATGATTTGTACGTAACAATATACGGTCGATCAATAACACCATGAATCGTCATGTTTAACGTATTACCATCAATCGTGTACGTATACTTCTTTTCACCTTCACCCATCGTTACGGGATTTCCTGCTACTAGCACATTTTTGTTATCTGTATCAATTGTTGCTTCAAATACTTCAATTGAATCCGCATTTAATACTTGATTTGCAGATAATACGTCAACGATTTCAATACTGTCGACCGTCGATTGCGCTGCGTTCACATCTAAACGCCACGTTGCATTACGACCATTTGTTAAACCATCTTTAGAAACATGCTCACCACCACGCGGTACTTCTGCTGTACCTGTAATGATAGACTCTTTTAAATCTTCTTTATCATTTACATAATTGATTTTGAAATCATTTTTGTAAGATGCTTTATCAATTAAGTCGTCCTTCATCTTCGTCTCATACGTTAAAATATAGCGACCCATTGGATCAATACCTTTTTTCGCAATAAGGTCATCCATGTTTAACGTAAAGCCTGTTTCAGTTGACTTAATGAGTTCCTTCCATTCCGCTTCTGTCACGGCAATATCTTCTGTGCCACTCGTGTATTCTTTCCCTGCCTTATTCCCTTCAAATGGCACATCTACATACCATTTTTTTAATGTAAACGTTGTTAAGCCGAAGTTGTGGTTTCCTTCTATTGTATCGGTAATGACCGCACCTTCTAATGAACGAACATTGTAGTTAAAGCCAACTTCCCACGTAATTTTACGATTTTGTAAATCATACGTAGCATCTTTAAAACCGTTTTGCATCATGAATGGATTGTTTGTAAACTCATGACTTGCTGAGGCAGTTCCTACATACGTGCCACCTTCTCTTAAATAAGCATTATTGTGTAAATCATATTCTTTATACTTTTCAATTCGTTCTTTATCTAAGTCTGCGTTAAATGGTGTTTCAACTTCAATAACGTATAATCCTGACTCAGTCGGCGTAGTGCTGCCCTCTGGATAAAGATGATAGGATATTTTGTTTGACACAATACCGTTTGCATCTGTTTCGTATTTAATGTGGTATTTACTCACATCAACAATTTCACCTGTCAAAGTTTCTCCATCTTGTTTGTCTAGGATTTCATAATACGTATAACCGTCGCCTACCACCTTTGACTGTATATATCCTGTTGTATATTTAGTTATTTTAATGTTGTCTTTTGTTACTTCTGATAATAGTAAACGTGAGCCGGACCAATCAAAAATATTAATCAACTTCGCATTGCCCTCTGGTACACGAACTACGAACTGTGTCGTGATTTTTTGATTTTCATAATCTAAATTTGAGACATTTTTATAAAATATTTTATTCCCAAATCGTCCATATGCGTAAGAAGCTGATTTTGATTCTGATGCACGAACACGCTCACCGTTATTTGTCACGTGTAGCTGAACGCTGTTTCTAATTTCATTATTCGCTTGAGAATAGTACATGTCCAAAGATGAATCTTCTGTGTCGTACGTAATTTTGAACGCATCTGTCGTCGGTGAACCTATATAACGTAAGATGAACTCTACTGCACCTGCGCCTTCCGCTGTACTATTTGGAGCTGTTTTAAATTCAAAATTATTAGCAAAGGAAACTTCTTCAAAATCACCTGTCGTTCCTTTACGATATACTTTCATTGAATTTGGTACATATCGTATACGTTTTGAATATTGTCCATACGTTGAAAAGTCAACTTTATCTTGAACTTCTAAGTTACTAGGAATTGTTTTCCTGTTATTTGTATTATTAAATGTAATTTCCCAGTTTTGCTTATTGCCCGATGAAATTGTTAAGTCATTTCCTGTTTTATTTGCTCCTACTTCATTTTTCGGTTCTCTTTTATTTGCCTTTGTCAAGTCAATTAAATTTTCATACTTTACCGGCGTTGCTTTCAATTCCTTACCATTAAACAACGCTGTGTTGTTAAACGTTATTGACGGTGCTTGTGGATCAATTTTCGTTTCAAACTCAATAATGTATGCGCCTGAAATGTTGCCTAAGTTAAACGATAAGTTCGTCGCACTACCTGAGTTTTGCACATTCGTCACTTGCGCACCGTATGCTAGCTTGCCACCTTCACTTACTTTTAGCTTATGCACTTTTAACGTAGTCGGATCAAATGTTAAATATTGTTGCAATGCGTCTGTTACGGTCGCATTCGAAACGTTTTTTAACTCTGTATTAACATACATTGACCATTTAATGCGACTCGGATTACTTTCAAGCTTGCCATATTTTCCATCGATACTTGAAAACGCTGCTTCAAGCTCTAACGTATGCTCATTTTCAAGTGTGATCGTTTGCTTGTTCGATTCAAATGTGTAATCTGGATTAATCCACGTTTCAAACCAAAACCACGCATCTACATTTTGTAAATTCGGCTTAAATTTTAACGTTACGGTTCCGTCTGCTTCAATCGTATACGTACCGATATTTTGACCTGCATGTATTAATGGTTGGTCCGTTGCAGGATTAGGCATTTTAAACACGTTCGTCGGAAGCTTAAACTCCGACACTTGCCCCTCGCTACCTGTATTCGTAAATTTAAAATTGTAATTCATTTTAATACGTGTCGTTTCATCTGTAATACTTGTCTGGGCTGCACCTGCTGCATCACTATACGAAATTTGAATATCCGTTAACCCATTAATTCCTTCTGCTGCAACTTTCGGGACTCCTATTCCTGTTGTCAACAAAATCGCACTCAAGACGAGTACGAATGCAAAACATATATGCATTATTTTTTTCATATGTTGCTTTCCCTCCTTTTTAACACAAGAACCATCGTAAATAAGACCTGTTGTTTGAACCGCCTTGTTGTGCCGCATTCCCCTTTCTGCAAAATGTACAAAATATGATACAAAGCAGGTGCCTTTTGAAGCATTCCTATCCTTTTTTTGTACATTTTTCGTTACATGATTATATGCGCGTATTGCTTACTCTTTACCTAAAAAACATACCCTTAAAACATTTAACCTAAAAATCCATCGCTTTTTTTAAAATTTTCCCTTTTATACTTAAATATCATATAAAAAAACGACAAATAAGGTATTTAGATGCAGTTTGAATATCGGCATTTGACATCATGATTGAACAAGGCATTTAGAACTATATCAAAATTGAGAGAAGGACATATACCGCACATAAATAGACGACAAAAAAAGACCATTTGACGAATATTCGCCAAATGGTCTTTTCAGTATAAATCGAATTATGCACGAGAAACGTAAGAACCGTCGCCTGTGTTAACGATTAATTTATCGCCTTGGTTTACGAAGAATGGTACGTTTACGTATAAACCTGTTTCCATTTTCGCTGGTTTCGTACCGCCTGAAGCTGTATCACCTTTAATACCTGGCTCTGTTTCAGCAACTTCTAATGTTACTGTGTTTGGAAGCTCGATTCCGATCATTTCACCTTGGTATGATTGGATGTGTAGCTCCATGTTTTCTAATAAGTACATTAACTCGTCTTGAATTTGTGCTTCTGCTAAAGTCGTTTGCTCGTAAGACTCTAAGTCCATGAATACGTGCTCGTCACCTTGTGCATATAAATATTGCATTTTACGGTTGTCGATTTGTGCTTTTTCTACTTTTTCACCAGCGCGGAACGTTTTTTCTGTTACGTTACCGTTACGTAGGTTACGTAATTTAGAACGTACGAATGCTGCACCTTTACCTGGTTTTACGTGTTGGAATTCTAATACGCGGAATAAGTTACCTTCTACAAGGACAGTTAAACCTGTACGGAAATCGTTTACTGAGATCATTGAAAAATCCTCCAATTATAAAATAATTAATTCTTTCGTCGAGTGCGTTAAAATTTCATTACCCGTTTCAGTAATATAAATATCATCTTCAATGCGGCATCCGCCTACACCTGGGATGTAAACACCTGGTTCTACTGTAACACACATTCCTGGCACAAGCACTGTATCTGAACGGAAAGATAAGCCTGGCTGTTCATGCACCTCTAAGCCAATACCGTGACCTGTCGAGTGACCGAATGCCTTGCCGTAGCCGCGCGAAATTAAATAATCGCGACATACTGCGTCCGCTTCAATTCCTGTCATATTCGGACCGATTTTTTCGACACCGAGTAGCTGAGATTGCAGTACCGCATCATAAATGTCCTTTAATTCATCAGAAATATCACCTACAGCAACTGTACGTGTAATGTCTGAAATATAGCCGTTATATAATGCCCCGAAATCGAGTGTTACAAGCTCGCCTTTTTCGATCACTTTATTCGTTGCTACGCCGTGTGGTAACGCTGAACGCAAGCCACTTGCGACAATGATGTCAAATGACGAAGACGTCGCCCCTTGTTTACGCATGAAAAATTCTAGCTCATTCGACACGTCAAGCTCTGTTTTGCCAGGCTTAATGAAGTCTACAATATGTGTAAATGCGGCATCCGCAATTTCACATGCAACCTTAATAATAGTAAGCTCTTGCGGCGTCTTAATCAAGCGAATTTTTTCAATTAAGCCCGAAACTGGTACAAAATCTGCCTTCACGACCGACTTGTACAGCTCATATGTGCCGTATTGCATCGCATTTTTTTCAAAGCCGACAGCGCGCACGTTCATTTGTGCAATTTGCTTTGCTGCCTCCTCTTGTATCGTACCTGTATGCTGCACGATGCGGAAGCCTTCAATTTGCTCGCTCGCTTGCTCTGTATAGCGAAAATCGGTAATGAATACCGCATCGTTTTGCGAGATGATGGCGATCCCTGCAGTGCCAGTAAAGCCTGTCATGTAACGTAAATTGTACGCATTTGTAATGAGTAGTGCATCGATGTTTTCTTGTTGTAATTGTGCGCGTAATTTTTGTAGCTTCATTATAGGTGGACCTTCTTTCTTATCGTTGCGTGAAATAACGCAATGCCATTTCGTATCCTGTTGTGCCTAGCCCACAAATTTGACCGACGCAAACCGGCGCTAAATATGAATGATGACGGAATGCTTCACGCTTATGGATGTTTGAAATGTGCACTTCAATTGCTGGCACCGAAATACCACCAAGTGCATCACGAAGCGCAACCGATGTATGTGTATACGCCGCTGGATTAATGATGATCGCATCGAATGCTGCATCTTCTGCTTCATGAATCCAATCGACTAGCTCTCCCTCATGATTTGATTGACGGAAATCAACTGTAGCACCGAGCGTCTCCGCTAATGCAACGAGCTTATTCTCCACATCTTGTAACGTCTCTGAACCGTAAATTTCCGGCTCACGCTTGCCTAAACGATTTAAGTTCGGGCCATTTAAACACATAATCTTCACAACTTCTCTTCCCTTCACTCCATTTGTGTTTATTTTACCATATTGTGAAACGTTGCGCCCCTTCAAAACGTCTACTTCTTTTGAGAAAACATCTCATTTATATGTGCGTGCAGTAGAGCTTTCAACTTTTTTTCAGTATACTATTAGTACAGATTGAAATTTTTCGGAAAGAAAGTGATGTACACGTGAGTAAGGAAGGTCCAAACTACGGTGGTCAAGCACAAATTGAGGGCGTCATGTTCGGCGGGAAGCAGCACACTGTAACCGCGATTCGCCGCAACGACGACTCGATTGAATTTTGCTACTACGAGAAAAAGCAAAAGCCACTATTTCAAAAGCTAAAAAAAATCCCATTTGTGCGCGGGCTTGTCGCACTCATTGAATCTGCAGGCATGGGCTCACGTCACATGCAGTTTGCGAGCGATCGCTACGACGTCGACCCTGGCACAGAAGCCGAGCAAGAGGAATCGATGTCGAAAATGCAAATGATTTTAGGCGTCGCGGTCATCGGTGTGCTGTCATTCCTTTTTAGTAAATTCATTTTTACGCTCGTGCCGATGTTTATTGCCGAAGCATTTTCGCCTGTATTTCCTGGCAAAACCGAGCAAATTTTACTCGAAAGCTTCTTTAAGTTAATTTTATTGCTATCGTACTTATATTTACTTTCACTGACGCCGCTCATTCGCCGCGTATTCGAGTATCACGGCGCTGAGCATAAAGTCATTAACTGCTACGAAGCGGGCTTGCCAATTACAGTGCAAAACGTACAAGCACAGTCGCGCCTACATTACCGCTGCGGCTCAAGCTTCATTTTATTTACCGTCATCGTCGGCATGTTCATTTACTTTTTAGTGCCGACAGATCCCCTTTGGCTGCGCGTTGTCAACCGCATTTTACTCATTCCGGTTGTCATCGGCGTGTCGTTTGAAGTGTTGCAGGCGACAAATGCGGTGCGTAACGTGCCGGTGCTGCGCTACTTAGGTTACCCTGGTCTTTGGCTACAGCTACTGACGACGAAGGAACCAAAAGACGATCAAGTCGAAGTGGCGATTGCATCGTTTAACAAGCTGTTAGAAGTTGAAAAAGAACCAGCAAGCGCAAACGAGTTATACCAAGCATAAAAAAACGAACGACGCGAATTAACGTGTCGTTCGTTTTTTTATACGCCGTTCATTACCCACGCATATACAATTAAACTAATAAATGCGCTCAGTAACACCGACGCTTGAATAAATGAGATGACGTAATGTTTCATATACGGCTCATACTTTTTCTCAAGGACGCCTCGCAGCGCTAAAATGCCGCTCATCGCCACTGGAATAAATAGCACCGACCAAATGCCAAGCGTTGACGTAAATAATGCGACCGCCGCCACTGCGAGCACGACGATGCCAAGTTCGGCTGGCAGCTGCCATTTCGTTTTGTACGCGTAAAAAATCGTCGGCTCATCTGGTCGCTCGTAGCCAACTTTCCGCTTAATGATCGGGATGATGAGCCATTGATGAATGATCATCATAAATAACACGATAAACAGTTCCATAAAATCGTTCCTTTAATTGAAATACTTCCATTATACAAAGAAGTATTTCCGCTATGCAACAAAACGGCTATCTTCTGAAATTCCACTCATCAGTCGCATATTTCGTGCGCTCAATTTCCTCGACGATTTGTAGCTGCTCGCTCGTTAGCTCATACGGTACGAGCTCAATTTGTAAACTTTGCTCAAACCCACGTCGAAATGCCTCTGTTGCTTGCGCTGCTGTAATATGTGCGTCCGTTAAGTCGTTGATCGCCACGGCCTTTTGCACGAGCTTATCGCGCATGATGGCCTTTTGCTCGTCTGATTCGAATTTAAACACCGATAACAGCTTATCAATGTCCACATCGAGTAAAATAGCACCGTGCTGTAAAATAACGCCCTTTTGACGCGTCTGCGCACTGCCTGCTACTTTTTTCCCTTCCACGACTAACTCGTACCAGCTCGGCGCATCGAAGCATACGGCGCTTTTTGGTTTCTTTAAGTCATCAAGCTGCTCTTTGCTTTCTGGTACACTAAAGTACGCCTCCATGCCAAGCTCATGAAATCCGCTTAAAATGCCTTCACTAATAACGCGGTACGCTTCTGTGACGTTTTTTGGCATGTCTGGGTGCTCCTCTGACACGATGACGCTATACGTTAGCTCATGCTCATGCAGCACGGCACGTCCTCCAGTCGGTCTGCGCACGAAATCGATGCCTTGTGCTTGCACCGCTTCTAAGTTAATGTCGCGTGCAGCTGTTTGGAAGTAGCCGATTGATAACGTCGGCTCTGCCCATTCATAAAAACGAATGACAGGTGGAATTTGCCCCTCGCTATGAAATGTTAAAAGCGCCTCGTCCATCGCCATGTTATACGACCCTCGACACTTACCTGAATTCATAAAATACCATTTTTCCATCATACTATCTCCCTATAAAAGATTTATTGAAATTTTATCGTCGACTATTGGACGAAAACGACCCTATCTTTTATAATATGGTATACAGAAAGAAAGGGGTCATGTAACCATGACAATTGTCTATGTACTAATCGGTTTAATTGTTGTTATTGCACTATATATTTTTTATAATGCAAGCAAGCTTAAAAAAGCAGTCACACCATTAACAGAAGAACAATTTAAAGAAGGCTACCGTAAAGCGCAACTGATCGATTTACGCGAGCCAAAAGAATTCGATGGCGGACATATTTTAGGTGCTCGTAACATTCCGATGACACAAATTCGTCAGCGCCATAAAGAAATTCGTCCAGATTTACCAGTATATTTATACTGCCAAAATTCAAGCCGTAGCGCACGTGCTGCTCTTTTCTTAAAAAAGCGCGGCTACGACAAAATTTATCAGCTTGACGGCGGTTTCCGCAAATGGACAGGTAAAATTAAATCGAAAAACTAACCGTAAAAGCAGCGCGTGTTTCATACACGTCGCTGTTTTTTTACGTGAAAAGAAGACCCTCCGCATTGGAGAGCCTTCCGCACGTACTACTGTGTTACCGCTTCAGGCTTCGTGTAGCGCAGTACTGGCTTACGTGCTGCACGCGTTTCATCTAAGCGCGTCACGACCGTCGTATGCGGTGCATCTTGTACTTTCTCTGGCGTTTCCTCTGCTTCTTTTGCAATTTGAATCATCGCTTCGCAAAACGCATCAAGTGTTTCCTTCGATTCCGTTTCAGTCGGCTCAATCATAATGGCCTCCTCGACGTTTAACGGGAAGTACACTGTCGGCGGGTGGTAGCCAAAGTCTAATAGACGCTTCGCAATATCAAGCGTACGCACGCCGAGTTTCTTTTGGCGACGACCCGATAAAACGAACTCGTGCTTACAATGACGATCAAACGGTAAGTCGTAATGCTCCTCTAGACGACGCATCATGTAGTTCGCATTTAGCACCGCATATTCTGTCACTGCCTTTAAGCCGTCTGGACCCATCGTGCGAATGTATGTGTACGCGCGCACGTTAATGCCGAAGTTGCCGTAGTATGGCTTTACGCGACCGATTGATTGCGGACGATCGTAATCGAAGTGGAATGTGCCGTCCTCTTGTTTCACGAGCACTGGCTTCGGTAAAAACGGAATGAGCTCCTTTTTCACGCCGACTGGACCTGAACCTGGACCGCCGCCACCGTGTGGACCTGTGAACGTTTTATGCAAGTTTAAATGCACGCAGTCAAAGCCCATGTCGCCAGGACGCGCCTTTGCCATTACCGCATTTAAGTTCGCCCCGTCGTAATACACTTTGCCGCCGACTTCATGCACGAGCGCCGCCATATCTAAAATATTTTCTTCAAATAAGCCGAGCGTGTTCGGGTTTGTGAGCATGAGTGCTGCTGTATCGTCACCGAGTACGCGCTTTAAGTCCTCTAAGTCAACAAGACCATCCTCGTTTGATTTCACCGTAATCGTCTCATACCCCGCAACCGTTGCAGATGCTGGGTTCGTACCGTGCGCTGAATCCGGTACGATCACTTTGTTGCGGTGCCCTTCGCCGTTTGCCTCATGGAATGCGCGAATCATCATAAGCGCCGTCCATTCACCGTGTGCTCCTGCTGCTGGCTGTAACGTTACTTCGTCCATGCCTGTAATTTCAACGAGCGACGTTTGTAAATCATACAGTAGCTCCATCGCCCCTTGCACCGTTTCCTCGTCTTGCAGTGGGTGAACGTGCGCAAAGCCTGCAAAACGCGCGACCGCTTCGTTAATTTTCGGATTGTATTTCATCGTACATGAGCCGAGTGGATAAAAGCCTGAATCTACGCCGTGGTTACGACGAGATAGCGCTGTATAGTGACGCATAATGTCTAGCTCTGACACTTCTGGTAGCTCCGCCGCTTCCTCACGCGCATAGCCTGCTGGTAATAAATCAGCTACGTCGTAATCTTCAACGTCAAGCGGCTCTAAGTTGTAGCCGACACGCCCTTCACGTGTTAATTCGAAAATAAGTGGTTGGTTTTCGTTATGCATAAATAGCCCCCATCTCCGCAACAAGTGCATCAATTTCTTCCTTCGTACGCAGCTCCGTCACCGCAAGCAATACGTGACCTTCTAACTCTTTATACGCGCGACCTAAATCAAAGCCACCGATCATTCCTTTTTGCAGTAGTGCCGCGTTTACTTCCTTCACCGAACCGTTTACGTTCACGACGATTTCGTTAAAGTGCGCCCCTTGGAATGGCACTGTAAAGCCTGCTTTTTCAAACGCATTTTTCGCATAGCGCGTCTTCACGATGTTTTGTTTAGCAACTTCTTGAATGCCTTGCTTGCCGAGTGCTGTCATCGCCACTGATGCAGCAAGTGCAAGTAACGCTTGGTTTGAGCAAATGTTTGACGTCGCTTTGTCACGGCGAATGTGCTGCTCGCGTGCTTGCAATGTTAATACGTAGCCGCGGCGCCCTTCTCCGTCCACCGTTTCGCCGACTAAACGCCCTGGAACTTTACGCACAAGCTTGTTCGTTACGGCAAAATAACCGCAATGTGGTCCGCCGAACGCTTCCGCAATACCGAACGGCTGCGCATCCCCAACTGTAATGTCAGCCCCTAGCTTACCTGGTGGTGTTAACACGCCGAGCGCAAGTGGGTTCGCCGATACGACGAATAAACCACCTAGCTCATGAATGATGTCGCCCGCTGCTTGAATGTCCTCGATTTGTCCGAAGAAGTTCGGATATTGTACGATGACCGCAGCCGCATCTTGTGCAAGCTCTTTTAATGCTGCTAAATCCGTTTGCCCGTCTACTGCTGGCACTTCAATGACGTCCACTGATTGCCCATACGCGTACGTTTTTACAACGTCGCGATATTCTGGGTGCACAGTAGAAGAAATGACGATTTTTTTGCGTTTCGTATGCCCTGCCGCAAGCATCGCCGCTTCCGCTAAAGATGTACCGCCGTCATACATTGATGAGTTCGCGACGTCCATGCCTGTTAGCTCAGCAATCATCGTTTGGAACTCAAAAATCGCTTGAAGCTCCCCTTGCGAAATTTCTGGCTGATACGGTGTGTACGCTGTATAAAATTCTGAACGTGAAATGACGTGGTCGACGATGACTGGCTTGTAATGGTTATAAACACCTGCACCGAGGAAGGATACGTTTGCTTGCGTGTCGCTATTTTTCGCGGCAAGTTGCGATAGCTCCTTCATTAACGCGGCTTCTGACTTTGCTTGCTTTAGCTTGTAGTCGCCGCTAAATCGCACGCTTTCTGGAATGTCGGCAAACAGCTCATCTACCGCTTGTACACCGATTACGTCTAACATTTCTTGCTTATCTTGTTCCGTCATAGGTAAATAACGATGCTTCATCTGTATAAGCCCTCTTTTCACAATAAATTATTTTGCACGCGTATAAAACGGTGTTGCGACTACTTGTGCCTTCACGCGCTTTTGACGAATCGCGACTTCAACTTCTGTCCCAATCGCTGTGTAATTAACGTTGAGTAACGCTAAGCCGATGTTGCGCTTCGTCATCGGTGATTGTGTACCCGTCGTAACGATACCGATTAACGTATCACCGACGTACACTTCATAGCCGTGACGCGGAATGCCTTTATCGATCATTTCAATGCCGACAATTTTACGCGTTAAGCCCGCTTCTTTTTGCGTCACAAGCGCATCCTTGCCGATAAAGTCGTCTTTATTTAGCTTCACCGCAAAGCCAATGCCTGCTTCCAGTGGTGAAATGTCTGTTGATAGCTCCTGCCCGTAAAGCGGTAAGCATGCTTCAAAGCGCAATGTATCGCGCGCGCCAAGCCCAGTCGGTGACACTTCGTCTTCGGCTAATAGCTTATGCCAAAGTGTTGTAATTGCCTCCGGTGTGCCGTATAGCTCAAAGCCGTCTTCCCCTGTGTAGCCTGAGCGCGATACTAAAACGCTTTGCCCAGCGACGTCAACGTTTTGCTCGAAGCGGAAATAGCGAATCGTTTGTAAATCCGTTTCGGTAAAGCGCTGTAATACATCTTGCGCGAGCGGTCCTTGCAGTGCAATTTGTGCATAGTTTGCTGATTCATTCGTAATCGTTACATCGAAGTTTGCTGCTTGCGCGTTCATCCAGTCAAAGTCTTTTTCGATGTTTGCAGCATTCACGCATAATAAATAACGGGATTCGTCTAGCTTGTATACGAGTAAATCATCGACAACGCCGCCTTCTGCATACAGCATCGCGTTGTACTGCGCTTGATTGATCGCAATTTTTGAAATGTCGTTGCTAAGTAAGTGCTGTAAATACGCTGTTGCCTCTACACCTTCGACAAAAATTTCACCCATGTGCGATACGTCGAATAAGCCGGCTTTCGTACGCACCGCTTCATGTTCTTCTTTAATCGATGAAAATTGTACAGGTAGCTCCCAGCCGCCAAAATCAATCGTTTTTGCGCCATATGTAGCATAAGCATCAAATAATGGTGTACGTTTTAACAATACGATTCCTCCTCTTTCATCAGCTGTATATGTACAAAAAAAGGACAGAAGAATCCCTTGTATGAGATTCTCTGTCCTTGCACCTGAAAGTATCACTTCTCGCCATAATTGAAGCTTTCCCCGTCGGTGGCCACCTACGTGACGCTCTCCAGAGTTGCGTCCAATATGAGTCTGTTTGCCTGAGAGATTCATAGATGTTTCACTACTTGCTCCTTCGGCGACGCCTAATGCGTGCTCTCCCCATATTTTCATCCGCGAATGATGTTTCAAATAATACATATACGTTACTTGCGTCTATCGTATCATCGTCAAACGATTCGGGCAATTATTTTTTGCAATTCTTAGAAAATTTTTATTCTTTTCACTTGTTACGAACGTTTCGGACTATCCCCTTTTAAACGTGTCACTTGGAAGCCAATATATTCGACAATTTGTCGCACTGTGCGTTTTTCAGTCAGCACGTTAATATGCGCACTTTCTTTGTATGATTTTCGACGGCTATTGTACAGCGCCTCTAGCTCCTCGCGTGTTGAGCGTTGTACAATCGGACGGTTTTGATCGTGGCGAATGCGCGAGTAAATATCGTGAAATGTAGCGTCTAAAAAGAACACTAAGCCTGTCCGACGCATAATTTTTCGATTTTCCTCCTTCATCGCAACGCCGCCACCAGTCGCAATAATACAGCGCTCATCTCGGAACGTACGTAAAAACTCAGTCTCGATTTCACGAAAACGCTCCTCACCGTACTTTTCAAAAATTTCAGGAATCGACATCCCTTGCTGTCTTACGATTTCACTATCCATATCGTAATACGGTAATTTCAAGTAATAGCTTAATCGTCGTCCAATCATACTTTTTCCACAGCCCATAAAGCCTACTAAGTAAATTTTACGCATTTCTTCACCTTCTTCATGACTTCCTGACAAAGTTACATATTTCGATAACTGTTGATTATCTCCATCGTAACACGAAGTTTCATGAATTCCAATGACTTATACGTTTGGATTTGTGCTTCATAGGCAAGAAGAAACCCTGCACCGTATGTCGTCGTCAAAAACAATATAAACAACGACACGATCAATAAAACACCTCGCTCACTTTTCAATCGGTACATGAAATGTTCGCTCCTTTACATCGCCATCTACAAACGTCGCCTGCAGCCGCAACGTATTTCCTTCAATTGCTACGTACATATTGCTTACACCGTATAGAAGCGGCTCGTTTCCCGTATTCATGCTTCGACGTATGTAGTTGCTCGACTTGACGACATCAAATTGCTCCTCCACTTCCTTTCCATGCTCATCTAAAATCATGCGCTCTAACGTATGATTGCGCACAACTCGAAACGGTCGATCGTGCGCATCAATCATTCGCTTTAGATAATCTTTTTAATAACCCATATTATCAATCCGTTTCAAAAATCAAAAATCGCTACGACATATGGAATTCAAAAGAAATAAAAGGATTGTCAGATAATTCTACCATCAACTCCAGCCTGAAAAGTTTAATTAAATATATTTACTTTTATCGTTCTAGAGATATAACCACAGAATATACTTGCCAAATAATCTATAGAGTAAGTTAGTAAAATGAACCTGCTTGTTTATTTAAAAATATAAAAGGAGTACTCTAAAATCAAATTTAATTTTAGAGTACTCCCTTTTTCTAATTATCATTTAGATGTACGTGATGAGAAAATCAAAATGAGTCTGAATTTAGTTAGTCATGAATAATTCAGGATTAAGTATACTAAATTTTCAAATCAAAATTAGATAAGAATTTTTGAGCATCATATCTTCTATCACTTGTTTTAACAATTGGTACACTGCCTGCTACTTGAAACTGTTTAGTAATTAATTCAGCAACTAAGTTATCGAATTCTTCACTATTAGCTAAAACAAAGCCATCTAAACCCGCATACAAGTTATCCCTTTTACGTCTAGCTCCTACTTCACTTTTTGAAAGTGTAACTACAAAACATTGAACGTCTTTATGTACTTGTTTAATTGCTAAAGCCTCTAAATCCGCTTGTTTCCAACGTTCACGTAAAGTCGTCTTAATTGATAAAGCATATGAGCCTTCTGGATGATACAAAAATACATCAAAAATCGCTGAAGGCACATATGTTAATTCAGTTTGAAAATAAATATTTTCGATACCAGCTCTGCCTAATGCAATAATAACTAAATTTTCAAAGATTGTACCATTCATTGAATTACTACTTTCATAACGATTCAC
The DNA here is from genome assembly GCF_001700325.1 of Caryophanon latum. GTDB lineage: Bacteria > Bacillota > Bacilli > Bacillales_A > Planococcaceae > Caryophanon > Caryophanon latum. Next base: position 35,783 of record NZ_MATO01000066.1, read on the forward strand.
ATACAGATCCCAGTATATGTTTATGAATTTTGATGGTGATAGTTTATCATCGATAGGCAAAGTATCAAATAAATCTTTAGTAATTTCTAAATTTGTAATGCCAGTTGTTGATTTTCGCACTCCTTCATCTTCTCCCTTAATATTTTCTTCATTTCATCAGCAACTGCTTTTACAACGGGAATTGAAACACTATTACCCAACTGTCTATACATTTGCGTTCTTGAAACAGGAATAATAAAGTCTAAAGGAAATCCTTGTAATTTCAGACACTCATTTTTAGATAATAAACGTAAACCGGTTGAACCGTCCTTAACAAAAGTACCTGTTATACGCTGTATTTTATGATAACTTGCTACCAATGTATTCGCCTGTACCGTACTGTTACGATCTACAACTTGTGGCTTACCGTCGTCTTTTTTAAATAAATATGCTTGCTGTAAATGCTCTGAAATCCCATAACCTTCTACTCCAAACTCCAGTATATCAGAAATTGGAACTTTCTTCTCACTTCCTACAGGGTATTGAAAATCAACATTCAATTCTTTTAAAAATCCTACAAAAATAACTCGTCTACGATTTTGTGCTAAACCAAAAGCAGCTGAATTCAAAATTTCGTAACTAGCATCGTAACCTAATTCATCAAGTGCCCCCATAATGACTTGAATTGTTTTTCCACCGTCATCACTTAAAATACCGGTTACATTCTCTAATAAGAATGCAGATGGTTTATGATAGTCTAAAATACGGACCACATCAAAAAACAAAGTACCTTGTGTAGCATTTTTAAAACCTTCTCGTTTACCAATTTTACTAAAAGGTTGGCATGGGAATCCTGCTAATAAGATATCATGTTGTGGAATATCTTTCGCTTCTATTTGTGTAATGTCACCGTGCGGAATTTCTCCAAAATTAGCTTCATAAGTTTTTTGTGAAAATTTATCCCATTCGCTACTAAAAACACATTCAGTATTTTTATCTTGAAAACCTAATCTAATTCCACCTATACCCGCAAATAAATCTATGAATTTTAATTTATTCATACTTCATACCTCGTTCTTTATAAAAATAATATTAATTATAACAAAAATTCCGGTATACCGGAATTTTTTATCTTCATGTAACTATTTACCATTACACTTATTTCAGTTAGAGGCACAAACAGCCATTACAGCAAGCATTATAAATAAGCGTCACAAACTCGAAATGTAATATGTATCTTAAAAATTATTGTAAAACAGTAATAAATATTTAGAGTGACTTCAATATTCCCTCTAAATAATTCTCCTTGCTCAAACATGTTACAGACTAAGCCCCATGATAGGTGAAAGATAAACTTTGATTTTTCCAAATAAAAAGCCTTTATTTTTTCTTTTGTTTCCGTTAAAATCAGTAGTAATTACAAAATAAGTTGGTGTATCAATGAAATTAGACAGTAATAATCATTCAGTGTTCTCACTTCATTACCACCTTGTACTAGTGGTGAGATATCGAAAACATGTATTTGACCAATCGCTATCCGAATATGCAAAAGAGATGTTTGTTCGGTTAGGTGAAAATTATAATATCGAGCTGCTTGAATGGAATCATGATATCGATCATGTACAGATAATATTCAAAGCTCATCCAAATTCAGAACTATCAAAGTTCATCAATGCGTATAAAAGTGCGAGTTCGCGATTAATCAAAAAAGAGTTTCCTGAAATCAAACAAAAACTGTGGCAAGAAATGTTTTGGTCACGTAGTTTTTGTTTATTGACTACTGGTGATTCCACAATTGACGTGGTAAAAACGTATATCGAAAATCAAGGCAAGAAGTGAAGTGACAAACAGTATGAAGCGTATCAGTTTCGTCTTCTTCCTACAGCAGAACAAATCAAACGATATATCGAGAATCAACAAACGGAAGAACGTAAAATTGGAAGACCCAAAAAATGACGAATTGAGGTGAATGTCGTGGAGACAGTAATTGAAAAACAAAAAAAGAAACGTAAAACAGTTAAAGAAAAAAATAAAGACTTAGCGATAGACGGTAAAAAATTGAAGTTGTACGGTTTGAAATTACGTGCTTTCCCGACTTTATATCAAGAAGATTTAATGAAAAAATTCGCTGGTGCGAATCGTTTTGCGTATAACTTTTATTTAGCGGAACGAAAAGAAGTGTATGACAACACAGGCGAAACGCTTTCGGGTGCGCGTTTTAAACAATCACTCAACGTGTTAAAAGACCATGAATTATTTAAATGGATGAAGGATATGGATAAATTCGCTTTGGAAACCGGTATTGAACAAGTAGAAGCAGCGTTTAAAAATTTCTTCGAAAAACAAAATGGATTTCCGCGTTTCAAGTCAAAACATACTTCGCGTCAAAGTTACACAACGAAATTCACAAACAACAACATTCAACTCGATGTTGAGAAGAGACAAGTAAAGCTACCGAAAATCGGTTGGGTTAAAGTACGTTTTTCAAAAAAACAGTGGGCGCACATGGAGACAGACGTGTTTGCTCGTCATATAAAACGCGCTACGGTGTCCCTACAGAGCAATGGGACGATTCATATTGCGCTCACTATCGAGGAAACGATTGCGTTACCGCCAACAGTGGATTGGTCAGCAGTAGAGGAGCAGCATGTGTTAGGCATCGACTTAGGACTTTCTCACTTTTATATCGATTCCAACGGAGTCAAAATAGAAAATCCTCGTCACTTGAAAAAATATATAGATCGATTGAAAAAAGAACAGCGAAAGTTAAGTAGAATGGTTAAAGGTTCTGCAAACTATCGCAAGCAACAAAAAAAATTAGCGAAGTATCATATGCGTGTGGCAAATTGTCGAAAAGACTTTTTACATCAACAATCGCGTAAGTTAATCAACGAAAACCAAGTGATTGCTTTAGAGAACTTGAATGTAAAAGGGATGGTAAAAAACAAACGCTTAGCACAAAGTATTTTAGATGTTGGTTGGTCAACATTCGTTACCTTTTTAACGTATAAAGCGGAATGGGCGAATAAAAAAATCGTTTCTGTGGGACGTTTCTTCGCATCTTCTAAAACGTGTCATGGTTGCGGAGAAAAAGAAACAGGGTTGACACTTTCGGACCGGATATGGGTATGTGGTGCGTGCGGTGCGGAGCATGACCGCGATCAGAATGCCGCCATCAATATTAAACAGGAAGGCATTCGCATTTTGCGTCATACGTAACTAACAGACGCTTCTGCCGTTGGAACGACGGTATATGCCTGTGGAGGAGGAGGTTACGAATCCGTTGAAGCAGGAATCTCACAGACGAACCATCACGGGTGTCGATTTTTCGAAACTCGCGACTTTAGTCGTGAGAAGTTCATAATGCAATTGCTTCTTCATTGGAAACACATAATTTTTCTTAGCATCAACGTGTGCTAACGCATCAACCAAATCATGTTTCATTAATATTCCATACAATGCTATTTGAGCTAGAATCACAATTGATAGGTAGACTTTAATCTAATGTTACGCTATCTTTCATATGGCAAAAGTACCGTTATTAAATTGCGAAACACAAAATATAAAACGAGTTAATAAGATATCTGTAAACAAAAAATAGGGCTGCCCTAAAAGTCAAATTCGACTTTAGCGCAGCCCTTTAATTTTGTAAAAATCTCTTTGTGTAAACATATGATACGAAAAAAAACAAAGTATTATTTTTTGACACAAAGAAAAGCTGCCCAAAGATCACTTATCGGACAGCCCCCATAGCCATCAAGTTTACCCATTCGATTCATTTCTTCAAAATGAA
>NZ_MATO01000067.1 GCF_001700325.1 Caryophanon latum
AACCCAGAAGGAACAGAGAAACCTGAAACACCAGGTGAAACGAACCCAGAAGGAACAGAAAAACCTGAAATACCAGGTGAAACAAACCCAGAAGGAACAGAGAAACCTGAAACACCAGTAGCATATGAAGTTGTTATCGTTTCAGAGGCAACATGTGACTACATCCCAGAAATTTCGTATGAAGTAGTGGATGCGAAAGGTAACACAGTTGCATCAGTATCAAATATTGATAGCAATACGAATAAAGAGTTACACTTAGAAATTGGTAATTACAAAGTATTATTAGAAGACGGTACTGTACTTAAAGAATTTACAGTAACAGATTCAACGAAGAAGCAAATTGTAAATGTAACATTTGAATGTTCAGATATGACTTTATCTGTAAGTGCAAATGGCTTCTTCGGCGGTAAAGTACCACCTAAGTTAAACATTGTGCCGGTAGTAAATGGCTATCCTCAATGTGACAACGTACAAGGTACAGTGTTAGTAAATGCAACAAGTAACACAACAATCGATGTTTCAGGCTTAAGCAAAGGTGAATATGCTTTAGTAAATGCAGAGTTATGTAATGATCAAGTAAATGAGCCAGTGCAAGAGGCAGTGAAGTTTATCGTAGGTGAAGATAAGCCAGAATCGATTGTCATCACGCCGGACTTAGTAGGTGCAGAAGATGCAGAGAATGAAGAAAAACCATCTGCTCCAACACCAACACCATCAACACCGTCTTATCCAGCAATGCCAGCTATTCCAGTAACGAACTACGCAGTGGAGTTAAATGACGCGTGTGAAAAATCAGAAACAGTAGTATATGAAATTTACAATGCAAATGGTTCACTTGTAACAACAGTGAAACCAGATACAACAGGTAAAGTTCAGTTCTTAGTTCCAAAAGGCACGTACAAAGTAGTGAAGCAAGGCAACCCAACGTCTCAATTTGATACCATTACGGTAACGGGTTCTAAACCAGTTGAAACGTTCACGTTAACAAATTGTGATGAGGTAGAGGTGAATGACTTAGTAATACCGACACCTTCAACACCATCAACAAATACACCAAACAAGCAAACAGAGCTTGTACAATTTATTGAGAACCCTGCATGTGAAGCAAATCAAACGTATTCAATTTACACGAAAGACGGCAAGTTCGTACAAAATGTAAAAACAAATAATGAAGGCGTAGCAATGGCGTTCTTAGCAACAGGTGAGTACGTATTAAAAGATGCAAATGGTGAAGAAGTTGCAACATTCACGGTGACGAAAGATGCTCAAAACCGCGTTGCATTCTCAACAATTTGTTTAACAGCGAAAGATCCAAATAACAATAATGTAAACAAACCTACATTACCACCAGTGCTTACTCCAGGTGAAACACCAGGAGTAACGGAAGAGCCAGGTACACCAGGTGAAACACCAGGAGCAACGGAAGAGCCAGGTACACCAGGTGAAACACCAGGAACTACACCAGGCACTACATCAGGAGTAACAGAAGAGCCAGGTACATCAGGTGAAACACCAGGCACAACGCCAGGAACGACTCCAGGTACATCTGGCACAACTTCAAGTAACACATCAGGTACTACTGGAGGCGTAACAACAACTCCAGGAAATGTAACAGGTAGCACATCAACAACTGGTGGCACAACAAGTTACGTACCATCAAATAACAGTTCGGTAAAACCAAGCACTAGCACATCATCAACAACTGCTACGAGCAACGGTACAACATCGAACGCGGCAACTGCAACAACTACGACAGCAAGCAACAAGTTACCGCAAACAAACGTAGATGAGCGTTCATCAAATTATTTACAACTGTTAGGTTTACTTGTTATTGTATTAGCGGCATTCGTATTCGTTCGTCGTCGTCAATTAAACAAATAATTGTGTTATGAGAAAGCCTTACGCGAGGAAACTTGCGTAAGGCTTTTTTTACGAAATGCGCCGCGTCGATTATAATGAAAGAAAGAGTGAAGGAGGGCTGTATAGTGATGCGATATAAAGATCGAAAGCTTCATGAGGAAAAGGTGTTTAAAGATCCTGTGCATAGCTATGTACATGTGCGCGATCAAGTCATTTGGGATTTAATTAGCACGAGGGAGTTTCAGCGGTTGCGTCGTATTCGCCAGCTCGGGACGACATTTTTAGTGTTCCACGGAGCGGAGCATACGCGCTTTAACCATTCGCTTGGAGTGTATGAGCTCATGCGACGACTCGTAGATGACCATTTTAAAGGGCGTGCGGAGTGGGATGATAGCGAGCGATTAGTCGTATTGTGTGCGGCGTTACTACATGATTTAGGGCACGGACCGTTTTCACATGCGTTTGAAAACGTATTTCAACTTGACCATGAGTTTTATACGCGTGAAATTTTGCTCGGCGATACAGAGGTTAATGCGGTGCTGCGAAAAGTAAGCGATGATTTTCCGCTTAAAGTGTCGCAAGTTATTGAAAAAACGTATGAGAACAAGCTTGTCGTGAGCTTAATTTCGAGCCAAATGGACGTGGACCGCATGGATTATTTGCAGCGAGATGCGTTTTATACAGGGGTGACGTACGGGCATTTTGATTTGGAGCGCATTTTGCGTGTCATTCGACCAGCGAAGGAGCAGGCGGTTATGAAGTATAGCGGCATGCATGCGGTCGAGGATTACATTATGTCGCGCTATCAAATGTATTTACAAGTGTACTTCCATCCGGTGTCGCGCAGTGCGGAGGCGATTTTGAATCATATTTTACAGCGCGCGAAGCATTTGTATATGACGGATTATGCGTTTGATATTGAGCCGCGACCGTTCGTGCCATTTTTTAAAAATGACATTACGCTGCAAGATTACGTGGCGTTAGACGAAAGCATTTTACTTACATATTTCCAACTATGGATGAACGAAAAAGACGATGTGCTGCGTGATTTATGTACGCGCTTTGTGAACCGTCGCCTGTTCAAATATAGCAATTTAAATAGCGATGAAGATATGGAGCGTTACGTGAAGCTTCAAATTTTATTTGCGAAGGCGGGCATTGATCCGCTTTATTACTTAGTGTCTGATACGACGTCGGACGATTTTTATAAGGCGAGTGCGCAAAATCCAATCATGATGCTCATGCCGGACGGAAGCTTACAGGAGCTATCGACGGTGTCACCGATTGTCGAGGCAGTCATTGGCAAGTTAAAGCCGGATCGTAAAATTTATTACCCGCTCGATGTCGTCGAAGCAATTGAAGATGATGCGCTGCGTAACGAAATTTTAACGTTGCTGCGTCGAAAATGAAAAAGCTAGTGCCGCCAAATTTGTGATATGTTCCTCAATAGGTAGACAGATAAAAAATAAAATCTGTTACCTGTTGGGGGATATTTTTTATGGCATGAAGTAAGCATACAGTGGAACAAAAAATAGCAATTCTTCAATTTGCATGAGTTTCAGTCATTTGAGGAGTTACGAAAGGCTATAGATGTTTATAATCAAAAACAATTAAACGACCTGAACTCTCTAAAATTCAGAGTTCAAGCCGCTTAGCTTAATTTTTATTATTTCCATTGTGTATGCGTTTGTAAACGGTCGAACGCGTTTAGCATTTCCGGTGTCGCTTTATCGAGTGGCGTTTTATTTTTAAACGTCGCTTGAATGTGTAAGCGGTCGGCACCGTCAAATGCGCACGTAATAAGCGTTAATAATCGCTTATTTGGCACATCGTCTAGCACGTACACCGCAGTTGGCTCAACGACTTCTGAAATCGTTACTTCATACGTATAGACGTCTTGTAAATCGGTAATATAAATGAGCTCGCCAATTTCAAGACGGTGAAGCGGACTAAATAATACGTCCGTTCCTTCGAGGTTGTGACTAGCAAGCGTGTAGTTGCCTTCACCGAGCTGCTGTGATTCTTTCATCGTACCCGCGCCAGTTGCGAGTGCCGTTTCGCTCAAGCCTTTTGCGATCGGTAAACGAATGTTCACAGACGGAATGGCAATTTGCGCGATGACCGGCACGTAGCTTTTTGTCGATTGTAGCGATAAAATATCGGTTAACGTTAGCTCCTCGATGTCGTCGAAATTGTATGAAACGTCGGCGCCGATATTTTCAGCGATTGTATCAGCATCGATATCGAGTAAATCGCCGGACGCTGTACTAATAAAATGCTCTTGAATTGGTTGATTAAAAATTAATAACACACCTGAAAAGATGATGGCGATTAAGATGAGATTGACGACGATGTTTGTAAGTCGTTTCATCGTATTTACGTTAGGCGACGATTACTTATCGCTTTCACGTACACCTGCTTTTGCGAAGTGGTTTTTTTGCATTTCTTCTAAGATGATTGTTACACTTTCTTTTGGTGTGCTAAGTGAGTTTGAAATCGCTGCTGTTACTTCTTCCACTAACGCGCGTTTTTGGTCATCTGTACGACCTTCTAGCATTTTTACTGTTACGATTGGCATTGATGATACCTCCAAAGTAGAATTATAGTGTATAGTATTTATAATAGCGTATACGGAGGTATTTTCATATGACGAACGAAGAAAAACCAAAACAAAAATTAGGCTTTACGATTATTAAAAACGACCCGACAGACGGGCATAAAGGGTTCGGCATAGGCTCATTGTCGCTTGAAAACATTAGCCCAGTCATCATTGATGTAGAGGAAGAGCGCGCATTCGTTGATATCGGCGCGATGCATGCACGTAGCGACGTTGAGCGCGGCATTAAGTTTACGATGAACCGCGAAGACTCTGAAGGCGGCAAACCGTACTGGCTCGTATGGGTAACGATTGAGCAAATGCCAGAGGGTGCGTATTTTGCGGGCGTAACAGCTTGTGAAATGGTCGTGAACCGCGAAAAGCGCCGCGGCTACAAAATTTTAGCCGACCATGTGAACCGCATGGATAAGTCGCTAAAGCGCAAAATTATGGTCGACAACATGGACGACGTATCAAAGCGCGTGCTAGCGGAATTTTTACAATCGCACGACAAATCGGTATGGGATCGCAGCAGTGAAGAGCTGCATCAAGGGTTGGCAGTGCAGGAGTAAGTGAAGCCGGAAAGTGGAATGGTTTGGTACAGAAGTGTATTCCGAGCGTTCATCGGATGAGTTTCATAGTAGGAGTTTGATGACGGAGCGTGTGAAGCGGCGACTCCTAGGGGAAAAGAACGTGCCGAGAGACTTGCTTTAGCAAGGCGAAAGTAGCGGCGGTTGCGCCACGTCCATGTGGCACCGCCCGCATGACCAACATCGTGTTCGCCGCCGTTCCCCCTAGAAAGCGTCCGCGTAACGTAGCGTAGTCGAACAGCAAACAAGTGCCATCAGGAAAGGTTGAAATTCCTGATGGCACTTGTTTTTTCTTCGCCACTATTTAATTAAATAAATCCAACCAAGAATCCCACCAATTTTTATACGTTTCTGGCTCGGTATATTTATCCGATGGGCTGCATGAATCGCTCGGCATATCGTCGTCTGCTACGTAAATCGTTGCGGTTGGGCCTGTGCAATATTCCGTTGCAACGTTGCCGCTTTTTAGCTCGACTTCGACTGCTGTGACACCCGAAGGCTCTTTAAATGTAACGTTTTGACCGGCGTGAACCGTTTCCATAAACTGCGCCCACACTTCTTTAGCAGCAGCGTGATCTGCATCGACATCGAGTGCGCCTTCGTCAAAGCCGTTCCACACACCTGCTGTTACGATTGGTGAGTAGCCAATCATCCATTGGTCGGTGTCGGTCGTGCCAGATTTAGCGGCGTACGGGTGGGTCAGTTTGTTTGTTAGTGTGACACCTGTAGCATATAAGTACGTGTTAAATGTTGGGTCGAACATGCCGCGCATCATTTGCGTTAATAAAAACGCATCTTCCTTTCGTACGAGACGTTTGCGCTCGACTTTTTTCGCTGTCGCATCGTATAAAACGTTGCCGCGCTCGTCGGTAATTTTTAAAATCGTCGTCGGCTGTACGTCGTTACCTTCGTTGCCGAAAATAGCGTATGCAGTCGTCATGTTGTGCAGCGTTACGTTCGTCGCACCGAGCGCGGACGATGGCACATGTTTAATTTCAACGCCGAGCTTCACATCGTCGAGCAGGCGCTGAAATGCTTTGTAGCCGATATCTTCGAGCGTGTTAACGGCGTACACATTATCGGAAATCGCGACTGCTTGAGCCATCGTAATATTGTCGCCGTACTGACCGTTAATGTTTTTTGGTGTATATTCCTTGCCGTCATATTTTAGCGTCGTTTGCGATACGTCGACAAATGTGAGCGGGCTGTAGCCTTTTTGTAGTGCTGCGGCGTACAGAAGCGGCTTCATCGTTGAGCCAGGCTGACGCTTCGCCTGTGTGACGCGGTTGAAATTGCTCGTTGTGTAATCGCGTCCGCCAACGAGTGCTGTAATGTAGCCTGTTTGCTGCTCGATGCTAATGAGTGCAGCTTGCAAGCTCGTTTTTGGCATTTGATCGCGAATGGCGTTTTCAGCTGCTTGCTGGTGCTGTTTTTTGAGCGTCGTTTGAATTTCCCAGCCGCCTGTGTCAATGTTGCGTCCGACATCTTCTAAAATGGCGCTCGCTTCCAGCCATGCTGTATCTAAAAAGTACGGTGCTTGTGAGTTCGCTGTTTTCCATTCGTTGTTTGTGAACGTCAGCTTTGCTGCAACTGCGGCTGCTTGTTCGTCAGCTGTAATGTAACCTTCGTCATGCATAAGCGTTAAAATGACGTGTTGACGAGTTGTCGCCTTTTGTAAGTTGACGACAGGTGAGTAATACGTCGGCCCTTTCGGAATACCGGCAAGCATCGCACTTTCTGCTAGTGTGAGCTCGCTTGCGGATTTGCCGTAATAAAAACGGCTCGCCGCTTCAATGCCGTACATGCCGTGACCGTAGTACACCGTATTTAAATAGCCTTCTAAAATTTCATCTTTTGAATAAAATACTTCTAATCGATACGCATAGAGCGCTTCGTTCAATTTGCGCGTCCACGTTTTTTCGTGCGTTAAATATAAGTTTCGCGCATATTGCTGCGTCAATGTACTGGCACCTTGCGACTTGCCGCCCGCTTGCACGTTCGCGATGATCGCTGCGCCAATACGTTTTACGTTAAAGCCGCTGTGCGAGTAAAAATCTTGGTCTTCAACGGAAATGGTTGCGTTGACGACGTGTGATGAAATGTCGTCAAGCGTGACCCAGTAGCGGCGTTCGTTAACGTAATGGTCACCGATTTGCTCACCTTCCGCATTTAAAAACACCGTCGCTTTTTGTACAGTAAGCGGTGGTGCGCCTGCAATTTGTGCGTAAATGCGCAGCGAAATGAGTGCGCTAATTAGTATGATCGCCAATGCACCGAACACCATTGCGATGCGGTATCGACGTTTCGATTTTCGTTTTTTCACACGTGAGGCGGTTTGCTGCGCTGCTTCGTCGCGTTGTTCGGGTTTTGCGCTGTTGTCGACTTTGCGCTCATCCATGTTCATCACCTCATTTATTGTTGTTGCGAATATGTTTGTAAATTTCGAAAAGTTCACACATAGCTATTGAACTTTCACATAAAACCACTATACTTTTTTTGTACTGCTTAAATTATACGCGTTGTTTTGAAAAAAAGTTTCGCGCGCTAACATTACGATTAAGTAAGGTAGTATAAAGGAAAGCATCGTTTCGATAAAGCATTTTGCTTGGCGAATACGAAATATAAATAGTAGGTGAATAGATTATGCGTTTTGATGAAACATATGCAGGTAATGTATTTATTAAAAGCCATCCAACGTATGAGGATGCAAAAGCTGTATTATATGGCATGCCGATGGACTGGACAGTAAGCTATCGTCCAGGCTCACGCTTCGCACCAGCACGTATTCGCGAAGTATCAATCGGTTTAGAGGAATACAGCTTCTATTTAGATCGTCATTTAGAGGACGTAAAAGTATTTGATGCAGGCGACATTCCACTACCATTTGGTAACCCAGGTAAATCGCTTGAAGAAATTAAATCGTTCGTGCGCCAAGTTGTTGCAGACGGTAAAGTACCAGTCGGCATGGGTGGCGAACATTTAGTGTCGTTACCAGTAATGGAAGCGGTGTACGAAAAGTATCCAGACATGGCGGTTATCCACTTTGACGCGCACACGGATTTACGTACAGATTACGAAGGTGAGCAATATTCACACGCAACACCAATTCGTAAAATTGCAGACCAGATCGGACCGCATAACGTGTATTCATTCGGCATTCGCTCTGGCTTAAAAGAAGAGCTTGAATGGGCGAAAGAAAACGGCATGCACATTTCATTATTTGAAGTGCTAGAGCCACTGAAAAAAGTATTACCAACATTAGCAGGTCGCCCTGTTTATGTAACGATTGATATCGACGTATTAGACCCAGCACACGCACCAGGTACAGGCACAGTAGACGCAGGTGGCATTACGTCAAAAGAGTTACTTGCATCGATTCATGCGATCGCAGGCTCAGATGTAAACGTTGTCGGCTTTGACTTAGTAGAAGTATGTCCAGTATACGACCATTCAGAAATGACGGCAAACGCTGCAGCGAAGTTCCTACGTGAAATGATGCTCGGCTGGATTAAGTAATTATTTGTGTTATGAGCGTGTTTTGCGGCTCGCGTTCCTGGGGCCCGGCGGCGAACACGATGTTGGTCATGAAGGCGATGCCACATGGACGTGGCGCTTATCGCCTTCCTCAAGCCTCCTCGTCGTTCGTGCCTCACGACTGCGGGGTCTCGAGGCTCGGGCTATTCCCCAAGGAGTCTCGCCGCTACACGCTCACGCATTATTACGTATAAAATAAAAATTTAATGAAGCTGTGCTGAAAGTCAAAATCGACATTCAGCACAGCTTTTTCGTTGTATAATGAACAAATATGACAACGAGACTAACATATAAGGAGTTTTATATATGATCATCCAATCTATTGAAATTTTTAAAATCGAGCTACCACTCATCGAACCGTTCGTCGTAAGCTACGCGACGTATCCGAACATGCCATCGATCATTACGAAGTTAACAACGACGTGTGGTATCGTTGGCTGGGGCGAAGCAGTTCCAGATGAGCACGTAACAGGCGAAACGTTAGAAGGTACATTTGCTGTATTAAAGCATCATTTAGCACCGGCTGTTATCGGTGAAAACGCGATGAATTTTGAGGCGCTGCACGAAAAAATGGACGCAGCAGTTTACGGCGTGCCAGCAGCGAAGGCAGCAATCGACATTGCGTGCTTCGATGCAGTCGGCAAAAAGCTTGGCGTTCCTGCGTATCAACTTACAGGCGGACGCTATCACGAAAAATTCCCGATTACGCACGTGTTAAGCATCGCAACACCTGAAGCGATGGCAGATGAAGCGGCTCGTCGCGTCGATATGGGCTACACGTCATTTAAAATGAAAGTCGGTCGTGACGTTGCAAGTGACGTTGCGCGCATTCGAGCAGTTCGCGAACGTGTCGGTGAAGCAATTGCGATTCGCGTTGACGTCAACCAAGGCTGGGTGAACGCGGCAAATACATTACAAGCAGTGCGTCAGCTAGAGCAGCTAAACATCGACTGGCTAGAACAACCGGTAAAGGCGGACGACATTGACGCGATGGTAGCAATCAAGGCGAAGACGACGATTCCACTCATGATCGATGAAGGCTTGCGCGGTGTACGTGATATGCGCGAAATTATTGCGAAAAACGCAGCGGACAAAGTGAACATTAAGCTGATGAAATGCGGCGGCATGTATCCCGCGATGAAGCTTGCGCATATGGCACAAATGGCAGGCATCGAATGTCAAATCGGCTCGATGGTTGAGTCGTCAGTCGGTTCAGCAGCAGGCTTCCATGTAGCGTTTTCAAACAAGGCGTTTACGAGCGTTGAGCTAACAGGACCGCTGAAGTTTTCAAAAGATATCGGCAACCTCCATTACGACGTGCCGTTTATCCAATTAAACGAGCGTGCAGGACTTGGTGTGGATGTAGACGAGGCGATTTTAGCGGAACTGACAGACGAAAGCGTTGTGGTGAGCTAAATGTATGACGTACAAAAACTGACGCTCGCACACATTCCACAGCTTCAAACGTTGCAGCAGCAAGTCATTGATGCGCTGCCGGACAAAACGATGTTACAGCCGCTTGATGAGTCGGAGCTGCGTTTTATTTTAGAAGGTAACGGCGTCATGATCGGCTTGTTTGCAGACGAGCAACTCATCGCGTTTCGTGCGCTGCTGGAGCCACCGATTGATGACGAGCATTTAGGGCGCGACATCGGACATGCGAATTTAGACGAGGTGCTGTATCAAGAAATTTCAAACGTGCACCCAGATCACCGTGGACAAGGGCTGCAGCAGCAAATGGCACAGCACATTATGCAGTATGTCGATACGAATAAGCATAAAATCGTTTGTGCGACGGTCATGCCATTTAACATCGCAAGCTTAAAAGATAAGTTCGCACAACGCATGCATGTCGCAGCGCTAAAGTTAAAATACGGCGGCAAGCTTCGTTATGTGTTTGCAAAATCGCTCGTTGAAGAAACGGCTTGGGAAGACGAGGCGATTGTCGTTCCGATGGGTGAAACGGAAGCACAGCAACAGCTACTGCGCGACGGCTATTTCGGCGTATCGATGGAGAGAAGAGGCGACGGTTGGTTCGTATTATATAAAAAGCGTACAAAACACAACTTTGCTTGAATCGCTGAAAATTTCATCCTATAATAAGAAGGTTATAGAAAAAGCGTTGGAGGGGTTCCATTGAAAAGCGACATTGGAAAGCGTGTCAATATTCGGCTAACATCGGCGATTTCTTATGCTGAAGGTGAGACGGAAAGTGTCGAAATGTGGTTAGATGGGCACATCGTCGAAAAAAATGGTACGAAATATTTGCGCTATACAGAAGAACACGAATCACAATCGATTAAAACGACGATTAAGCTAGCAGAAAATCAATCGTTCATTATGCGTAAAGGCTCAGTCGATATGCGCTTGCCGTTAAACGTAAAGCAGCGCGAAACAGGGCATTACACGAGCGAGGTCGGTTCATTACCTTTATGGATCGATACAGCACATCTTCACTATACAACTGAAACTGAACAGCAAAGCCAATTTGAAACGAAGTATGCACTTCATGTTGGTGGACAATTAGCTGGCACATATACGTTAAAATTAACTTTTACGGAGGAATAAACATGAACGCAGTAGAGCAAGTACAACAGTCGATTAAATCGGCAATCGCAGCAGCTGTTGAAAAAGCACAGCTAGTAGAAGCAGGCACGGAGTTAAACATTCATTTAGAATCGCCAAAGGATAAAGCAAACGGCGACTACGCAACGAACATTGCGATGCAGTTAACGAAGCTTGCGAAAAAGCCACCGCGCGCAATCGCAGAAGCCATTCTTGAAAACTTAGACACAGCAGGCACAGATATCGAGAAAATCGACATCGCAGGCCCTGGTTTCATGAACATTACGGTGAAAAAAGATTTCTTAACGCAAGTTGTGAAAGCAGCTCTTGCACAAGGCGCGGATTACGGTCGCTCTGAAGCAGGTCAAGGCGAGAAAGTACAAGTCGAGTTCGTATCAGCAAACCCAACTGGTGACTTACACTTAGGTCACGCACGCGGCGCATCTGTTGGGGATTCGTTATGTAACGTGCTAGACGCAGCAGGCTATGCAGTATCACGCGAGTACTACATTAACGACGCAGGTAACCAAATTAACAACTTAGCGTACTCATTAGAAGCGCGCTACAAGCAAGCGTTAGGAATGGACGCACAAATGCCAGAAGACGGCTACCACGGTGCAGACATTGTTGAAATCGCTGGCAAGTTAAAAGAAGAGTTCGGCGCAGACATTTTAGATAAATCAGATGAAGAGCGCTTCAAGTTTTTCCGCGAGCACGGCTTACGTTTAGAGCTTGCGAAATTACAAAACGACTTAAAAAACTTCCGCGTAGAATTTGACGTATGGTATTCAGAAACTTCTTTATACGGCAACGGCAAAATCGAGCGCGCATTAGATAAATTAAAAGCGAACGGTCACATTTTTGAAGAAGAAGGCGCGACATGGTTCCGCTCAACAACATTCGGTGATGACAAAGACCGCGTATTAATTAAAGGTGACGGTTCATTCACATACTTAACGCCAGACATCGCGTACCACGAAGACAAATTACAACGTGGCTTCGATAAGTTAGTAAACATTTGGGGTGCTGACCACCACGGCTACATTCCGCGTATGAAAGCGGCGATCGAAGCACTTGGCTACGACCGCGGTACGCTTGAAGTAGATATTATCCAAATGGTACAGCTGTATAAAAACGGCGAGAAGTTCAAAATGTCAAAACGTACAGGTAATGCTGTTACGATGCGTGAATTAGTCGAAATGGTCGGCTTAGACGCAGTGCGCTACTTCTTCGTAAAAACAGCGGGCGACTCGCATATGGACTTCGACTTAGATTTAGCGGTATCGCAATCAAACGAAAACCCAGTGTACTACGCGCAATATGCACACGCACGTATCGCATCGATTTTACGTTCTGCAAAAGAGCAAGGGTTCGAAGCATCAATTGAAAACCTTGATTTATTAACAGCAGAAAAAGAAATCGATGTGCTGAAAAAAGTGGGCGACTTCCCGAAAGTGATCGCAGAGGCGGCAAAACACCGCACACCACACCGCATTGCGAACTACATTCAAGAAACTGCGGCAACGTTCCACAGCTTCTACGGTGCAGAAAAAGTAATTAACGCAGACAACAAGGAGCTAACAGAAGCTCGCCTTGCATTAATTACAGCAGTCCAAACGACAATCGCAAACGCATTACGCTTAATCGGTGTATCAGCGCCAGAGAAAATGTAATAATAAATCAAAGCTGCTCGGAAAGAAATTTTCGAGCAGCTTTTTTGTCGTTGCGATATACGCTGAAGCATCATATTCGTGCTGACTACAACATGCGTGCGGTGTCACTTGTCACGTTCATGCGGCATGCTAGGCGCGAATATGATTTTTTTACCGCGCTCATCGAAATTGTGGCTTTACCTATACTATTAAATCGTTTGTGTGTGCTTTTTAAATATACCGCAGATGTGTAGACTAGCCATTTTTAGCCCGCTAAATCAATTGTTTTTAGCAACAAGGAAATATATGCAGTATCGTCATGGCAGTGAACATGCGGCGAGACTCCTTAGGGAACAGCTCGTGACTCAAGACCCCACAGACGTGAGGTACGAACGTCGAGGAGGCTTGAGCCGAGCCCTAGGAAAGCGAGCCGCAATCAGTTCACTGCCTATTGCTAGTTAATCAATATGCTTGCTGTTAGATATAATGGGAACAGCTAATGGGATGAACAATATTATTCGAATATTTCCTAAAATCACGAAAAATTCGTGCGCATCGAAAAAAATGCGCTATAATATAACACAATTGCATACATCAACTAGGTTCCTTCGTAAAAGGATGAAAAGGGAAGTCGGTGCAAATCCGACACGGTCCCGCCACTGTAACTACGAGCACAAATGCGACATACCACTGAGCAATCGGGAAGGTGCATTTGATTGGCGTAGAAGTCAGGAGACCTGCCTAGCTGATTTTTTAGCAACCACTTACGAGGATAAGTGTGTATGGCAACTAACCATATACATATGCTCGTTTTAGCGTTTTGCTAAGGCGAGCTTTTTATTTTATACAAAGGGAGCGAATAAACATGAAACGTTGGAAATTAGCAATGACAGCTGCACTTGCAACATCGGCGTTAGTTGCGTGCAGTGACAAAGAAGAAACGACGAATGAAGCAACGAACGAAACGGAAACAGACGGCGCGTACCCGTTAACCGTAACGGACGCAAGCGGCACAGAAATTACAATTGAAAAAGAGCCAGAGCGCATCATTTCGATGATCCCGAGCAACACGGAAATTTTATTTGAGCTCGGCTTAGGCGATGAAGTGATTGCGGTGACAGACATTGACGATTACCCAGCAGAAGCGGCAGAAAAAGAAAAAATCGGTGCGATGGAATTTGACTTTGAAAAAATTATTTCGTTATCACCAGACGTTGTATTTTCACATGAATCAGCAATGGGTGTATCAGAAGCAGGCATCGAGCAGCTACGCGCAGCAGGCATTGACGTATTCGTTGTAGAAGATGCGAAAAACTTCGAGCATACGTACGAAACAATTTATGATATTGCAGAAATTACAAATACGACAGAGCAAGCAGACGAAATCGTTACTGAGATGAAAGCACAAGTTGCCGACATTCAAGAAAAGCTTGCGGACGTTGAGCCGAAGCGTGTATTTATCGAAAACTCAGATGCACCTGAAATTTATACAGCTGGCTCAAATACGTTTACAGACGAAATGTTAAAAATGATTAAAGCAGAAAACGTTGCGGCAACACAAGAAGGCTGGTATTTAATTAGCTCAGAGGAAATTATTACGCAAAACCCGGACGTTATTTTAGTGTCATACAGCTACGTGCCAGACATTTTAACGACGCTGCCACTGCGCCCAGGCTTTGAGACAATTGCCGCGGTAAAAAACAACGCTGTATTCCAAATCGATGAAGATACGACAAGTCGACAAGCACCACGTTTAGCAGAAGGTTTACTCGAAATGGCAACAGCAATTCACCCAGAGGTTTTCAGTGAATAAAAAATATGTGCTTGCCTACACGATTGCACTCGCTACGTTAATTATTACGATGTGGCTCGGCGTTGCAATCGGCTCGGTACGCATTCCGCTTGAAGTGTTATGGAATCCGAGCATAAACGAAACAGCGGCGAACATTTTATGGCAAATTCGCATGCCGCGCGTGCTGCTTGCCGCTCTCGTTGGCGCAAGTTTAGCAATTGCAGGGGCGGCGTTTCAAGGGCTGTTAAAAAACCCGCTTGCTGATCCGTACACGCTCGGCATTTCGTCAGGTGCGTCGGTCGGAGCAGTCGCCACGATTTTCTTTAGCATTTCCGTTCCGCTACTCGGCATTTTTACATTGCCAATTTTTAGCATGATTGGCGCCATTGTGACGATGTTTCTTGTGATGAGTTTTGCGCGACTAGTTGACCGCACGATGAAAATGGAGACGCTCATTTTAACCGGTATTATTTTTAGCTCATTTTTAGGCTCGATGATTTCGCTCATGATTGCACTTACAGGTGAGGAGCTGCGCCAAATTATGAGCTGGCTTCTCGGCAGTGTGTCGATGCGCGGCTGGCCGTACGTGCAAATGATTATTCCATTCGTCATTATCGGCAGCTTCATTTTATGGTGGAACCGCCGTGAGCTAAATGCGATGCTGTACGGTGAGGAGCGCGCGCAATATTTAGGCGTCAACGTAAAGCGCAGTAAAATGCAGGTGCTTATCGGCGGGTCGATGCTCACTGGTGCGGCCGTTGCGGTATCGGGCACGATCGGATTCGTCGGCTTAGTCGTACCGCATATGACGCGCATGCTTTGGGGAGCGGATCATCATCATTTATTGCCGCTATCAATGCTGCACGGTGCGTCACTGCTCATCATTTGTGACTTAATTTCACGCACGATTATTGCGCCGACTGAGCTACCGATTGGGGTTATTACATCGTTCGTCGGTGCGCCAGTATTTGCGTATATTTTCTTTAAACAACGTAGAAGGAAAGGTGTGGCGTAATGTTACATGTACAACAAGTAAGTGGAGGGTACGGCAATGAGGCATACGTACAAGACGTATCGTTTACTGTGCAAAAAGGGGAAATTCTCGGCGTGCTCGGTCCAAACGGTAGTGGCAAGTCGACGATGCTCAAGCTCATTAGCGGTGCGCTCCCGATGCTGTCTGGCGATGTAGCATTGCAAGGTAAGCCACTTCGCGCGTACGCACCGAAAGAACTCGCTAAAAAGCTAGCCGTCTTGCCGCAGCTGCATGCCAATACATTTACGCATACAGTGCGCGAAGTTGTATCGCTCGGACGTTATCCACATCAAAGCGGCTTTTTCTCAAGCTGGCGTGACGAGGACGAACAAGCAGTCGTACAGGCGATGGCACAAACGGACGTGATACAATACGCCGATACCGAAATGGAATTTTTATCTGGTGGTGAACAGCAGCGCGTATTTGTTGCACAGGCGTTAGCACAAAAGGCGGACGTGTTATTTTTAGACGAGCCGACGAACCATTTAGATATTGCGCATCAGCGTCAGCTACTCGACATGGTGCGCACTGAGGCAAAAATACACGGCTTAACGGTCGTATCGATTTTTCACGATATGAACTTAGCTGCGCTTTATTGCGATCGCCTATTGCTGATGGAAAAAGGGCGCGTTCGCATTATTGGCGAGCCGCATGAAGTGCTCGTTGATGCGCAAATTGAACAAGTGTACGACGTCGATGTTGTCACGCGTGCTCACCCGAAGGAAGCGACACCACAAGTGACGATTTTACCGAGCGTGTCGTTGCAAAAGGAGGCACGTGTGACAGCGGAGCATATTCACATTACAGAAGAAGCGGTCGTGCTACAAAGTCCGCTGCCACTGCGCGTATTATCATCAGCTGTATACAACGCAGGGCTTGGCTGGTATCGCACACTCATTAATCGCACTGTCGATCCGCTATACGATGTGACGAATGTAAGCGATGAGTTTGCGCAATTTATTCGCAAGCTCGGTGCATTACCGACAAACTGCGTCGGCATGATGACAGCGCTCACGACAGATCACGCTGTTATTCGTGAATTCAACAGCGAAGCGGGGCATTTAATCGTCGCTGTAACAGCGGGCGTCGGCAAAGCAATCGACGTCTCAAAAACTTGCGAGCGGACGTCGCATTACGAGGTCGGCACGATTAATACGTGGGTCATCGTGAATGGCGAGCTTACCGATGAAGCGTTCGTGCAAGCGATGATGACCGCGACTGAGGCGAAAGTAAAAGCGTTACAAATAGAGGAAGTACGCGATCAAACGTCGAATACGATTGCGACGGGGACAGCGACCGACAGCATTTTAATCGCGAGCACACAACAAGGTCAGCAGCACGCTTATGCAGGAACGGCGTCGCTTCTTGGTAAGTGGGTTGGACATGCCGTATTTGAAACGACCGTTGAAGCAATTCAGCGCTATAAACAACTAAAGGAGATGGCACGATGAAAATTTATACAAAAACAGGTGACACAGGGAAAACAGGCTTAATCGGAGGACGCGCTGCAAAGGATGACATTCGCGTGGAAGTGTACGGTACAGTAGACGAGCTAAACTCATTTGTTGGCAAAGCAATGACGGAGCTAGATGAGGAAACGTACGCGGACATTTTAAACGATTTACATGCGATTCAACACGAGCTATTTGATTGCGGTGGCGATTTAGCAAACGTTATGAAGGAGCCACAATTTAAATTAACAGAAGAGCCAATTACCGTGTTAGAAAATCGCATCGACGCACTTGTAGACGAAGCACCACCGCTTGAAAAGTTCGTTTTACCAGGCGGCACACCAGCTGCGGCGACGCTTCATATCGCTCGCACAGTAACGCGTCGTGCAGAGCGTCAAATGGTGACATTAACGACGGAAGTAGAAGGTGTAAACGTCGTTGTACAAAAGTATTTAAACCGTTTATCAGATTATTTCTTCGCTGCAGCTCGTGTTGTGAATTTCCGTGCGGGCGTACAAGACGTTGAATATGCACGTGGCGGAAAAGTATTCCATACGAAAAAGAACGAAAAATAAACGAAAGTGGAGCGCGCAACTAATATGTTGCCATAATAAATGTGTAGCATACGTAAAAAAATTACCGCGTTCATTTTAAAAATACTATTCGAAACGACGAGGATTCGAATAGTATTTTTTTGTGTTTTATTGCATCGGTACATGAGCGGATGAATGAATGCGAAGTAGATATACATCATCGACAACGAAAATCGTTATAGCGCACGGTAGTCGAAATGACAGGCATATTTTTTTACTGGCAACGGCGCATAGCTACCTCCTTATTCATGTGAAGTTTATATCAAATTGTTAATACTAACATGCGATGTAATCCGTATAAAGCCCTTTTTAACATAAACAGCTTTTTTGAAATTTCGTACATATTTTGACATTTATAATAATAAAGTGTAAAACGATTTTATAAATAGCGTGAAAATTATGTTTACATAATGTATCATTTTAAATACAAACTTACGTCAATATACTCGTTTAAGTTATTTTTTTAAACTGTGTCATATTGACTGAATAGTCATTCATAATTTACAATGATGACAACAAAATGGGGATTTGTTGAAAGTGAAAAGGGGGGACGATGATGGATATTTTCTTAATCGTGACATGGGTACTGACGATTGCAGCTGTCGCATACGCTGTTGGACTGTTCGTGTACTTATTAAAAACACGTTATGAATTCATCAAGTTAGGGAAAAAAGTAGAGTTTGACGAGAGCGTAAAAGAGCGTATATCTCAAATTATGGAAAAAGTATTTGGGCAAAGTAAGTTATTAAAAGATAAAAAAAGTGGTGTAATGCACGTCATGTTCTTCTACGGGTTTTTACTCGTACAGCTCGGTGCGATTGATTTAATTATTCGTGGTTTAGCACCGGATCATCATTTACCACTTGGGCCATTATACGGTCCGTTCGTATTTTTTGAGGAGCTAGTAGCGCTCATTATTTTAGTTGCCGTGGCGATGGCGTTCCACCGTCGTTACGTTGAAAAGCACGTTCGCTTAAAGCGCGGCTGGAAAAACGGTTTAGTATTAATCTTCATCGGTGGCTTAATGCTATCAACGTTATTAGCAAATGGCTTTGCGATGATTTGGCATGAGCATACGACGTTCAACGGCTTTGAGCCAGTTGCATCGACTGTTATGCTTGCATTTTCTTGGTTACCACCAACAGCAGGTATGGTTATGTTTTACGTATCATGGTGGGTTCATTTACTCATTTTATTAACGTTCTTAGTGTACGTACCACAATCAAAGCACTTCCACTTAATTACGAGTGTCGGCAACGTATACTTCAACCGTCTTGACCGTGTCGGGACGCTTGAGCCGATCAAGTTTGATTTAGAGGACGATGAAGAAGCGGGCGAAGAAGACGTATCGTTCGGTGTCGGTCGCATTGAAGACTTCACTCAAAAGCAGCTGCTCGATTTATACGCATGTGTAGAGTGTGGCCGCTGTACGAATATGTGTCCAGCATCAGGTACAGGTAAAATGCTGTCGCCAATGGATTTAATTGTGAAGCTACGCGACCATTTAACGTTCACTGGTGCGGTAACGACAAAATCAAAGCCGTGGGTACCATATCAATTCTTTAAAAACACAAAAGGTAATCAGCTTGCACTAGCTGCTGGGGCAGAAGGTGCAGTCATTGAAGATATTTACAGCCCATCATTAATTGGTGACGTTATTACAGAGGAAGAAATTTGGGCATGTACGACTTGCCGTAACTGTGAAGACCAATGTCCAGTAATGAACGAGCACGTAGATAAAATTATCGACCTGCGTCGTTACTTAACGATGACAGAAGGTAAAGTAAATCCGGATGCACAACGCGCGATGACAAACATCGAACGCCAAGGGAATCCGTGGGGCTTAAACCGTAAAGAAAAAGAAAAATGGCGCGACTTAGATCCATCCATTAACATCCCAACAGTAAAAGAAGCGAATAAGTCAGGGGAAGGCTTTGAGTATTTATTCTGGGTTGGTTCGATGGGGTCATTCGATAGCCGCTCACAAAAAATCGCATTAGCATTTGCTCGTTTAATGAACGAAGCGGGCGTGAAGTTTGCGATTTTAGGTAACAAAGAGAAAAACTCAGGTGATACACCACGCCGCTTAGGAAATGAGTTTTTATTCCAAGAGCTTGCGACGGGTAACATCGACGAGTTTGAGAAAAACGAAGTAACAAAAATTGTAACAATCGATCCGCATGCGTACAACATTTTCAAAAATGAGTACAAAGATTTCGGATGGAATGGCGAAGTGCTTCACCATACAGAGCTACTGTATGATTTAGTGAAGGAAGGGCGCCTAGCGATGAATCACCGAGTTGATGAAACGATTGTATTCCACGACTCATGTTATTTAGGTCGCTATAACGGCGTGTTCGATCCGCCGCGTGAAATTTTACGTGCTGTGCCAGGCGTAAAGCTTGTCGAAATGGAGCGTAACCGTCAAGATGGTATGTGCTGTGGCGCTGGTGGTGGTTTAATGTGGATGGAAGAGCATGTTGGAAACCGCATTAATGTTGCCCGCACAGAGCAGGCATTACAAACGGATGCGTCAATGATTTCTTCAGGATGTCCGTACTGCTTAACGATGCTTTCAGACGGTACGAAGGCGAAGGAAGTAGAGGACAAAGTAGGTACGTTCGACATCGCGGAAATTTTAGAGCGAGCTGTATTCGGTGATGTACCGACAGTTGAAACAGAAGAAGGTACATTAAATTAACCGTATGCCATATGAACAACTTCAAAAAAATGTATATTAAATAGCTGATGCGTGGCATTTTCGTGACAGCATTAAAGAGTGGGGAACATCAAAGTTTCCCGCTCTTTTTTTGGTTTTTTGACGGGAAATGCAGCGCAGATTTCTACTAAAAATTCAATAAAATGATTTTTCAGAAAAAATAATATTGAAAAAATATTCTAAGTTTAGTACGATATTAAGTAGGTAAGGGGTAAAGTTTCTTTTTTATTTACATATCAGTTGAGCGAGCGTTCAGTCGTATTAATGCTTGAAACACTTATCTAACAAAGGGGATAGAGAAATGACAAGAACAGTAATTTTAGACGGTGCACGTACAGCATTTGGTAAATTTGGCGGCGCTTTAAGCAGCCTAACAGCAGCGGATTTAGGTGGCGTAGCAATTAAAGGGGCACTAAATCGTGCAAACGTAGCACCAGACGAAGTAAACCAAGTAATCATGGGTACAGTGTTACAAGCTGGACAAGGGCAAATTCCTTCACGTCAAGCAGCTGCAAAAGGCGGCATCCCATTCAACGTAAAAACAGAAACAATTAATAAAGTATGTGCATCAGGTATGCGCAGTGTAACGCTTGCAGACCAAATTATTCGTTTAGGTGAAGAAGATGTAATCGTTGCAGGTGGTATGGAATCAATGTCAAATGCACCTTACTATTTATTAAAAGATCGTTGGGGCTTACGCATGGGCGATGGCTCTGTAACAGACGGTCTATTATATGACGGCTTAACTTGCCCGTTTAATGAAGAATCACGCGTACATATGGGCGTTTACGGTAACGCAACTGCTGAGAAATTCGAAGTAACGCGCGAAGATCAAGACGCATGGGCATTACGCAGCCAACAGCTTGCGGCAAAAGCGATTGAAGAAGGTAAATTTGCTGAAGAAATCGTGCCTGTAGAAGTACCACAACGTAAAGGTGATCCAATCGTATTTAATGCAGACGAATCACCACGTGCAAGCACAACGACAGAAACGCTTAGCAAATTGCGTTCAGCATTCGGCAAAGGCGGTACAATTACAGCAGCGAACGCACCAGGTATTAACGACGGCGCTGCGGCACTTGTATTAATGAACGAAGAAAAAGCAAAAGCAGCAGGTAAACATGTGCTTGCGACAATTATCGGTCACGCTGAAGTAGGTGTTGAGCCAGCACGATTCCCTGAAACACCAGGTTTAGTCGTAAATGAAATTTTAAAGAAAACAGGCAAAACGATTGACGATATCGCATTAATCGAAATGAACGAAGCGTTTGCGGCAGTATCACTTGCAAGTGCGAAAATCGCCGAGTTACCGGAAGAAAAAATTAACGTTAACGGTGGTGCAATCGCATTAGGTCACCCAATCGGTGCATCAGGTACGCGCATCATTTTAACGCTTGCGTATGAATTAAAACGTCGCGGCGGCGGTATCGGTATTGCAGCAATTTGTTCAGGTGGCGGTCAAGGGGATGCCATCATGATTGAAGTGAAAGGGGAATAAGCAGTTCATGTCAATTCAAACAATTATGGTCATCGGTGCAGGACAAATGGGCTCAGGTATTGCGCAAGTTTGTGCAACAGCGGGCTACGACGTTATTTTAAATGATCAAAAGCAAGAGTTTTTCGATCGCGGTTTAGCGAACATTACGAAAAACTTAAGCCGCGACGTTGAAAAAGGTCGTAAAACAGAAGAAGAAAAAGCGGCGATTTTAAGTCGTCTGCAACAATCTTTATCGATTGACGACGCGAAAAATGCAGATATCGTCATCGAAGCAGCAGTTGAAAATATGGAAATTAAGCAATCGATTTTCCGTCAGTTAGATAGCATTGCGCCAGCGCATACAATTTTAGCGACGAACACATCGTCATTACCGATTACAGAGCTTGCGGCTGTTACAAACCGTCCGGAAAAAGTAATTGGCATGCACTTCATGAACCCAGTACCAGTAATGAAGCTTGTTGAAGTGATTCGTGGTTTAGCAACGACGGATGAAGTGTACGAGGCAGTGCGTGATTTATCAGTGAAGCTAGAAAAAACACCAGTTGAAGTAAATGACTTCCCTGGATTTGTGGCGAACCGTATTTTATTACCGATGATCAACGAAGCGATTTACACAGTGTATGAAGGTGTAGCATCGATTGAAGACGTAGACACAGTAATGAAGCTTGGAATGAATCATCCGATGGGTCCACTTACGTTAGCTGATTTCATCGGCTTAGATACGTGCTTGGCGATTATGGAAATTTTACATGAAGGCTTAGGTGACAGCAAATACCGTCCTTGTCCGTTATTACGTAAATACGTAGCTGCTGGCTGGGTAGGTAAAAAATCAGGTCGTGGCTTCTACGTGTACGAATAAAGGATGTGTTATAGATGGATTTACGTTTTACAGAAGAGCAGCTAATGATGCGAGATATGGTGCGAAGCTTTGCGAATGACAAAATTGCGCCATTTGTCGAAGAGATGGAAAAAGGCGTATTTCCGCGTGACATTTTAGCGCAAATGGGAGAACTTGGGTTAATGGGCATTACTGTACCAGAGCAGTACGGCGGTGCAGGAATGGACTTTACCTCTTACATTATTGCGATCAATGAGCTTTCACGTGTAAGTGCAGTCGTTGGCGTTATTTTATCCGTTCATACATCAGTTGGAACGAATCCAATTTTATACTTCGGTACAGAAGCGCAAAAGCAAAAATACGTACCAAAACTTGCATCAGGTGAATATTTAGGTGCGTTTTGCTTAACGGAGCCAAGTGCCGGTTCAGACGCCGCGTCGCTTAAAACACGCGCTATCAAAGACGGCGATGAGTACGTGATCAACGGCTCGAAAGTGTTTATTACAAATGGTGGTGAGGCGGATGTATATATCGTGTTCGCTTCGACAAATCCAGAAGCGGGTGCAAAAGGCATTTCAGCATTCATCGTTGAAAAAGGCACAGAAGGGTTTGTTGTCGGGAAGGATGAGCATAAAATGGGGCTGCACGGTTCTCGCACCGTTCAGTTAACATTTGAGCAAATGCGCATACCTGCTGAAAACTTACTTGGTGAAGAAGGAGAAGGATTTAAAATTGCGATGGCAAATTTAGATGTAGGGCGCATCGGTATTGCAGCACAAAGCTTAGGCATTGCAGAGGCAGCTCTTGGGTATGCTGTTGATTATGCAAAAGAGCGCGTGCAGTTTGGTAAACCGATCGCTGCGCAGCAAGGGGTTGGCTTTAAGCTTGCTGATATGGCAACAGCTGTTGAAGCATCACGCCTTCTCATCTTCCGTGCCGCCAATCTTCGAGCTCAAGGGCTTCCTTGTGGACAAGAAGCGTCGATGGCAAAATTATTTGCATCAAAAACAGCTGTTGATGTATCGATTGACGCTGTGCAAGTATTTGGTGGCTACGGTTATACGAAAGACTATCCAGTAGAGCGCCTATTCCGCGATGCGAAAGTAACGGAGATTTATGAAGGTACAAGTGAAATTCAACGTTTAGTAATTAGTAAAAACTTAACAAAATAGAAAAGGGGATTTATATACTATGAACTTTCAATTAACAGAAGAGCATCAACAATTACGTGACATGATTCGTGACTTTGCTTTAAATGAAGTAGCACCAACAGCAGCAGAGCGTGACGAAGAGGAGCGCTTCGATCGTGAAATTTTCGACAAAATGGCGGAGCTTGGCTTAACAGGTATTCCATGGCCAGAAGAGTACGGTGGCGCAGGCTTTGACTATTTAGCGTACTGCATCGCGGTAGAAGAATTATCACGTGTTTGTGGTTCAACAGGTGTAACGTTATCGGCACATACTTCACTTGCAGGTTGGCCTGTATACAAATTCGGTACAGAAGAGCAAAAGCAAAAATACTTACGCCCAATGGCTGAAGGTAAAAAAATTGGTGCTTACGGTTTAACGGAGCCAGGTTCAGGTTCTGATGCAGGCGGTATGCGCACGTATGCAGTAGAAGATGGAGATGCGTACGTATTAAACGGCTCAAAAATCTTCATTACAAACGGCGGCATTGCAGACATTTATGTAGTATTTGCTGTAACAGATCCAGAATTAGGCGCTAAAGGTACGACAGCGTTTATCGTTGAAGCGGATTTCCCAGGCTTCTCAGTAGGTAAAAAAGAGCAAAAGTTAGGAATTCGTTCATCTCCAACAACTGAAATTATTTTTGATAACTGCCGCGTACCGAAAGAAAATATTTTAGGTGAAGTTGGTCAAGGTTTCATTATCGCAATGAAAACATTAGACGGCGGTCGTAACGGTATCGCTGCACAAGCTGTAGGTATTGCACAAGGCGCATTAGATGCTGCTGCTGACTATGCAAAAGAGCGCGTACAATTCGGTAAGCCAATCGCATTACAACAAGGTGTAGGTTTCAAATTAGCAGATATGGCAACAGCTGTTGAAGCATCACGTTTATTAACGTATCAAGCAGCGTGGTTAGAAACAAATGACTTACCATACGGACAAGCATCAGCTATGGCGAAGTTGATGGCGGGAGACACTGCGATGAAAGTAACAACAGATGCTGTACAAGTATTCGGTGGTTACGGTTATACGAAAGACTATCCAGTGGAACGTTTCATGCGCGATGCGAAAATTACACAAATTTATGAAGGTACGCAAGAAATTCAACGTCTCGTTATTTCTCGTAACTTAACAAAATAATTTTATGCCGAAAGATATTGAAGTACATTCGTCGGTCAAAGATGAAACGCTGATCGCCATGCGCCGTGAACAAATTATAAAAGGCGCGGTGAAATTATTTAAAGAAAAAGGCTTTCATAAAGCGACGACGCGAGAAATCGCAAAGGCAGCGGGTTTTAGTATCGGCACGCTGTATGAATACATTCGCACAAAGGAAGACGTTCTGTATTTAGTATGTGATCGAATCTTTAACGAAGTCACGCTGAAGCTGTCACCATATCAAAATGAAGAAGGGACTCTCGACACCCTTCGACGTGCGATCTATGAGTATTATTACTTAATTCACCGCATGCACATTGAGTTTACGATTATGTATCAGGAAACAAAATCGTTACCAAAAGATACGCGGGCATACATTTTAGATAGAGAATACGAAATGGTGTCGATGTTTGCGGAGTTATTACGTAGCTGCGTAGCATCAGGTGAGTTAGCGTTAAAGGAACAATATATTCTCATTGCGGCAAACCAAATTGTTGTACAAGGGCAAGCGTGGGCTTTCCGCAACTGGGCATATAAAAAAGATTACAAAATTGAGCAGTTCATCGAAGCACAAACAGAATTGTTTTTATACGGACTAAAGGGGTTTTCATAATAAAAGCAGGGTCGTTGGGGAGCGGCTCTGTTTTTTCTCTATAGACGTAAAGAAATGAGAAATTGCTACCAAACTTTCATGATGAAACAAAGGGGTTTTGATATATGACAGTAGTAGAGGTATATAAAGCAGCACATCCAGTTCGTTTTGTAACAGCTTCAAGTTTATTTGATGGGCACGATGCATCGGTTAACATTATGCGTCGTATTTTACAGTCTAGCGGTGCTGAAGTTATTCACTTAGGGCATAACCGCTCTGTTGAAGAAGTTGTAAATGCAGCTATTCAAGAGGATGCACAAGGGATTGCGTTATCATCTTATCAAGGCGGACATATGGAGTACTTCAAGTATATGTACGATTTACTGCGCGAGCGCGGTGCTGGACATATTAAAATTTTCGGTGGCGGTGGCGGGGTTATTTTACCTCGTGAAATTAAAGAGCTGCACGAGTATGGTATTGCGGGCATTTTCTCTCCAGAAGATGGACGCAAAATGGGCTTACAAGGCATGATCAATAAAAAGCTAGAGGGCGCGGATTTTTCGACATTATCAGGCGACTATTTAGCAAAGCTGGACAACGTGACGACGGAAACACCAGAAATTTTAGCGAACTTAATTACGGCAGCGGAAATTAATCCAGATGCTGAGACGCAAGCGTTAATTGAAGAAGCACGTAAACGTTCAAAAGGCACGCCAGTAATTGGTATTACAGGGACGGGTGGCGCTGGGAAATCTTCGTTAACAGACGAGTTAATTCGCCGCTTTTTACACGAGTTCCCAGATAAAAAAATCGCGATCATTTCAGTAGACCCGACGAAGCAAAAAACAGGCGGGGCATTGCTTGGTGACCGTATTCGTATGAACGCTATTTTCAACAACCGCGTATACATGCGCAGTTTAGCGACGCGTGGCTCACGTACCGAGCTTTCTGCATCAATCGGTGATGTGCTGGACGTTGTAAAGGCGGTTGGCTACGATTTAATCGTCGTTGAAACGAGCGGAATCGGGCAAGGTGACGCGGAAATTACGAAATATACAGACATG
Organism: Caryophanon latum; assembly: GCF_001700325.1. Taxonomy (GTDB): domain Bacteria; phylum Bacillota; class Bacilli; order Bacillales_A; family Planococcaceae; genus Caryophanon; species Caryophanon latum. The sequence continues at coordinate 26,727 of NZ_MATO01000067.1, forward strand.
TCAATGTACGTTATGACGAGCGAGTTCGGTGCGCCGACGCAGCTTGAAAAAATCGACATGATTGATTTCGCGGACTTAATCGTTATTAATAAATTCGAGCGTAAAGGTTCTGAAGATGCATTGCAGCAAGTTCGTAAGCAATACCAACGTTCACGCGAGCTGTGGAATGCGAAGTTAGAAGATATGCCGGTATATGGTACGATCGCAAGCCAGTTTAATGACAAAGGCACGAATGCGCTGTTTGCAGCTGTCGTGAAAACAATTAATGAAAAGCTTGGCTATGATTGGGAAACATCGTATGAGCTAACGGCGAAAACGCAAAAGCAGGACGTCATTATTCCGAATGACCGTCGTTACTACTTGCGTGAAATTACAGATACAGTGCGTAACTACCATAAGCATTCAGCACAGCAAGTAGAGTTTGCACGTCGCTTATTCCAGCTAGAAGGCGCGCTTGATGAAGTGAAAAAGCAATCGCCAAACGATGCGTTAATTGCATCGTTAGAAAGCTTAATTACAGGTATTCAAGATGAGCTAACAGCGGAGTCAAAGCGCATTTTAGCAAATTGGGAAACGTTGAAGGAAAGCTATAGCGGTGATGAATTAGTAACGAAAGTACGTGATAAAGAAATTCGTACCATTTTAGCGACGAAATCATTATCAGGCTTATCAATTCCGCGAGTAGCATTACCAGACTTTAAAGACTACGGCGAAATTTTACGCTGGGTGTATAAAGAAAACGTGCCAGGTGCATATCCGTACACAGCAGGCGTATTCCCGTTCAAACGTGAAGGGGAAGATCCAAAACGTCAATTTGCCGGAGAAGGTACACCAGAGCGTACGAATAAACGCTTCCATTACTTATCGAAGGACGACGATGCAAAACGTTTATCGACAGCGTTTGACTCGGTGACACTGTACGGTGAAGATCCGAATGAGCGCCCAGATATTTATGGGAAAATCGGAGAATCGGGCGTAAATGTTTGTACGTTAGATGATATGAAAAAGCTTTATGCGGGCTTTGACTTATGTGCCCCTGCAACATCTGTATCGATGACGATTAATGGACCAGCACCAGTCATTTTAGCGATGTTTATGAATACGGCGATTGATCAGCAAGTGAAGCGTCGCGAGGAAGAGTTAGGTCGTGTTCTAACGGTTGAGGAGTTTACAGAAACGCGCGATGAAACGTTACAAGTTGTGCGCGGTACTGTACAAGCGGATATTTTAAAAGAGGACCAAGGGCAAAATACGTGTATTTTCTCAACGGAGTTTGCGCTTCGTTTAATGGGCGATATTCAGCAATACTTCATCGACAAAAAAGTGCGTAACTACTATTCTGTATCGATTTCGGGCTACCACATTGCAGAGGCGGGCGCAAACCCAATTTCGCAGTTAGCATTTACATTGTCGAACGGTTTCACGTACGTGGAATATTACTTAAGCCGCGGTATGCACATCGATGATTTCGCGCCAAACTTATCGTTCTTCTTCTCAAATGGTTTAGACCCAGAGTATACGGTAATCGGACGTGTAGCACGTCGCATCTGGGCTGTCGTAATGCGTGAGAAGTACGGTGCAAATGAGCGTTCGCAAAAGCTGAAATACCATGTGCAAACGTCCGGGCGTAGTTTACACGCACAGGAAATCGACTTTAACGACATTCGTACGACGCTGCAAGCATTAATGGCGTTACAGGATAACTGTAACTCGCTGCATACAAACGCGTACGACGAGGCAATTACGACGCCGACAGAGGAATCTGTACGCCGTGCGATGGCCATTCAAATGATCATTACGAAAGAGCATGGTTTATCGAAAAATGAAAATCCGATTCAAGGCTCATTCATTACGGAGCAGCTAACGGATTTAGTTGAAGAAGCGGTGCTACAAGAGTTTGATCGTATTAATGATCGCGGTGGTGTACTCGGAGCGATGGAAACACAATACCAGCGCGGCAAAATTCAAGAGGAATCAATGTACTATGAAACGCTGAAACATTCAGGTGAGCTGCCGATTGTTGGTGTGAACACGTATTTAAATCCGAATGCAGCAGGTGAAGAAAGCATTGACTCAATGGAAATTGCGCGTGCTTCGAATGAAGAAAAAACGCTGCAAATTACGAACTTACGTAAATTCCAAAGCGCACATGCGGACAAAACGGAAGCGGCACTTGCTCGTTTAAAAGAAGTCGCAAAAACAGGCGGCAACTTATTCGAGGAGCTAATGGAAACAGTGCGTGTTGCAAGCTTAGGACAAATTACGAACGCTTTATATGAAGTAGGCGGGCAATACCGTCGTAACATGTAAAAAAACATGTGCATTTTCACACATGTTGTGCTAACGTAAACAAAGGTTGTTTTTAAGAAGATTGTCTAGTGATATATATTACTAGACAATCTTTTCTGTTCGCGCAAATAAATAGGGTGAGCGTTTATACGGCAAGTAAGTAGTCGTAATAGTGGAATAACGCTGCAGCATTCGCTACAATGACAACAGGATACTTTGCATGAGAGGATGGACAAACGATGGGCAAATACGTACCACATGTCATCATACTTGCTTGCTTAGTCGCTACTTTTTTCATGTACAATCATCAACTTGGCGCCATTCCACTATTAACATTAGCCGCCTATTTATTTTATTTAGGCACGAAACAGGCAATCTACTTAAAAAAGAGTAAATGACGCTAGCGTACATATAGTATATATGTATATAATGGATATTATGCGTTAAAACGTAGTAGGTAATGTAATATAGAAAGGGCGTGCACGGATTGAACTTTCGTGAAATGACAAAAGAGCAACTTGCAGAAGAGTCGTTAATTGACTTAACGTTTGCAATTTTAGATGATAAAAAATCAACAATTACATTTGAAGATTTATTAAATGTTTTACAACAATTAAATGGTGCTTCTGATGAATATATGCAGGAGCAGTTTTTACAATTCTACACAGATATGAACATTGACGGGCGTTTCTTATTGAATCAAGAAGGTCAGTGGGGTCTACGTGAATGGTACAAAGTAGAACAAATTGAAGAAGAAACAGCACCAATCGTAAAAACGCGCAAGAAAAAGGCGAAAGTTGTTGCGGATGATGAGTTAGAAGAAATCGAAGTAGATGAGGACGACTTAGTATTCGAGGAAGATTACGAAGAGTTCGTAAGCGACGACGAGGAAGAAGATGACGAGGAAGAAGATGTATTAGATTTCGATGCGGTTGTCGATGAAGACGATTTAGTAACGATTGAAGAAGACATTGAAGAAGTGATCGAAATCGAGGACGAAGAGTTTGAACTTGAAGAAGAGTTGGATGAAGAAGACGATTTAACGATTGTCGAAGAAGACGACTTAAAATAAGGCGCTATTTCAAACGCGGTGCTTGCCGTATGTAACTATGTGTTCTGAAAATGTAGGTGGCGATTTCTACGGAAAAAGCGTGAGAGCGCGTAACGTAGCGAGGAAAATCAAGCTATGCCCATGAAAAACCTGCTTTGATGAAGAGCGAACTGACAACGATAACATGCATTTACCGTTTATATACAAGGTGATTGAAATTTACAATGCGAACGAGGCTTGAAACAAGAGGCGGACTCCTGCGGTAAAAGCGTGAGCGTGACACGAAAGGCTCATGCCACGCCCGTGGAAAGTCTGCCTCGATGTGAAGAGCCGACTAACAAAACTTTAAAATACATTCACCGTCTATAGAGCTAGAAAATCGCGTTAAGAATAAGTTCTTAACGTGATTTTTCTTTTATATGTTAACAAGCGTGTTGATTAGCCATTCAACTGGCATTTCGCGTATGGTGGCTCGCTTTCCTGGGGCTCGGCTCAAGCCTCCGCGCCTCTCCTATGTCGAGGCTTACGGGGTCTTGAGGCACGAGCTATTCCCCAAGGAGTCTCGCCACCCGCTCCATGCCACAAAAATGCAGCGTTCATCTCCGTCTTGCTACTAAAAACAAGCAATTCAGCTGTATAAAAATAGCTAATCAACAGACCTGATATGTTAACATCGTATAGGTCAGACTTGTTCGTTTTTAAATAAAAAATCTTGACTTCTTTTTACATAGCGTATAGTATGTTGCTTGGGCTCCTTAAAAAAGGAGATTGACCGTATATACAATACGCTCCCCCTGCAATGATCGTTGCGGGAGGAGCGTTTTTTATTTTTTGTGTTGTACTGTGCGCATACATGTAAGACAGATGGATAATTCAGGTTGAGAAAGCTTCGAGGTCTCGCATCTCATAGCTTTTATTGTTTTTTAGGAGCAAACAGCCGCATTGTGCATTTTCATTTATAAGGAGGATTTTTTCATTATGACAAAATATATTTTCGTAACAGGTGGCGTTGTATCGTCACTTGGTAAAGGGATCGTCGCAGCTTCACTTGGTCGCTTACTTAAAAACCGTGGTTTAGAAGTAACAATTCAAAAGTTTGACCCGTATTTAAATATCGATCCAGGTACAATGAGCCCGTATCAGCACGGTGAAGTATTCGTAACAGATGACGGCGCAGAGGCAGATTTAGACTTAGGTCACTACGAGCGTTTCATCGACATTAATCTTGGGAAGCATTCAACAGTAACGTCTGGTAAAGTGTATCAATCGGTTTTAAACAAAGAACGTCGCGGTGATTACAACGGTGGTACGGTACAAGTAATTCCACACGTAACGAACGAAATTAAAGACCGCATTCAACGCGCTGGTCGTGAAACGTCTGCGGATGTAGTCATTACAGAAATCGGCGGTACAGTTGGTGACTTCGAATCACTTGCATTTTTAGAAGCCATTCGTCAAATGCGTACAAACTTAGGGCATAACAACGTCATGTACGTTCACTGTACGTTAATGCCTTACATTAAAGCAGCAGGCGAAATGAAAACAAAACCGACACAGCACTCAGTAAAAGAGTTACGTTCATTAGGTATTCAGCCAAACATTATCGTATTACGTACAGAGCAGCCTGTACCACAAGATATGAAAGATAAAATCGCGCTATTTTGCGACGTGCGCCCACAAGACATCGTAGAATCTCGTGACGCAGAGCATTTATATGAAGTGCCACTGAACTTACATGCACAAGGCTTTGACGATATCGTATTAGAGCATTTCGGCATTAAAGCACCGAAAGCGGACATGACAGAGTGGACGGAATTAGTACACAAAGTGAAAAACTTACAACATAAAACACGTATCGCATTAGTAGGGAAATATGTAGAGCTACAAGATGCGTACATTTCAGTAGTCGAAGCGTTAAAGCATGCTGGTTACACGTACGATTCAGATATCGAAATCGACTGGGTAAACGCAGAGGAAGTAAATGCGGATAACGTAGCGGAATTACTTGCGAACGCAGACGGTATTTTAGTGCCAGGTGGCTTCGGCGATCGCGGTGTTGAAGGGAAAATTGAAGCAACTCGTTTTGCACGTGAAAACAACGTACCATTTTTCGGTATTTGCTTAGGGATGCAAATGGCGGCAGTTGAGTTTGCACGCAACGTATTAAAGTTAGACGGCGCACATTCAACAGAGTTAGATAAAGACACGAAGTACCCAATTATCGACTTCTTACCAGACCAATCTGAAGAGACAGATTTAGGTGGTACGTTACGTCTTGGTTTATACCCATGTAAATTAAAAGAAGGCTCAGTTGCACGTGCAGCTTACGGCGGCGAGGAGCTAGTATACGAGCGTCACCGTCACCGTTACGAGTTTAACAACGAGTTCCGTGAAGCGATGGAAGCAGCAGGTCTTGTATTCTCAGGCGTATCACCTGACAACAAGTTAGTGGAAATTATCGAGTTACCAGAGCACAAGTTCTTCGTAGCTGGTCAATTCCATCCAGAGTTAATTTCACGTCCGAACCGTCCACAACCACTATTCCGTGAGTTTGTAGGCGCGGCGTTTAACAACCGTAAATAATAAATGAAGGGGTTATCCACAATTTTTACGTTGTGGATAACCCCTTTTTTATTGATTAGCGATCTTTGTACAGCTGAATCGTTTATTGTTAAGCATAAAACTGGAATGATTGCTGCATTATGATGGTAGGAAGCATGCGGCGAGACTCCTTGGGAAAAAGCTCGTGCCTCAAGACCGCGTAAAGCGCGATGTAGGAGCGGTGCGGAGGCTTGAGGAAGGGCTACGTCCATGTAGCACCGCCTTCATGATCAACATCGTGTTTGCCGCCGAGCCCCAGGACTTTTGCGACGAGTAACCGCGAGCCGCAATACGCGTACTGCTAATTAACACGCTTGTTGATGCTCGTATTTATTAAGCAAACGGTGATGCGGGCGTATGATCCTCACCGAAATCGTCGTCATCTTCAACCATTTCGTCGTATGATAGTTTCATCGCCTCGTACACGAATAGTGCAGCGAGCAAGTGTGGCATAACGACACGCTTTGACAAGTCAGTCGGGTGTGGCAGCAGTCCGCCGCGCACTTTGAGTGAAATGTAAACGTAAGCAAGGTCACTTAACACATTGTCGTCCGATGCTTTTTCACTTGCAACAACGGCAAATGGAATGAAGTGATCGTTGCAGTAATGAGCAAGAGTAATGGCTTCTTCGTTGTCAGCAGTCGGTGTGAAAATGCATACACGATCAGCATCCGTTAATTGTACGTCTTTCGTGTAACGCGCAAGCTTCGTAAACGGCGCGGCACTTAAAAACGCATTGTGTTCTACTGCTTGTAGCTCACCGAAGCAGGCGAAATAGACATTTCCTTCGCCGATTGCAGCTTGAGCGAGTAAGCGTGCAGCATCCTCAATTTGTTCTTCTTCTGTTTGTAAAACTCGTTGATATAACCCTGTTAATTGGGTCGTTAGCATTTTAAACATATTCAACACCTCGACACACATTATAAAGCAATCCGAAAACACTTTCCATTCGGCGCATTGTCGATTAAAATAGTCGTTACTAATAAAAAAGATGAAAAGGAATTATGTGTAGCTTTATGAACCATATTTTAGTAGTTGACGATGAAAAAGGAATCCGATTGCTGTTGCAGGAGTTTTTGAAAAAAGAAGGGTATATGCCAATAGTAGCAGCTAATGGAGATGAAGCGCTCGATGCTACGACGAGGTACACATTTTCGTGCGCGCTGCTCGATATGCGCATGCCAGGAATGTCAGGGCTAGAAGTGCTGGCTGCGCTAAAGAAAATCGATGCGACGCTTCCTGTCATTATGATGACGGCATACGGTGAACGACAATTAATCGAGCAGGCAAATAAATTGGGTGTTACGCACTATTTTATGAAACCGTTTAGTATTTTGGAGGTACGTGATGTGCTGCGTCAAATTTTGCGGCAGGAACTCTAGGTAGACGGTAGCGAGATAGTTATATTTTTGATATGATAATGAAGGTATAAATTATAAAAAATGTCCGTATTTTCGGGAGGGAGTCTTAACATCATGGCATTAGTTTCAATGAAAGAAATGTTAATTACTGCAAAGGAAGGTAAGTACGCGGTTGGTCAATTTAACATTAACAACTTAGAGTGGACGCAAGCGATTTTACAAGCTGCTGAAGAGGAAAAATCACCAGTTATTTTAGGTGTATCTGAAGGCGCTGCAAAATATATGGGCGGCTTCGTGTCGGTTGTTCACATCGTTAAAGGATTAATGGCAAGCTATGGCACAACTGTACCGGTTGCGATTCACTTAGACCATGGTTCAAGCTTCGATAAATGTAAAGAAGCAATCGATGCAGGCTTCACATCTGTTATGATTGACGCTTCACATCACCCATTTGAAGAAAACGTAGAAACGACAAAACAAGTTGTTGAGTATGCACACGCACGTAACGTATCAGTAGAAGCAGAGCTAGGTACTGTTGGTGGTGAAGAAGATGGCGTAATCGGCGGCATCATTTATGCAGATCCACAAGAATGTAAAGCATTAGTAGACGCAACAGGCATTGACTGCTTAGCGCCAGCATTAGGATCAGTGCACGGTCCATACAAAGGTGAACCGAACTTAGGCTTTAAAGAAATGGAAGAAATTTCACAGTTAGCGGATTTACCATTAGTATTACACGGTGGTACAGGAATCCCAACGAAAGATATTCAACGTTCAATTTCTTTAGGTACTGCAAAAATTAACGTAAACACAGAAAATCAAATCGCGGCAACGAAAGTAATTCGTGAGTTTTTAGAAAACGATTCAACAACATACGACCCACGCAAATACTTAGCACCAGCTCGTGAAGCGATTAAAGCGACAGTAATCGGCAAAATGCGCGAATTCGGCAGCTCAAACAAAGCATAATATCCGTAGCGTATACAAAGTTGTGATAGGGGAAGAAGCGTTAAGCTACTTCTCCTATTTTACAGAGCAGTAAAATAGACAGATGTTGGATTCGTGACCAAAATTCGGCTCAGTACGTATAGTGAGCGTAAAGGCGACTTCAAGCTATAGTGAAGCGTTCACATGTTAAGGCGCGAGAAAACATCATACTTTTGGAGGAAAACTACGATGAAATTTTTTATCGATACAGCAAACTTTGATGAAATTAAAGAAGCGCATGCTTGGGGAATTTTATCAGGCGTAACAACAAACCCATCATTAGTTGCAAAGGAGCCGGGCGTAGATTTCCACGATCGTTTACGTGAAATTGCGAACTTAGTTGACGGTTCAGTTTCTGGTGAAGTCATTTCACTTGAAGCAAAAGGTATGATTGAAGAAGGTGAAGAACTTGCGAAAATTCACCCGAACATTACAGTGAAGCTTCCGATGACACCAGCTGGATTAGAAGCTTGCCGTCATTTTGCAAGCAAAGGAATTGAAACGAACGTTACGTTAATTTTCTCAGCGAACCAAGCGTTAATGGCTGCACGTGCAGGCGCAACGTACGTATCACCATTTATCGGTCGCTTAGATGATATCGGTCAAGATGGTGCAGAATTAATCGCGACAATTGCACAAATTTTCGCGGTACACAATATCGATACGCAAATTATCGCGGCATCAATTCGTCACCCGCAGCACATTCAAGCGGCGGCATTAGCAGGTGCGCACATTGCAACAACGCCATATAAAGTGTTAAAGCAATTATTCCACCACCCGTTAACAGACAAAGGCATTGAAGGCTTTTTAGCTGACTGGAGCAAGCGCGAAGGAAAGTAATGAAAAATGTGTTCGTTCACATTTTTATTTTTCATCGCCATAAGCTAGTGTTGACACATATACGTTGCTTGAAACAAGAGAGGGACTCCTGCGGGAAAAGCGTGAGCGTGAGACTACAAGCTCAAGCCACGCCCGCGGAAAGCCTGCCTCGATGTGAAAAGCCACCTTTAACGGATCAACATGCTTTTAATGAAAAGAAACGTTTTCACTGTTTGCCATTAAAATGGTGCAGCGATACACAAGACGTATTTGGGCGGAATTGTCTGTTCAAATACGTCATTATATGTTTTTTGCTTGTTTTTTTATGCGCTTAGTTTACGACATAAACGCATAAAAAAGCATCGATGCAAAAAGGATGCTTAGCACATAAAATGATAGTTAGTTTTCGTGAATATAAAAAAACAGACGGATTTTTCCATATAATGAGGAGAATATAAATAATGGAAGTTTATAAAATTAAAGGCGGTAATCGCTTAAAAGGCAACATTAAAGTAAGTGGTGCGAAAAACAGTGCAGTAGCGTTAATTCCAGCAACAATTTTAGCGGATTCACCAGTGACGATTGACGGTTTACCGGAAATTTCAGATGTGCTGACGTTGAAGCTATTAATGGAAGAAATCGGCGGTACGGTAACGTTTGAAAATGGCAAAATGACAGTCGATCCAACGAACATGGAAGCAATGCCATTACCGAATGGCAACGTGAAAAAAATGCGTGCGTCGTATTATTTAATGGGTGCGATGCTTGGGCGTTTCAAACGTGCTGTTGTCGGCTTACCAGGGGGCTGCTTTTTAGGGCCGCGTCCAATCGACCAACATATAAAAGGCTTTGAAGCACTTGGCGCAAAAGTAACGAACGAGCACGGAGCGATTTATTTACGCGCTGATGAGCTAAAAGGTGCAAAAATTTACTTAGACGTAGCGAGTGTCGGCGCAACGATTAACATTATGCTTGCGGCTGTTCGCGCAAAAGGGCAAACGATTATTGAAAATGCCGCAAAGGAGCCTGAAATTGTCGATGTGGCGACGCTTTTATCAAATATGGGCGCAAAAATTAAAGGTGCAGGCACGAGCGTCATTCGTATTGACGGTGTTGATGAACTGCACGGCGCACAGCATACAGTGATTCCTGACCGCATCGAAGCGGCGACATATATGATTATGGCTGCAGCAATTGGTGATGGCATTCAAGTGGATAACGTTATTCCGTTTCATTTAGAGGCAGTAACGGCAAAGCTTCGTGAAATGGGTGTAAAAGTGCAAGAGGACGAGGAGTCGATCTTCATTCCGAAAAGTGAAACGCTTCATGCTGTTGATGTGAAAACACTCGTATATCCAGGGTTAGCGACGGACATTCAGCAGCCGCTTTGCGTATTAATGACGCAGGCGGAAGGGTCATCAAAAGTGACGGATACGATTTATTCGGCGCGCTTTAAGCATATTGATGAATTACGTCGCATGAATGCGGTTGCACGTGTAGAAGGGAATACGGCGATTTTAACAGGGCCGACGACGCTTCACGGATCAACGGTAACAGCGAGTGATTTACGCGCAGGTGCAGCACTTGTTATTGCAGGATTACTTGCGGAAGGTGAAACGGAAATTCATGACATTTACCACGTAGAGCGCGGCTATAGCGACATTGTGGAAAAATTAAACGCACTTGGCGCAGAAATTCGCAAAGAAACAATTACACCAGCATCGGCGAATTAATCGTGCTAATTTTCAAATAGTATGCAACAATTACAGATTAGTATGTTAAAATGAATGGCGATAATCGTTTTGCAAAAAAAGCAAAACAACAGGAGGCAGGAAACAAAATGGAACGTAGTTTATCGATGGAAGTCGTACGTGTTACAGAGTCAGCTGCAATCAGCTCAGCAAAGTGGATGGGACGCGGGTTAAAAAATGAAGCGGATGACGCAGCAACAACAGCGATGCGCCAAATGTTCGATACTATTCCAATGCACGGGCGTGTTGTAATCGGTGAAGGTGAAATGGATGAAGCACCGATGCTATATATCGGCGAGGAGCTAGGATTGCGTAATGGTGGTCCAGAAGTAGATATCGCTGTTGACCCACTTGAAGGTACAAACATTGTGGCAAAAGGAACGAATGGTGCGATGACTGTACTTGCCATTGCAGACCGAGGCAACTTGCTAAATGCACCAGATATGTATATGGAAAAGTTAGCGGTTGGGCCTGAAGCAGCTGGTAAAGTAAGTATTGAAGCATCTGTTACAGCGAACCTTTTAGCCGTAGCAAAAGCAAAAAATAAAGATATCGGTGATGTTGTAGCGACGTTATTAGACCGCGAACGTCATCAGCATATCGTTGATGAAATTCGTGAAGCGGGCGCGCGTATTAAATTCATCCAAGATGGTGACGTAGGTGCTGCGATCAATACAGCATTTGACGAAACAGGGATTGATATTATGTTCGGTACAGGTGGCGCACCAGAAGGCGTAATTGCAGCAGCGGCATTAAAATGCTTAGGCGGCGACTTCCAAGCACGCTTAGTACCAGAGGACGAAGAGCAATTACAACGTTGTAAAGATATGGGCATTGACGTAAACGAAGTATTAACGTTAAACGACTTAGTAAAAGGTGATGACGCAATTTTCGCAGCGACAGGCGTAACAGATAGCGAGCTATTACGCGGCGTGCAATTCAAAGCAGGTCATTGCTTAACACATTCTGTTGTTATGCGTGCAAAATCAGGTACAGTTCGTTTTATCGAAGGTCGACACAGCTTAGATAAAAAACCAGTGATTGAATAGAACAACGCATTTTGTACGAAAACAAAGCCCGACATTTGATTGGGCTTTGTTTTCGTTTTGTAATGCATACATATCGCTCATCGACACATGTAACAAATAATGTAACTATTATTTAGGATATTTGTTATAATACTAACGATACGTAACATGTTGACTTCGTTTTTCCTACAATGACTCACCGTATGCATTTTGTGTAATCTATTCTTATAGAAGGTGATTGGATTTTAGAATGTGAACGAGGCTCGAAACAAGAAGCAGACTTCAACGGAAAAAGCGTGACGCTTGACACTCGACAGCTATAACGTAACAGCGGTGAGAAAGCTCATGCCACGCTCGTAAAAAAAGCTTGCCTCGATGTGAAGAACCGACTAACAAAACGCTAAAACACATTCATCATCTATATAAATCACGTCTGTTGATTAACTATTTGTATGCAGTGGAATTCATGATTTTTAGTCGCCGAGCTGAAATAAATGCTGTATATGAGTGGCAGAAAGCGCGCGGACGATTGAGTGAGGTAGTAAAAGCTACTACACGAGCGATCACCTTCAGAATAAATATCGTGTTTGCCGCCGAGCCCTAAAAATTGATGTGCGACGAGTAATTGCAGAAATATAAGTTTTGCTGTCTCGAGTAACCGTACAGACAAAGCGAGCCGCCATACGCGAACTGCCAATTAACTGGCGTATTAACACGCTTGTATATAAATAAAAACTATCATATATGTTGACTAACCATTTTGAAATAGCGAAATGAAGATTTACATTAGCTCAATTGAATTGATTTAGCTGAGCGTATGCGACTACACTCGTTCAAGAGGGGAACATGATCATTATTTTGTTCACGGAGCCCTCATGAAAAGAAAAGAAAGTGTCAATTGCGCGGTCAGCTAGATTAATGGCTAATCAACACGTTTGAAAAACTATATAGACTGGAGTCTTGCCAATGTCAACGATGACAATTGCACAACTAGAAACAAAGACACTGAAGGAACTTTACGGTTTAGCAAAGCAGTTTAAAGTGTCGTACTACAGTAAGCTAACGAAAAAAGAATTAATTTTTGCGATTTTAAAAGCACGTTCAGAATCAGAAGGTTATTTCTTTATGGAAGGCGTACTTGAAATTATTCAAAGCGAGGGCTACGGTTTTTTACGCCCAATTAACTATTCACCAAGCAAAGAGGATATTTACATTTCAGCGTCACAAATTCGTAAGTTCGACTTACGTAACGGTGATAAAGTGACAGGGAAAGTGCGTCCACCGAAAGAAAACGAGCGTTATTACGGGCTGTTACAAGTAGATGCGGTAAACGGAGAAGATCCAGTTGTGGCGAAGGAACGCGTTCATTTCCCAGCATTAACGCCACTTTACCCAGACCGTCATATGAAGTTGGAGACAACAAAAGGTAACGTATCAACGCGCATTATGGATTTAATTGCACCAGTTGGTTTTGGACAGCGTGGTTTAATCGTCGCGCCACCAAAAGCAGGGAAAACATCGTTATTAAAAGAAATTGCGAATGCGATTACGACGAATTATCCAGATGCAGAATTAATCGTACTATTAATTGATGAACGCCCTGAGGAAGTAACGGATATTGAACGTTCAGTAAATGCAGACGTTGTGTCGTCAACATTTGATGAAGTGCCAGAAAACCATGTGAAAGTAGCGGAAATGGTATTAGAGCGTGCGCGTCGATTAGTCGAGCATAAACGTGATGTTATTATTTTAATGGATTCGATTACTCGTTTAGCGCGCGCATATAACTTAATTATTCCACCAAGTGGTCGTACGTTATCAGGTGGTATTGACCCAGCCGCATTCCATCGTCCAAAGCGTTTCTTCGGCTCAGCACGTAACATTGAAGAAGGCGGCAGCTTAACGATTTTAGCGACAGCGCTTGTTGATACGGGTTCACGTATGGATGAAGTGATTTACGAAGAATTCAAAGGTACCGGTAACTTAGAGTTACATTTAGACCGTGCATTATCAGAGCGTCGTATTTTCCCAGCAATCGATATTCGTCGCTCAGGTACGCGTAAAGAAGAGCTGCTAATCCCGGCGGAAGATTTAGAGAAGCTATGGGCAATTCGTAAAACGTTCTCAGATACGCACGACTTTGCGGAGCGTTTCATTCGCAAGCTGCGCACAACAGAAACAAACGCCGAGTTTTTTGAAAAGCTAAACGAAGGCATGAAAAAAGCAACGAATGGTAAAGGCTTGCTATAAAATTGGTTGCGTAACAAAAAAACATATGATAATATACTTTAAGTATGTATCGTGCACATATATAGTCGGCCTTTAACGATTACGTGTTAAGCGTAGTAATATATTCGGGCTATGTAAGGTGCAGATCGAAAATACTCTGTGCTAGATGGCTCAGGGCGAGAGGAGAAAACGAATATGAAACAAGGTATCCACCCAGATTACAAAACTGCAACTGTAGTGTGCTCTTGCGGTAACACTTTCGAAACTGGTTCAGTTAAAGAAAAAATCTCTGTTGAGTTCTGTAACGAATGTCACCCATTCTACACTGGACGTCAAAAATTCGCAGCTGCTGATGGCCGCGTAGATCGTTTCAACAAAAAATACGGTCTTAAAGAAGACTAATTATTTGTTACAACAATGCCAGCCAAGTTCTCTTGGCTGGCATTTTGTTTGATTATAGAGATAACGTACGTTAAAACAGTTGATGAATATACACTACATCACGTATGCTGCTTGAAAAATTAGATGTTGTGTATAGCAGAGGCGCTAGCAAAAATCGTTTTCGTTATATAAACATGGCGTACTGATACACGCAAGACGTTCGTCAATGAAAGTGAAGGCGGACGAAATGGAGGTCGCTTGAAGCAAAAGGCAGACTGTAGCGGGAAATGCGTGACGCTTAAAACCGACAGCGAAGCGAGGATACTTGAGCAAGGTGATAAACGCCGCTACACGAGTCATCACCTTCAGAATAAACATCGTGTTCACCCCCACGCCCGCGGAAAGCTTGTCTCGACGCAAAAAGCAACCTCACATTATGCCGAGTGAATTCATCTAATAGGCAACAGCATTAATAGTTTAGAATTAAATCTAGCGGAGGAACGAACGATGGCGCAATTATTTTTTAAATATGGTGCAATGAATAGCGGAAAATCGATTGAAATTTTAAAGGTTGCTCATAATTATGAGGAGCAAAACAAGCCGGTGTTAATTTTTACATCGGGCATTGATAATCGTGATGAGATTGGATACGTATCAAGTCGCGTTGGCATGCGCCAGCCCGCGATTGCGATTTATGACGATACGAACGTATACGAGGTCGTAAAGCAAACGACGCCGCGACCGTATTGCGTGCTCATTGATGAGGCGCAGTTTGTGAAGAAGGAGCACATTTTACAATTTACGCAAATTGTTGATGAATTAAATATTCCAGTAATGGCGTTTGGCTTGAAAAATGATTTCCGCAACGAATTATTTGAAGGAAGCCAATATTTATTAACGTATGCGGATAAAATTGAAGAAATGAAAACGATCTGCTGGTTTTGCCAAAAGAAGGCGACGATGAACTTGCGTGTCGATGAGCAAAAACGCCCGATCTATACAGGCGAGCAAATTCAAATTGGCGGCAACGACTCGTACTACCCAGTTTGCCGCAAATGCCACGCAAATCCACCACTTTAAACGATTTGTAGTAGCATAAAACGAATGATTTCTTTATAATGATGAAGTTAAAGTACAATATTAAAAAGCATGACTTTATTTCAAAATCAAGCGTATTGATCCACCGTTAAATTGGCAGTTCGCGTATTGCGGCTCGCGGTGCTCCTGCGGTTACTCGTCGCAAAAGTCCTGGGGCATGGCTTGAGCCTGTAGTCTCCAGCTATTCCCCAAGGAGTCTCGCCGCACGCGCTCTGCCATTACAAAGTAGCTTGTATTTCGAGTTTGTTGATGAACAGAACGTATTCAGCTGTCTTAATATGGGTTCATCACCGTAAGCTGGGGTTGACGTATAAAAGTTGCTAAGCGCGAGCCTCAAGACCCCGCAGTCGTGAGGCACGAACGACGAGGAGGCTTGAGCCGCGCCCGCGGAAAGCCTGCCTCGACGTGAAAAGCAACCCCAAGTTATGGTGAAGAGCCTTAATATGGCGTATCAACAGATTTTTTTCAAGATAGGTGTTTGAAGCATTCTGAAATGTAGGCGGCGACTTCTGCGGGACAAGCACGAGCCGAAAATCCATTTTTGGCGGCTTGTCCGTCAAAAATTAGTTGAGGCCGTGCCCGCGAAAAGCGTCCGCCGAAATGAAAGAACTGTTAAGAGCAATTTTTGAATTTGAAATAAAAAATTAGTTAAAATATAAAATTTTTATAGAGGTGATAACATGTTTGACCGATTACAAGCGGTGGAAGACCGTTATGAGCGCTTAACTGAATTATTAAGTGACCCGGATGTTGTAAGTGATACGAAAAAGTTACGCGATTATTCAAAAGAGCAATCAGACATTCAAAGCACAGTAGAAGCATATCGTGAGTACAAAGAGGCGAAAGAGCAATTTGCGGACGCACGTGAAATGTTAGATGTAGAAAAAGACCCTGACATGCTTGAAATGGTAAAAGAAGAGTTTAACGAATTAAAAAAGACGATTGAAGAATTAGAGGAACGTTTACGCGTCTTATTAATTCCAAAAGACCCGAACGATTCGAAAAACGTAATTATGGAAATTCGTGGTGCAGCAGGTGGCGACGAGGCGAATATTTTTGCGGGCGACTTATTCCGTATGTATACGCGTTATGCGGAGACACAAGGCTGGAAAATCGACATTATGGAAGCGACACCGAATACATCTGGTGGCTATAAAGAAGTCATTTTCATGATTAACGGACAAGGTGCCTATTCAAAATTCAAGTTCGAAAACGGCGCTCACCGCGTACAACGTGTACCAGCGACGGAATCACAAGGTCGTATTCATACGTCGACAGCGACAGTTGCATGTTTACCTGAAATGCACGTAGAAGATGTCGAAATTCACGAAAAAGATATTCGCGTTGATACGTTCGCATCATCTGGTGCTGGTGGACAATCAGTAAATACGACGATGTCAGCTGTACGTATGACCCACTTACCAACAGGGGTTGTCGTATCGATGCAAGATGAGCGTTCACAGCTGAAAAACCGTGATAAAGCGATGAAAATTTTAGTAGCGCGTGTTGCGGAAAAGCACCGTGCAGAGGCGCAAGCAGAAATCGATTCTACGCGTAAATCAGCAGTCGGTACAGGTGACCGTTCAGAGCGTATTCGTACGTACAACTATCCACAAAACCGTGTAACAGACCACCGCATTGGTTTAACGCTACAAAAGTTAGATCAAATTGTTGAAGGTAAGCTAGACGAAATTATCGACGCATTAATTTTAGAGGAACAAGCTTCTAAATTAGAGCGCTTAAACGAAAATGACTAAAACCCATGTGGAAGTCCTTCAATGGGCTTCTGCTTTTTTCATCGAACACGGTCGTGAGGAAACAGCAGCTCGCCTATTGATGCAGCATGTTACAAATAAAAATTTTAGCGCACTCATGATGGCGATGCACGATGCGATGCCACTAGAGCAAATTGAGCAGTTTGAGGCGATGGCACGTGAGCATATAACAGGTCGTCCTGTGCAGTACATTACAGGTGTCGAGGAGTTTTACGGTCGCTCGTTTTTCGTCGATGAATCGGTGCTTATTCCGCGTCCTGAAACAGAGGAGTTCATCGTCGGTGCATTCGCTCGTATGAAGAAGTTATTTCATACCGATGCGTTACGTGTAGCGGATATCGGTACAGGTAGCGGCGCCATTGCGATTACGATGAAGCTTGAGCAGCCTGCGTTAAACGTTGTGGCGACGGATTTATCAGAGGCAGCATTAGCGACAGCGCAAAAAAATGCGGCAGCGCTTGAAGCGGACGTTACGTTTCGTTTAGGCGATTTAACGGCCCCGCTTGCTGGTGAGAAGTTTGACGTCATTTTATCGAACCCGCCGTACATCGCGTATGATGATATGGAAACAATGTCGGACGTTGTGACCGAGCATGAGCCACATTCGGCGTTGTTTGCGGATGAGAACGGGCTTATTTTGTATCGCAAGCTAGCCGAGCAAGTAGGTGCAATCATTCATGACACGGCGTTAATCGGTGTGGAAATTGGATATACACAAGGTGAGCACGTTTCGGCATTTTTCCGCGACCATTTCCCGAACGCGCATGTCGAAGTAGTACAAGATATAAATGGAAAAGATCGCATTGTCTTTTGTGAAATTACTCCTTAGCAGCTGCTAGGGAGGATTTTTCATATGAAGGAGGAAAATTGAAATGGAAACGGTAGTAAAACGAGCGAGTAGTGAGGCATATGACGAAGCTGTATCGTTACTTGCGGCTGGGCATGTCGTTGGCTTCCCGACAGAAACGGTATATGGTTTAGGAGCGGTTGCGACAAGCGAGGCGGCTGTGGCGAAAATTTTTGAGGCGAAAGGTCGTCCGTCTGATAACCCGTTAATCGTACACATTGGAACGATTGAGGAAGTGGACAACTACATTACAGACGTGCCTGAAATAGCGCGCCTTTGCATGGAAGCATTTTGGCCAGGGCCGCTTACACTTGTGATGAACGTAAAAAACAATAGCATCGCACCGAACGTAACAGCTGGGCTTTCAACCGTCGGGCTACGTATGCCTGACAACGATGTAGCACTTACATTACTGCGTCAGCTCGGTCAGCCCGTTGCTGCGCCGAGTGCGAACCGAAGTGGAAGACCGAGTCCGACAGAAGCGCGTCACGTTTATGATGATTTAACAGGACGCATTCCGATGATTTTAGACGGTGGCGCAACAGGGATCGGTGTTGAATCAACAGTGCTCGATGTAACGACGCCAACACCGACGATTTTACGTCCTGGTGGTGTGACGAAAGAAATGTTAGAGGAGATTATTGGCGACGTGTTCCAGCCGACGAAACTGCAAGCAGAGGCGAAGGAGACACCGAAAGCACCTGGCATGAAATATACGCATTATGCACCGAACGCACCAGTCGTATTAATCGAGCCGGATGCACAAAAAATTAATAATGCTATCAAGCAATTACAAAATGATGGCAAAAAGGTCGCGCTTCTTGCGATGATAAATTTACATCAAACATTGGCGGATTATTTTTTCTCATTTGGCGATACAAAAGAGCAAATGGCTGCACAGCTGTACGATGCATTACGCGCGTGCGATAATACAGATGCCGATGTAATTTTAGCAGTGACGACTGATGAAAAAGGCGTTGGAGCGGCAATTATGAACCGTCTGGAAAAGGCGGCCGGGAACGTGTATTACGGACGATAACATGTAATTTTTAGCAAATAGATCAACAAAGTACATAACGGCACGAAGCAAGCTTGATTTGCTACGTGCCGTTATCATTTTTATATAATTTTAACGATAATACCGAATGCTTTTCAGTCGAAAGAACTTTTGTTATTCTTAGAGAAACAAAACAAAAGTAATGTAGAGTATGAAATAAATGGGAGGTCTTTAACATATGAATGTTTTATTTGTATGCACAGGGAATACGTGTCGCTCGGCGATGGCTGAGGCAATTGTGCGTGCGAAGAAGCTAGCGCATGTCAATGTACGTTCAGCAGGCATATACGCGCAGAGCGGAGAGGCGATGTCGATGCATGCACAGGCAGTATTGCAGCAGCAGGCGATTGCTCAAACACATGTAGCACATCGCTTGCAGGAGATGGATTTACAATGGGCGCAAGTTGTCATTGCAATGACGGCTGCACATAAGGACGCTATTTTACAGGCAGCGCCACAACATGCAAGCAAGTTATATACGCTACATGAGCTAGCATCAAATAGCACGAAAGATGTGCGCGATCCGTTTGGTGCATCGCTTGCTGTATATGAGCAAACATTTTTAGAACTTAAGCAAGCGATTGAACAACTATCATTTTTAAAGGAGTATTAGATGAAAAAACATGCATTTAGTTTACGCAAACAGCTCGTGTTGTTCGTTGTGACGTTAGCAGTAGTCACATATACGACGAGCTTTCTTTTTATTGAATTTTTATATCCGAAAATGTTTAACAATGTGGACGATAGCTTGTTTCAAATTGTGACATACGCACTAGGGGTTATGTGGTCAGGCGTGTTAGCAGCAGCATTTAGCTTAGTGCTCGTGCGACCGCTTGAACGTTTAGACGTCGCCGCGGAAAAAGCAGCAGCAGGGCAAATTGGCAGTGACATCGAAGTGAAGTTTAAGCGCGATGATGAAATTAACGCTGTATCGAATTCGTTCCAAAAAATGCTCGAAAATTTACGCACGATGGTTGAAACGATTGAAGCGAATGTGGAAACGACGAAAACGACGATGAACCGTTTAACGGACGAAACGACGAGCACGACGAAGCAAGCACAGGCAATTTCCGAAACGATTACACATATTTCAAAAGGTGCAGATTTATCGGCAAGTGCAGTGCAGCAAACAGTGCATGCGATTGAGGAAGTGCGCGAACTCGCAGCGGAAGTAAACGATCGTGCCGAAAGCTCAGCGAATCAGTCAGGGGAAATTTTAAAGCATTTAACGACGACGAATGAAGTTGTATCGAACTTAGTAAACGGTATTCAAGCGATTGCGCATGGCAATGAAGAAGCATTGCTACATATTAAAGAGCTTGAAAAAAATGCGACACAAATTGAAGCGATTAATACGCTCGTCGGGGATATTGCGAACCAAACAAATTTATTGGCGTTAAACGCGTCAATTGAAGCGGCACGCGCAGGTGAGCACGGAAAAGGTTTTGCAGTCGTTGCAGAGGAAGTTCGTAAGCTTGCCGATGAAAGTGCGAAGGCAGTAAGCGGTATTACAGAGCTTATTCGTACAATTCAAAATAACATCACGACAGCTGTTTCACAAATGGAAGGGCAAGTGACGCTAGCTGTGCAGGAAACAGCGCGCATTCATGAAACGACATCGACTGTGAACGAAATGTCAGCGGGTGTAGAACAAATGGCCACTGATATTGTCGAAATTTCGCAGTTAGTCGAGCAGCAAATGCGTAACATTCATCATACAGCATCGCAATCGCAGGACGTTGCGGCAATTGCACAACAAACGTCAGCAAGCGCAGAGGAAGTTGAAAACTTAACAAAAACGCAGCTCGCTTCAATTGCGCAAGTGAACACGCTTGCTACGTTATTAGACGAGCAAGCGGCGAATCTATTTACAAGCATCGAACAATTTGATCGATCGAAATAATTGTTCGTAAAAGTGGTTTGAAAGAAGTTGAAAAATCTTCTTTTAAACCACTTTTTTCTTTAAAAGCGAATTTTAATCTGTTTAGCATATAAAACTTTCGGAAAAAGGCTTTAAAAAAACAATGTTTCATGTTTAAATATAGACAACATTCGTTTTTGACATTGTATGGTAGCGATACATCTACTCACTAATTCACACACACTAATGCGTATTTGTATAACACATTTCAATAGACAACGGATGTTTTTATTGAGTAGGCATGATACACTAATGAAGAAAATAAATGAAAAGAGGGAACTTCCTTGAAAATTGCAATTTCTTCAGATCATGGCGGAAATAACTTACGTCGCGAGATTATGAACTTATTAACAGAGCTAAACATTGAGTATACAGACTTCGGTCCACAAACGGATGATTCGGTTGATTATCCAGATTACGCAAAGCCAGTAGCAGAGCGTGTAGCAAGCGGCGAATTTGACCGCGGCATTTTAATTTGTGGTACAGGTATCGGTATTTCAATTGCGGCGAATAAGTTCAAAGGGATTCGTTGTGCATTAGTGCATGATGTATTTTCAGCGAAAGCAACTCGTTGCCATAACGACTCAAATATTTTAGCAATGGGTGAGCGCGTCATCGGACCAGGCTTAGCACAAGAAATCGTTAAAACGTGGTTAAACACAGATTTCGAAGGTGGTCGTCACGAAAAACGCATTCAGAAAATTGCGGAATTAGAAAATTAAGAAGGTGTCTGTATGACGATTCAAGCACAATTACAAGAGCTGCTCGTTCAGTTTGAGGAAATGATTGCCCCAACAGTTCGACCACATCAACTGCTCGTTATTGGTTGTTCTACGTCGGAAGTAATCGGTGAAAAAATCGGTACAGCAGGAACTTTAAACGTTGCACAGGAGCTATTCGTTCCGCTGCAGCAATTTGCGAACAAGCATAACCTTTATTTAGCGTTTCAAGGGTGCGAGCATATTAATCGCGCGTTAACGATTGAGCGCAAAGCAGCAGAGCATTACCGCTTAGACGAAGTATCGGTGCGACCGGTGCGAACAGCAGGTGGCTCGATGTCAGCGTATGCGTATGAGCATTTCGAGGAAGCGGTTGTCGTAGAGCGTGTTGAAGCACATTACGGCATCGATATCGGTCAAACATTGATTGGCATGCATTTAAAGCATGTCGCAGTCCCAGTCCGTACAAGCATTCGACAAATTGGCGAAGCGTTTGTCACAACTGCAACAACACGTCCGAAGCTAATCGGCGGCGAGCGTGCGCAATATTAATTATATGAATGCAGGGGTAACCCTATAAAATAAATGATTATTTAATTCAGGGAGGATTTTTCAACAATGGCATTTGAAAAATTAGCAGTACAGGACAAGTCTATTTTAGACGCAATTTTATTAGAGAAAAAACGTCAAAACGACAACATCGAGTTAATCGCTTCAGAAAACTTCGTATCAGAAGCTGTAATGGAAGCACAAGGTTCTTACCTTACAAATAAATACGCTGAAGGTTACCCAGGCAAACGTTACTACGGTGGCTGTGAGCACGTTGACGTAGTAGAAGACATCGCGCGCGACCGTGCAAAAGAGTTATTCGGTGCAGCATATGTAAACGTTCAACCACACTCAGGTGCACAAGCAAACATGGCTGTTTACCATACAATTTTACAACCAGGTGACACAGTTCTAGGTATGAACTTATCTCACGGCGGTCACTTAACACACGGTTCACCTGTAAACTTCTCAGGTATTTTATACAACTTCGTAGAGTACGGTGTAACAGCTGATACAAACGTAATCGATTACGAAGATGTTCGTCAAAAAGCGTTAGCAGCAAAACCAAAATTAATCGTGGCAGGTGCTTCTGCATACCCACGTGAAATCGACTTTGCTAAATTCCGTGAAATCGCTGATGAAGTAGGCGCATACTTCATGGTAGACATGGCGCACATTGCAGGTCTTGTAGCAGCTGGTGAACACCCATCTCCAATCCCACACGCTGACTTTGTTACGACAACAACGCATAAAACGTTACGTGGTCCACGCGGCGGTATGATTTTAACAAACGACGCGAAATGGGAAAAAGAATTAAATAAATCAGTATTCCCTGGTATTCAAGGTGGTCCTTTAATGCACGTAATCGCTGCTAAAGCAGTAGCATTCGGCGAAGCGTTACAACCTGAATTCAAAGAGTACGCAAAACAAATTAAAGCAAACGCAAAAGCATTAGCAGAAAGCTTAATGGAAGAAGGCGTGAAAATCGTATCTGGTGGTACAGACAACCACTTATTACTATTAAACGTAAAATCTTTAGGCTTAACTGGTAAAGTAGCGGAGCACGTATTAGACGAAGTGGCAATCACTACGAACAAAAACACAATTCCTTACGACGAAGAAAAACCATTCGTAACGTCTGGTATTCGCGTAGGTACTGCAGCGATCACAGCTCGTGGCTTCAAAGAAGAAGATGCACGCGAAGTTGGCAAAATTATCGCGAAAGTATTAAAGAACCACGAAGACGAAGCAGTGAAAGAAGAAGCTCGTCAAGCAGTCGCTGCATTAACAGCAAAGCACCCATTATACGCATAATTTATAAAAGTACTCTCCGTATGTATGGAGGGTACTTTTTTAGGTTTGATATTGATGTTCGCTTCATGCGGCTCGCTTTCCTGGGGCTCGGCTCAAGCCTCCTCGACGTTCGTACCTCACGTCTGTGGGGTCTTGAGGCACGAGCTTTTCCCCAAGGAGTCTCGCCGCAGCGCTACCATCAACTCGCCTCTCTTAGAGCAATAAAAAGCCTGCCTTAAAAGTGAAGGGCAATTTTTAGAGACACTTCATTAGTCAAAAAAATGACATACAATATAGCGCATTCGCAGTAAAATAGTCGTCATTTATTAGTAAAACTGATATACTAGGACAGATAATTAAACGACAGGAGCGATTTTCGTGAGCAAAGTATACGTATTTGACCACCCACTCATTCAACATAAACTAACACATATTCGTGACGAAAAAACAGGTACAAAGGAATTCCGCGAGCTAGTTGACGAAGTAGCAACGTTAATGGCATTTGAAATTACACGCGATTTACCGTTAGAAGAAATCGATGTAAAAACACCGGTAACGACAGCAAAAGCAAAAGTATTATCAGGTAAAAAAATTGCGATCGTGCCAATTTTACGCGCAGGTATCGGCATGGTTGACGGCGTATTAAAGCTAATTCCAGCGGCTAAAGTAGGGCATATCGGTCTTTACCGTGACCCAGAAACGTTAAAGCCAGTTGAGTATTATGCGAAGCTGCCAGCAGACGTGGAAGAGCGCGATTTCATCATCGTAGACCCAATGCTTGCAACAGGTGGATCAGCAGTTGAAGCGATCAACTCACTGAAAAAACGCGGCGCAAAAAGCATTAAATTCATGTGCTTAATCGCAGCTCCAGAAGGCGTAAAAGCAATTCAAGACGAGCATAACGACGTAGATATTTACATCGCAGCGCTTGACGAAAAATTAAACGACCACGGTTACATCGTGCCAGGCTTAGGTGACGCGGGCGACCGTTTATTCGGCACAAAATAAGCGAGCTTAAATAAAAGTACGTTCTATAGTACAATGAAGACTGTCTAACAATTAGGCAGTCTTTTTTATTATGGTAAACATATAATAGAGGAAACTATTGTAATGAATATGTTGGAGGGAACAAACTGATGAAAAAATTTAAAGTAATGACGATTTTCGGTACGCGTCCAGAAGCAATTAAAATGGCGCCGCTCGTACTGGAGTTACAAAAGCATCCAGAGCAAATCGAATCGATCGTCACTGTAACAGCGCAGCACCGTCAAATGCTTGACCAAGTGCTTGAAACGTTTAACATTACGCCAAACTACGATTTAAACATTATGAAGGATCGCCAAACGTTAATCGATGTGACGACGAACGCATTAAAAGGGTTGGACGAAGTAATGAAGGAAGCGAAGCCAGATATCGTATTAGTTCACGGTGATACATCAACGACATTCGTTGGCAGCTTAGCGGCATTTTACAACCAAATTGCGATCGGTCACGTAGAAGCTGGTTTACGCACAGGCAATAAATATTCGCCGTACCCAGAGGAGATGAATCGTCAGCTAACAGGTGTTATGGCGGACTTACATTTCGCACCGACTGAACAATCACGCAACAACTTATTAAAGGAAAATAAATTAGACGAAGCGATTTACGTAACAGGTAACACAGCAATCGATGCATTGCGCACGACCGTTCAAGAAAATTACACACATCCGGTACTTGAACAAGTTGGCAGCGACCGTATGATTTTATTAACTGCGCACCGTCGCGAAAACTTAGGGCAGCCGATGCGCAACATGTTTAAAGCGATCAAACGTTTACTTGCAGAGCATGACGATGTACAAGTCGTATACCCAGTGCATATGAACCCAGCTGTGCGTGAAGTGGCAAACGAAGTGTTAGGAGGAGACGCGCGCGTGCATTTAATCGAGCCGCTTGAAGTGTTTGATTTCCATAACTTTGCGGCACGTTCATTTATGATTTTAACGGATTCAGGCGGTGTACAGGAGGAAGCACCATCACTTGGTAAGCCAGTTCTTGTACTGCGCGATACGACGGAACGTCCTGAAGGTATTGCAGCAGGTACGTTAAAGCTTGCAGGCACGGAGGAAGAAACAATTTATACGCTTGCAAAAGAGCTATTAACAGACGAAGAAGCATATGCAAAAATGGCGCACGCATCGAATCCATACGGTGACGGTCACGCATCAGAGCGCATCGTTGAATCGCTGCTTATGTTTTTAAATCGATAAATGAGGGAATACAACAACCGTCAATTTAGTCTTTTATAGTAGGAGATCGAAAAAATTGCGAAGGCCGGTTTGAACAATAGGCGAGCTGCAGCCGCAAGAGCGAAAAACTTTCGGCGACGATGAACAAATCGAGCATGAGCTTTACATGAAAGGCTTGCATTACGCGATAGAAAAGTTGGAGAGCTGAATAACAAAGCACGAAACTACATTCACCGTCTATATAGAGGAAGCTAGCGACGCAGTTCGGCTGAAAAAAAGTTCGCATATATACGTAAATTCAGCTTAAAAAATCAACAAATGTACGCAATTTGTATAGAATTTATCGCTTTGTGAATTTTCGCGTACAAATTTGTCAACAATTTGACAAGGTATGCGCGTTTGTGAAGTTTTTCACCTGAACTAATTGACATCAAATACCCCCTATTGTATGCTTACAAAGGGTAAGAATGATAAGGGTTTAGTCTGTAAAAAGACGTATAAACACTTGTTGTATCAACTTTCTACTACTATACTGGTGGAAATGCTAATCATTTAATGGTTAGTGCTTGAGGACATTCTATTTTGTAGAGTGGAGGAGAGCGAAATGCAGTTATTTAACCGTTTTCTAGAGGGCATGATCCGGATCATATTTTTAGAGAATTGTTAATGCGATAATACATCGCGATGTAGTGTGCATTCACTACAACAACTGAATTCACTTAGTGGTGATTGTCATCTTTACTCGAAACTAGTTCAGGAGACTTGTAAAATGCTAGATTTGCATCAGATTTACGCCGCTCAAAAGAGAGGACTCTTTTTTTTACTAGCAGGTTGCGCTTTAGGATGGGGATTTTTAACTTCATACCAAACAATTTTCGCTGGTATCGCACTGGGTGCATTATTTGGTACGTATAACTTTTGGATTTTAGTTCGACGTATGGAGAAATTTGATAAATCCATTAGTGAGGGAAGAAGAGCAGCATCTATGGGCATGTCCTTCCGTTTCGGATCAGGTGTTGCAGCGGTAGCAGTTGCTATGTTGTTGCCGGAATATTTTCATCTCATTAGCACGGTTAGCGGGCTAATGTTCCCATATGTTTTCGTTCTTGTAGAGCGAAGCATATACCTTGTAAGAAACCAATAAAGTGCTTTAGAAAGAGAGGTGAATGCAAGCAATGAATCATACAGCTCCAGAGTTTACGTGGCAAATTACCGACTCGTTCGGGCTAACGTTTAACTTATCGACAGTAATGATGTTAATCATTTCTGCAGCTGTTGTGTTTTTAATCGCAGTAATCGGTACACGAAAGCTAGCTCTAAAGCCAACAGGTATGCAGAACTTCATGGAATGGATCATGGACTTTGTTAAAGGTATTATTCAAAGTAACATGGACTGGAAAACTGGAGGACGCTTCCACGTATTAGGTATTACACTTATTATGTTTATCGCGGTTTCCAACTTACTAGGTTTACCATTCGCAATTGCGATCGACGGAGAATTATGGTGGAAATCACCGACTGCCGATCCAACTGTAACAATGACACTTGCAGCGATGATTTTAGTGTTAACTCACTATTATGGTATTAAACTTCGCGGCACGAGCCATTATACAGGTACTTTCTTCTCACCAATGAAGTTCATGTTCCCACTGAAGCTGATTGAAGAGTTCGCAAATACGTTAACTCTTGGTCTGCGTCTTTACGGTAACATTTACGCAGGTGAGGTGCTATTAGGTTTAATCGCAACACTAGGTGCATCAAGTGTACTTGGTTTCGTAGGAGCGATTGTTCCAGGTATGGCATGGCAAGGATTCTCGATTTTCATCGGTTTCATCCAAGCCTTCATCTTCACGATGTTAACAATGGTATACATGTCTCACAAAGTGAGCGAAGATCATTGATAATATACGCTACGGCGTAACAAGTTAGAACCAAAACCAAAAAAACTTAAAATTCCAAGGAGGAAATTAAAAATGACAGGTTCATTAGGTTTATTAGCAGCAGCAATCGCTATCGGTTTAGCAGCACTAGGTGCAGGTATCGGTAACGGTCTTATCGTTTCAAAAACAGTAGAAGGTATGGCTCGCCAACCAGAAGCTCGTGGCGCATTACAAACAACTATGTTCATCGGGGTTGCATTAGTTGAAGCCCTTCCAATCATCGCAGTAGTAGTAGCATTCATCGTAATGAACCAATAATTGGTCGTTACCGATTCGTATTTAAAATGTAGTGGCGAAGGCTCATTCGTTCTGAATAACTTCGTCACTTCTTGTGTGTACCTTTATTTCCAATTTTTTAAACATTCATAGTTCTTACAAATAAAATGAACTTACAAGCTCTTGAAGGGAGTGAAACAATCGTGTTTTTAGATAACCTTGTATTAGGTGCTGGTGCAACAGGCATGAACTTAGGTGATATTGTTGTAACACTAGTAACGTTCTTACTTTTAATGGCTCTTCTAAAAAAATTCGCTTGGGGTCCTTTAATGGGTATCATGCAGCAACGTGAAGAGTTAGTTGCGAGCGAAATTGAAGAAGCAGAAAAGAACCGTAAAGAATCTGCTAACTTATTAGCTCAAAACGAAAAGTTAGTAAAAGAAACTCAAGCTAACATGGCTGAGATTTTAGAAAGCGCTAAAAAACAAGCGACTGCTCAACGTGAAGAAATCATCTCAGCAGCAACTGCTGAAGCGGCTCGTCTTAAAGAGTCTGCACAGCGTGATATCGTTGCAGAGCGTGAAAAAGCAGTTGAAGCTATTCGTGAAGAAGTCGTTTCATTATCAGTACTTGCTGCATCTAAAGTTCTTGGAAAAGAAATTTCAGAAGCTGACAACAGTGCATTAATTAAAGAAACGATTGCGAAGGCAGGCGAAATCAAATGAGTCAATCGACTGTAGCGAAACGCTATGCCCAAGCATTATTTGAAGCAGCTAATGAATCAAAGCTTCTTACTGAAGTTGGACAAGATTTAGCTGAGCTTTCAAAAGTCTTAGCAGATACGCCAGAGTTACTAACACTTTTAAGTGCTCCAAAAGTATCTGTTGAACGCAAAAAGCAATTCATCGGTGAAATTTTTGCTGGCGCACAGCCGGTTGTTATTAACGTACTTCAGCTTTTAGTTGAACGTAAGCGTTTTAACGAAGTAGTTAATGTAGTGGAAGAATTCGATCGTTTATCTGCTGACTCACAAGGGTTTGCACGTGCAACGGTATTTTCTACTCGTCCTTTATCGGAAGAAGAACGCACTGAAATTTCAGCTGCATTCGCAAAACGAGTGAACAAAAACTCATTAGCAATTGACAATGTAATTGACGAATCACTAATCGGTGGTATTCGTGTTCAAATCGGAAATGACATTTTTGATAGCAGCGTAAAAGGTAAACTTGCACGCTTACAAAAAGCATTAACTCGATAATATAATTAAGAACTTGAGAGGTGACATTCATGGGCATCAAAGCTGAAGAAATCAGTACTCTGATTAAACAACAGATTGCTAACTACGAATCTGAACTAGAAGTAAGCGAAACTGGTACGGTTATCCGTGTTGGTGACGGTATCGCGCTTGCTCATGGCCTCGACAACGCTATGGCTGGAGAACTTTTACAGTTCGAAAACGGTGTTATGGGTATGGCTCAAAACTTAGAAGCTGGTAACGTAGGTATCGTTATTCTAGGTGAGTACCTTGGCATTAAAGAAGGCGATAAAGTTAGTCGCACAGGTCGTATTATGGAAGTACCAACAGGAGACGCACTAATCGGTCGCGTAGTAAACCCTCTAGGTATGCCAGTTGATGGATTAGGTCCAATCAACGCAACTACATCTCGTCCAATCGAGAGCCCAGCGTTCGGCGTAATGGCTCGTAAATCAGTACATGAACCATTACAAACTGGTATTAAAGCGATCGACGCTTTAGTTCCAATCGGACGTGGTCAACGTGAGTTAATCATCGGTGACCGTCAAGTAGGTAAAACATCAGTAGCAATCGATACAATCCTTAACCAAAAAGGCGAAAACATGATTTGTATCTACGTTGCTATCGGTCAAAAAGAATCAACTGTACGTGGCGTAGTAGAAACATTACGTAAACACGGTGCATTAGATTACTCTATCGTTGTAACTGCATCTGCATCTCAACCAGCTCCATTATTATACTTAGCGCCATTTGCTGGTGTATCTATGGCTGAAGAGTTCATGTTACAAGGTAAACATGTATTAGTAGTATACGATGACTTATCAAAACAAGCTTCTGCTTACCGTGAGTTATCATTATTATTAAAACGTCCTCCAGGTCGTGAAGCATACCCAGGTGACGTGTTCTACTTACACTCACGTTTATTAGAGCGTGCAGCGAAGTTAAACGAAACGTACCAAAACGGTTCTATCACTGCATTACCATTCGTAGAAACAAAAGCTGGAGATATCTCTGACTACATTTCAACGAACGTAATCTCAATCACTGATGGACAAATCTTCTTACAATCTGACTTATTCAACTCTGGTGTACGTCCAGCGATCAACGCAGGTTTATCTGTATCACGCGTAGGTGGTGCGGCTCAAATTAAAGCGATGAAAAAAGTAGCTGGTACATTACGTCTTGACTTAGCAGCGTTCCGTGAATTAGAGTCATTCGCTCAATTCGGTTCTGACTTAGATAAAATTACTTTATCTAAATTAGAGCGTGGTAAACGTACTGTTGAGATCTTAAAACAAGACTTAAACAAACTACTTAAAGTTGAAAAACAAGTTATGTCTTTATATGCATTAACTCGTGGATTCTTAGACGATATTCCAGTACAAGACATCGTACGCTTCGAACAAGAATGGTTAAGCTGGTTAGAAACAAACCACTCAACTGTTTTAGATCACATCCGTAACACGAAAGACCTTCCGTCAGATGCTGATATGGCTGAAGCAATTAACGGCTTCAAAAAGACTTTCGTTAAATCTAACTAATTAGATTCGGTTTTGGACATAAAACAATAAGGTGGTGAAATACCAGTGGTAAACTTACGCGAAATTAAAGGTCGTATTAATTCTACGAAGAGCACGCAAAAAACAACAAAAGCGATGCAAATGGTTTCATCTTCTAAATTCCGTCGTGCAGAGCAAAATGCGAAAGCTTATGTTCCGTACATGCAGAAAGTACAAGATGTTGTTGCTGCAATCGCGGGTGGTACGAACGACGTGTCTCACCCTATGTTAACTGCACGCCCTGTTAAGAAAACTGCTTACTTAGTCATCGGTTCTGACCGTGGATTAGCAGGTGGTTACAACTCAAGCATTTTACGTCAAGCTCAACGTGATATCGATGAGCGTCACCGTTCAAAAGATGAGTACGTTATTTTAGCAGTAGGTCGTAAAGTTCGTGATTACTTCGTGAAACGTGATCATAATGTTATCGCTGAAGTAGTCGGTCTATCAGATCAACCTTCTTTTGCCGATATTAAAGAAATCGCTCGTAAAGCTGTTGGTATGTTCGCTGACGGTACATTTGATGAACTTCATCTGTACTACACTCACTTCGTATCTGCGATCTCGCAAGAAGTAACGAAGCAAAAACTTCTTCCGTTAACAGATATCGCTCCAGCTAGTGGTGCAACTGCTAGCTATGAATTTGAACCATCTGCAGAAGCAATCTTAGAAGTATTGCTTCCACAATATGCAGAGAGCTTAATTTATGGTGCAATCTTAGACGGAAAAGCAAGTGAACATTCAGCTCGTATGACTGCAATGAAAAATGCAACAGATAACGCGAAAGACATTATCGCGGATCTATCTCTGCAATATAACCGTGCACGTCAAGCGGCGATTACACAAGAAATTACAGAAATCGTTGGTGGAGCAGCAGCCTTAGAATAGTCTAAGGCTTGCCGCTTTCCAATGTCGTCATATAAGTACGATAGGAGGGTACACAGGAATGAACAAAGGACACGTTCTTCAAGTAATGGGTCCAGTAGTAGACGTAAAGTTCTCTAATGGCCAATTACCAGCAATCTATAACTCATTAACTGTTACAATCGCTCGTCCTAACGAAGCAGCTACAGTATTAACTTTAGAAGTAGCACTTCACTTAGGCGACGATGTTGTCCGCACAATTGCAATGTCATCTACTGATGGCTTACAACGTGGAGCAGAAGTAACAGATTCAGGAGCACCGATTTCAGTACCAGTTGGTGAAGCTACTCTAGGTCGCGTATTCAACGTATTAGGGGAGCCAATCGACTTAGGAGCAGACGTTCCAGCTGATATTCGTCGTGACTCAATTCACCGTGAAGCACCAAAATTCGAGCAATTATCTACTAAAGTAGAAATTCTTGAAACAGGTATCAAAGTAGTAGACTTATTAGCACCTTACATTAAAGGTGGTAAAATCGGTTTATTCGGTGGTGCCGGCGTAGGTAAAACGGTATTAATCCAAGAATTAATTAACAACATCGCACAAGAGCACTCAGGTATTTCTGTATTCGCTGGTGTAGGTGAGCGTACTCGTGAAGGTAACGACTTATTCCACGAAATGAGCGATTCTGGCGTAATTAAACAAACTGCGATGGTATTCGGTCAAATGAATGAGCCACCTGGTGCACGTATGCGCGTAGCATTATCTGGTTTAACAATGGCAGAATACTTCCGTGATGAACAAGGTCAAGACGTACTTTTATTCATCGACAACATTTTCCGTTTCACACAAGCAGGTTCTGAGGTTTCTGCATTATTAGGTCGTATGCCTTCTGCTGTAGGTTACCAACCAACACTTGCTACTGAAATGGGTAAATTACAAGAGCGTATCACGTCTACAACGACTGGTTCTGTAACTTCGATCCAAGCGATCTACGTACCAGCCGATGACTATACTGACCCAGCTCCAGCAACAACTTTCGCTCACTTAGATGCAACAACTAACTTAGAGCGTAAATTATCAGAAATGGGTATTTACCCAGCCGTTGACCCGTTAGCTTCTACTTCTCGTGCATTATCTCCAGAGATCGTTGGCGAAGAGCACTATGCAGTAGCGACTAAAGTTCAACGTACAATGCAACGTTACCGTGAGTTACAAGATATCATCGCCATCTTAGGTATGGACGAGTTATCTGATGAAGATAAACAAACTGTAGAACGCGCTCGTCGCATCCAGTTCTTCTTATCTCAAAACTTCCACGTAGCTGAGCAATTTACTGGTCAAAAAGGTTCTTATGTACCTGTAAAAGAAACTGTTCGTTCATTCAAGGAAATTCTTGATGGCAAATGGGATCACTTACCAGAAGATGCATTCCGCTTAGTAGGTTCTATTGATGAAGTAGTACAAAAAGCGAAAGACATGGGTGCTCAAGTTTAATTAGCTGACGAGGAGGAAAAAATATGAAGACAGTAACAGTCAATATTGTCACTCCCGACGGCCCAGTATACGATGGCGAAGTAACAATGGTCATCGCTAAAACAGTAGCAGGTGATATCGGTGTTTTAGCTGGTCACGTGCCTATGGTTGCACCACTTGCAATCAGTGCTGTTAAACTGAACAAAGCAGACGGTAAATCGGATGTAGTTACAGTGAGCGGTGGATTTGTAGAAGTGCGCCCGGACAAAATCTCTATTTTAGCAACAGCTGCAGAGCTTGCTGAAAATATTGATGTTGCTCGTGCGAAAGAAGCACAAAAACGTGCAGAAGCGCGCCTTCAACAAAAACAAAGTGAAATCGACGTTAAACGTGCTGAAGCTGCTTTAGCGCGTGCGATGAATCGTATCAAAGTTCAAGAGGGTAACATCTAATTAGATTGGAAGGACGAGTAGAGAAATCTACTCGTCTTTTTTTGTGCGTACGAAACGAATAGTTAATTGCATAGTATTTTATAGCAGTGTCCTCTATAATAAGAATAATAGACATGTAAAGGAGTTTTTTTGAGTGGAAGTATATTCACAGCTCGGCGCACAGGCAGCAGTGGCCGTCGTAGCGTATATGTTTTTTATCGGTGTAACGTTTTATGCACTGCAAGCATTTCGAATGGAGCAGCTATTCAAAAAGGGAAAGGTATTTCAAATCCAGCTCGTCTATATTTTACTTAGCATCGCAATCGGCTCGACCGTTGCGGATTTTATTTTGAGCTTATCAAATTATTCACAACAGCTGCCGTATATTTTTCAGTAATATAACAATTGTGTAGATTAGCCAATTCATTTATATATAGGGTTCATCACCGTAAGCTGGGGTTGACGTATAAAAGTTGCTTGAGCCGCGCCCGCGGAAAGCCTGCCTCGACGTGAAAAGCAACCCCAAGTTATGGTGAAGAGCCATATATAGACAGTGAATGTATTTTAATGTTTTGTTAGTCGGCTCTTCACATTGAGGTAGGCTCACTTTCACGCTTTTCCGATTGAAGTCTACCTTTTTGTTTTGAGTATAGTGCTCAATATAAATTTCCAATCACCTTCTATATACATTGAATTTAACAGTGTGTTCGTTCTTTTGTTTCGGCGGACGTTTTTTATTTGCGGTCAAATACCGCGAGCTGTAATTAGTTCAATGTCCATTTCTTAGTGAATGAATACGTTGGAGAAGTAGTAAATTTTTATCATGTAGCAATGAAACATATGGACAAGTTTTGTGAAAATACTTTTACTTTATAGAAATATGGGTAAAAAGGTAATTAGGCGCTTCATCGGCAATGATAACGATGATAAGCTTTTTATAATGAACTAATTAGTAAACGACAGTGAGATGTGGCAGTGCAAGCACAATGATTGCATTATAGGGGAAATCGCGATTTTGTGCTTGAAGTGCGGTAAAAATACATGTATCATAAAAGGTGTTTGTTTACTATTTATGACATTATACAACTATGTAATATATATATTTGCTTGGGATAATCAAGTTCGGAGGGACGAATTGTGGATAAAATTATTGTAACTGGCGGCAATAAGTTAAGCGGAACAGTTAGAGTGGAAGGTGCTAAAAATGCGGTGCTACCGATTTTAGCAGCGACGATTTTAGCATCAGAAGGTAAAAATGTAATTAAAGATGTTCCGGCTTTAGCGGATGTGAATATGATTAATGAAGTGTTGCGAAGCTTAAACGCAGATGTTACATATTACGCTGAGCAAGATGAAGTGATTGTGGATTCACAAAAGCCATTATCAGGTGAGGCACAGTTTGAGTTTGTAAGTAAAATGCGTGCATCCATTTTAGTGATGGGTTCATTGCTTGCACGAAATGGCTTTGCCCGTGTTGCGTTACCAGGAGGCTGTGCAATCGGGTCACGTCCGATCGAGCTACATTTAAAAGGCTTCGAGGCGATGGGGGCAAATATTTCATTTGGACATGGCTATGTAGAAGCAGTAGCAGAAGGCGGATTACACGGCGCTGAAGTATATTTAGACTTCCCTTCAGTAGGTGCAACGGAAAATATTATGGCTGCAGCGTCCCTTGCAAAAGGTGTGACGATTATTGAAAACGCAGCGAAAGAGCCAGAAATTGAAGATTTAGCGAACTTCATTAATGCGATGGGTGGACGTGTAACGGGTGCAGGTACAGCGACTATTCGTATTGAAGGTGTTGAAAAGCTTGTTGGTACGACACATCACGTCATTCCAGATCGTATTGAGGCAGGCACATTTATGGTTGCAGCGGCCATTACTGGTGGCGATATCGTAATTGAAAACGCTATCTCGGAGCATATGACCGCATTAATTTCAAAAATGCGTGATATGGGCGTCGAAATTGATGAAGAGCCAGCTGGATTACGTGTGCGTGCGACGAAGCCATTAAAAGCCGTTGATTTAAAAACGATGCCACATCCAGGTTTCCCAACAGATATGCAGTCGCAAATGATGGCGCTTATGTTAACAGCAGAAGGTACGAGCATCATTACCGAGACGGTGTTTGAAAATCGCTTTATGCACGTGGAAGAATTTCGTCGCATGAATGCACAGACGCAAATTGAAGGGCGCTCTGTATTTATTGAAGGGCCGACACAATTGCAAGGTGCGGAAGTGGAGTCGACGGATTTACGTGCGGCGGCTGCGCTTATTTTAACAGGGCTTGTCGCAAAAGGCATTACGCGCGTATCGAAGCTATATCATTTAGATCGTGGCTACGTGAATTTTCACGGGAAGCTCGCATCATTAGGAGCAAATATTGAGCGTGTAACAGTCGCACCATCATTAGAAGATACGATGGTGACGAACTAATACTGTTGATTGAAGACAATGGGAGATGAACCATTGTCTTTTTTCAATGGGTCGAGCTAGTGAAAAGGATGTATTCAATGAAAGCTGTATGATAAAATGAAATGCACATAAAAGGAATAACTTGCTCAATTGTGAAGAGTGACGGATTGTAAAGAGCTAAAAATAGTAGGAGGAACGAGTAATCGATGTTATCAAAGGATATAGGCATTGACTTAGGAACGGCAAATGTATTAATTCACTTGAAAGGAGAAGGTGTTGTTTTAAATGAGCCGTCCGTCGTTGCATTGGATAAAAAAACGCGCAAAGTGTTAGCTGTTGGAGAAGAGGCGCGTTTAATGGTCGGTCGCACACCGGGAAATATTGTTGCTGTGCGCCCGATGAAGGATGGCGTAATTGCAGATTTTGATATTACAGAGGCGATGCTGACATATTTCATTGATAAATTAAAGGTGCGTACGATGTTTTCACGACCACGTATTTTAATTTGTTGTCCGACAAATATTACAGACGTTGAGCAAAAAGCCATTCGTGAGGCGGCTGAAAAAGCAGGTGGGCGCATCGTTTACTTAGAGGAAGAGCCAAAAGTTGCTGCAATCGGCGCAGGCATGAATATTTTTGAGCCAAGTGGCAACATGGTCATCGATATTGGCGGCGGTACGACAGATGTTGCTGTATTATCGATGGGTGACGTCGTAACGAGCGAGTCGATCAAAGTGGCAGGCGACATGTTTGATATGAGCATTTTGCAATATGTGAAAAAAGAATATAAGCTGCTTATTGGTGAGCGTACAGCAGAGGATATTAAAATTACGATCGGTACAGTGTATCCACATAGCCGCGATGAAGTAATGGACATTCGAGGGCGAGATAACGTAACTGGTTTACCACGTACTGTACAAATTACGTCACAGGAAGTGCAGGAGTCGCTGCATGAATCGATTATGACGATTGTGCAAAGTGCGAAAAATGTGCTTGAGAAAACGCCACCAGAATTAGCCGGAGACATTATTGATCGTGGCATTATGTTAACAGGTGGTGGTGCATTGTTACACGGCTTAGAAGGGTTGTTAACAGAGGAGCTTCGCGTGCCGGTGTTCGTCGCTGAAAATCCACTTGACTGCGTAGCAATTGGGACGGGCATTTTACTTGATAATATCGATTCAATTAAGCGACGTCGCTAGCAGCATGTCGTATCAGTCAATAAGACCTATGGAGAAAAATGGGCAATATCCGATATATTTTAAGGGTTGTACTATCGGTAATCCACTAATCGACGAGGTGATTTATAATGTTTAAAGGTTTCTATACAGCAGCATCCGGTATGATTGCACAGCAGCGACGTACGGAGCTATTAACGAACAATATGGCGAATGCTGAAACACCAGGTTTTAAATCTGACCAGTCAACAATTCGTTCATTCCCAGATATGTTGATGTCAGCAATTGATAAAGAAAAAGTACCAACAGAGGACGGTTTAGCAGTGCAAACGGCAGATACATTAGGAGCTGTTAACGCTGGTTTATATATGCAAGAAATTTCAGCGAACCAAATGCAAGGTCAATTAATTCAAACGGATTTAACGACGGACATTGCGTTAATTAATGGCACGTTACCAGTGAATGAAGAAGGTATACAGGCGGCTGTTTTCTATCTTTTACAAGAGGAAAATAGTGAAGCGCAAGTGTACACGCGTAACGGTAACTTTACGTTAGATGGGGCAGGCTTTTTAACAGCGGCAGACGGTAAATATGTGTTAAGCGCAGACAATGAGCCAATTCAAGTACAAACGCAAAACTTCCGCGTAAACGATCGTGGGCAAGTGTTTGAAAATGACGTACTCGTAGCGCAAATCGGTGTATCGGTAGCGGAAAATCCAGACGCACAGCTATTAAAGCAGCAAAATGGTGTGTATTACACAGCGAACGGTGAAAATTTACAAGCAGCTGATCCGAATACATATTCAATGCAGCAAAGCTTTTTAGAGCAGTCGAACGTTGACGCAGCGAAAACGATGACCGATTTAATGACAGCATACCGCGCATTTGAAGCGAACCAAAAAGTGTTAACTGCGTATGATACGAGCATGCAAAAAGCGGTTTCAGAAATTGGAAGGGTGTAAGGGTGAAGTAAATGATTCGTACAATGATTACAGCGACTAATACGCTAACAAACTTACAGCGAAAAATGGACGTAACAAGCAACAATATCGCAAACTCAAGCACACACGGCTACAAGTCGCAGGTGACGACGTTTGAGGAGCTTATGTACCAGCAGTTCAACAACGATGTATTAGACCGTACAGAGCGTGAAACACCAGTTGGCATTCGCTACGGTGTCGGTGCGGGTATTGCACAGCTACAGTTAACGACGAAGCAAGGGGTGCTACAGCATACAGATCGCCCACTCGACTTTGCGTTCACGGCAGAAAACCAATATTTCAACATTTTAATGGATAATGCGGACGGCGAATATAACACAGCATATACGCGTCAAGGCGATTTTTACTTCTCTCAAGCAGAAAATGAGCAGGTCGCACTTGTAAATGCGGACGGTTACCCAGTAGCGAATGCGGACGGCGAGCCAATTTTATTACCTGAAGGGGCAGAAAGCTATCGCATGTTAGACGGTGGTGTATTAACTGTACAGTATCCTACGCAGCCAGACGGAACTTTTGAGACGATTGAAATAGAGATGGGTGTGACAAACGTCTTTAAGCCGCAACTTTTAGAGCATATTTCAGGAACTTACTTTGACTTACCTGCGAACTTTGAGGAATTAGGCTATAATGAAGAGGATGTACTTATAGACTTACAAGGACAAGCACGAGGCGCCATTGCATTACAAAACAATGCGCTTGAAGCATCAAATGTTGATGTAGGTAAAGAGATGACAGATTTAATTGCGACGCAGCGTGCATATCAATTCAATTCACGTGCTGTTACGATTGCTGATCAAATGTTAGGCTTAATTAACAGTGCTCGTTCTTAATCAGTAAAAGGAGAAAACCTATGAGCAATGACAAAGCAGAAGCGACGATCTCGTTAGCGAAAGAGACGGACGAAAAAACCGAAGCACAGCCAACAGTAAAGGAAAGTAAGCTTAATAAAAAGCTACGTGCGTTTCCGTTATGGCTACGTGTTGTTACATTTATTGTTGTATTAGTAATTGTTATTTTTGCGGGCTTATCAGTTGGTTATAGTGTGCTCGGTGGTGGCGACGCAGCGGATGTTTTTAAAACTGAAACATGGACGCACATATTTGATATTATTAATGGTAAAGAATAATATATTCTTTACCTTCTTTTTCTAGCTAAAATACAGGCTCTTGACAGTTCTTTCATTTCGGCGGACGCTTTTCACGGAGGCTTGAGCCGAGCCGCAATACGGGAACTGCCAATTTTGAAACAAAGCTAAAATACATACACAAAGGGGATTTTATTGATGTTAAACGCACAGCAAATTCAAGAAATTTTACCGCACCGTTATCCATTTTTATTGGTGGATCGCATTTTAGAGGTGGAGGAAAAGCGCGCAGTTGGCTACAAAAACGTATCGGCCAACGAGGAGTTTTTCAACGGGCATTTCCCAGGCTACCCTGTAATGCCAGGCGTACTAATCGTCGAAGCGTTAGCACAAGTTGGGGGTGTGGCGCTACTTGCACAGGAGGCAAACAAAGGGCGTCTTGCGTTTTTAACAGGCATCGATAATTGCCGCTTCAAACGTCAAGTCGTGCCAGGTGACCGTCTTGACTTGCAAGTAGAGTTCATTAAGCTACGCGGGCAAATGGGTAAAGGAAAAGGCGTTGCGACAGTTGATGGCGAGCTTGTATGCGAATGTGAAATTTTATTCGCGCTCGGGCCAGTGAACGCGTAATAGCTCGGTTTGCAATTCCTCTATAAACAATATAAAATAAATAGGTTAACGTTTTCGTTAGCGCATTTTTCAAACATTACGTTCAAACAATGAGCTACATTATAGAAGAAATGGCAATGCGCGCGTTGCCTACAATTGTGGGAGGAATTAAGTACATGTATAAAGAGTTATCTTCAGGTATCAAAAGCAGCATTACACGTTCGATTAATACGTCGATTGAGCTGTATTTTGCATCAATTGAATGGAAAGAGGAACGTTTTTCGATGGAGGATTTAGTGGCGTATTGGCAAAGCTATTTCCAAGAGCATGCAGCTTGGTACGATAAAGTATCAGAAGATGTACGTGCAAGCGAAGAGTTTCATACAGTGCTAGCAAACAAAATTAACGAAGGCTTAGCGAAAATGTTAAACGAAGCGCCAACAGCAGAGCAAGTAGAAGCGATTGACGCGCTACAAAAGCAGCACGGCACAAACTTTACGTTCGATTGTAAAGCAGAAGCGGCATTCGTTGAGCAAACGTTAAAAAATATGTAAGAAAAAAGGTGTGCGAAACGTCGAATGATGACGTTCGCACACCTTTTTATTTTATTTTTTCACTGGTCGAAGCGGTGGGCGATAGTGTAGCCCGAGCTTAAATTGATGCTGGAGCTCCTCGCCACTTAGCCCGTCTTCAAGCAATTGGGTAAGCAGTTGCTCAGCGTAATGCTGGCGCTGTACGGCAATCGTTCCTTTAAACAGCACCGACACGTATTGTTCTTTAATTTCTTCTACGGCATACACCGCGAGCGAAAAATGCGCTGGGTCATTGTCAGGAAATGAAATGACTGCTCGTGCGCCAAAAATTTCTTTTGATTGTAGCAGCTCATCAAAATGTGTATTGTATTGCTTTTTAATAAACGCCTCGATGATCCACACGTTGTAGCTATTTTCTTGGTTAATTAAAATACCATCTTCAAGCGGAATTTGAAACGTTTCACCTGCGTAATCAAATTCGAAGTACATCATTTTAAAAGTTTTCACAAACAACCACCCCTTCATTTTAGTATAGCATGGTACGTCTTATTTTTTGGCGTAATACGTGACGCGTTATATGTCGATAAAAAATTTCGACATGTGCAAAATGAACATTTGGCTAGCGAAAACGTGCGCAAATATTTAATTTCAATAGCTATGCGATGCGCAAATTGAAGTTTTGGCACTTTTGACGAAAACGGCTTACTTTGCGTATGCTATATACAAGGTGATTGAAATTTAGAATGTGAACGAGGCTCGA
>NZ_MATO01000068.1 GCF_001700325.1 Caryophanon latum
ATAGTCTTTTTTCAAAGTGTCTATCGTATAGGGTACATTTTACAACTGTCGGCCGCTTGGTTTTTTTACGCATAGGCGAAAAGCTCTTTCAATTCGTCGTCGGCAAGCTCGGTTAGCCAGTTCGATGACTGGATTAAATCCTCCGATAATGCTTGCTTCGCTGAGAGCATCGCGTCGATTTTTTCCTCAATTGTGCCAGTTGTTATGAACTTATGCACATGCACAAAGCGCGTTTGTCCGATACGGTAGGCGCGGTCGGTCGCTTGGTTTTCGACAGCGGGATTCCACCAGCGATCGGCATGCAGCACGTGGCTTGCCGCTGTTAAGTTTAAGCCTGTGCCACCTGCTTTTAGCGATAAAATGAAAATCGGGAACGCGCCTGCTTGGAACTGTTCTACAAGTGTATCGCGCTGTGCTTTTGGCGTTGCACCCGTTAAAAATGGGGCGTCAATGCCGTGTAGCTCCTTTAAGCAAAGCTGAAGTAGCTCGCCCATGCCGATATATTGCGTGAAAATTAAACATTGCTCGCCATTTTCTACGATGTCGGCAGTGAGCGATAAAATGCGCTTAAGCTTTTCCGAGCGCTTTAGTAGCGACTGTGCATCGCGTACGTCCTCCTTTAAAAATAGGGCAGGGTGGTTGCACAGCTGCTTAAGCTTCGTTAATGTTTGTAAAATGCGCCCGCGACGTTCAAACGGCGTTAAGTTGTTTAAATCGTCGAGCGCGTTTTGAATGTAGCTTTCGTATAGCACCGCTTGTTCAGTCGACAGCGGACAATATTCGTGCTGCTCCTGCTTTTCAGGCAAGTTGAGCAGTAGCTTCGGGTCACGCTTCGTGCGGCGCAGTAAAAACGGCATAATTTTTAGGCGCAGCTCCTCTTTTTTCTGCTCGTTATTGTCGCGTTCAATCGGTGTAATGTACGTATCGTTAAACGTTTTGAAGCTGCCGAAATAGCCGCGATGAATGAAATCGAAAATTGCCCAAAGCTCAGAAAGGCGGTTTTCAACAGGTGTGCCCGTAAGCGCGATATGGTGATCGGCATATAGCTTACGAATAGCGCGCGATTGCTGCGTCTGCATATTTTTAATCGTTTGTGCCTCGTCTAGCGTAATTGTGCTAAATATATAATCGCGGAACTGTTCAGCGTCCTGTGTTACCGTGCCGTACGTTGATAGCACAATATGCGGTCGCTCGTTTTTTAACGTATCGGCGAAATTTTCCTTCACGCGTGCGCTACCGTAATGTGTATATACACGTAAGCTCGGGGCGAACCGTTCAATTTCGCGCTGCCAGTTGCCGAGCACAGACGTTGGGGCAACGATGAGCACCGCGTTTGCGTTCGGTTGCTCGTCAAATAAATGCAGGACGTACGTTAAGAGCTGAATCGTTTTGCCAAGCCCCATATCGTCTGCTAAGCATGCACCGAACTGTTGCTTGCGCATAAATGTTAGCCATTCAAAACCTTGCTGCTGGTAAAAGCGTAAATCGGCTTGC
This sequence comes from Caryophanon latum, assembly GCF_001700325.1. Lineage (GTDB taxonomy): Bacteria > Bacillota > Bacilli > Bacillales_A > Planococcaceae > Caryophanon > Caryophanon latum. Next base: position 1,495 of record NZ_MATO01000068.1, read on the forward strand.
AATGCAGCAGGTGTTGGAATAGGTGGCAATCCTTCTTTATTTTCGAGCTGCTGTAAATAGTTTTGCAGCGATGCTTGAATGTGAAGCTGTAACGTAGGGCTTTGTTGCTCATCGACTTCATCGATGAACTCGATTAGCTCCTCTTGCACTTCACGAAACAGTAAATCGCGCACGGTCCATTTGCTATTTTCTGTTTGCTCCATTACTTTTTTCATTTGCGCGAGCCATTCGTCGTCAATTTGGAACCATTGTGAGCCGACGCGAATAAATTCTCGGTTTTCACCGACAAGTCGGCGGAACTGCTCAGCAGACATCGTTTCGTCGTTAATTGAAAACTGCCAATTAAATTCGAGCGGGTCGTTTAAGCTTGCTTGGCTTTTGCCTGTACTTGCCGTTACTGATGTGCGCAGCTTCGTTTTTTTCAAATCCTTTAGCCAAGCAGGTAGCACGACGAAGTAGCCGAACGCTTGTAAATTCGGTACGTCATGCTGTAAAAATTGGCGAAGCTCGGCATCTGACAGCAGCTTTCTGAAAAAATGTGCACTTTTTTCGTCTTGTGTAATCGATAAGAGTGACAATGCCCGTGTTTGCTGCTCGGCGATATGATCGGCTGCGTGCGCCCATTTCGGTGGTAATACGTCATGAATAGGTAGCATGCGTTTTTTCACAGCAGGTACCCAATATGAGCCAGCGCGTTTTCCTTGTACGACCGCTTCGAGTAGCCAATCACCGTCTAGCTCAGGCTCATTTAAGCGAAAAGCAAGCTGTGTTTCTTGATGATCGACCGCCGTTTGAAGCGGCCAATTTTGCTCAAAAAGTGGCAACAGCGACGGCAAGCTACTAATTGATATGTCATGGCGCTGAAGCTCGTCGTAAATGCCGCGCTCTAAATACGTGTAGTCGATGCTTTGTGGGAAATGCCATTGTCCGTTGTCACGCATATATTGCCAAACGTCTCGCGTACGCCAAAGCGGTAGTACGTCGCGCAGCTTATGTAGCGTCGTTTCAGAAATGGCATCGGCTGCGGCAAGTTCAATGAATGGGTGCTTGAAATCGTCATGGAGTATATCAAGCAGCATCGAAGCGGACATGTGAGCTGTTACGTCATCCGCAATGGCGACCATGCCGTAAAGCGATGCCTCGTGCAAAAAACAAAGCGGTGTAAGCCATTCGTGTACAAACAATAGCGAATCGTCATGAAATGCTTGCACGACGAAATGCTCGTGCTGCTCGCGAATGCTCAATTTAAACGTACGTTGAAACATAGAAGTCATCATGTGAACAACTTTCCTTTCTCCATTTCTTCTTGTAAGGCACGCAGTCGTTTAAATTGCTGCTGCATCGCTTCGATATATTGTTCGAAGTATGCAAGCTTGTTTGCCTTTTTTGCCGCCGACTTCATCATTTTCCAAATGCGCACTGCCTGCTTGTAATGTGAACGCGATTTTTGCTCCACTTCGCGCAATGCAAATAAATGATAAAGCGGTAAAAGTAGCGCCGGTTCATGAGCGAGCACGTCCTTTAAGCCGCTCATTTCCGCATCTAACAATGATGTCGGCTTCATCATATGCAGCGCAACCCATTCACGATAACGTTGCTGTTGAATGAGCGACATTGAATAAAACTGCAAGCCGTATGCACCGAGCGCACGATATAGCATATGCTCTTCGTGTTCATTTAGCGAAATGTGCGCATACATCGCCATCATTTTCTCCGCATGAATTTTATGAAATGCCCCTGGAACATACTTGTTCGTATACGCTTCTAAATCCAGTAGCACAAGCTTGAGTAAATGCTCATAGCTGCGCATCGATTTTACGGAATAGGCAATTGATGCGAGCTCTAAATAATAGCTGCAATACCCTGCAGAATGCTCTTTCACCGCAAATATTTTATCCTCATCTTGTAGCAATAGCGCAAAAAATAGCTCAATCATATGCATGTCATACGTTGAGTTAGCGAGGCGCTCCACTTCTCTTTTACGCACCGTTTTATTACGCTGCACGTACTGCCAATAATGACAATAAATCGCAAAGCGCTCCGAATCATAGCCTTCTTGCTCAAGCAGTAGCGTATGCAGCATGTCCTCAACGTTTGTGAAAAACGCATCCATTTCAAACAGCTTTAGCCCGTCCCCCATATCGTCCATTAGCGACACAATATCATCTTGTTTACGCGACAAAAAGTATGTAAACATTAAGCCAGCGTTCTTATTGGGATCGTAAATATGTGGCCAAAGTGCATTTAATACGTAGAGTTCCATATACAGCTTATACAGCAGCCTCCACTCTCGCTCAACTGGCGTATGCAAAGCGAGGCGCTCATGAATACGTGCATCGATGCTCGTCAGTAAGTACGGTTCGATGTAATGATTTTTTGGTGCGTAGCTATGGACGACAGCTTGTGCCATACTTTGCCATGCAGCAGGAGTACGCTCTTGTATAATGAGCTGCGTTTGTACTGTTTTCTTCGTGCGCCAATCCGCCACCCATTTTTGAACAGAGTGCTGATATTGATATAAAAACATAGCTGCCGCGACTACATGCTCGCAGTATGTTTCATCCGACGAAATAAGGTTGTAATCGCACGTACACGTCAACTGTTTCTCAAAAAAATCAACTGTGACGTAAGCTTGATTGCCAGTACTAATCGTTAAGTCGAGCTGCTCGTATAGGTGATTATACTCAGTTGCTTGAACCTCTCGATTACGTATTAAAAACGAAGCACGCCGAATCATTTCAACGTGCGCATCGTTTTCAGACGACAAGTCTAACGCGATTTGTTCCATCCAGCTAGTGACGAGATCCTTATAGTCTCGAGCCACCGTTGACATATTTAGCAACAATAAAACCTCCTCTAGCTTAAATATATCCTATCATTATAACGTATATGGACGCATCGCTGAAAGGTTTACAAGCGAACTACTTCGGGAATAGTTTTGTACAGAAGGCGCGGATGAAAAGCACCGCTGCTTGAGACGACAATTGAAAATAAATATATCTTCTCATTCGAGTGTATGATAAAATTTTAAAAAGTCTGAAAATTAAACGTAAGGAGGGTTTCCCTATGATTCATGTTCAATTCATGAAGCCATTTTACACGAAAGTAACAGGCGATCAACTGCGACTCGTATTCGCGTATCAATATTTCTCGATTTTAAAGGACGATGAAATTTTCCACTTCATTCCGATCGAAGGTAAGGAAATGATTGTGAACTTACAAACGATGCAAGTAGAAAACTTATCTGAAGTGTTCGTCTTCCAAAAGGGCAATCGCTTCATTCGTTTACCACTGTATCAGCTACTACTCATCTCAAATGTACACGACCATCTCGTACCGATTTTAGAAAGCTCAGCGCCACAAGTCGAAGAAATCGAGCCGAAATCAGAGGAGCGCACAGAGCTAGATTCCATCATTACACAGCTAGAGCGCGAAAACATTGTTCGCTTAATTGACGAGGCACTTGCACAAAACGACAAACAAAGCTTTGAGCATTTAGTCGAGCAACTGAAAATGTTAGACGGAGGCGCGACCATTGAATAACGCACTGTATTGAAGCATTCACCGATTGTTGTTGGTGGATGTTTTTTTCTGTTTAATAGGCAGTTACGCGCCGCATGCTAACGCTCCATCGATTTCCGTTTTGTTGCTAAAAACAGTCGACGCCGTTGTATACAAGTGGCTAAATCGATGTTATTTTCAAGTATCAGAATTTTGCGCCTATATATAATAAGAAGAAAGTCTATTCAAAATATGACCTAATAGTTGCCTATTCACAGAAACGAGGCAAAGTTGTATACTAGAAGTCGTGAAACCGCAATTAAACGGGAAACGTCTATATAGATAACTAATGAAGATGCCAAGCAGTGTATCGAAAGGAAGAATAGTCATGACAAAATCAATTTGTGTTGTAGGGTTAGGTTATATCGGTTTACCGACAGCCGTAATGTTCGCAAACTACGGAGTAAAGGTACACGGTGTCGATGTTAACCCGGCGGCAGTAAAGAGCATTCAAGAAAAGAAATTACACATTGAAGAAAACGGCTTACAAGAGCGCTTAAATAAAGCAGTAGACGAAGGATTTTTAACAGCATCAACAACGCCAGTGGAAGCGGACGTATTCATCGTCGCTGTACCATCACCAATTAACGCTGACAAAACAGCAAACTTAGAATACGTACGTAAAGCAACAGCGTCGATCGTGCCATTCGTGAAAGAAGGCAACTTAGTCATTTTAGAATCAACAGTACCACCGAAAACAGTTGAAAATGTCATGTTACCAGAGCTTGTGAAAACAGGGCTTGAAATCGGCACGCAGTTATACGTTTCTCACTCACCAGAGCGCGTCATTCCAGGTCGCATTTTCGAAGAGCTCATTAACAACGACCGCATCGTTGGTGGCATTAACGAAAAATCAGCGGAGCTAACGAAAGAGCTTTACGAAGTGTTCGTAAAAGGAACGATTCACTTAACGGACGCAACGACAGCTGAGCTTGTAAAAGTAATGGAAAACACATACCGCGACGTCAACATCGCCTTTGCGAATGAACTCGCAAAGCTTGCGGATAAGCTAGACGTCAACATTTGGGAAGCGATTAAATTTGCGAACTATCACCCACGTGTAAACGTTCACTTCCCAGGTCCAGGTGTAGGCGGTCACTGTATCGCAGTTGATCCGTGGTTCCTAGTAGAGCTAGGTGGCGAAGAGGGCGCACAGCTCATTCACTTATCACGCAAAACGAACGACGGCATGCCAGCATTTACAGCACAGCGCACGCAAGCAATTTTAAACAAGCATAAAATCGCAGGCGGCAAAGTAGCAGTATTCGGCTTAGCGTTTAAAGGAAACGTAGATGATATGCGCGAAAGTCCATCGACAGAAGTGATCGATCATTTAGTCGAGCTTGGCTTAGACGTTGTATCACAAGACCCACATATTGTAACGAACCAACACGCAACGCAAATTCAAAGCTTTGAAGATGCAGCAAAAGACGCAGACGTACTATTATTTTTAACAGACCATAACGAATTTAAAGAGCTTGATCCAGCGACGATCGACACGAAAGCAAAAATCGTATTCGATACGAAAAACTGCTTAAACCGTGAGAAGTGGGAAGCGGCTGGCTTTGAGTTCCATCTATTAGGGGATGCGACGAAATAATGAAGGAAATCGTACTTGGTGTAAAGGTCAATACAGAGGATTACGACGGCTTAATGGTGGAAGTGTTCGACCGAATCGAGCGCAAAGATAAAGCGTTAGTCGTTGCCATTAACCCAGAGAAAATTATGAAAGCAAAGGAGGACCCATCGTTAATGAAGTTACTTAACGATGCGGAAATCCAAATTCCAGATGGCATCGGCGTTATTTTAGCGTCGAAGCTTCAAAAAGGAAACATTACGTCGCGTGTAACCGGTGTCGATATGATGCTTCGCTTATGTGAGGAAGCGGCAAAGCGCAACAAGCCGATTTTTTTATACGGCGGAAAACCTGGAGTAGCTGAGCAAGCGAAGGCGAAGCTCGAAACGCTGTACCCAGGCATTAACATCGTCGGTACACAAGACGGCTACGAAAAAAATAACGACGTCGTGCGAGCGAAAATTAACGAAGCAAAGCCGGACTTACTGTTCGTTGCGATGGGTAGCCCGCGTCAGGAAAACTGGATTAACGACAATCGCGACACGTTGCATCCGACAATTTACCAAGGTGTCGGCGGCTCGTTCGACGTGCTAGCAGGAAACGTAAAGCGCGCACCAGCGTTTTATCAAAAGGCAGGCATTGAGTGGTTGTACCGTTTAATGAAGGAGCCTTCACGACTGAAGCGTCAAATGGCGTTACCGAAGTTTTTAATCGAAGTAGCGAAAAGTAACAAAAAATAATTTAATGTACTTGTCATTCGATTTTCGAGGTGATAGACTATACTTGTATAGGAAGTTTCCTCTATATGATAAATATTTATATTTAACAAAACGGTTGGTAGCCCAAGCGAAAAAAGCCCAAGCATATTTTAAAATGTACCCTATACGATAGACACTTTGAAAAAAGACTA
>NZ_MATO01000069.1 GCF_001700325.1 Caryophanon latum
AACATGCCCTTCCTATTGATTCAGTGACTTTTTCAGTGCCCTCGCGACGAGGCTGATGCTTTTTTTTATTGGAACACAATCGTCTTATTGCCTTCTACGATAATGCGGTTTTCTAAATGCCACTTCACCGCTTTTACGAGCACGCGGCGTTCAATTTTACTGCCGATTTTACGCAGCTCCTTCACGTCAACACGATGATCCACACGCTCAACGTCCTGCTCAATAATCGGACCTTCATCTAAATCGTTCGTTACGTAATGACTCGTCGCTCCGATTAATTTTACACCACGAGCAAACGCGCGCGCATACGGATCTGCCCCGATAAACGCTGGTAAAAATGAATGGTGAATGTTAATGATGCGATTTTCAAAATGACTGACAAAATCAGGCGTTAAAATTTGCATGTAGCGCGCTAAAATAAGCACATCCACATCAAACTCTTTCATCAATTCAATTTGGCGAGCTTCTACTTCTGCACGAATATCTTTGTTCGCTGGAATGTAATAAAACGGAATGCCAAGTGCCTCAACCATTTCACGTGAATTTTCGTAGTTGCTGACAACGAGCGCAATCTCCATCGGTAAATCTCCTGTTTGATACTCCCATAATAGTTCAAGTAAGCAATGTGGCTCCTTCGATACGAAAATGGCTGCACGCTTTTTTTGTGCCTGGTAATGGAATGCATACGTCATATCAAACGCACGCGCAATGCCTTCAAAATTTTTCTCCATTTGCTCTGCTTTTTCGCCAAGTTGATCGCAATAATACGCTAAACGAATGAAAAATGTGCCGTCTGCAGGATCTGTTGAATATTGACTTGATTCAATAATGTTCGCATCAAATGTATGTAAAAACTCCGATAGCACCGCGACAATACCTGGCTTATCTGGACATTTTACGAGCAATACCGCTTCGTTTGTATGTTTTGTGTTCGCCACTTTCGCAGCATTCATATATTGTACTGACATAACAATCCCTCACTTCAGTTGATTGCTTTATTATCGCTAAAAAAATCTGATATTTCAATATCTTTTTGTCATTTTTCTAAAAAATAAAACAATTTGTGCTTTAGGAAAATACAGCGAACACATTTGTTTCATCGGAAAAACAATTCATTTTAATGATTGTACTTTCCATGCGTACAAAACGATTTTTATTATGTTCGTAAAAATACATTTATTTCAAAATAGGTGTATTGGTCATTGTACAAGATAGTAATGTAATATTATGACTCATTTGAATGTTCATTTTATTTCAAAGAAAGTTACGCTTTGTTAGCCCATACATTTGATGATGCTATATTAATAGCAATTAATGGCTATACGCCTCGTTAACAATATTAAATTATAAATTCAGGTTTGTTGATTAGCTATTTGTATATAGTGAAACCTATGATTTTAAGCAACCAACTGAAATAAACGCTCTATATGAGTGGCATGAAGCGTGCGGCGAGACTCCTTGGGGAAAAGCTCGTGCCTCAAGACCCCGTAAGCCGCGACGTAGGAGCGGTGCGGAGGCTTGAGCCGAGCCCCAGGAAAGCGAGCCGCAATACGCGCCCTGCCAATTAAACTGCTAATCAACACGCTTGTTATAAATTTAGAGAAAAGTAGTAGAGGCGCACATTTGCTCACCTCTACTACTTTTCTTTATGTATTCCTCCATAATCTCATCGCCCCCTCCTTCACATAGTACTTCTAGCGTGTACAGTCCTCTTAACTGCGCCAACAAATCTTATATGTATCTCTGATTTTGTATTTCTACAAAATACAAAACATCTTTCACCCTATATCTATATAAACACATATAATGTAAAATAAAAGAAACAAATTCGTTAGGGGGCGTTACGAATGAAAACATTTTCAACTGCCTTATTGTTAACCGCTGCCTTATTACTATCGCCACTTGGAGCTGCCGCCAATACGCAAATGTACGTAGATGTCACGAACGCGACGCAAAATGCGATCGTCAAAAAAATGGCAGAAGCAAACGTAATGACTGCGTACGAAGATGATTTATTTTATCCTGAAGCTACAGTCACGCGAGCAGAGTTAGCCGATATGATTACACGCGCGTACAAGCTATACAACGTGCGTCCAGCGAAGCAATTTAACGACGTCACAGAAGATACCGATTATGCCGATTCCATTCAGCAGCTATACCGCGCTGGCATTATTGACGGTACAGCAAATGGTGATTTCAATCCGTACCAAGAAGTAAAACGTACGCATGTCGCAAAAATTTTAACGAATTTATTGAAGCTTACGCCAACACCGACGACGAAGTTTAAAGATGTGCCGACGAGCTTAGCGAACAACGTCTTTATCGGCGCACTTGTCGAAAAAGGCATTATCGCTGGTTACCCTGATGGCACGTTTAAACCGAATCAAGCAGTGTCGCGCATCAATATGGCAACATTTTTATATCGTGCGCTTTACGGCAAGGAACAACAAATCGAAAATAAAAAAATTACGTCTAATACCGCGTATGCCGCAACGAAGCTACAAGCTGCTAACTACGCGAGTGGCACGGGGTATTCTTATTACATTGAATTTGATACAAATGGCAATGCAAAACCAAAGTTCGAGGGCATTATGCAGACGTTCTCAACAAGTCGCATTCACATTTATCAGCGCAATAGTGACTGGACAGCGATCGATACCGACTTGCGCCATCTAGTGGAATTTAAACCGTACACATTAACGACGATACACGCCTTACCGTACGCTGAGACGTATTGGGCATACGACGGCTCTTACACGACGACACCGTACTTTAACCAAGACGTCACAATTAACAACTTAAAATTTACAGGCACGCTAAAAATTGTTCAAAAAATCGAAGCTTATTATTACAGTGATGATGTCGGTTACAACGTAGAGGAACATGAAGCGGTGTTTTATTTTAAAGAAGGCTACGGGTTGCTATCGTACACATTTAATAACAGAACGGTTTTGGCAATGACCGGCTATAAATTACGTTAATACGACGGGGAAATGTTTGCACACTAGACATTTCCCCATTGTCATTTTATACTTACTTACAAAACGTAAGTAAAGGAAGATTAACGATATGCATGTACAAGTTTGTATTGTTGGTGCCGGTCCTGGTGGTGCGCTGCTTGCTTATTTGCTTGCAAAACGCGGCGTGCGCACGTTACTGCTTGAGCGCACCGCTTCGTTCGGCCAAGCGTTTCGCGGCGAGCATTTAAATACAGAGGGTGAGCATATTTTAAAAAAGCACGGGCTATTTTCGGCACTGGAGGAGGCAGGCTGTTTAGCGATGACGTCTTTACGCTACTGGCATAAAGGCGAACTAATGAAAGAAGTGTATGCTGAGGACGGACAGCATTTTGGCATTCATACGCCGCAAACAAATTTATTGCACGTGCTCATTCATGCCGCTTCGCAATATGAATCGTTCTCCTACCAGTTAAATACGACCGTAAAAGAGCTGCTCGTAAATGATAATGGCACGTATTACGGCGTTGTCGCAAAGCACAGAGACTGCGTCGAGACGATTACGTGCGATTTAATCGTCGGTGCGGATGGCCGACATTCTACCGTTCGAAAACAAGCACGTATTGAACCGATTATTACGAAGCACGGCTACGATTTATTGTGGGCGCGTTTTCCTGCCCCAGCACATTGGCAGCCGTCCATTGATTTTGCGATGCTGCACGACGATCCAATTTCTGTGTTCACACAAACGGGCAATTACGTGCAAATCGGCTGGCAAATTCCTGAAAAATCATTTCGTACGCTGCGCATGATGCCGTTTGAGCAAATGAAGCCGCAATTAATGGACGCTTTGCCACAGCTACGTGATGCGATTGACACCTCGCTAAATAGCTGGCGCGACTTCGTATTGCTTGACGTGTATAGCAGCAAAGTACATACGTGGCATAAAGATGGGCTTATTTTTATCGGAGATGCGGTACATACGATGACGCCAACTGGTGCATTCGGGCTCAATAGCGCATTAAAAGATGCCGATGCACTCGCTGAACTATTCGCAACCGGCTTTGACGAGTTGCAGCTCATTCATTGTGAAGCAGCGCGTAAGCTACATGTCGAGCAGCTTCAACAGCTACAGCGCGATAAGGAAATGGCGTTTGCTGAAGCGTTCGTCGTACAGCAATAACGAAGGAGGTTCGCACATGATTGAAGACGTAAAACGATTTTTACACGAGCAGCAACTACCGATTGAATGGCTCGCAATTCAAACAGGCTTACCGAAGCGCACGTTACTGGAGTTATTTTCAGGCAAAAGACACCTTACAGCGAAATACGAAGAGCGCTTTCGACAAGCACTTACACGAAAAAACGACTAGCTTTGGCGAATCGTTTTTTTATTTTGCGCAAAAAAAAACGCTAAATCATAAAGATTTAACGTTTAATCGTTTCGGATTTTTCGAACGCTTCGACTAAATATGGACGTAATACTGGTGCTAACGTTTTAACATACGATGACGTTAAATGGTGCTGATCACGGTAAATTAAAATGTTACCGATAACTGGGTAGCACGTCGTATCATCGCAGAAATAATCAGATAAGTCCCCAAATAACACGTTCGATGGAATATTGTCTGCATTTTCCCACGGCACTTCACGTGATAATGCTTCGTCACGCGGCATTGAGCACGGCGCAATTTCATCATTGTGTTGCTGTAAACAAGCAGGTGTTGGCTCATTCATACGCGGCGTATCACGAATCGCAAATACAGTTGAATACCCTTCTAATCGTTCCCACTGACGAATATACCCTCGTGGCACATAGTTACGCTTATTGAGCGAAGCTGTTGTAAAGACGACATCTGGTGGGTTTTGCTTTAACACATTAATTAAGTTCGCATTCCACTCAATACATTGCTCCGTCAAATGACCGTCTGGATCTTCATCGGTAAAGCGACAGCCGTCATGATTGTAAATGTCGATGCGGAAATTGAGCTCCTCTGCTAACGGCTCGATTGCTGGGAACCAATGCGCTGAATGCGAACCAGCGACAAGCGCTAACACATAATCTGGATCATCGACAACACCGTATGAGCATTTACGAATTTCGACTAAATACATCGCTTGACATTGATCATATTGATAAAATACAGGGCGGTCTAAAATAACATCTTCATACGATTGATAAAATGGAATGTTATCACGCGGTGTAATATCATTATAAATTGCCGCTGCGCCTGGATAAAGCGACTTTTGTATTTCAGCTTGCTCATACTGTACATATTGTGCAAGCAGTAATGAAAGCAGTAACAACGTCCACCAAAATGGTCGCTGCGCCTCATGCAAATGCCGTGTGTACCATATAAGTCCGATGATCGATAATGTCAATAAGCACAGTGCTGCTAATATAACTAATATGCACTCTAACACACCAATTCGTTGCGCATAACTTGCCCGCGTAACGTATTGCGTCGTATAAAAACTAATCGTCAAGCTAATGAACAATACATATATGATTTGAGCATACATTTGCTTCGTACTATATAATTGAACGCCAGCCCCGATAAATGGTGGGCGCCATTGTTGTTGCATCATTTCACTCCCTTTACTCACGTGCACTTCTATTTTTAGAAACACATACTAAGTATACGTTAAGTGCACTCGACTTTACATCATAAAAAAGTAATTTTCTTCTGAATATATGAAAAGAAATTTGCTTCCATTCCTATGTCTTTTGGCAAACTACGCATATTTTCATTATGCCCGAAAAAAAACGAAAAATCGGCACGATGCGATTTTTCGTTTTACATTCTTTTATGAAGCTTGTTAGTAACGATCCCCGTTGAAAATCGAGTTTTTCACGACAACGTAATCAACTTTACGAATCGCCTCTAAATCGCGACCACCCGCGTACGAAATCGATGACTGTAAATCTTGCTCCATTTCAATGAGCGTATCGATAATTTTCCCTTTATACGGCATGTACATCTTTTTACCTTCAACGTTTTTACGCTCACCTTTTTGGAACTCCGACGCTGAACCGAAATATTCCTTCATTAATACGCCGTCCACTTCAACCGTTTCACCTGGCGACTCGTCATGCCCTGCAAATAGCGAACCAATCATGACCATCGATGCACCAAAGCGCACTGATTTTGCGATATCGCCGTGCGTACGAATACCACCGTCCGCAATAATTGGCTTTTGTGCTGCCTTTGCACACCAGCGAAGTGCCGCTAGCTGCCAGCCACCTGTCCCAAAGCCTGTTTTAATTTTCGTAATGCACACTTTACCCGGTCCGATGCCGACTTTCGTTGCGTCCGCTCCTGCATTTTCAAGCTCGCGTACCGCTTCTGGCGTGCCGACGTTCCCAGCAATAACGAAGCTTTCTGGTAAATGCTTTTTAATGTGCTGAATCATTGCAATGACCGCATTTGAATGCCCATGCGCAATATCGATCGTAATGTAATCAGGTACGACGTTTTTCGCTGCTAAGTCCTCAACAAATGCGTACTCATCTTCCTTCACCCCAACTGAAATAGAAGCAATTAATTGTTGTTCGTGCATATCACGAATAAATTGCTCACGCGTTTCAGGATGGAAGCGATGCATAATATAAAAATAGCCGTTTGCCGCAAGCTTTTGCGCAAGCGATGCATCGATAATTGTCTGCATATTTGCTGGCACGACTGGTAATTTAAATGTATGTTTGCCAAGCGTCACGCTCGTATCACACTCTGCACGAGAATCCACGATGCATTTTGCTGGTACTAATTGAATATCTTCATAGTCGAATACTGTATCCATATAAAACCCACTCCTAAAGACGAATATTTTTTTATTTTTATATGATTTCGTTCGTCATTAGCTAATTTACAATGGATCGTTCTGAAAGTCAACGCTTTTTACGAAAATTGAACACCATTTTTACATTTTCGTTCGTGTTTTAATATTTTTCATATTGATATATAGACGGTGAATATATTCTAGCGTTTTGTTCGTCGGCTCTCCACATCGCGGCGGTCGTGGCGTGAGCCTTTCGTGTAACGCTGGAGTCCGCCTCTTGTTTCGAGCCTCGTTCGCAATCACCTTGTATATAGAACGTTATATTCACCGTAATATTGCTTTACCGTCCCAATTATCGGGTTATAAACGTGCACCGCAATCGTTAACTGCTGCTGCTTTTCATCAAACGCCTCAATCGCTGTTCCAACACCTTGTAATTGCTTCGGCAGCGACACAATGCGCGTGCCGATGCGAACGAACTGTGCGACCGACTTCATATAAAGCGCACCGTCCGCCGTTACGCGAACATCCATTTGCGAGGCGAAAAATTTACCGTCACCGTTATAATCAAGGACTTCATTTGTTTCATGATCGACAACCATTAACGTATTGTAATAACGCGTCGCCTCGTCAAAATAAAAAGCACGCGTCCACTGAATTTCAGTCGTGTGCCCTACTTGCTTGCTCTTCGTTTCTAACATAAACGGTACGTGCTCTCCTGTATTATGAAACATAAATTTCGTCGGCTGTGCCAGCATGAGTAAAGGTGTAATAAAAGAGGAGCCATTTTCAACGACGTGCATCACTCCTTCTACTCGCTGCGTCTTTCCAATCGGTTCACTGTAACGTGCTTGCAGCTGTGGATGAAGCCGCTGAAACGACTCACCAAGTACGCGTTCATAATAATGCATTTCTAATCGCCTCCCTTTTGTCATCGCCACTCTATACCCGATTACGTGCGATGATAAGCGATAATTCATAAGACCGAATTTTCTTTCATTTTTTGTTTTCTTCCTTGTATGTTATAATAACTATCAGGTGCCAAAACCTATTGTAACAGCTTGACTGTTACGGCAGCTTGCACCGTTTAATAGCTCGGATTGCTAGGAGCAAGCTGTTGAAGCGGGGAGATGAGCCCCCGCTTTTTTTATTTGCCTAAAAACGACACGATACGTTCAATCGTTTGCTCAATTTCCTCTGCAAATACCGCATTCGTCGTAAAATAGCTATGAATGAGTCCGTTCATTTCAATCGCTTCTACTTCCACACCAGCTTGCTGTAACTTCTTTGCATACAGCCATCCTTCATCTTTTAACACATCATTTTCCGCCACAGCGATGAACGCTTTCGGAGCTTTTGTTACGTCCGCAAAATAAGGAGACACGCGTGGATTCGCTCGTTCCGTCACTTCTACATATTGTTCAATAAACCAAGCCATTACTTTCGCATCTAACCCACACCCTTGTGCATAAGTTTCATACGACGCCGTATTCATGCACGCGTTCGTTACCGGATATAATAAAATTTGCGCCTCGATCTGTTCCTTAAACGTATTTGCTACAACTGTTGCTAAGTTACCACCAGCACTGTCACCCGCAATCGCAATACGCGATAAATCGATATTGTACTGTGACGCATGTTGAACGATCCATTGAAAAGCCGCTTCACAATCTTCTACTGGCACAGGAAATGCATATTCTGGTGCTAAACGATAATCAACGGAAACGACGATGCGTCCTGTTTTTTGTGCAAGCAAACGGCATGATGCATCTGACGTATCGATGCTATTAATGACCCAGCCGCCACCATGGATATAAACAATCGCCCCGAGCTTGCCGACGTTTTCCGGTGTGTAAATACGCAGTACGATATTGCCATCCTTTACGTCAATGCGCACGTCTTGAATGCTAGCGAGCGGTGAAACTGGCTGTGCGATGCGTGGAACGGCACGTAACTTGCGTGCATGCTGCGGTGATAATGTATATAACGCTGGTAGCTGTTGTTGCCTTGCAATATGTTTTTTCGCTTTTTCAATAATTGTTCCCATACACTTACCACCTATTCCGATTAAGTTACTATGTTTTATAGTGTACACGAACTTTACTAGTTATGCAATGCTCGCTCTGCACATTTTGCGCGATATTTTTTCACCTTAAAATACTCGTTCACACCGAAAAATACGTATTCAAAAAAGAATCCGCTATAGTTGTTCTCAACCTCTTTTATTTGTTTTAATTTTCTGATATTATCAGATAATACTGAATATAAAGAAGTTTTTTTGCTTTTTTATATGTAACTTTTTATGTAAAGGGACGATAATATGCAGTTTTCAAACAAAATTTTAAATACGCCATCATCATTTATCCGCAACATTTTAAAAGTGACGGATTCACCAAATGTTATTTCATTCGCAGGTGGCTTACCAAATCCAATTTCATTTCCAATTGACGCGCTTCAAGAAGCAATTAACAACTCGATTGCACATGAAGGCGCGAAATTATTCCAATATTCAACGACACAAGGCTATTTACCGTTGCGCGAAATGATCGCAGCAAAGTACCGTAAAAACTTCGGTCTAGACATCGATGCATCAGACGTGTTCATTACGACAGGCTCACAGCAAGCACTTGAAATTTTAGGTAAAGTATTTTTAAACAAAGGTGACGGCGTTGTTATGGAAGCACCTGGATATCTTGGCGCTATTCAAGCTTTCACACTAGCAGAGCCTGAATTTTATCCAGTAACGCTTGAAGAGGACGGCTTAAACGTCGCACAGCTTGAAGAAACACTAAAAAACAATCCAAACATTAAATTTATTTACACAGTACCGAACTTCCAAAATCCAACCGGTATTACGTATTCACGCGAAAAACGTGACGCCATTTACGAAGTCGTGAAAAATTACGACGTAGCATTAATCGAAGACGATCCTTACGGCGAATTGCGCTTTAGCGGCGAAGCATTGCCATACATTGGCGCAGGTCGCTTACAAAACTCAGTGCTGCTTGGCTCATTTTCAAAAACGGTTACACCGGGCTTCCGCTTAGGCTACATCGTGACGAAAAATAAAGAAATTTTAAGTCATGTTGAAACAGCGAAACAAGCGACAGACTTACACACAAACATTTTCGCACAAATGACGATTGCGGAATATTTAACACATAACGCTTACGAAGAACATGTAAACAAAATTATCGAGCTTTACAACACACAAGCAACAGCGATGTTAAACGCAATTGAAAAGCATTTCCCAAAAGAGGTGCACTATACGAAACCACAAGGCGGCATGTTCATTTGGGCAAC
Organism: Caryophanon latum; assembly: GCF_001700325.1. Taxonomy (GTDB): domain Bacteria; phylum Bacillota; class Bacilli; order Bacillales_A; family Planococcaceae; genus Caryophanon; species Caryophanon latum. The sequence goes on from NZ_MATO01000069.1 coordinate 10,041, forward strand.
GCTTCCTGAAGGTATTTCCGCACTTGAGCTATTTGAAGAATCAATGGCAGCAGACGTAGCGTTCGTACCAGGTGATCCGTTCTATACGCATCCAAATAACGTTAACACATTGCGCTTAAACTACACGAATGCAACAGAGGAAATTATCGAAGAAGGCATTCAACGTTTAGGAAATATTATGAAACAGTTTATCGAGAAAAAACAAAAAGCTACAGTTGAAGCATAAAAAAGGTGTCCCGAAAGTCGATGTTGACTTTCAGGACACCTTTTTTATTTTAGCGAAACACGTTTACGTATTGTTACAACGCTGCACGCATTGGCATACCTTCTTGTGCGCCGAGTTTTTGTACAGCTTTAGATGCGGCTTGTACGGCAAATGGAACAGCTTGTGCAAGCGGCTTTCGTTCGACGAGTGCGACTGCGAGTGCGCCGTTAAACGTATCTCCTGCACCAGTCGTATCGACAACATCTACTGTCGGTGCAACAACTCCGTGAAGCCCGTTATCATCCGCAAACAATGCCCCGTCGCCCCCGCATGTCACAATTACTTTCTTTGGATGTGCTATCGCCGCTTCCTCTGGCGTTTGCCTAAATATTGCTGCACATTCGGTTTCATTCGGCGTCATATACGTAATGTACGGCAGCCATTCGTGCTGAAAATGCGTGGCGGGTGCTGGGTTAAATAGCACCGGTACATTCGCCGCACCGCATTGATGCAACACCCACTCTGTCAGCTCCACTCGCAATTCCAACTGCAAAACGACAAGTGCTGCATTCTCAATTATATGCTTGAATCGCAATATATGTGCTACATCGATCGCATAGTTTGCGCCTGATACGACTGTAATGCGATTGTCGCCGTCATGTAGCTGAATGAGCGCGATGCCTGTTTCTGCATCTACTTCAAGAAGTGCATCTGTCTGTACCCCGTTATGTATTAATTGTTCGCGTAGTTCACGCCCGAACGCATCTGCGCCAACCGCACCAATCATTTGTACGTTGCCACTAAGACGTGACGCTGCAACAGCTTGATTCGCACCTTTGCCTCCTGGTGACGTCGTAAAACGTTGCCCAAACACCGTTTCTCCTTGCTTCGGCAACACGTTCGTATGCAACACTAAATCCATGTTCACACTGCCGACTACAACGATATTATTTTGTCGTTCCGCGCACACAAAGCGACGCCTCCAATACAACACGCGTTTGCTGAATTTCCTTATCTTCAAGCTTGCTAATTAACATGCGTGTCGCCGTCTCACCTAGTCCGTAAACTGGTTGCGCTACAGTCGTCAGCCCAGGCAACACCATATCACCTAGCTCAATGCCGTCATAGCCGACTACTTGCACATCTTCTGGCACGCGTAATCCCGCTTCTTGAATTGCCTTTAATGCGCCAAGTGCTGCATAATCGCTACATGCAAATACACCGTCGATTGTGCGATCTTGTGCGAGCGCCTCTTTCGTCGATTCAAACGCATATTGATAGCGTAAATCCCCTTCTACAATGCGATATGACACATTGTCAGTCATCGCCGCTTCAAACCCTTTAGCACGCTCTGCAAACGTGCCTGCGTTTTGTGGGCCGCTTAAACAAATTAAATTCGTTGCACCGCGCTCAATTAAATATGCCGAGCCGAGCTTTGCTGCTTCAAAGTTGTTCGTTGACACGTACGGAAGCTGGCTATTATCTTTTCGATCAAGCGCTACGACTGGAATGTTTAACTCTAAATAACTTTGCTCCGAAATTAAATTGGACGCAACGATAAAGCCCGCAACATACGTTTGACGAAGGCGCTCAATATATAATTTTTCCTTCTCCTCCTGCTCGTCGCTGTTACAAAGTACAACCGTATAGCCGAGTGATAATGCCGTATCCTCTACTGCACGAGCAAGTTGCGGGAAAAATGGGTTCGTAATGTCTGGTACAATTAAACCGATAATATTTGTTTGCTTCGTCGTTAAACTGCGGGCTACTTGGTTCGGACGATAATTTAGCTCTTTGATTGCGCGTTCAATCGCTGCCTTTGCTTCTTGGCTCACGTAATCTTTGTTATTTAAAAAACGTGACACGGTCGCAACTGATACGCCTGCATGTTTTGCTACTGTTTTAATATTTGCCATAATTTCACCTTTATTCCTGTTGTAATGAAGTGTCGTAAAAATACTACGTTCAGTATGTCACAAAATTTTCCAAAATACTATAGCAATATTATATACATTAGAAATTTAATATGTTAGATCGCTCATCATCATTGCTTTTTCTATGGAAGTTCGCCCCTTTCAAGCAATGCGTATTCACGTTAAATGATGAATATGCTATATCCTCATGTAGTACCCTTTTCCATCACATATTAAACGCTATTTTTGTCTCTATTTCAAAATCGGTGCTTGCAACATGTAGATGTATGTTCTGAAATACAGGCGGCGACTTAGCGAAAATCTTTTTGCAACCGGCACCCGAGCCGAAAATCGATGAACAAAGGCTACGTTCGTCGCGTCTATGCGACAATTTGTGACCAACATGATGTCGCTCTTCGCGAAAAACGTCCTCCGAAATGAAAAAACTATCAAGAAGCTATTTCTATTGTAAAATAAAAAAATACCATTCGAGCAGTAATGCCCAAATGGTATTTCATTATTTATTATTCAAAAACGATGCGCTTCTCTTCGTACGCTTTAATATGATCCTCATACTTAAATGTTAACGCAATTTCGTCCCAGCCGTTTAATAGCATTTCTTTATAGTACGGATCGATGTTAAATTTATATACTTTACCTGCTGCATTCGTTACCGTTTGTTCACCTAAATTCACTTCAATTTCAGAAGCTTCAGCAATACCCGCTGCAAGTAACTCTTCACACTCTTCTTCTGTTAATTTCACTGGTAAAATACCATTTTTGTAACAGTTGTTGTGGAAAATATCCGCAAAACTTGGTGCAATGACAACGTTGAAACCGTAGTCTAAAATTGCCCACGGTGCATGTTCACGTGATGAACCACAGCCGAAGTTATCTTGTGCAACTAAAATTTTTGCGCCATTATATTGCGGCTGATTTAATACGAAATTCTCATTAACTGAGCCATCTTCATTAAATCGCCAGTGATGGAATAAAAATTCACCGAAGCCTGTACGCTCAATGCGCTTTAAAAATTCTTTTGAAATAATTTGGTCTGTATCGACGTTTTTATGATCAAGCGGTGCATATACGCTTTTTACAATATTAATTGGTTCCATCTATGTCACTCTCCTGCAAATTAATGTACGCTTATGCTTGCTGTTGCTTCATGTATTCACGTACATCGACGAATCGACCGTGAATCCCTGCTGCTGCTGCCATTTCTGGTGACACTAAGTGCGTACGTGCGCCAGCGCCTTGGCGTCCTTCGAAGTTACGGTTTGATGTAGACGCACAACGCTCACCTGAAGGAATAACATCTTCATTCATCCCTAAACATGCTGAACATCCTGATTCGCGCCATTCAAAGCCTGCTGCTAAGAAAATTTCATGTAAACCTTCTTCTTCTGCTGCTTTTTTCGTAGACCAAGATCCTGGTACAACGATGCCGCGTACACCCGGTGCAAGCTTTTGCCCTTTCACAATGCTTGCTGCTGAACGTAAGTCTGATAAACGTGAATTTGTACAAGAGCCGATAAATACGTGTTGAATTTCAATGTCTGTAATATTTTGACCTTCTTGTAAATCCATATATTTTAACGCTTTCTCTAACGCGTTACGATCGATTTCATTATCATAGTCTGCCTTTGTCGGTACTGATTTCGTTACACCTACACCCATCGCTGGATTTGTTCCCCATGTTACGATTGGCTCAATGTCAGCTGCATCGATTTCAAGTACAACATCATACGTCGCATTTTCGTCAGATGCTAAACTTAACCAATATGCAGCAGCTTCGTCAAACTGCTTTTGTGGTGCATGACGACGACCACGTAAGAATTCCACTGTCGTTTCATCTGGAGAAATTAAGCCAGCTTTTGCGCCCGCTTCGATTGACATATTACAAATTGTCATACGCTCTTCCATTGAAAGCTTGCGAATCGCATCACCCGTATATTCAACGATATGCCCCGTACCAACACCGATACCCCATTTTGCAATAATTGCTAAAATGATATCTTTCGCTGTTACACCAAAGCCTAGATCACCGTTTACGCGAATTTCCATTGTCGGTGGCTTCGTTTGCCATAACGTTTGCGTGCTCATTACGTGCTCAACTTCAGACGTACCGATACCGAATGCTAATGCACCGAATGCACCGTGAGTCGCCGTATGTGAGTCACCACAAACGATCGTTTTACCAGGTTGTGTTAAACCTAGTTCTGGACCGATTACGTGTACAATCCCTTGATCTGGATGTCCAATATCTGCAAGCTCAACGCCGAACTCTTTTGCGTTATCAGCAAGCGTTGTAATTTGCTTTTTCGCAATTGGATCGTTAATTGTTGGTAAGTTTTTTGTCGGTACGTTATGATCCATCGTCGCGAAGCAAAGATCTGTACGACGCACTTTTCGCCCTGCTAAACGTAATCCTTCAAAAGCTTGTGGACTTGTTACTTCGTGAATTAAATGTAAGTCGATATAAAGTAAATCCGGTTTCCCGTCTTCTTGATATACGACGTGCTGTTCCCAAATTTTATCGATAATATTTTTCGCCATAGTGTTTCACCGTTCCTTCACTCACTAGTTTGAAACTGGAGCATTGATTTCTGTTAATACTTCGTTTGTCCATTGTGACGTTGTTAGTACACGAGAACCTTTTGATGCAAGGTCGCCTGTAAAGAAGCCTTTTTCGAATACAGCGTTTACTGCGCGCTCGATTTCTGCTGCTTCTTCATTTAAGCCGAATGAATATTTTAAAAGCATTGCTACTGAAAGAATCGTTGCTGCCGGGTTTGCTTTTTCTTGTCCTGCAATATCCGGTGCTGAACCGTGTACCGGCTCGTATAAACCGAAGCTATCTGCACGCATTGATGCAGACGGTAACGTACCTAAAGAGCCTGTAATTACTGACGCTTCATCAGATAAAATATCGCCAAACATGTTCTCAGTCACGACAACGTCATAATGCGCTGGATTTGTAATCAGTTTCATTGCCACTGAGTCGACTAAGTTATGCTCTACTTCTACATCTGGATATTGTGCTTTTTTCTCTTCTACAATTTGACGCCATAACTTACTCGTATCTAAAACGTTTGCCTTATCTACTGAGCACAGTTTACCACGACGTACACGTGCTAAGTTAAATGCTGTGTCAACAATGCGCTCAATTTCTTTACGTGTGTAAGCAAGCGTATCAATGGCATGATCCTCTGCTAAAACGCGTGGCTCACCGAAGTAAAGTCCACCTGTTAATTCACGTACAATCATTAAGTCTACGTTTTCTGCCACTTCACGCTTTAATGGTGAAGCATCAAGCAAACTTGGAATCGCCGCTACAGGACGAAGGTTCGCGAACAGATCAAAGTGCTTACGAATTTGTAGTAATCCTTTTTCTGGACGTAAGTGAGATGGATTGTTATCCCATTTTGGGCCGCCAACAGCACCTAATAATACCGCGTCACTCGCTTCACATTTTGCAATCGTCTCTTCTGGCAACGGATTGTTTTCCGCATCAATTGCCGCACCGCCGATTAGTGCATATTGTAAATGAAATGTATGGTTGTAACGTGCTTCAATCGCTTGTAGTACTTCTACTGCTGAAGCGACTACTTCTGGGCCAATGCCATCGCCCGGTAAAATCGTAATTGTCTTTTCCATCGTTCGAAACATCCTTTCGTTCTCCGCGTTTTATAATGTCGCTATTTTCCGACAATTGATCATAAAAGTTGACTACATAGTAACACGTATGTTGATTAGCCAGTAATTGGCTGAAAGCGTATTACGATCGAGCATTTTATTAAAAGTAGGCGATAAAAAAATATCGATTCTGCTATATATAATGACTCATTCAACATATATGACAATTTATGTAGAAAAAATACCAGCTTGTCTAGGTCAGACTAAGCTGGTACTTGTAAAGTTCTTAGTTGACTGCTCCTTGGCGTGTACTCGCTTGAAGTAAATGGCGATTCACTGCGTTTACGTACGCTTTTGCTGACGCTTCTAATACGTCTTGCGCTGCGTCACGACCCGTATATTTAAAGCCGTTGTATTCGACATTGATGACTGCCTCACCTAATGCGTCCTCACCTTTACCAACCGAAGTTACGCGGTAATCAAGCACATTTACTTTACCTTCAGCAATTTGCTCAAGTGTATTGAAAATGGCCTCAACTGAACCGTTGCCTGTACCTGTGTACGTTTCTTCTGTACCTGCTGGCGTTGTCACAACAACTGTTGCTGTTGGCACATTAGATGAATCGTATTGAACTTGTACGTTTTGTAAATTAAATAACGATACGTCGCCAATTGCGATTTGCTGCTCCGTTAAAATTGTCACTAAATCATCTTCAGTTACTTCTTTTTTACGGTCTGCAAGCTTTTTGAACTCATCAAATGCTTTATTTAACTTGTCATCTGATAAGTCAAAGCCCATCGTCTCTGCGCGGTCGCGGAATGCTGCACGACCTGAGTGTTTGCCTAATACAAGTGGTACGTCCCCTTCACCAACAAGTGCTGGTGAAATAATTTCGTACGTTTCTTTATGCTTTAACACGCCGTCTTGGTGAATACCAGACTCATGTGCAAATGCATTTTTACCTACAACCGCTTTGTTTGGTTGAATAACAGAACCTGTTAAACGACTAACTAGCTGCGATGCACGTTTAATCTCTTTTAATACGATCCCTGTTTCCACTGGGTAAATATCGTTACGAATGTGTAGTGCAACTGCGATTTCTTCAAGTGCTGCATTACCTGCGCGCTCTCCAAGACCGTTAATTGTACATTCGATTTGATCTGCACCATTTTCCATTGCAGCAATTGAGTTCGCAACAGCCATTCCTAAGTCATCATGACAGTGAGCTGAGAACTTAACGTTTTCAGTGCCTGTGCAGTTTTCCTTTAAGAACTTAAATAACGCGCCGTATTCTTGCGGTGAAGCGTAGCCTACCGTATCGGGTACGTTAATTGTTGTTGCACCTGCTTTAATGGCAGCGTTAATGACGCGTACTAAATATTCTTTATCCGAACGGAATCCATCTTCACAAGAGAACTCAACTAATGAGAACTTTGATTTCGCATACTTTACTGCTTCCACCGCTTGCTCAATTACTTGATCTGGCGTTTTTTTCAGCTTGTATTCCATATGGATCGGGCTTGTCGCGATAAATGTGTGTACGTGCGGCTGTTCAGCAACTTTCACTGCTTCCCATACTGCGTCAATATCACTTTTTACTGCGCGTGCAAGACCTGTTACGATTGAATTTTTTACCGTTTTCGCAATTTGATGTACCGCTTCGAAGTCGCCCGGTGATGAAGCAGGGAATCCTGCTTCAATTACCGTAACGCCTAAACGTTCAAGTTGCTTGGCGATTTCAATCTTCTCCGCCGTATTTAAGTTAATGCCCGGCGATTGTTCACCGTCGCGTAACGTTGTATCAAAGATATCAATTTTTCGCACTTTGAGTCACTTCTTCACGAACTACTTTTTGCTTACCTTCGTTGATGAATGGCATCATTTCGCGTAAACGTGCGCCAACTTCCTCGATTTGGTGGTTAGCACCAGCGTTTTTATATTCAGTGTATTTCGGACGACCAGTTTCGTTTTCTTTGATCCACTCACGAGCGAATGTACCGTTTTGGATGTCTGTTAATACGTCTTTCATACGAGCTTTTACAGAAGCGTCGATTACGCGTGGACCTGAAACGTAGTCTCCCCACTCAGCTGTATCTGATACTGAGTAACGCATTGTAGCCATACCGCCTTCAAACATTAAGTCAACGATTAATTTTAATTCGTGTAATGTTTCAAAGTAAGCAAGCTCTGGTTGGTAACCAGCTTCTACTAATGTTTCGAAACCAGCTTGTACTAATGCAGTTGCACCACCGCAAAGTACTGCTTGCTCACCGAATAAGTCAGTTTCTGTTTCTTCTTTGAATGTTGTTTCTAATAAACCACCGCGAGCTGATCCAATACCTTTACCGTAAGCAAGTGCTAAATCACGAGCTTGACCAGTTGCATCTTGGTGGATTGCGAATAAGCCTGGTACGCCAGCGCCTTGTTCGAATTGACGACGAACTAAGTGACCTGGACCTTTTGGAGCTACTAAGAATACGTCAACGTCTGCTGGAGGTTGAATTTGACCAAAATGTACGTTGAAGCCGTGTGCGAACATTAATACTTTACCAGCTGTTAAGTGTGGTGCGATCTCTGCTTCGTAAACTGCTTTTTGGCGCTCATCTGGTAATAAGATTTGGATTACGTCAGCTTCAGCTGCTGCTTCTGCTACTGTTTTAACGTCTAAGCCATCAGCTTTTGCTGCGTCGAATGAACCGCCTGGACGAACACCTACTACTACGTCGAAGCCAGAATCTTTTAAGTTTAATGCGTGAGCGTGACCTTGAGAGCCGTACCCGATGATTGCGATTTTTTTACCTTTTAATACGTCTTCGTTGATGTTTTGTTCATAATACATTTGTGCCATGTTGTTGTTCCTCCGATTATTATATGAATTTTTAAGTATTGCGTATGACCTAATATATGCGAACTATTCAGAAATTTCAAGTGTATTTGTGAAAATAATTGAAAACTTTCGAAAATAAAGTTATTTCAGAATAGAAAGCTGCGTTTGAACGAGCTGTGTTTCACGAACAGAAGCCGTTGCACCTGTACGTGTAAGCTCTTTAATGCCGTATGGACGAATTAAATCGATGAAGGCATCAATTTTTTCTGGTGATCCGACTACTTGATACGTCACAACGTTTTTCGCTGTGTCAATTACTTGTGGACGGAATGGTTCTACAATTGCATTCATTTCTAAGCGTACATTCGCTGGTGAAATAACTTTTACAAGTGCAAGCTCACGTAAAACGATTGATTTATCTGTAATGTCTTGCACTTTTAATACGTCAATTTGCTTTGAAACTTGCTTGACAAGCTGCTCAATTTTATTTTGATCTGGAACATTGACAATAAACGTCATTTTTGAAAATTGCTCATTTTCTGTATGACCTACTGTAATGGACTCAATATTAAATTGGCGCTTCATTAAAAGCCCCGTTACGCGGTTTAATACACCACTTTGGTTAATTACTGTGACAACGATGACACGTCTCATTACTTTTTCACCCCAATCATTTCATGTAGCCCTTTACCTGGAGCAACCATTGGATATACGTTTTCCAGCTGCTTTACGCGGCAATCGATTAAAACAGGCTCATCTGAACCAAGTGCCTCTGCAAACATTGCTTCTGCCTCTTCAAGCTTCTCAATGCGGTAACCTTTAATGCCGTATGCATCGGCAAGCTTAATGAAGTCCGGCTGTACCGGAATAAGCGACGACGAATAGCGCTCTGCATAGAATGTTTCTTGCCATTGGCGTACCATTCCTAAGCAGCTATTGTTTAAAATAATAATTTTTACAGGTAAATTGAACTCTTGTAATAATGAAAGCTCTTGTGCTGTCATTTGGAAACCTGCGTCACCAACAACAGAAATAACTTTCACATCTGGCTTCGCAAATTGTGCTCCGATTGCGGCTGGGAAACCGAAGCCCATCGTACCTAGTCCACCAGAAGTTACCCAACGATGCGGGTGATTTAATTTGTAATATTGTGCTGTCCACATTTGGTGCTGACCTACGTCTGTCGTTACGATCGCATCACCATTCGTTACGCGGTGAATAATTTCAAGCGCTTGCTGCGGTAAAATTTCGCCACCTGCTGCCTCTTCATTAATCCACAGTGGGTTTTCTGCCATGTTTTGGCGAATTGTCGCTAACCACTCAGAGAAATCTTCTGTTTCGAAATCTTTTTTCAGTAAAGCATTTAACGCTTCTTTTGCATCTGCTACGATTGGCACTGCTGTCGGGACATTTTTCCCGATTTCAGCTGGATCGATATCGATATGAATTATTGTCGCATTCGGTGCAAACGTCGTTAAATTACCTGTTAAACGGTCGTCAAAGCGCGCGCCGATGTTTAATAACACATCACATTCTTGAATCGCTGTATTCGCTGCGTACGTGCCGTGCATACCTGCCATACCGAAGTTTAACTCATGCTCACCATGTACCGCACCTAAGCCTAATAACGTGCTTACAAGCGGGAAGTTATACTTTTCAATAAATTGCGTTAATTCCTCACGTGCGTCCGCAAATAACGTACCAGCACCTGCTAAAATAAGTGGCTTTTTCGCTGTGCTTAACATTTGAATTGCTTTTTGCACTTGTAAGTAGTTCGGCTTAATTGTCGGTTGATATCCTGGTAAATGAATTTCTTTAGCTTGTGCATTAATTTCAGCTACTACTTCCTCCGTGAAAATAGCTTGTGAAATATTTTTCGGGAAGTCGACAACAACCGGTCCTTTACGTCCTGTGTTCGCAATATGGAACGCTTCACGTACGACACGTGGAATGTCACGAATGTCGCGCACTTGGTAGTTGTGCTTCGTAATTGGCGTCGTAATACCGATGATGTCCGCTTCTTGGAATGCATCTGTACCGATTACTGACGTCGCAACTTGCCCTGTAAATACAACAAGCGGAATTGAATCGATCATCGCATCAGCAATACCTGTTACTAAGTTTGTTGCACCTGGGCCACTCGTTGCGATTACAACACCTGGCTTGTTTGATACGCGTGCATAACCTTCAGCTGCGTGAATTGCACCTTGCTCATGACGCGTTAAAATATGGCGAATCGGATTGCGGTAAAGTGCATCATACACTTGTAATACCGCACCACCCGGATAACCGAAAATGATTTCTACATCATTATCGTGCAGTGCTTCGATTAAAATATCGGCGCCGTCTTTATGTGTAGGTGTATTGTCTGCTGCTTGCTGCTGTACTTTTTGCTGATCTTCTTTGTAATCTTCTGAAATTTTTGTATTCATATTATTGGCCTCCTAAAATCGTGATTACAATGTATGTCAATCTAGTTGTATGAAAAATTGTTAAAAAGAAAAAGCCTTTCATCCGCACGCAAAATAAAACCTTTACGTAGGGATGAAAAAGACTTTTCATGGTACCACCCTTATTTGTAGCATAATGCTACCTCAGGAACCGTAAACGATGAAATAGCGAGGCTACTTCTACGATTCATTAATAACGAGCATTTTGAACAATGCCCGGGATTATCTAATAGCGTAAGCGTTTAATAATCCACTCCGAGGGGATGTCGGATTTAGTTGCATCGCCGGCTTCCAGCACGCTCGGCTCTCTGGTAAATGCAAGTCTCTAAATCCTTTAACCTCATCAACGATTTATCTTATCTATTTGTCAAACTAAATTTTCATAACGCCGCCTTGAGAAGCGTTCGTTACAAGTTTTGAATAACGCGCTAACCAGCCGCGTTTAATTTTCGGTTCAAACACCGGTAAGCTTTCAGCACGCTTCGCTAATTCCTCATCCGATACTTGTAAATTAATTGTACGGCTCGGTAAATCAATAATGATTTTGTCACCGTTTTGTACGCAAGCAATTGGACCACCTTCTGCTGCTTCAGGTGAAATATGTCCGATTGAAATACCGCGAGATGCGCCTGAGAAACGTCCGTCTGTAATAAGCGCGACTTTCGTTCCTAACCCGCGACCTTGAATCGCTGACGTCGGTGCAAGCATTTCTGGCATACCAGGACCACCTTTTGGCCCTTCGTAGCGAATTACGACTACGTGCCCTGCTTGTACGATACCTTCATCGATCGCTTGTTGTGCTTCTTCTTGTGAGTTGAAGACGATTGCTTCCCCTTCAAATACTTTAATGGAAGAATCAACGGCGCCTACTTTAATAACAGAGCCTTCTGGTGCGATATTACCGAATAATACCGATAAACCACCTACTGGGCTATGTGGATTGTCTTTTGTGCGGATTACTTTATCGTTCGTAATCGCATAATCTTTTACAAGCTCGCCCATCGTTACACCAGCAACTGTTGGACGATTCGGATGAATTGCTCCTGGAATCGATGCAAGCTCGTTAATGATCGCTTGTACACCACCAGCTTTATTAATATCATCCATTGAAATATCTGATGCAGGCATAATTTTCGCTAAATACGGTACGCGCTCTGCTACTTTGTTAATTTCTTCAATTTTATAATCAATTTCCGCTTCGTTTGCAATCGCTAATGTGTGCAGTACAGTGTTTGTAGAGCCACCCATTGCCATATCAAGTGCAAACGCATCGTCAATTGCTTCTTTCGTAATGATGTCACGTGGTTTGACATCTTCTTCGATCATGCGAATTAAATGCTTCGCTGCATCTTTAATTAATTGGTGACGCTCCTCGCTCGTTGCAACGATTGTACCGTTACCTGGTAAAGCTACTCCTAGCATTTCCATTAAACAGTTCATTGAGTTCGCTGTGAACATACCTGAGCATGAACCACATGTTGGACATGCATTGTTTTCAATATCTAATAGCTCTTCGTCTGACATTTTACCGGCTTTATGTGCGCCAACGCCTTCGAATACACTCGTTAATGATAATTGTTTACCTGATGCTGATGTACCAGCTTCCATTGGACCGCCTGATACGAATACAGATGGCACGTTTGTACGCACTGCCGCCATTAACATCCCTGGTGTAATTTTGTCACAGTTTGGAATGTAAAATACACCGTCAAACCAATGTGCGTTAATAACTGTTTCTGCTGAGTCAGCAATGAGCTCACGTGATGGTAATGAATAGCGCATGCCGATGTGGCCCATCGCGATGCCGTCATCTACACCGATCGTATTGAACTCAAACGGAATACCGCCTGCTTCAATAATTGCTTCCTTTACGACATCTGCGAACTGACGTAAATGCACATGTCCTGGAATAATATCAATATATGAGTTACAAACCCCGATAAACGGCTTGCCTAAATCTTTTGCTTTTACTTTACCTGTAGCATATAAAAGACTACGGTGAGGTGCGCGGTCAACCCCAACTTTAATCATATCACTTCTCATAACTTTGCTTGCCCCCGATACTTCTTGCAGCTTTTCGCTGACGATTTGTTGATTTAAACGTTACTCTCCAGTGTCAAACTTACTCGCTTAAGTCAACGGTAATTTGAATATGGCTTTCTGCCGCATCTGCTTTATTTGTAGCAAACTGCGTATTAAATTGTTGTAATCATAGTATGAAAAGGCGATGTGCGTCAACACTATTTTTTGAATTATTTAAACAATTTAAAAAACAAAAAATATTTGGAAGCGCTAACAACATTGATTTAAAAAGGAATTCACAGTATTCATTGACGATTCGAACAATTTGTTCAAAATTTCGAACTTGCTTTTCCAAAAAACCTTTTTTGTTATTTTTATGTAGTCATAGCGCATTTATATCGTATAAAAACTTAATTTCACCATAATAAAAGCTCAAATTGCTTCAACGTCAGCAACTTGAGCTTCACAACCTATACACGCAGCATTCCTCCTTTTACTTTTATTATAATGCGGAAACGATGACATCAATCGCCACGTTTAACATAACTAACGTATGCACCCCCGCAAAAATCCACGCATGTTTATCTAGCTTTCTCATCTGCGCCATATTCATACTGGACACCTCCTTCAATTTCTATACCTATTATATTCCCCTTCTCTACGATTTTCAACAATTTTATATGCTTTAAACTAAATATTTGTTCTTTGCACAAATTATTTATTAAAAAAAGATTTAAAAGTCATTCATGCTATACTTATACTATTATCTATATAGAAGAAAGGATGATTTCAATGAACAAAGCTTTAATTGTTATTGACTACACAGTCGATTTCGTTGCACAAAATGGCAAACTTACATGCGGTGAGCCTGGTCAAAAGCTAGAGCAACCGATCGAACAATTAATTGAAACATTTTTAAATGAAGAACAGTATATCGTTTTCGCGTGCGACTTACATGAAGAAAACGATCCGTATCACCCTGAAACGACGTTGTTCCCTCCGCACAATATTGCCGGCACGAGCGGTCGAGATTTATATGGTGCTATTCAGCCATTGTATGAAAGCATTCAGCATTTGCCGAACGTGTACTATATGGATAAAACGCGCTATAGCAGCTTTGCAGGGACGAACTTAGCACAAAAATTGCGTGAGCGTGGCATTGGTGAAGTACATTTAGTTGGCGTTTGCACCGATATTTGTGTACTACATACAGCGGTCGATGCATACAACTTAGGCTTTTCGATTGTCGTACATGAAAACGCCGTCGCGAGCTTTAACGACCAAGGGCATGCGTGGACGCTAACGCATTTCACGAATACACTCGGCGCAGTAGTTAAATAGACTCATTTTTTATAATCCCCTAGCATAAACATGTTTAACATTCCCGCTGTGAGGAAATAAACAACTAGACGCACTAATAACTTTATTAACTTTACACAAAGGGAGTTGGGATTATTATGATTAGCTTTATTTGGTATTTAATCATTGGTGGGATTTTAGGTTGGTTAGCCGGTGTCATTTTAGGTAAGGACATTCCAGGCGGCATTATCGGTAACATCATCGCAGGTATTATCGGTTCATGGGTCGGCGGAACATTGCTCGGTGCATGGGGTCCACAAGTAAGTGATTTCTATATCGCACCGGCTTTAATCGGAGCGATCGTGTTAATTTTAGTTGTAAGCTTCGTATTAAAAGCATTAGGTCGTAGCGCGTCGCATTAAATAGGAAAAGGTTATACAACTGTCAATGTTAACAGTTGTATAACCTTTTTTTATTTGTATTGCGCAGCGTTTATCTCTAGCTTTTTACGATGCTTCTCGTACAGTTTAAAATAAAGCATCACATCCTCAACGTAACGGCTGCTATGATTATACGTAAAAATCGCTTTCTCATACTGCCCGTCTGCCGCTCCTGATGCTGCTAAATAATTGGCCGCGCTATGTGCTGCGTCGACGAAATGAAACGGATTTGCGATGCCATCTTTATTGCCATCGACACCGTATCCACCGTAGCGCGTAATGATGTCTACATTCGTTTTCTCAGCGCTTGGAATGCTCCCTTCTCCTTTACCGCTGCACGTTGGATGATCCCAGCCAACAAATGTGCATGGCATAAATTGAAATGGCCCTTCTGCACCAGCGCTTGATACGTCTGTCGCTTCTGTTGAAAAGACTGTTTCGACGCGATGATGCGCTGCAAGCAATGTCCACGGAATGTTATATGCTTTTGCTGCTTCCTCATAAACGATAATATGCTGCGGTGGCACTTCAACATCAAAGCCTAACGTTTGCACAACCCTTTCTTTTTCCGATTGTTGCACTGCTGCGACGACGACTTGCTCCATTTGTGGTAATTCACGTAGCTGCTCCCAAAATGAAAATAAAAAGATGTAGGCACTCATCATTCCTACCATTGAAAGCAGCACGGCGGCAATTTGCTTCGGCAGCCGCGCCTTCGTTTCTGTTTTCAAATGTAACTCCCTCCAACATTAACATTATACATTATTTTACTCACCTTTGATTTTCATGCGACGTATATAATTTCTACGCTTTTACTCGGAAAACCTTGTATGAAAGGTCGTTCAATGGTAAATTATTAGAAATGTTCATTTAATTTTCGGAATATTACCGGTAATTAGAACCTTTCATCTACTACTGACAGAAAAGAGTGAAACAATCGTATGACACGTTCAATTGAAACAAAGCTAGTGCAGCTTGGTAATTTATCAGATCCAAAAACAGGCGCAGTAAACCCTCCTGTTTATTTCTCAACAGCTTACAAACATACTGGTATCGGTGAATCAACTGGTTATGATTATACACGTACGAAAAATCCAACACGTACAATTTTAGAAGAAGGCATCGCAGATTTAGAAGGCGGCGACCAAGGCTATGCATGTAGCTCAGGAATGGCAGCGATTCAGCTTGTTATGTCGTTATTTAAACCAGGCGATGAAATTATTTGCCCTGACGACTTATACGGCGGCACGTACCGCTTATTTAAACATTTTGCTGACATGTACAACATTCGCACAATTTACTCAAAATTCGAGTCGCGCGAAGCTGTAGCAGCACTGATTACAGAAAACACGAAGGCAATCTTCATCGAAACACCAACGAATCCACTTATGCAAGAGTTTGAGCTCGCACAATTTGCGACGCTTGCAAAAGAAAACGATGCATTGTTAATTGTTGATAACACATTTTACACACCGTACTTCCAACGTCCAATCGAATCAGGTGCAGATATTGTTATCCACTCAGCGACAAAATATATCGGTGGGCATAACGACGTGTTAGCTGGTCTTGTCGTCGCAAAAGGGCAAGCATTATGTGAGCGCCTATTCTACTTACATAACGGCATCGGCATGGTCTTATCACCACTTGATTCTTGGTTAATTATTCGCGGTCTTAAAACGCTTCACTTACGCTTAAAGCAGCACGACAAAAACGCAAAAGCAGTAGCGGCGTATTTAGAACAAGAGGAACTTGTAACAGACGTATTATACACAGGTAAAGGCGGCATGTTATCGTTCCGCGTAACGGACGAAAAGCTTGTCGATCCGTTTTTACGCAACATTCAGCTCATTACGTTTGCCGAAAGCCTTGGTGGTGTTGAAAGCTTCATCACATACCCAGCGACGCAAACACACGCGGATATGCCATATGAAGAGCGTGTAGAGCGCGGCGTTTGTAACCGTCTACTACGCTTCTCAGTTGGATTAGAAGATGCAGAAGATTTAATTGCAGACTTACGTCAAACATTCGACAAGCTTCGTTCGGAGGTGTAAACATGGGCAATCATATTGAAACATCACTCATTCATGGTGCGATTCGTGAAGGCTACAGCGACAAAAAAGGTGCTGTCAACGTTCCAATGTACATGTCGTCAACGTTCCACCAAGAGTCGATTGACGAGTTTGGTGAGTACGACTACGCCCGCTCTGGTAACCCGACACGTGCGGCGCTTGAAAAATTAGTTGCGGAGCTTGAAGGTGCACAGTACGGCTATGCGTTTGCTTCAGGTATCGCAGCCGTAACAGCACCGCTTATGACGCTTTCTCAAGGTGACCATATCGTCATTACCGAGGACGTTTACGGTGGCACGTACCGCTTAGTAACGAAGCTATTACCACGCTACGGCATTACGCATACGTTCGTTGATTGCGCCGATTTAGCAGCTGTAGAAGCGGCCATTCAGCCAAACACGAAAGTTTTATTTATTGAAACACCGTCAAACCCAACGTTAAAAATTACCGACATTCGTAGCATTGTTGCGATTGCAAAAAAGCACAACTTAAAGACGTTTTTAGATAACACGTTTATGACGCCGATTCACCAGCGCACAATCGATATGGGTGTCGACGTTGTCATTCATTCAGCGACGAAGTTTTTATCAGGGCATTCAGACATTATCGCCGGTGTTGTTGCAACGAACGACGCACAGCTTGCACAAGAAATTTACACAATTCAAAATTCATGTGGAACAGCGCTTGGCGTACAAGATTGCTACACGTTAATTCAAAACATTAAAACGATGGGCGTGCGCTTTGAGGCAGAAACGAAATCAGCACAAAAGCTCGCAGCATTCCTTGATGCGCACGACAAAGTCGAATACGTTTACTACCCAGGTTTACCGTCACATCCAGGCTATAATATTCACAATAGCCAGTGTACATCACCTGGTGCCGTATTATCGTTCCGTCTAAAAGATTACGCAGCAGCAAAAGCATTTGCGGAAGCGACGACGATTCCAGTATTTGCCGTAAGTCTTGGTGGTGTCGAGTCAATTTTATCGTACCCAGCAAAAATGAGCCATGCCGCAATGGAGCCAGAAGAACGCGCAAAACGTGGCATTGCAGACGGCTTACTGCGTATGTCAGTTGGTTTAGAAAACATTGACGACTTAATCGCAGACTTCGCACAGGCGCTTGAAAAGGTACAATAATGTATAGGAAGGAGATGCACAAATGTCATATCGACTGTTGGTGCATCTCCTTTTTGCGTTAAAATAAACATGCGGGGTGTACTCCTGCGGGAAAAGTGCGAGAGACTACAGGCTCGAACCACGCCCGCAAAAAGCTTACCTCGAACGTGAAGAGCAAATTGATTATGTATAGGAGGTCTTCTGTATGAAACGCCATTTAGCAATTAGTGACATTCACGGACAATACGACGAGCTTTGCGTGCTGCTAGAGCTTGCAAACTACGATGCTAAAAAAGACCAGCTCGTCCTGCTCGGTGACTACATCGACCGTGGTCCAAAAAGCCGCGACGTTATCGAGCTCGTCATGCAGCTACAACGAGACGGCGCAATCGTGCTTAGTGGCAACCATGAAGCGATCATGCACGCAGCGTATACGTATGATTATCCAGACCTATGGGAGCACTGGATTGGTCGCTGTCGCGGCGATGCAACGGTTGCGAGCTACGGGCTTAGCACCGCTCCTACAAAACAAAAAAATGCCGAAATCGAGCGTCTATTACGCTGGATTCCGACATTGCCACTCTATTATGCAATAAATGATCTTATATTTGTACACGCAGGTATTACCGAGCATGAGCCGCTTTACGCGATGAGTAAACGCACGCTTCTATGGAGCCGCGATGCCTTTTTTAAACATTATGCAGGCGACAAGCTTGTTATTTTTGGACATACGACGACACCTCGACTGCACGACGATCCGTACAATAGCGACGTCTACTTCGGGCATAACCGCATTATCGGCATTGACGGTGGCTCGTCGCTCGGCGGACAGCTCCATTGCTTAGAGTATCCGTCACTACGCGTTTATTCCGTTTAAAAGAAAAATAAATAATCAGCCGCAAACCACGCAAATGCAATAACAGCAATAATGCTAATGTTTAATACGAATCCGACATTCTCCTTTGCTAAAAACGCACCGATTGCTCCGATCAATGCGAGCGCTTGCGCATAAACGTACATGTAGCCGTCAATTTGTAGCAGAAGCTGAAACATAGCGACTAAAAATGCCGAGATGAAGCAGCATATGCTTATGACTAAACCTAGAAACCTCATAATTTACACCTTACCTTTTACATTGCTCCATCGATATATCGACAAGTTAGAACGTTTTTTCAAATAATTGGTCGCGCATGCCCGCTTCAAAGTCGTCCATCGTTAAACGTTGTAGCTCCTCTTTCGTCACCGTCGTTTGCTCGGCTAATCGATTTGCCTGCAATGTTGCGAGCTTTTCAAAAATGTTACGAATGTAGCGTCCGTTTGAAAAGTTTGGCAGCGTCTCTACAGGCAAAGCGTGCAGCTGTGCATAGATTGCCTCGGCAAAATGCTCGTCGTATACATAGTCATGCTTTTCACATAGCTGCTCAAAAATGGCGACAAGCTCATCCGTCGTAAAGTTTTCAAACGCGACGAAATGATTGAAGCGCGACTTAAAGCCGGGGTTCGCCTGTAAAAAACGCTCCATTAAATGCTCGTAACCTGCGACAATAATGACAAGCTCATCACGCAAATCCTCCATCGCCTTTAATAAACTGTCGATTGCTTCTTTCCCAAATACATCTTTATCATCTTGTACGAGCGCATATGCTTCATCAATAAATAATACACCGCCTGTTGCTTTTTTCACAACGTCCTGTACTTTTAACGCCGTTTGCCCGACGTATCCTGCGACAAGCCCCGCACGATCCGTCTCCACAAAATGACCACTTGATAGTACGCCGAGCAGCTTATAAATGCGACCGATAATGCGTGCGACGGTCGTTTTCCCTGTACCTGGATTACCGGTAAACACGAGATGATACGTCATTTTCACGCTCGCTAGGCCGTGATCGACGCGCATCCCTTGAATTTTAATGAAGTTAATTAAATGACGCAGCTCGCGTTTTGCATTCGGTAACCCGACGAGTGAGTCGAGCTGTTGCTGAAGCGCTTCAATTTGCGTCTGTACTTCTGCAGTAATGCGCATGCGCTCACCGTTTGCAAACTCGCCGCTGTAAATGACTTTGCCGTCGCGATACGCTTCTCCTCGACCGTGGCGCACACCGTCTACAAACTCACCTTTATACACGAGCACACCATTTTCGTATTGCTCGCCAATACCAGTCATCGCATCGTCACGAAACGCTCCGTCATAAATGAGCTCGCCTGCTTCATTATACAGCTTCCCTTTGCCGTGACGCTTACTATCAAAACAATAACCTTCGTACTGAATCGTATCCGGTGCAGCAACATCAACATCGTAATAGCTTGTCACAAAACCAGACAACTCATTCCATAAAAATTCACCTTTATGCTGACACGCACCAGACGGATAAAACTGCTCTCCTTGTCCTTTTTTCATCCCTTGTAGAAAAATTCCGCGGAAAAATGGACGTTCGTCGTATTGATGCTTGTTGCGTACTTCAGTAAATTCAGCTAAAAACGTCGCCGGATAATAAAGTGTACCTTCACCGCTATATTGATCGTTCATGAACTGCCCCTCGTATTGCACCGAGCCGTCGTCAAAATATGTACGACCGAAGCCCTCTTTTTTTCCCTTTTTGAATGTGCCTTTAAATTGCAAGCGACCGTTCACGTACATTTCTCCGTCACCGTGCTTTGCATGCTCGTGCCAATTACCGCTATACATTATGTTTCCTTCGCGGTCGTACACTGTGCCAAAACCGTCATATATATCATGCCCGAAGCTGTTTTTCTTTACTGACCCTTCGTACATTTTATTGCCGTTTTCATAATAAATCACCGTACCCATACGTCACCTCTGTTATACTTCCATTTATTCATTATATAGGATTGCAAATACTTCATCCCGTCAATGACTGCTAGCGTATGGCGAAACTCCATCGTGAAAATTGAGCCTCACTACTGAAGCAGCCATATAACGATCAACTTATACATGTTATGTAGCTCCCCCTATTATTTACATAATGCGATAAAAAAACAATACGTTCACTCGAAAAAATTGTGATATGATAAAATGTATTGTCAAAATCGTTATTTAATTAAAGGAGATTACTATGCAAACGTATCAACAACAATGGTTTCATAACATACGTAAAGACGTGCTAGCCGGTATGGTCGTCGCACTCGCGCTCATTCCTGAAGCGATTGCCTTCTCGATTTTAGCAGGCGTCGATCCAATGGTTGGGCTATATGCGTCATTTACGATCGCGATCATTTGCGCATTTTTCGGCGGTCGACCAGCGATGATTTCTGCTGCAACCGGCGCGATGGCACTCGTCATCGTATCGCTCGTAAAAGACCACGGACTGCAATATTTACTTGCCGCAACGATTTTAACCGGCATCATTCAAATCGTTTTCGGCTATTTAAAAATCGCTCGCCTCATGCGCTTCATCCCGAATGCGGTTATGATTGGCTTTGTCAACTCCCTTGCGATTTTAGTATTTATGGCGCAGCTTCCACACTTCATTAACGTGACGTGGATTTCATATGTATTTGCGGCTGCGACCATTGCGCTCATTTACATCATTCCAAAATTTATAAAAGGTATTCCGGCACCACTCATTACTGTACTACTACTAACACCCATTGCAATGTATATGAGCATAAACATGACGACAGTAGGTGACCTCGGTACGATTACACAAAGCTTGCCGACGTTTTTACTGCCGGACGTGCCGCTCAATTTTGAAACGCTGCGCATCATTTTACCGTATGCGCTTGCACTAGCAGTTGTCGGCTTAATGGAATCGCTCCTAACAGCGCAAATTTTAGACGACTTAACCGATACGCCGTCTAACAAAAATAAAGAAGCACGCGGTCAAGGGCTAGCGAATATTGTGAACGGCTTCTTCGGTGGTATGGCAGGCTGTGCGATGATTGGGCAATCGGTCATTAACGTGCGCTCTGGTGGCCGCGGACGATTATCAACATTCGTTTCCGGCGCGTTTTTAATGTTTTTAATACTCGTGCTAGGCGATTACGTCGTGTCAATTCCGATGCCAGTGCTTGCAGGCATTATGGTCACTGTATGTATTGCGCAGTTTGATTGGTCGAGCTTCCGCTACGTGCGAACAGCACCGCGCGCAGACGTCATCGTCATGCTCGCAACGGTTGCGCTCGTCGTTTGGACGCATAATTTAGCCATTGGGGTTGTCGGTGGTGTGTTCATTAGTGCGATGTTTTTTGCCGCAAAAATTTCAACGATTCATATTGAACAAAATGGCAACACTCTTTACGTACACGGCCAGCTCTTTTTCGCTTCGACCGACCGCTTCATTCGTGCCATTGATCAGATGACATTTAACGATGCACATGTGACGATCGATTTATCGAACAGTCATCTATGGGATGATTCTGCTGTTGCCGCCATTGTGCGCGTGCAGGAAAATTTAGCGAAAGCAAATAGCACCGTCACGTTAACTGGTGTAAATGATAGTGGCAAAGCATTGCTCGCAAAATACAACATTTCTATTTAAAACGTAAAAAAGCCCGTGAAGCATGTTGTAACGCTTCACGGGCTTTCATCATTATTGTTCAAGCAATGATTGTAAATCGGCGACTATTTGATCCACTGGTACGTCTGCATCATTTTCTGAATAGCCGCGGTAATTTTTAATCGCTACACCGTTTGCATCGACTAAAAAAAACGTCACCGCATGGATCACTTGGTCGCTATTTAAATCATCTTGTACGAGCGTTTTAAACGAACGCTTCGCAAACTGTGAAATGAATGTTTGATCGTAGCCTGTTAATAAATGCCACTTTGACTCATCCGGTACTTCGTAAAATGATAAATAATCCGTTAGCTTTTGCGGTGTATCGACTGCTGGGTCTACCGAAAAGCCGACGATATGATAATCTTCTATGTTGTTGTCGACAAGCTTTTGTTGAATTTGCGTCATGTTATACGTCATCGGTGAACACACGGTTACGCAATTTGTAAACATAAACATCGCTAAATACGGTTTGCCTCGTAACTGCTCATTCGTCATCGGATCTCCTCGATGATTCGTCATCGTAAAGTCCTCAATTTCCCAATCCGTATCCGCTTTAAACTCATAGCTACTGCACGCACTTACTATACATAATAATGCACTTAGTATGATCATCCATGTTTTTTTCAACTGCTCATCACTCCCCTTATTTCTATAGTAACGCAACTATAGAAATACTGACAAGCGCATTAATGCTCGAATGATGACAGCACTTGAATCATCGCATCTAGCTTCGTTTCAATGCGGTGCAATAAATAAAAGGCGACTGCGACTGGAAAACCGACGCTCGATACAAACTCCATCCAAGGCTCCATAAAAATGCCCCCTTACACAAATAAAAATACGGGCTACCTCGCCTTATGTACGAAGTAGCCCGCTTCTGTCGTTTAAATAATTGGCGTTACAGTGCGGCTGACGTAGCGTGCTGCTTTAATTGCTTGAATCGGTGAATCAGCGTCACGGTATACGTCGCTTGCAATCATTTGCTCCATCGCCGCGCGCACCGTCGCTTCACTTACATTCGCAACTGGCGCTTCAATCGTAATTGTTTTCGTTTTGTTTTCCGGCGTTGTGAACACTAGTTCTAATACTTCCATTTACTTTCCCTCCTTATTCAACTGTGTGCTGTGTCGTAATGAATGTTTTTGCTAACTCGTACGTTGTGAGCGATGCGATTGCTGTACTAAATTGCTGAAGCTGTGCAGCTGTCGCATCTTCCTTCATACCTGTGAAGCTTTTCGTTGTGAACACTTCTTTTCCTTCTTCGTTTGTACCTTTTACAAACGACATGCGAAGTGTTGCAGCATCAAAGTATTTTTGTGCCATATGCCTCACCTCCCTCTATAAATGTTGATGTATCAATGGTTTGTGCCATTT
>NZ_MATO01000070.1 GCF_001700325.1 Caryophanon latum
TATATATAAGGTGATTAATATTTAGATTTAAATCCTTTTTCTTCGTTTTCCTGTATACTATTCTTAACAGATACGAAACGGAGAAAAATAATGCGTAAAATTACCCTAATTCCTGAAGAACAAATTCCTGCTGCTTTAGAAGAATTAAAGCTTGTCATGAAAGAAGAAAACAATCATAAACTGTTCGTTCGCTACCAAGTGATTTATATGTTACTTTCGGGCGAATCGTATGAAAAAATTGCTGCCTATACAGGTCTTTCTTTAGCAACGCTGTTCAATTATCGCAAAGCGTATTGTGAAAAAGGGATTGCTGGACTGGACCGTAAAAAACAACCGGGTCGAAAGCGTCATTTAACAGCTGAACAAGAAGCGCAAGTCATCGCGATAATTGTCAACCAAACGCCTAAAGATGTCGGTTTTCCCGTTGAAATGAATTGGACAGCGCCTCTTCTTCGTGATTGGATGGAGCGAACATTTGGCGTTTCTTTTTCTGTGCGTGGGACACGTGATTTATTGTACCGTCTTGGTTTAAGCTATACGAAACCAACCTACACATTGGAAAAAGCAGATCCGATCAAACAAGCAGCTTTCCTTGAAGCATTTGAACAGGCGAAAAAAAACTAATCCACGGTCAAATTGAGCGCATTTTATTTGAAGACGAGTCGATGATCCGTGATTACCAAGCCATTTCCAACACGTGGTTTCCAAAAGGTCAACAAAAAATCATTCCAACATACGGCCGACATCAAGGCGTCAAGCTAATTGGTACGTTGGATTATGAAACGGGCGACGTATTTTGTGTGCAAGAAGAACAATATACCGCTGTTGAATTCCTACGTTTTTTAGAAAAAGTCATCGCTCGTTATCCAAATGAACGCATCGTGATGGTATTAGACAATGCGCGTATACACCATGCGAAATTGATCCAACCATTTTTAGAAACGTATCAAGATTCCTTTGAATTTCTGTTCCTTCCACCGTACAGTCCCGATTTAAATTTAATCGAAGGATTGTGGAAATGGATGAAGGCAACGGTGATCCACAATGTCTTTTACTCAAATGTTGGAAAGATTCAGCGTGCTGTACAAGGGTTTATCCAAATGATCAATCAAACACCTAAAAATACGGTGAATAGACT
>NZ_MATO01000071.1 GCF_001700325.1 Caryophanon latum
AGAAAGGAGCATTCCTGTTAGAAAACTTTTCGGGGACTTGAAAATAAAAAAGCCCTCTTGTATGATGCTTGAGTGTCAACGGACAATTGACTCGAACATCTACAGAGAGGACTCCATTCCATGAATTTTAATACGAATGAAAAAATTAATCAAGTTTCTGAAAATACGCTCGTCATCGGCATCGATATCGCTAAGCACAAACATTTCGCGTGTGCGGTGGATGATCGTGGCCGTGTGCTCCAAAAATCTTTTCCGATTTTTCAATCGCGTATTGGATTTGAAACGTTTTATGAGCGGCTACTTACGTTAAAGACAGCACATGAGAAACAAGAGATCCTTGTTGGTTTCGAACCAACAGGTCATTACTGGATGAACTTAGCTGCGTTTTTAACACACTATGGCATTCCGTTTGTAATGGTCAATCCGATGCACGTCAATCGCTCAAAAGAACTCGACGATAACCTGCAGACGAAAAACGACCAAAAAGATGCGCTTGTCATTGCACGCTTACTGCGTGATGGACGCTTCAGTTATCCGCGTGTACTCGAAGGCGTGGAAGCTGAATTACGAAACGGTGCGACCTTGCGTTCAAAGCTCCAAGAAGATATAAACGCGCTTCAAAATCGCATCATTCGCTGGCTAGATCGCTTTTTCCCAGAGTTTCCACAGGTCTTCAAAAGCTTCGGAAAAATGGCGTATGCGGTGTTGGAACAAACACCGTTGCCAATGGATATCGTCGGCAAAACGCCGGAAGAGCTACTTTTCTTATATCGCCAAGTAGAGGGGATGAAACATCCTCACCTACCAAAAGCGAAACAATTAGTGACACTGGCACCACATTCGATTGGACTGACAGAAGGACTCGTGATGGCCCGTTTAGAAATGACCACACTGCTTTCACAGGTTCGATTAATGAAGGTGCAGTTGACCGAATTAACAGCGCAGCTCACAGAGCTCGCGAAACAAATGACGGATTATGACTATCTTGCATCAGTACCAGGGATTGGAGATGCGACGGTTGTCGAGCTACTATCAGAAGTCGGTTCCTTCACACAATACGAGCATCCACGCCAATTACTAAAATTAGCGGGTCTCACATTACGTGAAAATTCTTCTGGTAAACAAACTGGACAAAAACGGATCTCTAAACGAGGCAGACGGAAACTCCGAGCCCTCTTATTCCGCGTCATGATGCCCTTGATTCAACATAATTCAGCCTTTAAAGCATTACATGACTATTACACCATGCGGGCGACGAATCCCCTGCGTAAAAAGCAATCGGTAGTCGTTTTATGTGGAAAGCTACTCAAGATTTTACATGCGTTGTGTACGAAGCACAGGCATTTTAACGCAGCCCAAATGATGCACGATTTTACCCATCTTCAACAGGCGGCGTAAGCGCCATTATCGAACAGTTACATCAACAGGATGACACGGAGAAGCCGGCATTATATTCACCATTCGACCGTTCTAATAGCGACGAGTCCCTAAAGGAGCATCGCCAGCCTCTGCCTTATGAATAGACCGAACGAAGGAATGTACGCGCAAACAGACGCCTAGAGACATGGGAGGGTCCGTCATCATAAGTAACGCAGAGATCCAAAAGTGCATCCCTATACCGCACTGGATTAGGAGAAATATTACCAGTTAATGGGTTCTCCTACAGCGAAGCGTACGGACCGTTTGTAAGAAAAATCAATAACTAGAAAATAACGATAGATGTACGTGTCAAAAAAATTTTTTACGACACTTAAAAATGGCACAAACCATTGATACATCAACATTTATAGAGGGAG
>NZ_MATO01000072.1 GCF_001700325.1 Caryophanon latum
ATACAGGGGGCGGCTGCGTGCATTCGGCTAGGCGCATCCGGGCTTTATGAAAAAGTTTAGCGAAACGTCCGCTAACAAATGGGTGGCTGTGAGGGGGTAGCGAGAAAGGGGCTGCTCCTTTTTGAGATGGGGGCGTGTAGGGGATTTTGGGGATGGGGTATACAGGGGGCGGCTTCAGGTTTTTGGCCGGGCGGATTTGTGATGGTTTTAGAAGTTTGTAGGTGTTGGGAAGGAATTTTTTCACGATAGCTGCAATACGGTTTTAAAAGCACTGTGTAGTCGCTTTTGTTTAAAACATATATAAAACTAGATTGAAAGGATTTAAATGCGCTAGAGAGGGTGTGAGGGGGTAATAAAAGCATTTTGTATCAGAGGGGAATGTTTAAAAAGAAATCAGATGAATGATGTGTGAAGGAGATTTTAGTATTTCTTGTCTTGTTTGAGAGTGTTTGGGATAACAAGTTTCAAATCGTATTTTAAGGGCGCTCACATTCTCTGTATGCGCTTTTTTAAACAGACTAGCACTTTTCCTTATGGTAGCGTAAAAACCCTTTAAATAGCACGATAGATAGTTTAAATGAAATTGTGCATATTTTTATTTGTTTGAGGTTGCAAATGTTTAACTGTATTTTAGCTTTTGTATTTTTTCTTTGGAGAAGGGTCTGGATGTCGATAATCGAAAAGCGCATCTTTTTTTTGAAGATTAACTTTTGTTATTTTGAGATGAAATATGGTGATGAGTTTTTTGCAGTATGTCATATCTTTTAGTTGTGGGATCAATCAATTTGATTTTCATAAATGTAGTTTGGTCGCGCATATAAGCAAAATTTCTATAGCAGTTTTTTCAATGAACGATAATTTTTTTATCGTAGTCTTTGTAATTAACAGATAGGCAATCAGTAATTTTATGTAGAGGATTTTGTAGGTTTGTTTTGTGGTTACGCTGATGTGAAGAATATGAAATGGTGAGGTTGTTAACATATCAGATTTTATTTTTGCATTATTAATTTTCTAGCCAGGACGGACATTGTTAGCTTGGTTTGAGCAATATTTATTTTTTGAAAATTAACGTTAGAAAAAATCAGCTAGTTTCATGCATTTTCTAAAAAATAGTCATGTTTTTTCATAAGCGAAATTAGGAAAGCTGTTCTTTTTGAAAGAAAAGAGACGAGAAAATAATTCTTTGCTTGGAACAATTTTTTCATCGATAGGACATTCGAAAAATATCTGGATCTGTTCATTTTTTAAAATTGCGGTTCGATGAATTGAGGAAAGGGCAAGATACGGATTTGTATATACAAACCCCAAAAACTTAGTTTTTGACTTGTGAGGGCAAAGCCCTAAAACCCCTGTCAGCATGTTGCGACCCACACTTCATTTCATTACGTGTCAGCTGCAACAACCTGTCTGTGTCGCTACGCTCGATGATTCTAAAAAAATAATAAGTGATATCTACAATGGGCTCATTAATCCACCGTATTTATAAATTTCTTGACGACTTGAAAGAAAAGAAATGTTCAGAAAAAGTGGCGTAATAGCAATGAACATAAATAGAAGTGAAAAGAAGATCAGTCGCTTTTTCCGGAGAATTGATTCAGGCATCTACCAGCAAAACGCGCAAAAGATACGTGGAGTAACTGTCGAGAGTACAGTAAAGATGGAATCAAACTCATCGGGAATTTTTTTGATTTCTTGAATAGGGAAGGTGAATCTAGCATGCCACTTTGTCTCGATTGATTAGAGGCTTAGAAGAGAAAACCATCATGAGTTACGTTAGGCGACAAGTTGCTTAGCAAACGAATAATCTAGTTTTTGCTCAAGCTTAGAAACCATCAGAATGTTCTCGTCATGTCATTAGAAACATATGGATCGAAGCTGATGACTATCGGAATGAGCGAAACGTATGGCTACATGACAAGTTATAAATATCTCGCATTTCAATATGACGATTAAGATAAAGTTAGTGAGTTGAGAGCCTATTTATTCATCAACTGTGTACGTGTTGAAATCAAAAAGATGACCATTGCAGATCCATCATTGGTTTCGAAAATGACTTTACAACAAGTCGTAAGTATGTGAAAATAAAAACATATTTCTGTAAATACATACTTATTTATAAATTTATTTCTGTGTTTCTGTATATATGTTTTTAAATATAGAAAGGGGAATTATTGTGACAGCAACCGTGATTAGTTTTTCATTGCAAAAAGGCGGTGTAGGGAAAACAACGACATCTACACTTGCTGCGTTTCTACTAAGTCAAAAAGGTTATCGAGTATTAGCGATTGATATGGACAGCCAGGCGAACATGACACAGGTGTTAAGTGATAGTGACGATGTGAAGCAATTCAAAGGAACAACGATTCGAGAGGCAATGTTAGATCGTGAGAACTTTAAGAGCTACATTCGTATTGTGAACGACCATTTGCATTACGTACCAGCTGATGACTATGTTGTATTGCTATCAGATTATCAAGGCGAAGTGCCGCGTGATGAACTACTCATTGCAGCGCTTGTGAACGTATTGGACGAGTATGATTTTGTTATTATCGACACGCCACCGAACTTAGGCACACAAACGCTAAATGCGCTTATGGCTTCTGACCATGTGGTAGTGATGTTTGAAACGGCAAAATATGCGTACAATGCTATTGATCGCTTCCTTGAAACGATTAACAGTGTACGTAAATACGGAAATGAAGAATTAAACATACTGGGCATTTTAGCAACGTTATCCGATGCACGTCGTAGCGACAATAAAGAACTACTGGAACTTGTACAAGAAGAGTACGGTGATTTGATCTTTAATACAGTTATTCCTCGTCGTGCAGCAATCGGTCGAATCCCTGTATACGGCTTATATGACAATCCCGAACTTAAAGCAGCAACAGAACATCATGCAAAATTCATTGAGGAGGTTTTGACACGTGTCAATTAAAGATAAATATACAAAAGATAAACAAGTTACACATCCAACAGCAGGAGCAGCGGAAGCAGTCATTCAAACATCAGTGACGACAGAAGAAACGAAGCCAGTGAAGAAAGAAGGCAAGAAAGCGACATTCATTTTGCCAGAAGATCTGCACTATGAGTTAAAAGAAGCTGCGGTAAAGTTACGATGCAACATGTCTGATTTGGTTGCTGAAAGTTTAAGAAAGACATTAGATGAATTAAAAAGTAAGTAAGTTATGGTGAAGGTGTTAATGAATAGGTACAGAGTTAAAAGGAGCTCTTTTATGTTGCGGAAATCAGCAAATATTTCAATGTGGTTAGGTATATTATTTTTCGTTTTATATTCGATTTATATCTTAGATTACATCATAAAAAGAAGAGCTCAAATAGTAGACCTATTTGGGCTCAATTCATCTCTAACTATTACTTGTTTTTCATTTTCATTACCTGATTATAGTCCTCGATAAAAGGGTGGTAAGAACTTTCAATAGAAAATGTAAACTCATTTTCCAAAATAAACTCAGCAAATGCCATAAAGCCATCAAATATAGTCACTGAATACTCTTCTTTAGGAATCGTATAAGAAAATGTTTCATTTTCTATTGCAAAATTACTGACTTCAATTCTAAAATTCAATTCTTCTTCAAACAATTCCACATCATAAAGCGAATCTAATATGAAGATGCTATATTGAGTTTCCCGCAGACGTGTTTTCAAAAGAGGTTGAACTAAAGATTGCCATGTTAACAGTAAATCCGTTGTTTCCATTTGCCTAGAAAAAATAATTTCTGAGTTGTACGTTAATACAATGGCACCTTCTAAATAATCATTTTCATTCTCTTCTAAAGTGTGTTCTGCCAATTGAATTGCACCTACATTGTCAATTGGCAAAAAAAATGGTTCTCTACATTGGATTGTTTTAAGGTCTTTAATCAATGTTTTTACCGTTAACAATTTCTCATTCCTCCGATTCAATTGCTACTTATTAGGGTACGCAGATGACACATAACCTTCCGAATTAATATGAACTCTATATTTTACACCGTTGATAGTTTGATAGTAATTTTCTGACAAACCAGCTTTAAGATTAGTATTAATTTTAGTTTTGTTATATCTAATTACACTAGTAATAATATTTTTAATATCTGTTACACTGAGGTTCGGATCGAACATAGACTTACCAGTTGCTCCTGTCCAATAAGTAGGATGGTGCCCCTCCAAAATATGTCTCATTTTAGCTCTTGTGAAATAAACATTTTTTGTACCAACATTAATTGTTAAATTTGAGAAATTTACTGTTGCTTTTTTTGCTGCATCTTTAGATTTCGCATAAAATGTCTTTGTGCCAATTTTCATGAATGCTTTTTTACCAATATATTGAATAGTCGCTGATATTGCTTTAGCACCTATAACATAAATAAGAGCAGGTACAGCAGCAGCTTCAACTTGAGTAGAATCGATAATATACTCTTCTCCTGTAGTTAAATCAATAAATTTTAATTTATAGACATCATCACTAATATCTATAATTTCAACTCTATATGAATCTTTCGCTATTGATTCACCTTCTTCGCTTTCAACTTCAACAATTATTTCTTCTGTTTGTGGAGATAGTTTCATATTTATATTTGTACTGTTATTGTCATCTTTATAAATTGAGTCTATAACAATTGTACCCAGCTTAGAAACATCAGTTACTTCAACATTTAGATTTTCATTAATTTCAGTCGCTAATGCTAATTGTAATTCACTATTTAAATCCTCTTCTAAATTTTTTTGTTCCTCTTTTGTTAAAATAATTTCTTCGTTTGTAGAACTCGCTTCAGCTCCATTAGACACCTTTAACAAGCCTGTTGTATTTAATAAACAAATAATAATGAGAATAGTGAAAGCCTTATTTAATTTTTTCATTGTCAATCCTCTTTTCTTGTTTTAATATGCCATTACCATAATCAATGTAGTTCCAACCCTGCTCTTTATAAGAAAACAACTCTAAATACTCTTTAAAACTAATCGTTTGTTCTTCTTGTCTGTAAAGCAAAAGAAGATTAGAAATTACACCTGTAGCATGTGCAGTTGCAAAACTTGTACCGTCTACCATAGAATAACCACCTTCGTTATTAGTCGTATATATGTCTTCACCAGGCATAGCGAAATCAATATTATTTCTACTTGCAAAATTAGACCTTTTTAAACTTTCACTAATTGAAGTTATAGAAATAACTTCATCATATTTAGCTGGATAATTACCTTGCATACCAAATGTGTTACCTATCGAAGCAACAATAATTATATCTTCTTCAACTGCTTTATTTATTACTTCTTTAAGTTGTTCATTTTCAGTTTGAAAACCAAAACTTAAATTGATTATTTCGACATTTTGGTCAATGCACCATTCAATTCCTTCAATAAGATTTTCTATTTCTCCTTTCCCCTCTTCGTTGAGTATCTTCACATCGAATATTTCAATATTATTAGTTAGTCCACGTACCCCAAAATTATTATCATTTGCAGCAATTATTCCAGCAATAGACGTCCCGTGACCAAATTCATCAGTTATTGGGATGTTCTTTTCAAGCACATTATATTCTTTGAATCGAAGATATTTTAAGTCCTCATGATTTTTATTAATTCCGCTATCAATAATAGCAACTTTAATTTTATCCGAATCGTTTAAATAAATATCACTTTTCAATAGATCATATCCCCATGAAGTAACCTGTGAATTAGGTTTAGTTCTATTCTCTGTATAACTTTCAGATGTGAACTGCTTTAAAAAAAATATCGTAGAAATTAAAACCAAAATAATTAAGCTGAAACATAAATACCTCTTTAGCATATTGACTCCTATGTAGGGAATAAATTTAAGTCCAATAATTAAAATTCTAATTTATCCACTTATTCAAATTGATTTCCTCTGAAATTAACTCTATTAAAACACAAATATTGAATTTATAATTAAAAAATCACTAGCGTCGCATAAATGTTAACCGAATTTTAAATTTAATTATTTTTCCACCTGAGAAGAAAAATAAAGACAATTAAACAGAGGTAGTAAACATCCATTTTTTTA
>NZ_MATO01000073.1 GCF_001700325.1 Caryophanon latum
AGAAATGCTCTAACTACACGTAGTTCCCGAAACTGGATCAGCGTGAGAACTTTTCTAACTACACATAGTTCCCGAAACTGGATCAGCGCATGAAATTCTCTAACTACACGTAGTTCCCGAAAATGAACCACTTTTGCTATACTAAAGGGGAATGAAAGTCGAGGTGATGAGAATGGATTACAAAAGCATACCAGAGCGCATGATTATTAAACAGGAGCTGCTGCCATTCATTATTTTTGAGGAAGTTGCGCCAATTTTGCAGACGGATGGGCGTTTTGGGCAAGTGCTTGAAGGATGGAAGTATGAGCTGACGTCGATTATTGCTAATAGAAGCTACATGCCATCTGAGTCACTACAAACGCTTTGTCGCTTCTTTACGGAATCACTGTATCCGAATCAACCTCTCACAAAGCTTATGATTCGCAATGCGGTACATAATTATACGGATTCGCTCATTGCTGAAATTGAAATGGTATGTGATGTGCAGCCGCAAGCTGAAGTCATCGTCGTGAAGGCGAGCGATAATTTGGCTGATCAAGAGTATATTTACGGATCGATGAACTCGGATTATCAGCTCATGCGTGATTTAGTGACGCAAAAGAAGCAGTTCGTTGAAACGAATGAGGGTGTGCACGAGGCGGCTATTCAAGATCATAAAGGTGTCATTCGCGGTCGTGCAGAGGTTAGACCGGCCAGTGTGGATGTAGGAATGTCTGATAAGCAAAAAATTTGGCTGTCGCTTGTCGAGTCAACGTTAAACTCGCTCGATGAATGGACGGCGGATTTATTTGATTTAATTTCGTATTTGTGGATTGTACAGGAAAAAGATAAGGATGGTTACATTAATTTCCATAGCGATCAAGCGCTGAAGCTGCGTTTTGCTGATGCAATGAAGGAAGATTTTTACATTCGAGAAAAGGAGCGTTTTAGCATTATGAAGCGTGTCGCAGCGTTGTCGAGCATTTGGGTGTCGATGCGTGGCGATGATGTTACCGTTATTGATGCAAAGAAAATTACGGACGAGCAAGCTTACGATTTTACAACGTTTAGCCGCATGTTTGAAATTGGTACGCTCGATATGGCATACGATAAACGAACAGGTGATGCGAAAGGGATTTATTCGCTGCAAATTCGTCCGTCGCCCATTTTGTCTCATTACTTAAATAACGAGCAGCAAACGTTTGGTGCGCTCGATTTGAAAGTGTTTCAGTATAGCCATTACACGCATCGTGAGCATAAGCGATTGACGCGTTATTTAAACTACCATTGGAAAATTCGAACAATTAAACGCTCTTTGCAGCAGCCGTTTCGCGTGCAAACGCTGCTAGATGTCATCGATTTCCCAAAAAGCTATAACGGCGTGCAAATTCGTGACCGTCTCGAAAGCGTACTGGATGATATGCAAAAGGACGATATTATTAAAATGTGGCATTATACAACGCCAATCGATGAAAGTCGCGTTGGAAAGCGCTTTTGGGTGCAAAAATATTGGAGTCGCCTCAGCGTTACAATTGTGCCACCAGAGGACATCATTTTGGAGCATGCGAAAAAGGTAAGCTTTGAAAAATGGTCACCAACGATTTTACAGCAGCGTGTGGAGCAAACAGTCGATACCGTAATTGAGGCGGAAGTTGAAAGAGCTGAAGAAAAAAATAAGCAAATAATATTGCCGCTATATGAGCCAGTACGCGAGCTGACTCCAGAACTAGTTGCCGAGTTAATTGAGCAGTACGGACTGACCATTCGAAAGGCAGCTGCTGAGATGGGGATGGCACATAGCTCACTCCTTCGTTATTTAAAAAAGGAAAATAAGCGGGCTAATGCGAAAAATCAAATGAAGCTCGAAACGTGGGTGGCGAGTAAACGATAAAGAGAGCGTAGAGAAGTGGTTCATTTCTCTACGCTTTTTATAGTTCTCGACCAAAATTTATTCTTGATTGTTCTTTCATTTCGCCCTCCGCGACGAACTTAGCCTTTGTTCATCAATTTTCGGTCCAGGTGCTTCTGCGGTTACTCGAGGCAGAAGTCGCCTACATTTCAGAAACATATTCACATATCAGGTCTGTTGATTAGCCATTTTTATACAGCTGCATTGGTTGTTTTCAGTAGCAAAACTGACATGAATGCAGCATTGTAGTGGCATGGGAGCGTGCGGCGAGACTCCTTGGGGAAAAGCTCGTGACTCAAGACCCCGTAAAGCGCGACGTAGGAGCGGTGCGGAGGCTTGAGGA
>NZ_MATO01000074.1 GCF_001700325.1 Caryophanon latum
TTGTGCGCCCAGCATGCGCATAAACTTTAGGGTGTAAGTCCCGAGCCCCGAAGGCAGAAGTAGAGGTTAGCCAAGAGCAAGGGTGTCCGTGGTGACGCGGAATCTGAAGGAAGCTGGAGGCAAAACACCGGTCCGAGGAACACGAATCTCATATAAGGCTAGGTATGATTGGATGAATCTGCAATACAAGATAAAGTCCCTTCTGTCGAAGGTCATATCGAGTAAATGAGGCGGATAGATGGTGTGAAAGTGTATGCGCTTACCTGGGGAGGTCTGACAGAAACATGAAGTCCCCTTCATAACCTACTTGGTGACAAGTAGCTGAACTGTCAGAAGTCAGCAGAGGTCATAGTACAAGTAAGTCTAGAATTACTTGGAAGGACTGAACAATTAAGAGAGAATAGCCCTTGGCTTTCCAATAAGGATGAACGAACACAGAAAACAGAAGAAACCTCACGCTTAGAAAGTAGTGGTGAATCCCACGAGGGTATTTGCGGAGGGTGTAGTCCAATTGGGCAAAAGAAGAACAGCTATTCACGGAAAGGAACGAACTGGTGATGTTGAATCAAATACTTGAGCGGCAAAACATGATACAAGCGTTAAAGCGAGTAGAGGCGAATAAAGGAAGCCATGGAGTAGACATGATGCCCGTACAAACCTTACGACAGCACATCCTCGAAAATTGGGAAACCATTAAATCGCAGATTTTGAATGGCACCTATGAACCGCAACCAGTCCGTCGTGTCGAAATCCCGAAACCAGATGGCGGTGTGCGCTTATTAGGAATACCAACCGTGACAGACCGTTTGATTCAACAAGCCATCTCGCAGATTCTATCAAAGAAATATGACCAAACATTTTCAGACCATAGTTATGGGTTTCGCCCAAATCGGAGCGCCCATGATGCGGTACGGAAAGCAAAGGGCTATATAAAAGAGGGATACCGATGGGTGATTGATATGGATTTAGAGAAATTCTTTGACAAGGTCAACCATGACCGTCTAATGGCAACATTAGCGAAACGAATTTCAGATAAACCTTTATTAAAACTAATTCGCAAATATCTTCAAGCGGGTGTCATGATAAATGGAGTGGTTTCAAGTACGGAAGAAGGGACACCCCAAGGTGGTCCTTTAAGTCCTTTACTTTCTAATATCGTCTTGGACGAACTTGATAAAGAATTAGAACAACGTGGACATAAATTCGTTCGCTACGCAGATGACTGCAATATTTATGTGAAAACAGAACGCGCAGGAGTACGTGTAATGGAAAGCGTACAACGATTTATTGAAGGGAAACTTCGATTGAAGGTGAATGAAAAGAAATCGGCCGTAGACCGCCCATGGAAACGTAAATTCCTAGGTTTTAGCTTCACATCAAACAAAGAACCTAAGGTTCGTATTGCGAAATCAAGTCTCGTTCGAATGAAGAAGAAAGTACGAGAAATCACCTCAAGAAAGATGCCATATTCCATGGAATACAGAATCAAAAAGTTAAATCAATATCTAATAGGATGGTGTGGATATTTCGCTTTAGCGGATACTCATTCAATATTTAAAGCATTAGATGGATGGATTAAACGAAGGTTGCGTATGTGTCTGTGGAAGAATTGGAAGAAACCTCGAACAAGAGTCAGAAATCTCATTCGTCTAAAAGTACCTTATGGGAAAGCATACGAGTGGGGAAATACCCGAAAAGGGTACTGGCGCATTTCAAAAAGCCCCATATTACACAGAACCCTTGGCAATTCCTTTTGGGAAAGCCAAGGGCTGAAAAGTCTGCAAGTTCGTTATGAAACTTTGCGTTATTCATCTTAATTGAACCGCCGTATACGGATCCGTACGTACGGTGGTGTGAGAGGTCGGGAGTTAATCACTCCCTCCTACTCGATTATAGGCGATTAGCGCCACGTCC
>NZ_MATO01000075.1 GCF_001700325.1 Caryophanon latum
AACAACCGATTTCACTGTATATAAATGGCTAATCAACAGACCTGTTATTCTATAACATGCTCATACGATTGTTCGACATGCTCGATGTTGTAGCGCTTAAAAATATCATGAATAGCAAATAAAATATCTTGACGTACTGCTAAATGCGTAGCTGTTGCATCGGTTGCGACGAAAAATCGGACGAGCAGGCGAAACGACGTCGGGCGGTATTGATCAATAAATACGTGCACGACGTCTTTTTCCGTCTGCGCATGCAGCATAATTTGCTCATAAATTTCTTCGCAAACAGTACGTAAAACAGCTTCTTTATTTGTTGTTGCAACGTATAAATACATTTCCGTCTTCATTTTCGTACGCTTACTGTAGTTGTAAATCGGACGGTTCATTAAATAAGCATTTGGCACGTAGACGCTACCTTTATCGCCTGCATTAATGAGCGTGCTGCGCAAGTTAATATCTTCAACAACCCCGTCCAATTTTTGATCCTCAGTCGCAATCCAATCACCTACTTGAAACGGTTTATCAAGCCCGACCGATAAGCCGCCAAAAATGTGTGAGGACGTATCGCGTACACCGAATGCGAGGGCAACCCCGGTTAATCCAATCCCGGTTAAAAAGCCATTAATATTAAAGTTCCATAGAGCGGCGATGCTAAATACCCCAATGCCGACGACGGTTGCTTTAATGATGCGTAGTAAATACGGCGCCAGCACTTCCTTGCGCTCCTCATGAAACGGAAGCTTTACTGGATGAAGCGTATAATAGGATAGTAAATCGTATACCCCTTTAAAAATAAAGAAAAACATTAAGGAATAAAATGCACTCTCAATCATCGGAATATTAAGTAGCCATACTTCGACTAAATACGACGCGGCTGCAAAAAATGAAGCGACAAATAGCGCGTGGCGGAACATGCGGCTAAATTGTTTTGATAGAGCGGCGAAAAATGGTTGATTATGTCCTTCAAACGATTGCGTTAATCGTGCAAATAGTCGTTTTAATATGTATTGCTGCACGATAAATGTTAGCAGCACGATGACGATTGCCACGACGACATCTGTCCATGTCGGGTCGGTCATGTTCGGAATAAGCCAGCGAATAGACTGTAGCATAAATAAATCTCCTTTCAAATGAATCATTTCTAAGACGTACAATAGCATAAATAAGTTCTACGTTGTACCAACAGACCTGTTATTATGATGGCATGGAGCTTGCGGCGAGAAAATTTCATAAAGAAACGGCGAGGAGGCTTGAGGAAGGTAATTAGCGCTACTACATAATCGATTGCAAGTAGAATAATCAGAAAAATCTTTCAACAGACTTTGACGAAATTTGTACAGTATAATAACTTCATTCATTCGACGCGTTAAAGCGTCAAAGTTAGGGAGGATTTTGTATGCAACAGCAAGCGTTACAAAAAATATCGTCGCTTGAAGCATTTACTGTCTTTTTAAGTACGATCGTCATCATTTTATCGACGCTCATTTTTACAGAAGCGGCACCGCATGTCGGGCTACTGTTTGCGATGATAGCACTCGTACTGTACGGCGTTTTGAAAAAGTGCAGCATAGATGATTTACAGCAGGTGATGATTAATGGAGCAACGAGTAGTTTACCTGCGATGTATTTATTTTTTTTAATCGGGGTATTAGTCGCAACGTTTATGTACGGTGGTGTTATTCCGACACTTATTTATGCAGGCTTTACGATTGTGAGCGGCTCATTTTATTTTACAATTGTATTTATTATTTGTGCGATCGTCGGAGTGGCAATTGGCTCATCACTAACGACGGTTGCGACGCTCGGCATTGCGTTTATTGCGATTGCAAGTTCGCTTGATTTATCACTGGCAATTACAGCAGGTGCGATCGTATCAGGTGCATTTTTTGGCGATAAAATGTCACCGATTTCTGATACGACGATTTTAGCAGCATCAACAGTAGACCAAGATTTATTTACACATATTAAAACGATGATGGCGACGACGATTCCAGCGTTTGTCATTTCAGTCGTTGTGTTTAGTTTATTATCACCGAAAGAAGCCGCGATTCCGCAAGAGCAGCTAACGGTAATGAAAGAAGCGCTACTAGCGACGAATTTAGTGCAGTGGTGGGCAGTGTTACCGTTAGCTGTACTCGTTGTGCTTGCGCTATTAAAAGTAAAAGCTTTGCCGACGCTTGCGATTGTAAGCATCGTTGCGGCGGTACAAGGGTTTGTGTTGTCACCGATAACAGCTGTGCAATTTAGCGAGCTACTATTAAAAGGGTACGTGGCGACGACCGACAACGAAGCGGTGGCGAGCATGTTATCACGCGGTGGTATGGAGTCGATGTTTTTTACGATGACGTTAATTGTACTGGCGCTATCGTTTGGCGGTTTGTTATTTGGGTTGAACATTGTGCAGACGATGTTTGAGCAGCTGAAGCGTTGGATGACGACAGCACGTAAGGCGACGTTTGGAGCAGCCACATCAGCAGTTGTTCTCAATTCGACAATTGGTGAGCAATATTTAGCGATTTTATTAACAGGAACGAGCTTTAAAAGCTTTTTTGAGGAAAACGGCTATTCAAAGCGTCAGCTCGGTCGGGTGATGGAAGATGCGGGGACAGTTGTAAATCCGCTCGTGCCGTGGAGTGTATGTGGTATTTTTATTACGAATATGCTCGGTGTATCGACGTATGATTATTTTATATTTGCGATTTTTTGCTTAGCTTGTCCAATCATTACGGTGCTAGCGATTGCGAAAAAATAAAAACAACAGGTGGAATGCATTCCACCTGTTGTTTTTATTGTGCGCCCAGCATGCGCATAAACTTTAGGGTGTAA
>NZ_MATO01000076.1 GCF_001700325.1 Caryophanon latum
GGACAGCTCCATTTAATTTTACTAATTTTCTTGTAACAGTGGCGTTGTATATTGCACCACTTTAGCTGCATATGCACCGTATGCTAATACAACGTCCTCTTCATTTACTTCCGTATCGAACATTTCTTTTTCAAATTCTTCGATATTGACAAAGCTTTCTGCGATGCCTTTATATGTCTCATATGTAATGTCCGTAGAGAAAATTTCTTCTTCCTGTGCTTGTTTGTAATGTTCTTGAGAAAGGTTTGCTCTTGCTAATAAATACGCCTCATACGTAGCGCCATCTGAAAATTGATCAGATTGCTCGATTGCCGTATCAAATTCAGCTGCACTTAACTCCGCTTTCGCTTTTTCGATGTTCTCCGTTTCACTATCTGATAAGTCAATGTTCAAAATACTATCTTCTTTAGAGCTGCAAGCTGTTAAAACAAGTGTCGCGCCTAATACAATGGCAATGATAAAATGTTTCATTGTTTCCCTCCTTTTCATTACCTTATTTTAACATAATTAAATGATTTATCCTATAGAAATTATTTTTAATAAACAATGTGTACGTGCTTCTGCTTTACAGCGTGAATAAATTCCATATTTGAAAACGGTTTCGATGCATATTGTAGTGACAAAATGCCATGTAAATATTCATGATAAATTAGCTTTCTACTGGCTACATGTGCATGTCGATACAAATGGATCATCTGTTCATCTCCATAATCGAGTAACATGGCAGCTAAAATTGTTTCGGTACTAGAAATCCAAGCTTTTTTCATCGGTTGCTTTTGATTCGCCCAAGCATCATGCTGGTAACTACTCATATATAAACGAAACAAATCATTATCCGCGCCGATAAAATGACAATTCATTTTTTGATAAATCTCTTGAATGACAAACGCTGTCCAAATGAGCGAATACTCCCCGTAATCTTTTCCATCTGCAAAATCTTCATGCAGTAAATCGAGCAACATCTCTTCAGAAGGCACAACAGCAGTGTCTAAACATCGCGTAAAGGAGACTCTTGTTTTAAAGGCCGCCTTTACAATTTTCATCATATTAGGTAAGACACCTTTTGGATATTTGTAGCGAATGAGCTCAAATAAATGCGATTCAGATAAGTAAAGAAGTTGTTGAAATTGCGATAAATAGGCAATATAACGTTCAGATAACCTTTTTGTCGACTCGTTTGCACGTGCTAATTCGTTGTAAACCGTTTCTGTTATAATAACCGGTGCCTCCTTTACAAAATCACAAAGCAAGCGTGCACCTGTTTGATGAAAAATTTTTTCGTGCTGAGCAATGAGTACCGTATCATATAAATAAATCGATTCGTTTGTTTTTAAAATTGATTTGATTTCGTTTAGGTCGGTGATAAATAGCGATTCCGGCATACTAATGTTCACCCTTTACCTGAAAATAACGAACGATTTTTGCAAATAGCTGTTTATTTTTTTCATTCGTACTCGTCGGCATAAATTCGTTAAGATTATTATTGGCGATAATTGTTTCCAACTGAGGAATATTCAATACATAAGATGGTTCAACAATGCCTTTATCAAGTCCAGCCTTTGAAAAACGCTCTGAAAGGTTATTATTTTCATCAAATAGTTCGGTAAAGGTGTCTACTGTTAGAGCGATACCTAGTTCGAGCATACGGATTAAAATTGATTTGTATGGTGCTTTAAATTGATTCATCGCTTTATAAATTTGGATTTGTAGTGCGTCACTTTGAATTGCTGCAAAAAAGTTACGCATTTCATATTCGGGCATCAGCAATAGAGATGCAAAATAATCTGCCTTTCGTTCCTCTAATGAAAGACCTGCTTGTTCGATTGCAACAAGGTGTGCTTGCCCCGCCGGAATTCCTTTTAATAAATGATAGATTTCATGAAATAGGATGAAGTTTTGGTTGATTCGCGGTTGGGCAGAGTTAATATAGCAACATGTGACATGCCCGTAATCAATTAAAAAGCCACCTAGTGACAGGTCATTGGACGAAGCTTGTAAAAACAACGTGTTTTTTTGTATAAAATGAAAGCCACCATTGATGCGATCGTGCCCACTTGGATGCTTATATTGTAAGTAAAAATCAATATCTTTTTGTACATCTTCATGAATAGAACGATTCATTTGTAGTAAATCGATTGCAAGTTTAGCTGTTAATTTTGTCATTGAAAGTCCTCACTATAAATCGCTAAAATATTGCACAGTTGAATAAGCTGTTCTACATCTTTTACGCCCTCTGGTGACAATTCATCTTTTGAGAAAGCAATGTGACCAAATGTTACGTTGTTTGATCCATCCGCCTGCAAACTAAATTCATCCTTTAAAAAAAAGTTGGCTGGTAAGCCGAGCACATCCGCAATTTGTATAGAAAACGTCGCAATTGTTGGGTTTTGAGCATTTAAAAGACGATAGATGGAGCTTGCTGATTTATCTAACATATCAGCAAGATATTCTTTTGAAATGCCTTGTTGCTCAATATATTGATTCAGCCGTTCAGCGACAATCGTGTTTGTTAGCATAACATTCACCCTTTCAGTTTGTTCTACTCATCATAACACGATTCTTATTTAATGAGAAATATTGAATTTTTTTCGTTATTTTTTAAATAACAGATTATATTTATTGTTATTTTTTACCGAATAATAATAAATTTTATATTCATGTAAAATGAAAAAGCAGCTAAGACAATGAATGTCCTAGCTGCACAGAAATGGCTTCTAAACGTAATAGTAAACTGCACCCGATTCATTTCGTATGTAACCAATAGGATACAGGTCACTTATATAAACTTCTAGGTTGAAGCGAATTTTTAGGTGCCATTGCAAATTTTGCATATACGTATAATTAATGTGAGCTTCTTTGAAACGGGATGTACTTCATAAACGAGTCTAAGTCGATTTCAAAATACTCCTCTATATCTCGTTTTAAGTTAGCCTCTAATAAAATAAATTCCTGTACGATGTCGTGTAGATCAAAAATAGTAGATATATCTTGTTCCGCCCAAATCGATTTCACCCTTGCCTTATTAGCAAATGGTATGAAAGACAAAATCGCTCCATCTTCGTAATCCGCATATTCAACCGTATAATAATGAAATTCGGGTATACGATCGATTGTAATGGACTCTTTCCATCTCCATAAAGATTTGTAAAACTCTAATATCGCAAGTTCTGTTTCAAAATACAATTCATCGTTAATCTTGATTGTGAGTGTAGCTTCTACTGCTAAAATAGTAGAAACATTTCTTCTATCTTTATTTGATATGCTTTTGCGGTCACTCACAAAATCGTATTCAAAAGTGATTTTATCGGGATTGCTATTCATATGCTCCATTTCCTTTCAGTAGTGAACTATTTTATTAAATTCTACGTTATTGAATAACTATCCTTTATTTTAATGTAATAGCGAAATCTCTTGCTATCTTTACTGCTAAAGGCCATACGCATCGCTTAAAGACTGAAATGAAGCTTGATACACAGTACAGGTAAGACAGAAACGGAGGAAATGATGATGCTACAAGAGAAGTGAGAATAACAGCATGAAGAAGAGATTGTAAAGAAACAGCTGATTACACATGTACGTAGCGTAATCAGCTGTTTCTTTATTGTAGCTTACGTTCTATTAATGATTCATATAGTTTATCTTCTTTTTTATGTGCGATAATGCCATATCCGTCCGCAACATAAAGCGTTCGTGTAACAAAACCACCTGGCTTGTAAAAACCATTAGACTCTACGAATTCAACAGAGCGTTCACGTATAACGACAACATCTTTATATTCTACATTACCTATTTTATAAGTCGCATCTGTCGCTAAAATCTCTTGTCTCATTTTATCATGTGTAGATTTTTCAGTATTATCAAACTTCAAACCAATTGTGAATGGATGATCGACGTATGAGTCTTCACCGTATTCCAGTACAGAGCCCGTCCAAAAACCATCTCTTATTTGATACCATAAACTGCTATAGTATTCATCCGTTTTAACCTCCTGGAGCGTCCATTCTGATCCCCCTCCATTATCATGATCATCTGGAATTGCTATGAAGCGGCTCTTATCGTTAGCTCTCTCAAAGATATATGTATATTTTTTGTCTGGTATATAGCTCTCTGTTTTCAATGAGATTGCGCGGGCTAAAAAGGCTGAAAAGTGTGCGCGTGTTAATAATTTCGTCGGTTCAAATGTGTACGTTTTGGTTGTTGTATTTTCGTAGCCACGTGCAATATTATTCATCGTTACGAGCTGAACCGGCTGATAAAATTCATTTGAGTTGGGCACATCTTCATACGTTACAGCATTAGCCTCAATCGATTTTAAATCAAAACTATTCGCAATCATCTTCGCCATAAATGCACGTGAAATACTGGATTCCGGCTTAAAGTTTGATGCATCACCAAAAATGCCAGCTGTGTATGCAGCTGCAATTTCTTTATAGTATGGATGTGTTTTTGGTACGTCTTTATACGGAAGTGGCTTTAAATTCGTTGTTGGCAGATCGAGTGCCTCCACAAGCATTTTCGCAATATGCTTTTTAGAAATTGGTGCGTTCGGTTTAAATGTATTGTCTGTATACCCT
This sequence comes from Caryophanon latum, assembly GCF_001700325.1. Classification (GTDB taxonomy): domain Bacteria; phylum Bacillota; class Bacilli; order Bacillales_A; family Planococcaceae; genus Caryophanon; species Caryophanon latum. The sequence continues at coordinate 4,575 of NZ_MATO01000076.1, forward strand.
CCGATAATACCTTTTTCTGCTAAATATTCAATTTCGATATTTAATGAATGTGTTACTGGTACATCTTTAAACTTTGCCGCACTCGTTGCAGAGGCAAATGATAATGCTAATGCAGCTGCTGTGGCAAATGTCGTTACTTTTTTAAACATTGTGATTCCCCCTTTTTGTTATTAATATTCATTTCCACAAGATTGTATAAGAATTACACGCTCAGCTGACAATTCGTATTTAAGTTCATTCATTTTACATATAAGTAAATGTTTCTAACTTATTGTCATCTCCTTTACACTTAACTATAACTAAATACTTATTTATTTTCTATATAAAAACTTTTATTTGTATTAAAGCATTATTATATCGAAGGTCGAAATTAGTATATTCCATTTTTCAAACTAAAATCCATCGTTCACTTTCCATCTTTTCGGGTATACAATAACAATAGTACGAAAAAGGAGGGGTTCAGATGAGTATTTGGTATGCACTAAGTCTTGGCATCGTCGGGCTTGCGCTATTGATCGTCATTGGCAGTGCCATTGTTGCTGCGGTTGGCGCGAAGGAACCGGGCATGTACATTGTTGGGCGCGGTAAGAAGATGGTAGAAAACGTCAAGCCGATTCAAGCAGAGGTGACAGCGCTACAAAGCAACGTGACAAGCATTCAAACGACGGTCGCACAGCAAAAAGCGCAAATACAATCGGTTGGGCAGTCGTTTGCGAGCGTGAAAGATTCGTTCCAGCAGCTACAGCTCCAGGCGAAAAATCAAGCGCGTCAATTGATTACGAAAGCTGAGAATGATCCAGTTGTACAAGAAAATGTCGAAATGTATACAGAAAAAGTTGCAAGCACGTTGCAGCGATAAAGCAAAAAGGTTGTGCTACCACGTCATGTGGGCACAACCTTTTTCATCGTGTTTCAATGCGGTAACGATAGTCTTTATGTTTTAACGTGGAGACATCAATGTACTGCACCGCTTCTTCAATTAAGCGGTTTTTCGGCACGCGTAAGCTCGCTGCACGCTCTGATAACGCCGCAAATAGCTCCGCATCCATCGTCGTGCGAAATTCCTTTTTCGCGCAGCGTGGATGCTTTTGTAGCGTCAATGTGTCGTGCTGTAGTAAATGATACACGCCGTTTTCAAGCAAGTAGCCGATTTCGGTATTGTGCGTAGCCGCGAGCGTTTTTAATTCAGCGAGTACATCTTCTTTTAAATACGTTTTATAACGGTGGCGTGATGCGTCTTTTGCTTGGATGAGCCGTCCTTTATGCTGAATCCACATACAATCACCCTTTCGTAAATAATGATGCGTCGATTTGTGCAAGCGCAGCTGGTAGCACGTTCGTTGTCACGATGTGTAAATGACGTGTTGCGCGTGACACAATCGTATAGAGCAGCGTCGTATCCGCTTCGTTGTTGTAGCGAGCCGCTTCTGCATCTGCAAGTACAACAGTCGTAAACTCGAAGCCTTTTGCCATGTACGCCGGCATGACGAGCAAGCCTTTCATGTACGTTTTTTGCTCTGCGGTTATGAGGACAAGCTGTGGCAAATGCGGCTGGACTTGTGCGTAAAATGCTTCACATGCGCGTTTATCTTTGCAGATGAAGACGAAGCTATCCCCTTCTGTAAAGGCGTGCTGCACGAGTGAGACGATATTTTGTACGTAACTGCTTGGCGTCCAATGATGAACGGTCGGTTGCTGTCCGTGTACGCCGAGCGATTCGGTAACAGCGTGTGGCAAAATCGCCTTCATATAGTTCGTAATGTCGTTTGTCGAGCGGTACGATTTCGTTAGCTCGACTGTCGTAAACTGACCGAGCAATGCATGATCGAGCGCGTCTTTTTTTAGCGGATGGACGAGCTGATTGCGGTCGCCGAGCAACGTAAAATGCGCCTTCGGATACAGTGCCGCCATCGCAAGCCATTGTAAATAGGAGTAATCTTGAATTTCATCAATGACGATATGTTTAATGTCGTTTTGCTGGGCGAGCTTTTTAACGGTCGCGTCGATGTATAAAAGCGGTGCGATGTCCTCATAATGAAGGTGACGACGCTTTAACGACGAAGCGGTGCGCTCAGCAACATGTGCATCGAGTTGCTGCAACGCCGAGACGTAAATTTTGGCGCTGTTGACGAAACGAAGCGTCTCAATCATTTGTGCAAGCTTGCCGTACTTTTTCGCTACCTCTTTATGCGCCTGTGCAAGCAGCTCCTCGTCTGTGCCGACGTACGTGTTCACCGATTTTAGCTCGTCTACGCGTCGGTTTAGTTCCTCGGTGCGCCGCGTCGTTAATCGCTTTTGTAAAATCGTCCGTATTTTTTTTAAGCGGAAATCTAAATCGAGCGCGGCAAATTTATCGTAAAACAAATACGTCAGCTCCTTGCTTGATGCAAACAGCTGCCCGTCTACTTTAATGTTGTAAAACGGCATGTCGCTTACGTGCAGTACATCGATAGCGTGCTGAAGCGTCGTCGCAAACGCGTGTGACGTTTTGACGTAATAGTCGTGCTGTGCCGCTTCGTCTGCGTGCTGAAGTCGTTCGATGTTGTCGTAATGCGTTTCCGCTTTGTACGGGAGCCCGACGTCTTGTAGCAGGCGATAAAACGTTGAGTGCTGCACGTTTTCCTCACCAAGCTCTGGTAATACGTTTGAAATGTAATCGTTAAACAAGTCAGACGGCGAAATGAGTAAAATGTTGCGCGCTGTTAATGTTTTTCGGTACTCATATAATAAATACGCAATTCGCTGCATCGCGACAGACGTCTTCCCCGAGCCAGGTGGTCCGAGCACGAGTAAATTTTGCTTGTTTGACGAGCGAATGACGGCGTTTTGGTCGCTTTGAATCGTTGCGACAATCGATTTCATTTTTTCCTTCGCCGTGTCTGCGAGCAGTTGCTGAAGCACTTCATCGCCAATGTAAATGTCGGCATCGAGCACTTGTAGCAACTCGTCGTAATGCACTTTATATTGGCGACGCCCGAAAATTGTCACCGTTAGCTTGTCGCCGTTTGGAATGTTATACTGCGCCTCGCCTGTCATGTTTTCGTAAAATAAACTGGAGATCGGCGCGCGCCAGTCAAAAATGGCCACGTCGTCTGTTTTACGGTCGCGGAATGTCGAGAGCCCGATATATAAATGCTCCTCCTGCCCGTCCTCATTTTCGATCGTAATGCGCCCGAAATACGGTGTTTTATGCAATAGCTCGGCCTTGGATAGCTCCTCGCTCATATTCATATATGTACGCTCTCGCAATGCCATCGATTGCAGCACTTGCGAAAATGAAATGGCACTTTCGCCTGATACGTCGTTAAATTCGCTCGAAGCAAACGTGCGCTCCTCGACGATTTCACCTTTTTGTTTTTGTAACGCTTGCTGCAGCTCTGCAATGTAGTGGCAAATTTGTGTACTCATTGTCGTTAAATGGGCTTGCTCACGCTGCCATATCGTTTGTTCCATCAGAAAGCCCTCCTTCTTTCGCATAGTTGCTATTATTGCCTATTTTTTGGGATAAAACAAGCGCGACGAGTAGACTTTGCCATACAATCGCGCAGAAAATCAGGTATAATAAAAACACTTGAGTTGGAAGGGATGTATCGAATGTTAATCATTAAAAAAATCGACTTTATTAAAACAGTGTACGATGATTCACTGTCGCATAAAATCTTTTCCATTGCTACGATCGAGTTTACGAACGCACCGCCAATCGTCGGCGCATTGCTTTACTGGAAGCGCAATACGAATCCAAAAAAGCTCGTGAACAAACAAGGTGAGTTTAAATTTTACTTTGATGAGGGCGTTGCAGAGTATTATGCATCGGTGAAGTTTCCACAGCATACACGCTTAACGGAAGACGAAAGACGTGAGCTGTCGTTTTTACTATTAGAGGAGCGCGGCACAATCGGCTCGTATTCGTTAATGGGGCATCCTAAAGGGGTCGCCGAACAAATCGGCTTGCGTCGCTACAACATTGAAAAAGGCTTTCAAGCGCTCGATTTCCCGGAACATTTCGACCCGCGCATCGAGCCTGGGCATGTGAGCGTCATTTTTGATGAGCTGCATTTAGCGGATTTACAGCAAAAAAATCCACATGTATCAAAAGACTTTTTACGCGACTACATTCCGTGGCGCGCCAAAACGGTTCAGCAACACCCAGAGGAATTTGCGGCGTATTTGCCGTACATTGACGCACGCTACGTATTACAAATGAATGAGCAGCTGAGCGAATTTTTCATCATTCAGCACCTCGATTACTTCCGCGAGCATTTGTCTTTCATGAACTACGCCGCACATCGTACAATGAGCCGCTTCTTTTTACGTTATTTCGACATCGATCACGCCGATTCTGCAAAGGAAGTAGCGGAACTGCGCACATCACATAAGGAAGATAGCAATGTGCTTGAAATTGCATTATATGAACAGTTTAGCAATGATTCACCACTGCATCAAATGAGTGAGCTAGTTAAAGGACAGCCCGCGTATGAGCATTTTACGTTTGAGCGTGGGCGCAATCGTTGGACCGGCTCCGAGCATTTAGTGACGTCCATTCCGTCGCTCGCATCAATGCGCTACACGAAACGCGGCTACAAAAAGCTGACGAATAAAGAGATGGATGGATTGATGAAAATGGCGACGGACGAGCAAAAGAAACTGTTATCGGCATGCTTAGAGCTTCACTGGCTAAGCCGATACAAAAAAGAGCTCGACTGGTCGGTTATTTGCGCATACAATGTCTATTTACATGCGGAATTTTTACAGGCACATGTGCGCTACGTCGACTTTGAAGCACTGCGCTACAACATGTATGCACGCATCGATGCGACGTTTTTAACGAAGCATGTGCGCAAGCTGTTACTAACAAATGAGCCAACGCCTGTCCTTCTTGCTAACTTAGATGAGCGTTTGTTAAACGTATTGCCAGACATTGTATATGACGATGCTATTTTAATGGAGCTATCACGTTTTAGCCCGTACATTCGCATGAAAATTTTACTGTATTATATAGGTTATGAGCATTTTAGCGAGCCGCTCTACATGTTTTATCCGCTTCACTGAAAAAAGCACGATGCCGCGGCATCGTGCTTTTATTGATTCATAACATATTTGAAAAATTCATTCGCAGGAAGCGGCTTACTAAAATAGTAGCCTTGTGCAAGCTCACAGCCACATGCACGTAAATAGACGAGTTCTTCCTCGCGCTCCACGCCTTCTGCAACAACTTCTAAATTCATCGCATGGGCAAGGCGAATGATGGCCCCGACCATATTTGAGCCAGTTTCTGATAGCCCGATTTCCATAACGAATGAGCGATCAACTTTCAGCGCATCGACGGGTAAGTTTTTTAAATAGCTTAGCGACGAATAGCCTGTACCGAAGTCGTCAATCGAAATCGCAATACCCATCGCACGAATTTGCGCGAGCTTGTCAACGAGTGATTCGTTAAAATCAACCATGCTCATTTCGGTAATTTCAATCTCGACAAACGATGGATTGACGTTTGTATTACGCAGCGTATTTTCAATCGTTTCGATAATGTTTGGTAACGCAAGCTGAATAGGCGATAAGTTCACAGCAACGCGCAAATCGAGGTCGAATAAGTCATTCCAGCTTTTCACATCTAAACATGCGCGCTCAAGCACCCATTCTCCAATTGGAATAATTAAGCCGGTCTCCTCGGCAAACGGGATGAAGCGGTCTGGTGGAATGAAGCCAAGTTCCGAATCAATCCATCGTAGCAACGCCTCCATGCCAACCATTTTCCCTGTTTGTATATCGATTTTTGGCTGATAGTATAGCTGTAGCTGTTCGAGGCGAAGCGCATCATATAGCTTTGTTTCAAGTGTAATGTCTTTTAGCTTTTGCGGCTCGCTCTCCCCGCTATATACGAAATAATTATTCCCTCGACGCTCTTTTGCTCGCAGCATCGCTAAATCAGCATTGTTAAGCAATAATTCTGAATCTTCGCCGTGCTGGGGGTACAGTGCAATGCCGATGCTAATGCTTGAGTAAAACTTATGTCCTTCAATAATAAATGGCTTTTTGAACTGATCCATAATTTTAAGTGCCATTTGGTCAAGCGCCTCAATTTCGAGCAGTACGAGCGCAAATTCATCTGCTCCTTGACGATAAAAAGAGTTCGTGCTGAGCTCAATTGACGTTAAACGCTCTGACACTTCGATTAAAAACTGATCACCAATCGCATGTCCAAGCCCATCATTAATGCTTTTGAAGCGATTAATATCGATATCGAACACCGCAAATGGCTCCCCACGTTCAATTTCGTTCGTAATGCGCTGATGCAAACTGCGGCGACTCGGTAAGCCTGTTAAGTCGTCATGACTCGCAACATGTGGCGGTAATTCATTACTTTTCTTTTGTAATGTAATATCTGCAAAAACTGAAATGTATTCGTCCACTTGTCCGTACTCGTTTAAAAATGGTAGGATGACTGTTTTCACCCAATAAACGGAGCCATCTTTTGCGCGATTACATAGCTCACCTTCCCAGCGCTTCCCTTCAATTAGCTGCCTTAAAATGTGCTGGAAGAAAGCTTTATGATGAAAATCGATGCACACTTTTCGAAAATGCTGCCCCTTTAATTCATCTAATGTATATTGCGACACATCACAAAATTGCTTGTTCGCATATGTAATAATACCTTCTTCATTCGTAATTAATAAAATTACCGTTTGGTCGAGTGCATGCTGTAAATTTTTCAGCTTTTGATGCGTTTCGCGCTCAAAAATATGCTGCTCCGTCATAAATTTCCCCCTGTCCATCAAACATCATCACAAAATGGATGTATTCGTTCACATTGTTAATTACTGCTAGCATAACGGATTTTTAAGCAAAATGGAAGGTACAATAGCGCAATAAAAAAGCACCATTCATTGAATTGAATGAGTGCTTTTATGTGACGGCGACAGTTTCATCTCGTTTATGTGTAAGCGATTTCCTCACATCCCTCTTGCGCTAAAAACGCATGCATTTGATCTACTGAAATTTGTAATAAAAAGTAGTGGAAATTGATTGGCTCGATGTCGTAGCGCTCGCAAGCTGCTGTGTAACGCTCGTATGCATATTGATAGTCGTTCATGAAAATCATCCTTTCGCTTCTGTGTTAAATGCTAGTAGCTGCTCTGTTGAAAGCTGGTTAATGTATAGTCGGAAATTGATTGGTGTTAAGCCGTGCGCCTCGCACATTTTTTTATAAAGCTCATAGCCTGCTGTATACGCCGTCATCTGAAAAACTCCTTCCAATCTGTTTTATAACAGTTTGTGTTCTTGTTGCTATATTAATACAGATACTAGTACACGTCAATCGTTTTTTTATATTCTTTTCTGACTTTTCTAAATATATGTGTAACCGCGATATTTTAGCGTTTCATACAGAAAAAAACGCCAGAAAATTTCCGGCGCTATTTCTCGTTAATAGGATGTTGTAACGTGCTGCAGCATCGTCGTTGGAACGAACACGTGATCGAGGCGTATATCATCTGACACGATTTTTGTATACGCGCCACTAATCGTAGTAATCGCTACAGGGAATCCGAAACGGTTGTATGTGAAGGCGATATCCTGTCCATTCGTCGTTTCAAATAAAGATACTGGTTTTTTCGACTGTTTCACAAAGGCAATGCGGATGTTTTGCTTCGCATCGACTAAACCAAATTGTTCATCGAGCTTCGCATAAATGCTTGCCACTTTCGCCCCCCAAAATGGATCGGGTGTATATTTTTTGTTTAACCCTGCTATCTTTGAGCCAATGACCCCGCCGTATGCCATGTTCGCTGTAGACGGTGTGACATATTGAGATGATAAATATGCGGTCATTTCGAGTAGCCCTTCTGCTGGTGTGTCGTACTGTGCTTGCTGTAATTCGGACATATGCGACACGATTAAATGATTTTTCCGCTGTGATACTGCACTCATGCCGTAATCGCTTTCGTATAACGCAATCGCAAGCAGCACAGCCGCGTTCATTTTATATGTTGACTCCGCTTCCTTTAGCACATCACCTAAGCCGAGTAGCTTACTTTTTTCGAGTGCGTGTTGGTAAATGCCACCGCGCTTTTCCGCTTCGACTAAAGCGCTATGAATCATCGCGTCTAACTGTTCAGCTGTATACGCGGTTGCCGTACGCATCGGCAGCCATTGATAATAATTATAGTACGTGCCCGCTTCTGCCCCTTTTAATGTAGTGAAATGCACGCTATCGACGCTATAATAACGCTCACCACGCTTCGCAAACGCCGGGGCTTTCCCGATAGTGTACGGTGCGTCAAATTGCTTTTGAATATGCTGGTAAATGAAATGTACAAATTTGTCACCGTCCATCGTGTAATACGAGCGCGGTACGTTCAAGCCATCTGGAATTAGCACAACTTCCTTTTGCTTATAGTGATGCGTCACATCGCCAATACGTACAGTAACCGTATCGTTTGAGCTTGTGACGTAATGCAATTCGGTTCCTTTACTTAGCGTCATAACATCAGCGTTCGGTAGCTTCATGTCCGCAGCTTGCTTTAAATACGCTACGCCGCTTGTCATGTAGTACACATCATCTTTATATAAAATGACTTGTCCCGCCTCTGTATTTTTTTTCGCTGCCGTAAAGCTCGAATAATAGTCGTCGATTTGGTAGCTACCGCTGACGATATTTGCGACGCTATACCATTTTTTCTCCTGTTCGACAACGTTATAAAAACGCATAATAAATGTCGCGGATTGTGCAACGGTCGCTGGCTTGAATGGCATAAATTCGTTTTTCGACGGATTGCCAGTAATAATGCCTAAGCTATATGTCATCGTAATGCGATTTGTATAATCGGCACTGACGCCTCGTGTATCTTTAAAGTTTGGTTTTGTCGTTTTCTTTGGAGAAATATTGAGTAAATCAAGCGCATTCGTTAACATCCGTACCATATGAATACGTGAGATTGGCTGGGATGGGTGGAATTTCCCTGTTGCGGTGTCTCCTTGAATGATGCCGGCTGCTGTGGCCGTTTGAATTTCATTATAATACGGATGATCTGCTTGTACGTCAGCGTATGACCGTACAGATACCATGCTCGGCAGTTCTAACACACGCACAATGTACATCGCAAATTCTCCTCGTGTTACAGATCGTCCAAAGCCTCCTAAATTCTCGATTCCTTTTGACTCTAAAAACTGCAACGACTTCTCATGACTACCGGCTGTACTGTATGACGACGCTGAAGCAGTGAGAGAACTTATAAGTGTGATGCTAAGTAATAAGACGGTCACCCAGTACCATTTTTTCACGACATTAATTGCCCCTTTCTTCTATATGTGATTATAAGAAACCATACCATATTAAGGTTTATTCCTCAACGGTACAGTAAAATACTGGATTTTCACGGCGTACTATAGTACTAAAAAGAAAGAATTTTCCGTTAATTTGTAAATAAGATGTAAAGAATTTGTAAATAGTTACGCAGCAATACTGTTTTTCAGTATTTTTCCTCTACAATAACGAATACACAGGTTCCTCACCGTAAACGAACGAGGATGACATACATTGTGAAGAGCCGAAAAAAAGGAGGATTTATAATGAAAAAACCATTAGCGATTGCCGCGCTCTCGACGTTATTATTTGCATCGGCAACGACACCAGCTGAGGCAAATGTCTCATTCAAGGATATCGAACGAAAGCATCAATTTTACAATGAAATTCACAAATTGTCCCACAAAGGAATCATTAAAGGCTTTGAGGACGGAACATATCGCGCAAATGAGCCAATTACACGTGCTCAAGCCGCTTCATTAATCGCAAAATCATTACAGCTCGATTTATCAACCTACAGCAAGCCAAAATTTAAAGACGTTCCTGAAAAAAATAGTCATTACGCTGCAATCGCAAAGTTAACCGAAATGGGTGTGTTCAAAAATACAGATCGCTTCAATCCATCTAAAACGTTAACGCGTGCACAAATGGCGAAAATTTTAGTCGAATCATTTAAGCTACAAGCTCCTCAACTTAAGCCGTTTCAAGATGTAAAAGCGGCTGAAACAGTTCGCTACGCTGGCACAATTGGCGCATTAAACATTACGACGAATACAGGACAATATTTACCGAACAACGCCGTAACGCGCGGACATTTAGCAGCGTTCATTGAGCGTGTTATCGACTACAAGCGCTCTGACAAAGAACGCGATTTATGGGATGACTGGAATGATTGGGATGAGCTAGATGTCATTTACAAACGTGGTGATGATGACGACCGCGACGATGACGATGACCGCGATGATGATCGTGACGATGACCGTGAC
>NZ_MATO01000077.1 GCF_001700325.1 Caryophanon latum
CCGCTGCACCGTTTTCGGGAACTACGTGTAGTTAGAGCATTTCGTGCGCTGAACCAGTTTCGGGAACTATGTGTAGTTAGAGCATTTCTCACGCTTATCCAGTTTCGGGAACTACGTGTAGTTAGAGCATTTCTCACGCTGAACCGTTTTCGGGAACTATGTGTAGTTAGAAGATTTCTACCGCTGCACCGTTTTCGGGAACTACGTGTAGTTAGAGAATTTCATGCGCTGATCCAGTTTCGGGAACTATGTGTAGTTAGAGCATTTCTACCGCTGAACCGTTTTCGGGAACTAGCTGTAGCTACACACGGAATAAACGAAAATACACAAAACTCAAAAATCCTTTTTATGGTAAAAAAACGTAAACTAGTACAGTTTTTTCGGGAACTATGTGTAGTAAAGTGGTTCATTTCACCATTTTTTTCGGGAACTATGTGTAGTAAAGCTGGTCAAGAGTGGTCCAAAAAAAATTTTTTCGGGAACTACCTGTACTTACAGTTTTTTCGGGAACTAGGTGTACTTAGAAACGTTGTTAAATCAACGTTTTAACTTTTTTGGTCCATTTCTGAGCGGTCGCTCGGCAGTTTTTTTCGGGAACTAGGTGTACTAAAAAATGGACCACCCCTCTTTTTTTTCGGAAACTATCTGTACTAGTGATGAAATTTCAAAACGCTGTATCCCTTCTCTCCCAAAGGATAAACTGTTTTTTTCTTCAAAAATCAAAGTGGTCCATTTTAGCCAAAGTGGTCCATTTCTTCGGGAACTGTTCATAACAACTTTTTTTTTCAAAATCGCGCAATCCCTTGTCGCTCTAAGAAAAAAAGTGCCTCAAAAAAATGGTCCATTTTCTCTTAGAGAGAGCCCTTTTGTCATTTTTCGTTTTTGTATAATAGAGAAATCAAATGTGAGGAGGTGTTTTTTCGATGAATTCATATACAAATTTGTTTCAACAATTACTGCATAACGGCATTGCTGAAAAACGAAATGCGATCCAACAAATGAACCAATTTCGCGGAGCAGTTTTCGCCGTACGTAAAAAAGACAACTTTACCGAGCAAGGTGTAAAAGGCTATGTTATTTCTACACTCGAAACATTAATTGAACATGCCGAAAAAATTACACACTTCACACCGAACGTATACCGTAAATTTGCATATACTGATTCATCGCGCACATTTATTACCGGCTTTGAGGAAAAAAACTTGCATCAAGTGAACACATTCGTCATCGATATTGATACGAAGGCACATAGCGTACAGCACATGCTACTTACTTGCATCGACGAGGGATTCGGTCCACCAACATGCATCGTTGAATCTGCGCGCGGTTATCAGCTTTATTTCATGCTCCAAGCGCCGTTTTTCATGTCAAAAAACAACAACTATCGCACGCTAAAAATTGCAAAGCGCATTTCCAACAACTTAAAACGTGCTCTTCACTGCATCGATGCAGATTTATATTGCAATGACTTCGGCTTTTTCCGTGTGCCTAACAAACACAACATTGTCTATTTACAGCTAGAGCAAACATACACAGTACACGAGCTCATCCAATGGTCAATGCGTCAAGAACACGCTAATGAGCCGTTTTACGCACGTCCCGTTAATGCAGGACACAAGCTAACACAGTCTGACTGGTTTACTGCGCTCATTCATGCAATTCATATAAAAGGCAAAAAAGGCGTTTTAGGGCGAAATAATACGCTATTTACGCTTGCTTTAGCATGCTTTGCGGACGGCTGGGAGTACGAGCGCACTTACAACTTCTTAGACGAACTCAACAGCGCCTACACATACCCTTTAAGCCATAAAGAAGTCGAAACGTTACTCGGCTCCGCTTATTCCGGTAAATACAACGGACCAGCAAAGCAATACGTCGAATTACTAATTGCTGAATACGTTCCAAATTTCACTGGAAAAATTTCCGTATGCCCAAATGTTTGGTACAAATTCAAAAAAGACCGTACAGAGCGCGTAAGAAGCCATTACGATGAAATCGAACAAGACCTCATAAAATTCATTCAAAACGCTCACACAAGCTCTGAGCCGTTTATTTGGCTAACTCAAAAAGAACTTTGCGCCAAAACTGGTATCTCACAAAGCTCTTTAAATGAATTACTTAAAAAAACGAACGCCATCGTTAAGGTCATCAAAGGAAAAGGACGCGGCGCCAAAACTGGCTGGACTACAGTCGCATTATTCATGAAATATATCGCACGCACAAACGCTATAAACAAAACAGCATATATGATCCAATTAATAGCCCTATTACAAACAGCACCAAACTTTGCAACTGCTCTCATTACTGAACGACTAAACGAAGTACAAAACCGTACTGCACAGCCATTACTTAACACGTCTTAAAAACACTCCACTATGCCTAAACATATTTATATATACTAGGCTGTGCGGCAATGCTTCGCTAGAGAGATATATATGTATACTAGTATATGCATATATGAAAATATATTATTATATTAGATTAGTTATGTATATGTACTTTATTAGGTCTGTTGATTAGCCACTTTTATACAGCTGCATTGGTTGTTTTCAGCAGCAGAACTTAAATGAATACAGCATGATAGTGGCATGGAGCGTGCGGCGAGACTCCTTGGGGAAGAGCTCGTGACTCAAGACCCCGCAATACGCGAATTGCCAATTGAATGGCTAATCAACACGTTTGGTACTTTATTTTGTTATATGAGATGACATTGGACTTTGTATTTTATTCAGATGTTCAGAATTATAGAGTTTTTAGACATGTCCTAATAGGTGCTAGAGAAAGTAATTTAAGCTGGTTATAGTAAATATAAATTTGGGGAAATAAAAGTATATGTATATATTTTTATTGGAGTGGTTCATTATTTTTTATTTGCGGGAACTAGGTGTACTTAGCGTGGCAATAATGGACCACTTTGGGGCAGTAAAGGTTAGAGTTTATCGCATATAAATATATATGTATATGTATATTTATGTATGTATATATATAAAAAAGCAGAAAATATAAGGATATTTGCTGCTTAAGTAAGTATTATTCGTAGTTTATAGCTGCTGTTGAAAATGTAGCCATCGTTGTAAGCATAGCGTGTGCTGCTTTTAAAATTGGGTAAGCAATAGCAGAACCAGTGCCTTCACCTAGGCAAAGTTGTAGTTCTACTAAAGGTTGTTTGCGTAAATGGTCAGCTGCAATTTTATGTCCGATTTCAACTGATTGATGAGATAAAATTGTATAGTCGTTTACATTTGGAGCAAGTAGTTCAGCTATGCAAGCAGCAACTGTGCAAATGAAACCATCAAGAAGAACTGGTATATTGCTTTGTGCGCCACCAATTATTGCACCTGCCATGGCAGCGATTTCTAGGCCACCAACTGCACATAGTAAATCAAAGCCGTTTTCGTTATTTGGTTTATGTAGGGCAAGTCCTTCTTTGCATACGTTAATTTTTCTTTTTAGCTGTGTGTTAGTAATGCCTGTACCACGTCCAACAACGGTTGCTGGATCGATATTAAGGATTGAAGCAAGAATGGCGCTACTTGGTGTTGTGTTGCTAATGCCGACTTCACCGATAATTAAGCAACGAGCGCCTTTTGTAATTGCGTCTTTTGCCGAGGTGATGCCGATTTCAACAGCTTGTTTTGCTTCTTCAAGTGTCATTGCGCGTTCTTTCGTAAAATTTGCTGTGCCATGTGGACGAACCTTTTTAGAAACGAGACGGGGATCATTAAGTAAAGCGTCTACGCCGACATCAATAACAGTAATTGGTGCGGCAATACATTTACTGAACACGCTAATTGCAGCACCACCGTTTAACATGTTGATGACCATTTGTGCTGTAACTTCTTTCGTAGCAGTTGATACATTTTCTTCTGTAATACCATGATCTGCAGCAAATACGAGTGTTGCCGGTGATAAGTCAGGCTTTAATGTTCCTGTAATACCAGCTAGTTGAATTGCAAGTTCCTCTAAGCGACCTAAACTTCCTTTAGGCTTTGTTAATGTATCAATATACAATGCTGCTTCATTCATTACGTTATGGTGTAGCGGTGTAATAATGTATGTCATTATGAAAACTCCTTACTGTTAGAATATTAAAATAATAACATACGATTTATGGTCATTGTTGGAAATTGTTTGTTTTAATAAAAAATTAGAAGGGAATAGTAAGCTCAGGTATGTGATATGTTAAGGAGTTAATCGTTGTTAGTTGCGTCGCTCTCATATGTGAATCGGTAGTGGAATTACTTTTTCGAAATATGATTTTAGTGGGGTACAAGTATTAGTTTCGGGAATTATTACGATATATTTTTTATTTTGGTCGTCTATTGGATTAATTGTCGGCATAGGACTGTTGTTTGGTGTTAACACAATTGAATACGTATATTTATCACATATAATTATGCTAGATGTTAGTTGTAGTATTTTTTTAATATTGCTTAGTATTGTTCAGTTTTTACTAGTATGTTCGGCTTGCGTCGTGTAGAACGTTACAGTAAATTTTTCATGAAAAATAATTTTCTATGTTTATGTATAGTGTTCACGGGAACAATTGAGTGAGAACTCGTGAATAGGAGGAAGCATATGAAGAACATGAGCATTAGGAAAAAAGTCTCTTTTATTGTCGTAGCACTATTATTTATTTATTCAATAGAAATGGTAATGTTTAACCAATATTCGACGAACAATTCAGTTGAGAAAGCAGTTGGTGAAACGGCAATTAATTTAGCCCAAATAGTTGAAAATAAGCTAGACAAAGAATTATACGAGCAACTGTATAATAATCCAGTTGAAAATGATTTATATTGGACGTTACGAGAAGAGTTAAATGAAATTCGTGAAGAAATTGGTGCTATGTATTTGTATACGTTACAAGTTAACGATGATGGCAAAGTGACGTTTTTAGTCGAAGGTGCTGAACGTAGTGAAGAAACGGCCGTGCCAATTAATGGGGATACGTATATTAACGATTTAGACATTGTCGATCAAATTGCACAGGAAGGATCAGCAGCGACAAATGTGCTTGATACAGAATTCGGTCAATTTTTATCAGGCTATGTGCCGTTTACAAATAGTGATGGTGAAACGATGGGCATCATTGGTGTAGATATTAATGCTGATTTCGTTGCAGCGGTTCAAAAAGAATCATCATCGTTTAACTTAATTATTTTATCGATTTTAGTTGTGCTAACATGTATAACACTTTTCTTTATTTTGTATTTCTTATTGCGCAAACTATTAAAGCCGTTAGATACAGCAAAGGAAGCAGCGGAACATTTTGCTAAAGGAAATTTACAGCAAGCTCGTGCAACATTAGAAATAATTGAAATGGATAAACAAGATGAAATTAGCTCGTTTGCAAAATCATTTTACACGTCGATCAATCAGCTTGGAGCCATTTTTGCAAAGGTGCAAACGATTGCTGAACAAGGCGCGAATACATCAAAAGATGCTACAACAACTTTAGAAAGTGTGAGAGCATCGAATGACACAGTATCAAATACAGTATCGCAATTATCCGATGCAGCTGATTATAACAGTGCATCGTCACAGAAGTCAGCGATTGTACTGGAGGAAATGATTACGGGCATTCAGCAAATGGCATCTTCTTCAAGTGGTCTAGCCGATGCTTCAAACGCTATGGCAACGCAAGTGACGATGAGTGTAGAAGAAGCGCAACACGTCGTTGAAAAAATTGAGAGTGTAGAAGATGCAGTTGTAACGACTGCTGAGCAAGTGATGGAAATGGGCAAAAAATTTGAACAAATTGAGCAAATGGTCAAAATTATTACGGACATTGCTGATCAGACGAACTTGCTAGCGTTAAATGCGGCGATTGAGGCGGCTCGTGCAGGTGAATCAGGAAAAGGGTTCGCAGTCGTAGCGGATGAAGTTCGCAAGCTTGCAGAGATGTCTGGTAAGTCCGCAGGCGACATTCGTAGCCAGCTTGCAATGTTTAATCATATGAACATGCGTGTACTAGAGGAAATGGACGTTACAAAGACGTCTGTGCGCGAAGGATCACATGCAGTACAGCAAATCGGTGCGAAGCTTCAAGAAGTGCTTGCAGTCGTGAGCAATGTGAATGAAAGTATTCAAAACGATTCAGCTGTAATCGAACAGCTCGCAGCAAGTTCAGATCAAGTGCTACACGCAACGCATTCAACGAGCGAGGCGATGGATGGCATGGTTGAGGCAACGAGTGTGACAAAAAAATTAACGAAAGAGCAAAATATTTCGCTCGAAGATTTGAGTAATGTGATGATAGAGCTTACAATGGTGTCTGAGCAGTTAGATGAGCAAATTCGAAGTTTTAAAATTTAACTAGGTTCTGTCTAAAAACGATTTTATAACCGCCTAGAACTTGTTCGTCACGATAAATTCGGATTGACGCAGACAGGTCGCTCGAAACAAGAGGCGGACTCCTGCGGGAAAAGATCGCGTCGAAAGATCCCGCAAACACGAGGAACGAGTGTTGAGGAGGCTTGAGGAAGGTGATAAACGCCACTACACGAGCCATCCCCTTCATGACAAACATCGTGTTTGCCTCCGCGCCCGCGGAAAGCCTGCCTCGATGTGGGGATAAAGAAACGCGATTTCGTTCCTCGCTATTATGTATACGGAATTCTGACGTTTTTACACACGTCCTAATCAGTTTGTAGCAGTATGTATTTATTTGCTGAAAATTCTCAATATTTTCGGGTGAAAAAATTTATTAAGTGAAACGATCAGTCAGTTTCGAATACGGAACATTGTGATTTGATAAGAAATATGAATTGTTAGTTCTTAAAATTGATGCGCGAAAGCCTTTGAAATCAACCTCCTATTGATATTTATTAGGAGTGAAATCGGTCGTGTCATACGCTTCGAAAACGTCTTCAATTTGTTTAAAAATATTTGAATATACTCATATTTTTGTATATCCATATATGTATATACTCAAGGGAGAAAGTTACCTATTTACAAAACATTGAAACGTGTTTATACTCAAACGAAACGATATATTGTGTTCGGATTTTTATGGTACTACTACATGTAGTTGAAAATGGACGATTTGCACGGTTGTTGCAACTGTATATGCTAATGGTGGACTGTATGCAATATGTACACTAAAGTAGGTAAATGGTGCAACAAACGATGAAATTTACCATAAAAATGTGTCGACATTTCTCTGAGGTATGAGGAGTGGAAACGTTGTATGTTTCCATTTCTGCTACCTCATGCTTTTTTTATTATTTTTAAGGAATGAGGGAATGAAATTGAAATTATATACAAAAACGGTTTGTCCAAAATGTTTATGGGTGAAATCAGAGCTAGTGGCAAAAGGAATTGATGTTGAAGTGGTAAACATTGATCACGAGGAAAATGCACGCACATTTTTACAGCAGCAAGGTGTGCTAGCAGTTCCAGTATTACAAACAGCAGATGAGCTACTTGTAACGACAGCTTCAATTTTAGGATTTGTAGAGCAGCAATGATTGCGTTTGCTAGTCGAACGGGTAATGTGCGCTACGTTGCGTCTCAGTTGAACGTACCGATCGTTGAAATTGCCCCGCAGCTACGTATAACGGAACCGTTTATTTTGTTTACGTATACGGACGCGCTTGGGGCAGTGCCAGCGAGTGTAGAGGCGTTTATGCGAGACAATAGTGCGCATTGTGTTGGAATTTTTGCAAGTGGCAATCAAAATTTCGGGCATGACTTTTTTGCTCGTGCTGGAGATGTGCTTGCTGCGACGTATCATGTGCCGCTACTGAAAAAAATTGATGTGCGTGGAACGAAGGCAGATTACGAACACATGAAGCAGTTGTATAATGATTTAATGAAAGTAGGCTATATTCAATGAAACCGTATGTAAAATTAAATAATGATGTATTACAGCGATATCGTGCGACTGGTGACATTGCACGACATGTAGATGAAGAGGCGCTACAACAATATTTACAGCATGAAATTGCGCCACGCTACCGTACATATACGACACCAGTAGAGCGCCTGAATGCCCTCGTAGAAGAAGGTTATTATGAGCGTGATTTTTTAATGCAGTACACGCCTGAATTTATCGCTTCTTTATATGAGCAAGCAAAAGGATACAACTTCCAGTTCGAAACGTTTATGAGCGCGTCGAAGTTTTTCGACAGCTACGCGATGAAAAGTCGCGACGATGCAGAAATTTTAGAAATGTACGAGGATCGTTACATCGTCCTAGCACTTTATTTAGCCCAAGGAGACGAGCAGCTCGCTAAGGCGGCAATTGATGCGTTATTTACGGCATATCAGCCAGCAACACCTACTACATTAAATAGTGGTAAGCAAGCACGTGGCGAACTTGTGAGCTGCTTTAAGCTATCGATGGATGACACGATGAATTCAATCGCTAAAAATATTGGTTATTGTCTAGAGCTATCTCGTTTAGGTGGCGGCGTTGGGGTGAACTTAACAGACTTACGACCACTTGGCGATCCGATTAAGCATATTGATAACCGTGCAAGTGGTGTTATGCCTGTTGCAAAGCTACTTGAAAATTCATTTAGCTACTCCAATCAGCTTGGCCAACGTAATGGCTCAGGCGTTGTATATTTAAACATCTTCCACCGCGATATTGAAAACTTCATTTCAAGCAAAAAGCCAAATGCTGATGAAAAAATTCGTCTTGCTACATTATCTACAGGTGTCGTTATTCCGAGTGTGTTTTTTGAATTAATGAAGCGCGACGAGGACATTGCATTATTTAGCCCGTACGATATTTACCGTGAATATGGTAAACGTATGAGTGAGCTGTCAATTACGGATATGTATGATGAGCTGTTAAATAACGATAACATTCGTAAATTAAAATACATTAATGCACGTAAACTTTATACAGATATTAAAAAGGCGCAGTTTGAATCGGGCTATCCGTTTGAAATTTTTGACGATAACGTAAACGATGCACATGCGTTAAAAGGTATCGGACGCGTGAAGATGAGTAATTTATGTACAGAAATTTTACAGTACATGGAAACGTCTGTTATTACAGATGAAACAGAAGAAAATGAATACGGTGTCGATGTATCGTGTAATTTAGGCTCGATTGATATCCATGCCGCGACGAAGCATGCCCATTTTGAGCAGCTTGTCGATACGTCAATGCGTTTATTAACAGCCGTAAGCACGATGACAACAATTAAAAACGTACCGTCGATCGTAAAAGGGAATCATGCAATGCATGCAGTTGGACTGGGCGCGATGAACTTACACGGTCATTTAGTTGCAAACGGCATTCGCTACGGCTCAGAAGATGCAATCGCCTTTACAGATGTATTTATGGAAGCGATGAACTATTACTCATTAAAATCGTCAATGCGCATCGCAAAAGAGCGCGGTGAAACGTTTGATCAGTTTGAAAAATCAACGTACGCAAGCGGAGAGTATTTCGAGCAGTATATTAATAAGGAAATGCCACAGTTAAATGATGCGGTGAAGCAAGCAATTGGCAGCATTCCAGTTATTACAGCGGACATGTGGCAGCAGCTAAAATCAGACGTACAGCAGCACGGTTTATTCCATGCGTATCGTCTAGCGGTTGCACCGACTGGCAGTATTTCATACATTCGCTCATGTACAGCATCAATTGCGCCAATTACGGAGCAAGTAGAAGTACGTGACTATGCAGATAGTCGCACAATTTACCCAATGCCATTTTTAACTGCGGAAAACGCGCATATGTATGAGGAGGCGTATACGATTGATGCGTATAAGTTAATCGATATGTATGCAGCAGCGCAAAAGCACGTGGACCAAGGGATTTCGATGACACTTTACGTAACAGACCAATGGACGACAGAGCAGCTTGCACGCGTTTATATTTATGCGTGGATGAAAGGCATTAAGTCTGTTTATTATGTACGTCAACGATTAATTGCAATAGAGGAGTGTGTAGCATGTCAAGTGTAGCATTTGAAGCGATTAACTGGAATCGCCCAACGAGTGAGCTTGCCCAAGTGTTTTGGGATCAACAATGGAAGCAAATTTGGTTTCCAGAAGAGGTCGCAGTAAGTAAAGACATTAAGCAGTGGCAAAGCTTCGAGCATCAAGATACGTACAAAAAGGTGTTCGGTGGTTTAACGCTGCTTGATACGCTACAAACGAACGTCGGCATGAATGAAATTTCTCGTCACGTAACCGATTTACAAGAAAAAGCAGTGTTAACAGTGTTCGGTTCATTCGAGGCAATTCATGCAAAGTCATATTCATATATTTTTACGACGCTTTGTAAAAATGATGAGATTGATGAAGTGTTTAAATGGGTGCAAGAAAATGAGTTTCTTCAATATAAAGCGAAAAAGATTACAGACATTTACGAAAGCATTGAAGCAGGTGATGATGCATCACTTTGGAAAGCGATGTTTGCGTCGGTAATGTTAGAAAGCTTCTTATTTTACTCAGGGTTCTTCTATCCGCTTTATTTAGGTGGGCAAGGTACGTTACGTAACAGTGCTGAAGTCATTTCGCTTATTTTACGCGATGAATCAATTCACGGTGTAGCGATCGGCTTCTTCGCACAACAATTATTTGCGAAGTTGCCACAGCAAAAGCAAGAGGAGCTAACAGTTTGGGGCTATGAGCTGCTGTTAGACTTATACCAAAATGAAATGAAGTATACAGAAGACGTTTACGCAGGTACGAACGTTGCGGACGATGTGAAAGTATACGTGCGCTACAATGCGAACAAAGCGCTTATGAACATTGGGCTTGAGCCGATGTTCCCTGAAGAGGAAGTAAATCCAATCGTAATGAACGGTATTGCGAATACAGGTTCAACGTACGATTTCTTCTCACAAAAGGGCGCGACATACGCTGTAGCGAAAGTTGCACCGATTACCGATGCGACGTTTGATTTTTCAGATAAAGGTTTAAAATAATAAGATGGTGTGGACGTCGCGTACGTGCCACACCATTTTTTTATGCTATACTTTTGAGAAAAAGGAATGGGTGTGGCGAAGTGGGTGTTATGACTGCTAGTGTAATGGCAGCGATTGTCGGCGTTATTGTTGGATTGATTGGGAATAAAAAGTATGTGCGCAGTACGGCAATTATTATTTGGGGTGTTGTGACGTTAGTGCTGTTTTCGTGGTCGTTTATGATGATCAGTGGCTACGTTGCGGCAAATATCGTTCAAGAAGGGCTCATTATTGCGTCGTTCTTAATGTTTGGTACGCCAATTATTGCGGTCATTGGCATTGTGCTTATTTTAAGTGGCATCGTACAAAAACGTACATAGTAAAAGGGGATGCGCGAATGGCGAGGCTGCTGAAAAACTAAAAAAACGCGAAAATTCGTTGTACTTAACTTTGAATTTCGCGTTTTTGTATGGAATAAAAGTTGATTTATACTAGAAAATGTAGGGTGAATCGACTTTTTCAGTGGCCTCCGAATGGCATATCCCTTTTTGTGTTTATTGCACAAATAGCCCTGTAATGCTGTCGTTTGCATCGTAGCTAATTGTGTAAATGCGATTTTCGTTGCGGTGGCTGCCGATCAGTACGACAAGGTGAATGCCGTCCTTTTCCTCGACCGATTGTTTGTCGATACCCTCAAATTCCCCTGACTGTTGTAAAATCGGCTCAATTTGTGCAAGCTGCTCGGCTGTGAGCTGTTCTTTCATCGTGTCGTTAAACTGTGCATAAATGTCGTCGTATGCCCCTTCGTTTAACTGCTGTACGACTTCATTTGCGCGCTCGATATATGGTGCTGCGACGTCATCTTCTACGTTGCTGCTACAAGCGGCGAGCAGTAATACGAGCAATAAGCTACTTAATAACATGTTCCATTTTTTCATTGTGATTCCTCCAAATGTAAATCGTGTAAATTGTAAGCGATGTGACGAGCAGCAATAATATGAGCTCTGCTGCAACGGCTGAGTAAAACGTTGCGACGTACGCGGTCGTAAAGTTAATGGCTGCATGAATACATAGTAGCGCAATGAGCAATACGAACGTATATAGTTGTTCGCCGTATTGCGCGTTTAGTTTGGCAAGTAGCTGGATCGTTGGGTAATTGACGATCGCTAGTAGCACGTTACACATAATGAGCATCATATACGTCGGCACGTATAGGCGACTTTCGGTTAAGTAGCGACCTGCGACGGCGAGCGAATGTCTCAGGATGAAAAGCATAATGACGATGAAAAGCAGCGTGCATAGTAATAACAAGCTCGGTGTCGATATGTAGTAACTAAACGGGCTTTCGATGTATGCATAATGAACGATTTGGAATAAGCCGTTTTTTACGACGGTCATGAGCACGATGCTCAGCAATGCGAAATACATAACGCGCACAATCGGTTGCTTTTCGATGAGCCCAAGCAGCACTAAAAAGGTGAAAATGGCGAGTAAGTTGAATTCGACGAAATGCGTTGTCGTCAGGACGGTCATGACGACAGTGCTAAATAGCGTACCGATCGTAAAAACGAAGCGCTTCGAAACGTTTGAATTGCCTAAAAATAGCTGAAAGGCGTAAACGTGGACGATGCCGATTAACATAGTTGACGCTAAATCATAAATGTTCATCCGCGAGTCTCCTTAAAGAAAGCTTTCATTTGTTTCATGAGTCGCCTAGAGACAGGTATGCATTTACCGCTTCGTAACATAATTTGCTGCTGCTTCGTATCAATGGCCGTCATTTTTTGCGGATTAACAGCGAATCGACGTTGCGAATGAGGCGTGCGACGTCGAGCCCTTTTCGTTCGTCCTGTTTAATTTCAATATCTAAAAAGTAAATTGGTATGTATGTACAACGGGCGATGTTTGCCAAAATGTCGTCGGGCTTGCTCGTCACCTCAATAAAGTTGTACGGAATTTGCTGTGCAGCACATAGCTCCTTAACAATTGTGCGCATGCGCTGTGCCTGCATGACATCATCTTCTAAAATGAAAATACTCAAGCTCCCCCCACCTTTTATTCATAGTATGTTTAATGTAAGTGAAACATCGTGCAATCACAACGGTTAACGTTATACTACGAAAATAATTGAGAAAAATTCTCAATTATTTGTAGTAAAATTCGTTTAGATTCTTTATACTTAATTGTAATTATATGGTTCATCACCGTAAGCTCGGGTTGACGCATAAAAGTTGTTTGAAACAAGAGCCGCGCCCGCGGAAAGCCTACGTCGACGTGAAAAGTAACCCCAAATTATGGTGAAGAGCCTTATTTTTATATTTATCGTTTATTTTTGTAAGATGATAAACGTTGCTTGAAAATAGGCGGACTTCTACGAGCATAACGAGGCATTTAAAACAATCGTAAAATGGAGCTCAAGGAAATTACACCGTTGCTTCCACGCCTGTATAAAGCAATTTTAAGTAATAGTGAAACGCTAAATAAAGCGATAAATGGGGGATATGTACAGATGAAGAAAACGTTAGCGATTATTGGCTGTAGCTTATATTTATTATGGCCGTTTGATCAAGTGAACGCAGAAGGAAATGATGAGCGTCATCACGCAGTACAAATGCTACCGCTCATTGAAAAGGAAACGACGAATGTATTTTCAGACGTACCGAAAACGTCGAGCAACTTTAAAAGCATTCATACGCTGCGAGATATAGGGGCTATTAATGGTTATGAAGATCGTACGTTTAAACCGCAAAATGTACTAACGCGTAAACATGTGGCGTTGTTAACGAGCCGACTTGCAGAAAAAAAATATGTAACGCTACGAGATGTACGTGAGCCAATCGAGATACAAGACGTCTTTCAACTTGCGTATTATAAGGAAGGTTGGTTCATTTGGGAAGTGAAAGAGGAAATTGAAGGGGCTGACGAGCTAGCAAAGTTATATACAAGCGGTGTGTTAGACGTCGATGCAAACAATAACATTTCACCGAACAAGCCGTTAACGCGTGGCGAGATGGCGAAAATTTTAGTTGAATCGTTTAACTTGCCGGTAGCGACGACGAAAAGTTCGTTTAAGGACGTAACGACACCTGAGCTGACGCGCTATGTAGAAACGCTCGTCGCATACGGTATTACGACAGGTTACGAAGATGGCACATTCCGACCAAATGTATCGTTAACGCGCGCGCATTATGCTGAATTTTTATACCGTACGATGAAAAGTACACGCCATTACAACGTGCGCGACAATGCGTACGGTGACCCGAATATGTTATCGAGCGTACAATCAAGATGGGCATTGCCGGTAAAAAGCTTTATGACAGTTGGGGAAAATGATACATATACAATAGTAGAGACAAAGAACAATGATGGAGTTGAAACGGTCAATGTGCAAACATACGATGCGCAGTATAATTTGCAAAACGTCAAAACGTTGCCACATGAGCTGCCGATATTCGGTACGTTGTATGAAGGGGAACAATATAACTACATCGCATATGGACAGTCAAACGAAGACAGACAAAATAAAGAAGTCATTCGCGTTGTGAAATATGATCGACATTTCAATCGCATCGATGCGGTGTCATTGCATGGTGATGTAATTAGTACAGCGATGCCATTTCGTGCTGCTAAGTCGAGCATGTCTGAACAAAATGGACAGCTCGTACTGCATGCTTCACGATTGCGCTATGACGGACACCAATCGCAGCTAACAATCGTTATCGATACAGACGACATGCATGTGACGAATGGGCTGTCAGAATTCCAAAAAAATCACGTGAGCCATTCGTTTGACCAATACGTATTGTTTGATGGGCAACAGCACGTGCTGCTAGATCATGGTGATGCGTATCCGCGCGCACTCGTTATTCATAAAGGTGACGGTCATACGTACGTTGAAAAGGAAATTATCGACATTCCAGGCAGTACAGGTGCGAATCAAACGGGTGTGTCGATTGGGTTAGGTGGCTTTACGCAAACGAACGATGCATACGTGTTACTGTACAATGAAATCGATCATAGTAAAGCAACATCTTATAGCTCATCGGATATTCAAGGGGTTAATATTCATATGCGCGACATTCAATTTGCATCGATTTCAAAAGATTTACAGCGCGTGACAACGAAAACGATTGCTTCTTATACGAAAAATGAAAGCGTACGTGCATCGCTGCCAATGTTCGTGCCGATCGAACAAAATAAATACGTCGTTATGTGGCAGGAATCTGAAAAGCTACAAAACTCGCGCTACAATTATTATGAGCCGAAGCGTATTAAATATGTAACGATTAACGCGCAAGGTGAAAAGTTAACGGACATTTATACGAAGGAAAATATGTATTTATCGTATATGCAGCCGCTATATCACGACGGCAAAATTCATTGGTACATTAATGACGACACATATAAATACTTTTACGCTGTAGATGTGCCGAAATGATAAAAGGGTAAAGGAAACGTGAAGTTTTCTCTACCCTTTTGCTATTTATCCAGCTAATCCAACTGATGCGTTTTCGTACTTCGAATCCGTTAACGCCTTTAACATAAAGTGCGCTACGCTTTCACGTGGAATCGAGTTTGAGCCTTTTGGAACGCCCTCGAACGCTTCCATGTAGTTCGGGTTAAATGGCGTATCTTTTAAGCCCATTGGACGCGCGATTGTGTACACGATATCTTTCGTTTTGTAGTAGTTCAGTGCGTTACGGTGATCGGCTAATGGGTTAGCAAGCATTGCCATCATCATTTTGCCCATGATGCCTGGAATTTCTTTTTCAACGCCAGCTGATGCGCAATATACTAAACGCTTCACGCCCGCTTTTTCCATGCCGTCTGCGATTGCGTGCCCCATTTGCTCTAGCTCGTGTGAACGTTTCATGCCTGTGCTTGAGCCGACACATGAAATGACTGCATCGTGCCCAACGATCGCATCTGCTACTGCCTTTGCATCAAATGCGTTTCCTTGAATGATGTTAACACCTTGCGTTTGTAATTTTTCAGGTGTGCGAGCGAATGCCGTTACGTCGTGACCTGCTTCTACTGCTAGGCGTACGAAATGTTGACCGACGCCACCTGTTGCACCAAATACGATTAATTTCATGTGAAAATTCCTCCAACGATTGTAATTCGTTCCATTATAGCATGAAGATGCACGATGGAGAAATGAAATGGTACGAAGTGTGCATTGACTTGTAATTCGTTGCTCTGTGCATTTGTCATCTGTTTACCGCTTAATGATGTTAAATGAAAAAATGCAGCAGGACGTATGCGATGAAGATTGAATTCATGAAAAAATAGGGCTCTTCCCCATAACTTGGGGTTGCTTTTCACGTCGAGGCAGGCTTTCCGCGGGCGCGGAGGCGAACACGATGTTTATCACCTTCCTCAAGCCTCCTCGTCGTTCGTGCCTCACGACAGCGGGGTCTTCAGGCACGCGCTTTTCCCGCTGGAGTCCGCCTCTCGTTTCAAGCAACTTTAATACTA
>NZ_MATO01000078.1 GCF_001700325.1 Caryophanon latum
TATTTTCAAGTCCCCGAAAAGTTTTCTAACAGGAATGCTCCTTTTTTCTCGCACTATCGTAGCACAAAAACGACCATTTGACGTCGCAACATCAAATGGCCGTGTACTCATTATTTTTTCAGGCGGTTCGGTGTAAAAAAGAACTTGCCGTTTTGTCGATAAATGTCAGCATCAATTTCAAAAATGGACTCAAACATTTCCTTGCACATAACGCATTGTGGAATACCGTCGTAATGTACTTCACCGCGCTTTAGCACGATGAGGCGATCGCTGTATTGCGCTGCCTGATTAATGTCGTGCAGCACCATTACGACAGTCATACCGAACTTCTCGTTTAGCTCGTGCACAAGCTCCATCACTTCAAGCTGATGCGAAATATCTAAATACGTCGTCGGCTCGTCTAACAATAATACTTTAGGGCGTTGCGCAATCGCCATTGCAATCCATGCACGCTGACGCTCCCCACCAGACATTGCCGGCAGCACGCGCCCTGACATGTCCGTCAAGCCCGTCACCTCTAGCGCCCAATCAATAATATCCTCATCCTCTGCCGAAAGACGACTAGAGCGCTTTTTATGTGGATAACGCCCAAACTCCACTAATTCACGTACCGTTAAATCTAGCTGATGGTCATTCATTTGCGGCAGCATCGCGAGCTTTTTCGCAACGTCCTCCGTCTTCATGTTGACGATTTCTTCTCCATCTAGCAACACTGTCCCTTCGTCTGGCGAAATGAGACGCGCGATGACACGCAGCAGCGTCGATTTCCCTGAGCCGTTTGGACCGATTAAGCTGACAATTTCCCCAGGCTGAATATTAATGTCGATGTTATGTAACCGAAACGCCGCGCTTCGTTCAAATGATAATTGACTAGTTTGTAGCAAATGAACCACTCTTTCTATAAATTAAGTATAAGAAATATGGACCGCCAATAAATGCGAGTAAAATGCCAACCGGTAGCTCGATTGGATTAAATAAGCTGCGTGCAAGCGTATCGGCAAACACAACGAGCAGCCCACCACCGAACGCAGATGCTGGCAATAAATAGCGATAATCGCCACCGATCATTAAGCGTAAAATGTGAGGCACAACTAGCCCGACAAATCCGACTAATCCAGCAACACTTACCGCAATGCCCGCTAGTAGCGCACTTAATAAAATTAAATAAAAGCGACTGCGCTCAACGCGGTGACCGAGCAGCTTGGCCATTTCATCACCGAGCGATAACACGCGAATATGCTTAATCGCAAATAGCGACAGTATGAGTGCGACAATCGCATATAGCACAATCATTTCTACCTGCGCCCAACCAACACCTGCAATGCCACCAGACAGCCAAGGTAGCACCGACTGCACGCGATCTGAATAAATAATCATGAGCGCATTTGTTACCGCACCCATTAACGCGTTAATTGCAACACCGACGAGCACGATACGCATCGGGGACGCACCGCCCTTTTTCCATGACAATGTGTAGACGACAATCGCCGTAATAAACGCGCCTAAAAATGCAGCGATCGGTAATAACGATAACATCGCTGGAAATACGACCATTACTGTAATCGCCATAACACCTGCTCCAGATGTAACACCGATAATGCCTGGATCTGCTAACGGGTTTTTCATCACACCTTGTAATATTGCCCCTGCAACACCTAAGCACATACCGACAATTATGCCGATAATGACACGCGGGAATCGCAGCTCCCAGACGATGCGATGCTCAAGCGAATCATCACTTCCTGTAACACCGTTTATAATTTCACTAAACGAAAAAGAAACTTGCCCAATCATTAAACTTAAAAGCCCCATAACAACCATTAAAATTGGCAGCGCAATGAGCACACGGCGACGCTTTTTTTGTAACGGATGCTTTACTTTTCCCTTCACTGCAGAACGTTCCATCTTATTCATTTTGTACACCTTTTCATCTTATAAAAGTATTTTCATCGCACGCGTGTTGATTAGCCATTAAATTGGCAGGGCACGTATTGCGGCTCGGCGGCGAACACGATGTTGGTCATGAAAGCGGTGACTCGTGTAGTAGCGTTCACCGCCTTCCTCAAGCCTCCGCACCGCTCCTACGTCGCGCTTTACGGGGTGTTTCGGCACGAGCTTTTCCCCAAGGAGTCTCGCCGCACGCTTCCTGCCACTACAAAACAGCGATAATTCCCATTTTGCTGTTCAAAACAAGCGATTCAGCTGTATAAAAGTGGCTAATCAACAGACCTGTTTTCATCGTTTAATATTTACTAATATAATTTCAATACTATCGATAATGATTCTCATTGTCAATAAACTTTTCATTCCTCGGCGCATTTTTTGACACAACTGTCGCATTTAGTTGACGAAACTACGTCATTAAATTTATAGTAAAACTAGCAATACATATTCCAATGAAAAGGGGCATACTATTCATGATCGTCGTAACGAACCGCATCGAAGTGAAAAAAGGCTTCGGCAAAAAAATGGCACCAAACTTTGCGCGTCCAACTGGCTTAGACAAATTTAAAGGCTTCGTAAAAGTTGAAGTGTTAGTCGCAGAAAATGAGCAGTCTGATGAAATGAGCG
This sequence comes from Caryophanon latum, assembly GCF_001700325.1. GTDB lineage: Bacteria > Bacillota > Bacilli > Bacillales_A > Planococcaceae > Caryophanon > Caryophanon latum. Next base: position 2,572 of record NZ_MATO01000078.1, read on the forward strand.
TCAACATGTTTTGGGAATCATTAGAAGATTTTCAAGTTTGGCGCAACTCAGATGAATTTAAAGCAGCACATAAGCGCGATGACGCAAAGGAAGGTCAAAGTCATCCACACGCAAGCAAAGAAGAAAGCCCAATCATCGGCAGCAAGCTTGTAATTGCTGAAGTAGCGGCAACATTACAATATTAATTACGTATTTGATTGGCGAGGGCATGTAAAAGGCTTTGTACTTTTGCATCGCAGCTCGCCTTCTTTTTATACATAACGCGCATCGCATAGCGAAAGTTTGAAAACATACCGAAAAATACTGTATACTTTCAATGACTATAAGATGAAGCAAAATTGGAGGTGACTACATTGGGACAGAGAAATTAAAAATTGGTGAACTCGCAGCCAAAACCGGTATTACGAAACGTACAATTGATTACTATACAACACTAGGCTTATTAAAAGCTGAGCGCTCTTCATCCAACTATCGTTATTACCATGTAGACGCTATTGAAGATTTACACTACATCGAGAGACGGAAAATGGAAGGCTTAAGCTTAGAGGAGATTCGTAAAGAGTTAATTGAACGCAATGCCGAAGCACTGGACGTACAGGAAATCCGCTTAAAAATGCTTGATTTAGAGCAAGACGTTTCCAAGTTAATTGCAACGCTTGATGATAATCAGCATTCAACGCAAACTATTAAAAAAAATATTACCCAAGAGAGTTTAGCGCTCATTAAATCTCTTGCACTACTTTTACATTAACCCAGGAGGTGAAAGTCTTACGTTTTTGCGTAAGACCTTTGAGTGACCATAGTCAACTTGTCTATTTTTACAGTTTTAATCGCATTAACCGCGTTCTTCGTGGCAACTGAGTTTGCCATCGTAAAAGTACGCCAATCACGAATCGATCAGCTCGTTGCAGAAGGAAAAGCTGGCTCGCTTGCTGCCAAACAAGTAACTACTCATTTAGACGAATATTTATCAGCGTGTCAGCTAGGCATTACCGTTACCGCGTTAGGAATCGGTATGGTCGGTGAATCGACGTTTGAGTTTATTTTACACCCGCTATTTACAAGTATCGGTGTAGGTGAGGAATACATTCACTTCTTCACAATTGCCGCAGCGTTTGCCATTGCAACATTTTTACACGTTGTCATCGGTGAGCTTGCGCCAAAAACGATTGCCATTCAAAAAGCTGAGGCTGTTACGCTTATGTTTGCGAAGCCGATTCAAATTTTTTACCGTATTTTATATCCGTTCATTTGGGCTTTAAACGGCTCGGCGCGTCTGTTGTTAAAACTACTCGGTATGAAGCCGGCGTCAGAGCACGAGCTATCTCATACAGAGGAAGAGCTGCGTTTACTATTAACGGAAAGCTTCAAATCCGGGGAAATTAATAAAAACGAATTAAAATATGTAAACAACGTGTTCGAGTTTGATGACAAAATCGCACGTGAAATTATGGTACCGCGTACAGAAATCGTCGCGTTTGAGCGCAACACATCACTCGATGAAGTCATTGCGACAATTTCACATGAGCAATATACACGCTACCCGATTTATGACGGCGACCGCGACAACATTTTAGGCTTTTTAAACATTAAAGAATTTTTAACGCAAGGAATGACGAACAAAGTAACAGAGGAAAACTTTGCGCTCGATAATTTCTTAAACCCGGTTATTAATACGATCGAATCAACACCAATTCACGACTTGCTTGCAAAAATGCAGCGCGAGCGTACACATATTGCCATTTTGCTTGATGAATATGGTGGCACGAGCGGTATGGTTACAGTTGAGGATATTTTAGAAGAGCTTGTTGGGGAAATTCGCGACGAGTTTGATGATGATGAAGTGCCAGACATTCGTAAAGTGCGTGACAATCATTACATTGTTGATGCGAAGCTGTTAATTGATGACGTGAGCACATTGCTTGGCGTTGAGCTACATGCAGGCGACGTCGATACAATTGCTGGATGGTATTTAACACAAAATACAGATTTAGATGCAAACTTACTTGTACGCTTTGAAGACTATGAGTTCACTGTTTATGCAAAGGAAGGGCATCAGTTGCACTACATCGAAATAAAAAAAGCGATGCCAACGTCAACACCGACGATGATGCAAGCGTAAAAAAAGGCTGTCCGATTCAAAAATCGGGCAGCCTTTTTTACTGTTCGACTACGTTACGCGAACGCTCCGTCATCAAACCGCTACAATGAATATCATCTGTTATACGATGAAAATTCCACTTCTATTCTAAAGCACGTTCATTATTCTGCGTTCGGATAAATCATCGTCGCAGGGTCTACATATTCATCGTACTGCGCCTCCGTTAAATAGCCAGTCGCAAGCGCTGCCTCTTTTAACGTTGTGCCTTCCTTATGCGCCTTTTTCGCAATTTCCGCCGCTTTTTCGTAACCGATATATGGATTTAGCGCCGTTACAAGCATTAACGAATTGTTTAAATTTGCGTCTAACACTTCCATATTTGGCTCGATGCCGATTGCACAATTGTCATTGAAGCTTTGCATCGCATCTGCAAGCAAGCGCGCTGATTGTAGGAAATTGTAAATGATCACTGGCTTGAAAACGTTTAACTCAAAGTTTCCTTGAGAAGCCGCAAAGCCAATCGTTGCATCGTTACCGAACACTTGGCAAGCGACCATCGTCAACGCCTCTGATTGTGTTGGATTTACTTTCCCTGGCATAATCGATGAACCTGGCTCGTTTTCTGGAATTGTAATTTCACCAATACCAGAACGTGGACCGGATGCTAACCAACGCACGTCATTTGCAATTTTCATTAAGTCAGCAGCTAATGCCTTTAACGCACCGTGCGCAGTCGTGATTTCGTCATGCGACGTTAATGCATGGAATTTATTTTCCGCTGATGTAAATGATTTACCTGTGTACGCCGAAATTTCCTCAGCGACCATGTCACCGAATTTCGGATGCGCGTTAATGCCCGTCCCTACTGCTGTGCCGCCGATTGCTAGCTCCTTCATAAACTCATTTGTCACTTCAATCATTTTTTCAGACTTTACAAGCATGTGCGTCCAGCCTGAAATTTCTTGACCGAGCGTTAGTGGCGTTGCATCTTGTAAATGTGTACGACCGATTTTAATAATGTCTTTGAACGCTTGTTGTTTTTCAATAAACGTTTCTTTTAAAACGTTTAACTTCGGTAATAATAATTCTTCTACTGCTAAAACAGCGGCTACGTGTAGTGCTGTTGGGAATGTATCGTTTGAGCTTTGCGACATGTTCACATCGTCGTTTGGATGCACATTTTCGTCAGAGCCTTGTTCTTTTAATAGCTGATTGGCACGGAACGATAATACTTCGTTGACGTTCATGTTCGACTGTGTGCCTGAGCCTGTTTGCCATACGACTAACGGGAATTGGTCATCGAGCTTTCCTGCAAGCACTTCGTCTGCTGCTGCAACGATCGCGTCTTTTTTCGCATCCGATAGCTTGCCTAATTTATTGTTCGCAATTGCAGCTGAACGTTTTAAAATTGCAAATGCGTAAATGATTTCGATTGGCATTTTTTCTGTGCCGATTTTAAAATTTTGTAGTGAGCGCTGTGTTTGCGCCTTCCAAAGCTTGTGTGCTGGTACTTGAATTTCACCCATTGTGTCTTTTTCAATACGGAATTCCATGTTTATCGTCTGCTACGAGCATGTCGTAACAGATTCACCTCGCCTTCGATAATTTGTGTAGCAAAAAAGGCAACGCAGGCAAAAATATTTTCTGCTCTGCTTTGCCTCTTTCGTTGGGATAGTATTTAAACTGCAATGTGGATTAAGCCTTACACCGATAATGATAATCGTTTTCAACAAGTGAGTCAACTATATAAATTTTAACCTTTTGCAAAATATATGAAATAGCTGGCAATGCGTCAAAATGCTATCATACGTATTGAGGTGATTTTTTTGAACAGCAAAACATACATTGAAACAGCTTCAACTGTCGCTGGCATTACATTAAAGCATGCCGCATTTCCCGAAAGTTATAACATGGCACTTCATAGCTGTCATGACGAAATGGCAATTATCCATAACCGCAAACAGCTCGCAAATGCGCTGCAAATGGACTTGTCGCAGTTTGTTTGCGCCGAACAAACGCACAGCGAGAATTTCCACCGCGTCACGATAGATGATATCGGAAGAGGAACGACGACGATGAGCAATGCAATCGCCAATACAGACGGCTTATACACATTTGAAAAAAATATCGTACTTTGTAGTTTCTCCGCTGATTGCGTGCCGGTATTTATTTACGACGAAACGCGTGGCATGGTCGGAGCGATTCATTCTGGCTGGCAAGGTACAGTGAAAGAAATTACGAAAAAAATGCTCGATCATTTAATTAAAAATGAGCAGCTAAATCCACAAAACATTCATGTGCAGATCGGCATGGCGCTTAGCCAGCAACGATTTGAAGTGAACTGTGACGTATACGAAAAATTTGCAGCGCTTGGCTATGCGGACGACTTCATGTATTTCAACGTGGCGACGAGCAAATACCATATCGACAACCAACTAACGGTGAAGCAGCAATGTGTACTCGCCGGTGTACGTGAAGAAAATATTGCGATTGACCGCACATGTACGTTTAATAGTGACGAAGGGTTTTCATATCGCCAAGACCGTCGTGCAGGGCGTCATTTAAGCTTTATTTATCAGCAATAACGCAAAAAAGGATACACGTTACAGTTGCTATAACTGTCGTGTATCCCTTTTTACGGATGTAGCACATGCTCAATGTCGCGAAAATGTATCGTGCGGTCGCGTCCGTGCTGCTTTGCGTAATATAGCGCTCGGTCTGCTCGGTTAATGAGCATTGATTCGGTGTCACCTGCGCGGTATGTCGATACACCGATACTGATCGTCACGCGTTGCACATGATCAAATTCATACGTGCGTACAGCTTCATTCACTGCATTTGATATAATGACCGCTTGCTCCTTAGCAATGTTCGGCAGCAATATAATAAACTCCTCACCACCGTATCTCGCTACGACGCCCTCTTCCCCGACGTGCTGCTTCATTAATGAGGCAATTTCTATTAATACGTAATCACCAACTTGATGTCCGTACGTATCATTTACTTTTTTGAAAAAATCGATATCTAAAATGCAAAGCGAAAATGCATCTTCCGTTTGCCCTGCCACCTCGACGAGTTCAGCCAAATAATGCTCAATGTAGCGGCGATTAAAAATGTTCGTTAGCTTGTCGGTATTCGTAATCATAACAAGCTCCTGCTGCTTTTTTTCAATTTCTGCATGTAGCTGCTGAAGCTTTGCAAGTGCCTGTGCTTGCTCCTCATTAACTTGCTCCAGTTTTTTAGCTATCGTACGAATTTCTTGCTCATATTCAATGCGCTTTGTCATCGACATTAAAATGCATACGACGTGTTCCTCTCCGTTATACAACGTGCGCTTTGTATTAATCATAAGCGGAATTTGCACGCCGTCACTGCGCTCAAAATGCAAAACAAACTCCTCTACATGCCCATGCATATGAAGCTGCGGATAAAAACTCGAATGGAAAATGAACTTATTCGTTGTCGACAAAAAGCGTTCTACATGCTCGCCAACAATGTCGTGCTCCTTCCTTTGTAGCAAATTGCAAAAAAACGTATTCGCATACGTAATGATGCCCTCCGAATTTAGCAACACGATACTGCAAGGTAACTGCTCGTATGTTAACATGCTCATTCTCCTCTCTCGATGCAACTCATTACACATGGTCTAATAAATGCTTAATCGTTAATACAGGGTGACTTAAATGCGGGTAATGCCCTCGCACATCTAAAAAGATTAGCTCACTGCTTGCTAAATGATCGTGTAAATATTGTGACGCCTCCATCGGTACGATAAAATCATCTTTACTTTGGAGCAGCACTGTTTTTACCGTGACGTCATGCAAATACGCACGCACATCTGCTGTAAATGTCACTTCCGCAAACTCACGAGCAATGGCCGCATCATTTTGTTTAAAAGCCGTCTCTACTACTTTAGCCGATTCCTTATCACTTGAAACGATTGGCGCTAAGTGACTTGCCCAGCCGTTAAAGTTCATTTCCATCATTTGAAACAGCACATTTAGCTCCTCTTGATTGAAGCCACCTACATAGCCATCATCATTTAAATAGCATGCCGATGAGCCAATCATAATGATTTTTTTAAATGCTTTTGGACGCTGTAATGACACAAGTATACCAATGACCCCACTAATTGAATGCCCAACGAACGTCACCTGCTCAAGCTCATACGCATCGATAATATCAATAACATCTTGTACGTAGCCATTTAACGTACAATAGCGTTCTGTAGAATATGCGCTATAATCGGAGTTTCCTGCACCAACATAATCAAATAACAGCACGCGGCATTGCGCTAAAATTGGCGTTAATACGTATTGCCACGTTTGTTGATTGCTACCAAACCCGTGCGCAAACATGACGAGTTCATTCCCTTCTCCTTGTATACACACGTTGTTTCGTTGCTGAATGTTCATGAAAGACCCCCTGTTTATTGGAAAATTTATGGCTCTTCACCATAACTTGGGGTTGCTTTTCACGTCGAGGCAGGCTTTCCGCGGGCGCGGCTCAAGCCTCCTCGTCGTTCGTGCCTCACGACTGCGGGGTCTTGAGGCTCGCGCTTTTCCCGCTGGAGTCCGCCTCTCGTTTCAAGCAACTTTTATACGTCAACCCCAGCTTACGGTGATGAACCAAATTTATTTATCTATCCTTATAAAAAGTATATAAAAAAATAACATTAAAAACGAGCTACAGTTTCGAAATAGCATTATTTTAATAATTCATCGATCCAAAGTTGTACTTTTAAACCTTCTTCAAACGTTACGACATTCGTCTCGCTCGCACACGCATCAAGAAACGTAAACGTCGCGGGCTGTACTGCTACTTCGACTTCTGCTGTTTGTGCCGTCGTCTCAAGCAATTGTCCCCAGTTGCGAATGATCATCGACTTGTTCGTGCCGTACACTTTGTAGTCAATGCGCTCTTGCTGTGCGATGCCGGCTACTCCGTTAACGAGCATCGGAATGCCACTTGCTGTATGCATTAATGCGCTCACTGCTGTTTCACAAAGCGCTTCATTTGCTGGGTACTGCGTCGCATGCGCATCAATTGCGACGTCGCCAAAAATGTGATGCGTCAGCTGCAAGTAATGCGGGAAAATTTCGCGGATGAAGCCACCTTGCTCACGCGTTGCAATCCACGGGTTTTGCTGCCACGGACGCGGCCAAACTGGAAAGTGCGTATGCAGCTCAATGCGAACGATGTCACCGAGTTCACCTCGTTGCACCGCCTCTTTTAAACGCGCTACGACTGGACTGTACATCATCGGAAAATGCATTGCGGTCGTCACATACTTCGCCGCTTCGACCATTGCTTCTCCGTCTGCTGCATCGTGCGCAAGTGGCTTTTCGCATAAAACGTTGAAGCCTCGCTTTGCCGCTTCGCTCGTTAAACTTGCGTGGCTCACAGGTGGCGTGCCGATGTACACCCAATCTGGATTTGTCGCAAATAATGCGTCGAGTGAATCGACTGCTTGTACATCATATTTCGCCGCCATTTGTTGCAAGCGCTCCGTATTTTCGTCAAAAATGGCGGTAATTGCGCTACCGTCGTGCTGAATAATTTGTTGAATAATGCGTTCTCCTACGACACCTGTGCCGATAATTGCGTATGTTGTTGTCATGATGTTCCTCCGATTTGTTAGTGATAATATCATACGTGTCGATGATCGCGCTGTTGGCTCGCTTTCTTGGGGCTCGGGGGCGAACACGATGTTTGTTCTGAAGGTGGTGACTCGTGTAGTGGCGTTCACCACCTTCCTCAAGCCTCCTCACCGCTAGCGATTGCGGGGTCTTGAGGCACAAGCTTTTCTCCAAGGAGTCTCGCCATGCGCTTCCATCAACCGCCTTATCCTTTTTCTCACCGCATAGCATAACTGCTATAACTATACAACAATGAAAAAGGATTGCCCGAAAATGACTTCTCGGACAATCCTATATATTATTTAAGCTTTAACGTTTTTTCAGCGTCTTCTTTTACAGCCGCTAATAAATCTGTGTTTTCAACTAAAGAAATGCCGTATGAAGGAACCATTTCTTTAATTTTATTTTCCCAAGCAGGTAATTGCTCTGGGAAACATTTGCCGATAATGTCTAACATTACTTTAACAGCAGTAGATGCACCTGGAGAAGCTCCTAATAATGCTGCTACAGAACCGTCTTGAGAAGTGATGACTTCTGTACCGAATTGTAATGTACCTTTACCTTGTGGTGTATCTTTAATTACTTGTACACGTTGACCAGCAACTACGATATCCCAGTCTTTTGCTTGTGCAGTTGGAATGAAATCACGTAATTCTTCAATGCGTTGATCTTTATTTAACATTAACTGTTGCACTAAGTATTTCGTTAAGCCCATTTCTTTTGCGCCACAAGCTAACATTGTGAATAAGTTGTTCGGTTTTACAGATGTAACTAAGTCCATGTTTGAACCAGTTTTTAAGAACTTCGGAGAGAAGCCTGCGAATGGTCCGAATAATAATGAACGTTTGCCGTCGATGAAGCGAGTATCTAAGTGAGGTACTGACATCGGAGGAGCTCCAACTGCCGCTTTACCGTATACTTTTGCGAAATGCTTATCAACGATTTCTTCGTTTTTACATACTAAGAAGATACCAGATACAGGGAATCCACCGATTTGTTTTGATTCAGGAATCGCTGTTTGTTGTAATAAGTGTAAGCTCTTACCACCAGCGCCGATGAATACGAATTTCGCAGTGTGGTATTCTACTTTACCTTCTGCTTCGTTTTTCACTTTTAATTCCCAACGACCGTCGTTTGTACGTTTAATGTTTTCTACAGAGTGCTTGTAGTTTACAGAAACGCCGCTTTGTTGTAATTGATCTGTTAATACACGAGTTAACTCACCGAAGTTTACGTCCGTACCGCCATCGATTTTTGTCGCTGCGATTTTGTCGTTTGCTGGACGGTTTTCCATCATTAATGGCATCCATTGTTTTAATACTTCGTGGTCTTCTGAGAACTCCATACCTTCGAATAGTTTATATTCAGATAACGCTGCAAAACGTTTCTTTAAAAACTCGATGTTATTTTCACCGCGTACCATACTCATATGTGGTAAAGGTTGAATGAAGTCGCTCGGCTGTTTAATTAAGCCTTTTTTCGTTAAGTAAGACCAAAATTGTAATGATAATTGGAATTGCTCGTTAATGTTGATCGCTTTTGAAACGTCTACTTTCCCGTCTTTTTCAGGTGTGTAGTTTAATTCACATAACGCTGCGTGACCAGTACCAGCATTGTTCCACTCGTTTGAACTTTCTTCACCAGCTTTGTCTAGCTTTTCGAATACTTTAATGTTCCACTCAGGTGCTAATTCTTTTAACATTGTTCCTAATGTCGCACTCATAATACCTGCGCCGATTAAGATAACATCCGTTTGTTTTTGATTGCTCATGTTCTGACCATCCTCATAGTTATTATTTACTCAAAACAAGGTGGTACTCCCTCGATAACCGCCCTATTTTGGCTTTCTTCTATAAACGTAACGACGAAACTGCTCAATTACAATTATAAATCGCTCTGTTGCATATTATATAATAGTTAAACGCCTTTTGAAAGCGCTTGAAATTGAGATAAATGTCGACAATTACGCTGCTTAATTTATTCATTTCATATAAACATGTACAACTGACACGCATTAAAGTAAAACTAAAAAAGGATATGAAATAACACATCCTATAATCTTTTCAATTCTAAGTTTTTTTAGCATCGTTTTCAATAACGTTTTGAGAAATAACTGAATTTTCGAGTTTACAAAGAAAATATCGCACTCATTCAGCATTTAAAATCACAATTCCCTTAAAAAATGTTTATTTATTGTTTTTTAAGTCAAAAATCCTTTGCTCACTCATTTGTAGGCGTACCGTGTGCATAAGGCTGTAAAATACCATAAACTGTCGCAATTGTCGGTACTGTAACGTCGTGCTTTTGTGCTATTCGCAGCGCCCCACCATGTAAATGCTCGACTTCTAGCGGTAAACCTTTACGTAAATCTTGATGCATCGAGGACGTCACGTCGCCTTTGAATTTCTCTAGGCGGCTCGCTTCCTTTTCAATTTCATCTGCTGTAAATGAAACACCTTCTAGCTGAGCAAGCTGCGCCAATTCACGCACAATTGTTTTTGCCACGTTTAACGTCGCTTCGTGCTGCATGCTGCTTGCTGGTTGTTGCGTCGTACTTGTAATGCCTGAAAACGCTGCAATGAGCATATACTTTTTCCACATGCCTTTTACAATATCGCTCTGTGCGACAACATTTGTATGCATGCGCTCACTCATCGCTGCCAGTTCGTCAACGATTGGCTGCTGCTCTGCTGCTAATGCGCCAATTTGAATGTTGCTTCCTTTACTTGAATGAATGATGTGCCCTTGTTCATTTAGCGTAGCGATAATCGATGCAAAGCCACCGATCACGCGATGTTCCCCAAGTGACTTTCGCAATAACGTAACGTGCTCGATACCATTTAGTAACGGTAGCACGTATGCGTTCGTTTTATTCGCAAGCTCCACAATTTGCGGCAGCGCGTCTTTAAAATGATACCCTTTTACAGCAACAATGATAACGTCTGCTGCTGTTACATCATTCACTGTTGTTGCAGTGTGCACATGTGCATGAAAGTTTCCTTCTGGGCTTTCAATCGTTAAACCGTTCGCTAGCTGTGCCGCACGACGCTCGCGTACGAAAAATGTTACGTTCGCACCCGCTTCCGCAAAGCGCCCACCGAAATACGCTCCGATCGCACCTGCACCATATACAATAATGTTCATACATTCTCCCCCTTGTATACATTGTTTCTCTCTACTTCCTAGCATATATGTTTTTTCGTGAAGTCGCACTTGTTTCTGTCGTAAATCTTTTTAGCAGTATGTATAAATATTTGGATGCTGGCTGTTCTTTCATTCCAAAATGATTCCTTCTTTACGTTATGTTCAAAAGTTCAATCTCTATAAATGTTTTCACAAAAAGTGTTTATTCACGTAACTTGCTCGCTTTTATGTTACAGTTAAAAAAAAGGAAAAGAGAGTATACGATGATTGAAATTAAAACTTCTAAATTAAGTGACGGCGAATTTAACCGCGGCGTTTTTGCAACACAAAACATTAAAAAAGGCGAAATGATTCACCAAGCACCAGTAATCGCCTATCCGAACGAGCAGCACGAGCATATTGAAAAAACATTGTTAGAGGACTATGCATTTGAATATGGTATTCACCATTCTGCCATTTTACTAGGATATGGTATGCTGTTTAACCATTCATACACACCAAATGCAACGTATGACATTAACTTTGATAACCACACATTCGATTTCTTTGCGTACACAGACATTACAGCGGGCGAAGAAATTTTAATTAACTATAATGGTGAAGTCGATAACGAAGACCCACTTTGGTTCAATAAAGAAGATTAACAAAAAAGCTAAGGTGCGAACAATTGCCCTTAGCTTTTTGTCATCTATTTCATGTTTGAAAATGACTATAATGTCGGTACAGTATACATATACTTTTGACACTAAAGAATGGATTTGAGTGCATGAAAAAACTATTCACAATTGAACAACAGCAGCAACATTTCGAAATCGGAAAAGACGCCTTTTTAAACGGACGGTATGACGAAGCGGAAATGAATTTGCGTCTCGTAATCGAAAGCGCCTTTCAAAATAACGATTACAGCACATATGTGAGTGCGCTTATTTATTTGAACCGCACGTTTATTAACACTGCGCAAATTCAAGAAATGTATACGTCGCTACTCATTTTACAGTCGCTCATTAAGCAGCACGGTACGACCGAAGATTATTTTTTCTACAAGCTGCAACAAGCAATCTTTAACAACTATTACTCAATCGGCGATGCGCTTCAGCAATTTGAAGAGCTGTTTGAGGAAGTACTACAAGTAGAGGACGAAAATACCGTTTTATTTTTAATCGGCAGCAACTTATTGTTTACATACTGTGAGCGAAATGAAATGGATAAAGGCATTACGCTTTATTACAAGCTGCTCGATTTAGTTGAGCGATACGACTGCCCGAACAAAATGACGCGCTTCATGCATCACGTTTATGCTTTTTTATTATTTTACGGCAAAAAAGATTGGGCAATGTGCGCTCACATTATGCATGAAATCGATACAGACGAGCGAATTACAATTGTCGATAGCTTCGCGTACTTATACGACATTTGCGCAGCGCTACTAAAAATTCAGCTCGGTGAAATCGATGAAGCAAAGCAGCTGTTTAGCGATACGTTAAAAACGGTGAATCATTTAGCCCACGTTCGTCACGAGCTAAAGCTATGGATTGATGCACTGCGCGAGCTGCATTTATACGAGGATATCGTGCATTACCAAACGATTATGATTGATATTTTGGAAACGGAATACGCAAGCGAAGTCGGCAAAGTGCGCAAACAATCGATGAAAGAAATGTCGCGTCAGTTTTATGAAGGGCAGCTTTTCGTCGATCAGCTCACAAACGTAAAAAACCGCAACTTTTACGAAAACTTACTCGCAAAGCAGCAGCGCGTGAAAAACTATACAGTAGTCGTGCTCGATATCGACCGCTTCAAGTCCATTAACGATACATATGGACATATCGTTGGCGATCAAGCAATTAAATGCATCGCCTCTCATTTGCTCAACTGGACACCAAGACATGATATTTCCGTTGTGCGTTACGGAGGCGATGAATTTATTTTATTAATTCCATACCGCTATGAGGAAATAAAACATTTCATTAAGCAGTTGCATGACCTCATTTTAACAACACCGTTTTACATTCCAAAAACGAATGAGCACATTTTTTTATCGATTAGTATGGGTGTTGGCTATACCGGAAATGCGTATTATTCAATTGAAGATTTATTCGAAATTGCTGATACGGCTATTTACGAGGCGAAAAAAACACGATCGACAATTGTCGCTACAGCATCTTCTTAATGAGAAGGTGCTTTTTTTCGTCACGATGCGAAATGCGTTCAAGACGTCCGCGATTGTAGCGTTGCGTCATAATAAACGGCACGTTCACTAACAAAGCATACGCGACGTTCACCCATGCCGCCCACGCTGGATTCCAAATAAAAAATAGAGGCGTTGGTAGTAGAAGAAGCCAATGTGTCAGCTCCGCACGCTTCGTCTCTGCCGCAAACACGACTAAATCGTGCGCAGTCGTCCCGTGCAAATGACGTTTATTGTAGCTTTTTTTCACGATCGATGAGCCATCAATTAAATGCTTTTTCCATTGCTTCACGTGAAACAATTGTTGCCAAAGCTCGCCGTGTTGCTCCCACTTATATATGCGTAGAACGTCGCGTGTAAAAAAACGAAGCGGCATAAAAAAGCAAAGTAATGAAAGTGAAATATGAAAAAAGAGCCACGCTACACCGTTTATAACGATAAGTCCTAGTAATTCTGTAAACGTCATATGCTCCGCCCCCTACACTTTAATTTTACGCCCGCGCCACATAACGGAATGCAACACATGCGTGCGGTATAGCGAATACATAAAAACGCTCGTAAAAAACAGCACGTACAGCGGATATGTCAAAATAATAATTGGATGGAAATTGCCCGCACGTCTAACTAGCACGTACATATGCACACCATACGCAACATATAACGAGACGCTTACAATCAATAACGGTGAGCTAATCGACAACATGAGCGCAGCAACGACCATAATGACACCGAAAATCCAACCTTGAATGAGCGCCATTACAGCTCGATGCGTCGATTGTGAAGCAGTCGCTAAATTTTTTGTCCACCCTTCAACGAGTTGTCCGATGCCTTCTTCATACATGCGCATATTCATTATGCCGCGCCCGACGTAGTTCGTCACCGGTAGCTGCTTTGCAATAAACACGTCACTTAGCGCAAAATCGTCCATAATCGATTCTTCCGCCGCCTCATGCCCACCTGTTTGCTCGTAGCTTTGTCGGTCGCACAAAATGCACGGACCAAATGAGCCTGCTGTCGACAATCGCGACTGCCAAACTGTAAACACATTCATTCCCGTTAGCACAATGACGTTAAATACTGCTGACAAATTTTCATAACGCTTCGTAATACGGTGATACGGCTGCACCGACAAAATTCCTTTACCGTACTGCGCGTAAAAGCTCGTCATCATGCGCGACAAGCTATGCTCACTTGCAAGCTGCACATCCGCATCTAAAAATAATAACCAATCACCCGTCGCCTGCTTTGCCCCGTATGCACATGCATTCGCTTTCCCTGGCGTCATAGTGCCAACGACTTCACTTGTGATAACGTGCGCACCGTAACGCATTGCGACGGCTGCCGTATCGTCAATTGAGCCATCATCGACCACTAGCACATCGAACCCCCGCCACGTTTGCATCGCGAGTGATTGCAGGAGCGGTTCGATGCGCAATGCCTCGTTACGTGCAGGAATAATTATCGTTAATGTATGTGTAATCGCTTGCTTCGTAATAGGTGGCTCGTTCGTTTTCCAAAACATAAGTATGCCGCATAGTAAGCCGACACAAGCTAGTAACAATAAAATCGCTGCCATACACTCACTCCTTATTTACGCTGCGCAGCAATTTTGTCTGCAACTTGCTGCCCACTAAGTGTCACCATTGGCATGCCACCACCTGGATTCACCGTACCGCCAACGAAGAACAGATTGTCATACAGTTCACTTTGCTTTTTATGTTTGAAGCCTTTGTTTTTCTTCTTATCTGATACTGTACCGTAAATTGCACCGCGGTCTGAGCTGTATGTACGTTGTATGTCGTGCGGTGTCCACATATCTTTCGTCACAATATGCTTGCGCAAATCCGTTAGCCCAAGTCGCTCTAACTTATCGAGTACGATTTCGCCAAACTGCTCGTATTGCTGGCGCGTATATGCCCCTTCCTGTAAATACGGAATGTGCGGCAAAATTTTTAAGTTTTCATGCCCTGGTAACGCCTGTGCTGCGTCCGTTTTATTAACGTTCACTAAATAAATAACCGGATCGTCTGGCAAAATGTGCTGCTTGAAAATACGTTTCATTTGGCGCTTCATATCGTCTGCGAAAAAAAAGTTGTGATGCGCAAGCTGCGGGTACTGTTTATTGACACCTAAATGGAGCACGAGCCCTGAGCTTGCTGGTTCGAACTGATCGCGCAGCTTCGTCATATAGCTTTCCTTTTCATGCGTTAGCTGCTCGTACGCTGGAATGACTTCCATATTTGATACAAAATAATTCGCCTCAAGCTTCGTACCGTCATCTAAATACGCTGCAATTACGCGACGCTTCTCCGTATCAAATTTCACAACTTTTTTGTTCACATGTAACTCTACACCAATTTCCTCTGCAAGCTTTGCGAGCGCTAATCCTAAATGATGCATACCACCTTTTACATACCAAATGCCTTGTGCGTGCTGCATGTATAACATCATATTTAGCACGGTCGGCGCATCATAAGACGATGAACCAACATATTTTACGATGTAGCTCAGCATGTCACGGAACTGTTTATTTTTAACGTACTTCGCAATACCGTCATACATCGACGTGCCGATATCAAATTGACGCAGTGCACGAATTGCCCCGTGATGCTGCATAATTTCATTTAAATCATCAAGCCCTTTGTCGAAATATCCTTCCTCTGTTACATCGTACAAACGCTTCGCATATACTAACAGCTGCTCGTATTGCTGCATGTCCTTTTTTGTGAGCGTACTATTACGGCGAAGCATTTCATCAATATCCTCATGCAAATCAAGCACGTTGCCATTTGGAAAAAACGAACGCCATTGATGAGGTAAGCGCTCAATCGTTACGTAATCACTCATATTTTTACTGCTGCGCGTAAACAGCGTCTCAAAAATATGTGGCATCGTTAAAATGGATGGTCCTAAATCAAAGCCAAAACCGTCTTGCTCTAATCGATTGAGCTTCCCTCCGATATGTCCGTTTTGCTCATACAATGAAACGTCATAGCCTCGCTGCCTTAGTGAGATCGCCGCAGATACGCCGCCAAGCCCACCGCCAATAATGACTACTTTCTTCATATTTTTTCCCCCTTTATATGTAAAACGCCCATCACGTACAACGCGACAAACGCTTACAAGCACATTTCCCAATAAAATGTGCTCGTAATCATTTCTTTATATATAAATTGAACTTAAAAAAGTAACCGTTCTTTTGTTTCGGCGGACGCTTTTCGCGGGCGCGCCCTCAACTAATTTTTGTCGAGCAAGCTCTCCAAAAATGGATTTTCGGTGCGTGCTTGTCCCGCAGAAGTCGCCGCCTCACGTCAGAACGATGCTTTCTTTCCTCATGTTAGACACAAAAGTTCAATCTCTATAGTAGAAGCATTCATCATTTTTTATTTATGTACAAGATGAACAAATATGTTGCGTGAGAGCGTATATTCAAGCATTCCATATAGAAACAAGCATAACAGGTCTGTTGATTAGCTATTTTTATACAGCTGAATTGCTTGTTTTTAGTAGCAAGACGGAGATGAACGCTGCATTTTTGTGGCATGGAGCGGGTGAATAGCTCGTGCCTCAAGACCCCGTAAGCCTCGACATAGGAGAGGCGCGGAGGCTTGAGGAAGGTGATGAGCGCCACGTCCATGTGGCATCACCTTCATGACCAACATCGTGTTACCATACGCGAAATGCCAGTTTAATGGCTAATCAACACGCTTGCAAGCATAATAAAAATCACATAAAATTCCCACTATATAGAAGTTTACCTACATTTTTCTACGCACTCTTATCAATTTCATGAGCCTATCATCCCTAAATTGTTTATATTAGTAGACAACTGCATTTCTGTCGTGTATACTAACCTTAGTAAGATAATTTCAAAACAACTAATAAATTCACCTATTCCAAAGAGTATTTGTTTTTTATAGTTAGTACTTTTTGGAATATGTGAATTTTTTCTTTTGAAAAAAATCGTCTTATTAATACGATTAATGGAGGTCATTTAAATGACACAAGGTACAGTAAAATGGTTTAACGCAGAAAAAGGTTTCGGTTTCATCGAAGTTGAAGGCGGCGCGGACGTATTCGCTCACTTCTCAGCTATCCAAGGTGAAGGCTTCAAATCTTTAGAAGAAGGCCAAAAAGTTGAGTTTTCTATCGAAGACGGTCAACGTGGCCCACAAGCTACAAACATCGTAAAACTTTAATTTTTACATGTTCGTGCAAAAAGAGACATCCTTTTTATAAGGGTGTCTTTTTTTATTTCTTTTTCGATAGCTACGTTATGTAAATCGATACAAAAGAACGATTTTTAAGTTCATTTTCGCAAATTGTGACATAAGCGCTTTACGAGGTGAAGAAAAACGGCAATGGATCGTTAAAAAGAAAGAGGCTAGGACAAAACAAAGCGTTACCAGAAAAGTTCATTTTCCGGTAACGCTTTTTACTGTTCAACTTCGCTATGTTACGCGGGAGTCTACCTCTGCAATTACTCAAGACAGAAGTCCTCGGCGAACCGATGTTGATCATGTAGGCGTGGCGCAATCGCCGCTACTTTCGCCTTGCTGTCGCAATTTTCTTGGCACGTTTCTTTTCCCCTACGCCGCTTCACGCGCTCCGTCATCAAATTGTGACGATGAATATCATCCGTTGTAGATGAAATTTACTTCTATCCCAAACTATTGTTACATTTTTTGTGCGAGCTTTTCAATTTGCTCCGCTCCATCTGTTAACGTTTGAATCGACTGCGCAATTTCATGAATCACTGCCGATTGATTCTCTGAAATGTCAATCGCATCGTTCACAATCGTTACAACGTTCGCTACTTTGCTATTAAGCTCCTGTAATAGCTGGCGAATTTCATTTACAGAATCTGCACTTTGATCAGCTAGTCGTGTAATTTCCTTTGCCACGACACCGAATCCTCGCCCGTACTCTCCTGCACGCGCCGCTTCAATCCCCGCATTAAAGCCTAACACACGCGTATTTTTGGCAACGCTATTAATCATATCTAAAATTTTCGTCGTTTCTTCCACTTGCAAACTCATCTCATTTTGTGAGTTCGATAAATTATGCATATAATCATTGAAACTCGATGCAGATGTAGCGAGCTCCTCTGTAGAAGCAGAAATTTCCTCAGAGGACGTTGCAAACTGTTGCGAAACTTCCTTCAAAATCGTTTGCTTTGATGTACTGCGACTAATACCGATACCACCGACAACAGTTCCTTGCGCGTTACGAATTGGTACCATCGTCGCTGTAAATGGTACACCGTATAGCTCTGCTGGTATGTACATCGACTGTATTTTATTTGATCGTATCACTTGCATCATCGGCTCATCTTGCTGTAACGTTCTTCCTTTCGAGCTTTGAACGGGAATTTCGTTCGATAAAAGCTGCTCAAGCACTTTCTCTTTACTTGTAATCGTTACATCAACATCTTCAGTAAATAATTGTTTAATTGTTTGTGCATGCGCGAGAAAAAATTGAAGCGTTTCATCTGTATTATTTTCATTATTAGCGTACATGTAAATTCCCCCTATTCATCCTATAAGCCTATTATAGAGATAGGAAAAGGAAATATATATGTTGAAACAGTAATTTTTTTACGCATATTTACTTTTGTTACTATTCATTGTCTTTTTTTTATGTTTCTTCTATTTTAAAAACGCTGTGCTAATTGTCCAGTTCGACATGTAGTACAGCGTTCCATTAACACGCGTGTTGATTAGCCATTCAATTGGCAGGGCGCGTATTGCGGCTCGCGGGTGCCTCTGCGGTTACTCGAGGCAGAAAAGATTTTGCTCCTGCGGTTACTCGTCGCAAAAGTCCTGGGGCTCGGGGGAGGACACGAGGTTTGTTCTGAAGGTGGTGACTCGTGTAGTGGCGTTCACCACCTTCCTCAAGCCTCCTCTTATTTCAAGCTTGTTGTCGTTATCAATGTTATTTACCGTCTATATGCACCAGTTCACCTTTTAATTTAAATTGATTTACGGTTTGCTTTAGCTCCTCCGCTGTTTGAAGCAATGTTTCAGCGCTTTCGGCTACGATGTTCGCGGCATAACGCTGCTCCTCGGTCGAAGCGGTTACTTCCTCGGTCGCTGCAACAGTTTGCTGGCTCGCTGTCACCATGCTGTTCATCTTTTGTTGTAATAGCATAGTTTCTTCCACCGTTTGATCTAATTCTATATGAATATTATGAATTGCCTGCTCCATTTGCTGCACTAGCATTGATTGTTTCGTAAACATATCATTCGTTTTCGTAACAGCGGTGCTTTGTGTATGTACTTGCGTATCGGTTTGCTTCATTTCTTGTACAGCGACTTGTGTCGTATTTAAAATAGTCGTCACCGTTTGCTGAATCGATTCGTTCGCTTTTGCACTTTCTTCTGCTAACTGGCGAACTTCCTCAGCTACGACCGCAAACCCTTTGCCGTGCTCTCCTGCGCGCGCTGCCTCAATTGACGCGTTGAGCGCTAACAAATTCGTTTGTTCAGCAATCGCATGAATGAGCTCTGTTTGCCCGTTAATACCTTGTACATTTTGCTCAAGCGTCTGTAACGTTTGCTGCAGCGACTGCATTTGCTGCTGCACGGAGGCGCTCGTATAATTGAGCTGCTCAATTTGTGTTAAGCCTTGCTCAATGACGTTTGCTGTTTCTTCTGTCGATTGCGCTAACACATTTGTATTTTCTTGAATACGATGCATCTTTTCCATCACATGCTCCGTCGATTCATTCGCTTCTAATGCACGCTCGCTCACATGAACTGCCTCTGACGTAATCGAGTTCGACGCGTCGACAATTTGTCCACTCGTCAGCTGCATTTTTTCGGCGTACGTAGTTAAATTGCTCGATTCATTATGTAGCTGCATAGCCGTTTGCTGCGCTTTACGAAGAATCGCATCCGTCGTCGATACCATGTTGCTAAACGCATCAACTAAGTTGCCGACTTCATCGTCTGAACGTTTCGTAAGCGTTACCGTTAAATCCCCTGCGGCAACTTGATGTGCTGTTTGCTCCAAAAGTTGAACAGGTTTCATAATTTTACGTACAATACATGCAATGAGTACGCTAATCGCAATCATAACAATAATCGCTGTTACAAAAATAGTCGTCAACGTACTTTTCGCCACTTCATTAATGCGCTGCTGCTCATAAATTGCTCCAACTGTCCATGATATCGTTTCAAGTGGCTCATATACGAATAACTGATCTCCCATTTCTTGCTCTTTCACCGTGAAATCATTTAAATTCATCGACTGTAAAAACGCATACGCTTCATGCTCAAATACGTTTTCATTTTGTAGCGTCTTATGTACAATTGCTTGCCCATCTTCACTTATGAGCGCAATGTGCCCACCGTAACCTGGGTTAAGCTCGTTCATCTTGCTAATTAAATTCGTTAAACTAATGTCAGTTGAGACGACCGCCATGACCGCATCGTTATGATACATCGGTATTGATACGGTAACGACAAGCTCTCCTGTAAATGCATCGACGTACGGTGCACTCCACGCAGCCCCTTTTTTCTCTACTGCACTTTTATACCAATCACGTTCTCGTGGATCATATCCTTCTGGCACATCATTATTTGGCGAAATGACCGTTTGCCCATTCGCTAGCCCTATGTATGTACTTAAAACACCTTCGTAATGTGCGTTATATGGCATGAGCGTTTGAAAAAGCTGCTCCACGCGCAATTGCCCATCCGCAATCGACGCTCGGCTTGCTTCTTGTAGATGCTCGTTGTTCGCCAATAACTGCATTCCTTTTTCAAAGTTCGCAAAATAATTCGTAACCGATTGTGCTGTACTTTCTACTGTCGCCTTCGTTTGTTCAATCGTATTGCTTCTTACTTCATTTGAACTATTTATTGAAATAATAATAATGATTGCATACGAACAAATTAATGCTGCGATTGTTGGAATTAAAATTTGTTTATTGATTGAAAGTTTTTTAAACATCCCCCGAGAACAACCCCCTTTATTTTATCAATATATTATTCACTTCCTATTATATCCTTTTTTAATAAACCTGAATATTTCAAATAGGTAAAAAATAAAACAACACATCTAACGTTCAGATGTGCCGTTTTTTTACGATTATTTTGTTAATTGAATAAGCTCACGGTTTAACGTTTGTAACCTACCTGTCGCCTCACCGATTGCCTCTAGTAATTTATGCTCCTCCGAAATAGACGATACGATTTCTTCTGTCGCGGCACTGTTTTGCTGCGACATCGCAGAAAGCACGTCAATTTCATTTAACAAATGCGTAAATTGGTCGCTGACGTTTTGGATTGCCTGTACGCTCTGCTGCATATTCGCATTCGAAAGATCACTTGAATGCTTCACATCATTAAACAAGTTCGCAATTTCCTCGAGCAGCTGCTGTCCTTCGACTGCGATTGCTTGCCCACGCATTGATTGCTGCTGCGCAACCGATGATTTGCCAAACAGCTGTGACGTCACCTCTGTAATTTGCGAAGCGGTAACGGCACTTTCCTCCGCTAGTTTTCGCACTTCATCTGCTACAACCGCAAACCCTTTACCATGCTCGCCCGCACGCGATGCTTCAATTGCTGCGTTTAATGCCAATAAGTTCGTTTGGTCGGCAATGTTTTTAATGGCGTTTAGTAGCTGATTTACTTCCTGCAAGCTCATTTGCAAATCGTCCATCGTATGTACAGTTACGTTCATCGAGTTGCTTAGCTCATCCATTTGCTTCGTCACTTCATACACGTGCTGCTCATTTTTCGCTAGCTGCTCGTTCACTTGTTGCGAATGCTGCATCGCCTCTTCCGATAAATGAACTGTTTGTGCAAGCTCTGATTGCGATTCATGCATCATGTCATGCATCACTAAAATCGATGTCGCTTCTCCTTGAATGGACTGCGAAATTTGTTGTGTCGAGTTTAAAATCGCATCACTCACGATCGCTAACGAGTTCGATGTTCCTTTTACTTCATCTGTTTCCGCACCTAACGTATTGGCGCTCTTTTCAATTTTATGTACAAGCTCCTGCGCCTCTTGCAGCAGCTTACTCGTTTCCTCTTCACGCTTTTGTAAGCTCGCAATGAGTTCACCGCCCCATTCGTTAAGCTTATTTAGCATGTAAAAAATACCGTTATATACGAAAAACTCAATCATGAAAATCGTAAACGTATATGTTTCACCTAGCAGCTTTTCTGGTGCAAAAACGTATAACGTCACGATAAAAATGTTGATGCATACACCATACGTAAGCAATATTTTTCGATTAAAATAAATAGCCGCCATAATGACCGTAATAAACATAAAATAATGTTTATTGATCGCAAAGCCGTCCAAAATAAATAGCCCGAACACGACCGCCCCAGGCAATGCGGCAAATAACAACGCTTTAACCGAATCCGCATGCTTTAAAAAATAATTTAAAAACGCACAAATTAAAACGCTCGCACTTGCGATGATATATAACGTCGACTGAGCGAATCCATTTTTTATAAGCAATGGCGCAACGATTAACGTCACCATAAAGCATGTAATTTGTAAATTGAGCTTATGAACTTTTTTCGTATTAAATGAAAAATGTACACCTTCCATGTAATGCTTCTCCTCTTTTCTTCCCTCATTAAATGTTATAAAGCTCCTCACGATAACGTTGAATTGCCGTTCGCGTCGAAACAGACGCAGAGACGAACACGTTATTAGAAATGGTCATCGCCTTTCTAAAACAACGTGCCAACTTACAGTAACGAACCTACTTATAGCGGCTCTTCACCATAACTTGGGGTTGCTTTTCACGTCGAGGCAGTCTCGTTTCAAGCAACTTTTATACGTCAACCCCAGCTTACGGTAATGAACCTATTATAGCCTAAATATAACATAATATTCCTTTGTTCTAACAACGATTTTCATAATATTCCACACAAATGAAAAAACCATCAACTGTAGCGATGTCACTACAATTGATGGCGAACTATTCAAATCTTACGTCGTTCGAATAACGCTTCAGCTTCTCCCAATCGACAATGTGCAGCGTATGACCTGTCCGAACGACGACGCCTTCTTCTTGCCACGCTTTTAATATGCGATTGACATGCCGCTTCGTCGTGCCGATTAGCGACGCCACTTCATTTAACGTTCTCGTTTCGATATACTCACTCCCTGTATTAACCGATGCTAGCGTGCAATAATACGCCGCTAAACGTGTCGCAACAGACGACAGCGCATTCACTCGAGACGAAATTGTACACGTTTTTAATTTATACGCTAATTCCTTCAATAATAGCTGACTAAACGCCGCATCGTGCTGTAAAAACTGCTTATACGTATGCATCGGTACAAATAAAAATTCACACCGCTCCGCTACAATGCAATTCGATTGAATGCTGCATCGCTCGATTACTTCAATATCCCCTAAAATCGCAGGCGCTTTGCAATACCGCAGTAACAGCTCTCTTCCTGTAATTTCAACGCTCGACACGTAATAGCAACCTTCCACTAAAAAATATATCCCGTCAATGTCATCACCTGTTTGCACAATTGCTTCCTGTCGTTCATACGTTTTCGTTTGCAGCTGCTGTACAACTTCACTCGGAAATTGATACGTATAGTGCTGCGCAAATTTTTGTAAGCTCATTCGTCGAGACACCTGTCCTTTCCGCGCACATTTGTACTCATTATACTGTGTCGTAGGAGGCGATTTACATGAATTTTGTTTTCGATATTGACGGTACACTTTGCTTTGATGGAAAAACGATTGACCACACGATCATTGACGCATTAACGACGCTACGCGAGGAAGGGCATCATGTCATTTTTGCATCTGCACGACCGATTCGTGATTTACTGCCCGTTCTGCCAGCTACATTTCGAATGTATCCGCTAGTCGGTGGAAACGGCTGCTTCACGTCACAAAACGGCATCATCACGACAACAACTTTTTCTGCCGATGTGCTAAACGCGTTGCAGCACATTATCGATACACACAACCTCACTTATTTAGCAGACGGCAAATGGGATTATACGTACACTGGCGACGTCGCACACCCGATTTATAAAAACATCGATAAGCGCTCCGCTAAAAATGTCGCAATCTCACAGCTACAACACGTCTGTAAACTCGTGCTCTTTCAGCCATCACAACAAGTGTTAACAGCATTAGCGTCGTTGCCTGTTTCAATTACTACTTATAAAAATGAACAAGCGATCGACATTAGCCCACTTGGCATTAACAAAGTCGCTGGATTAAAGCAGCTCAACATCGATGAATTTATCGCATTCGGCAATGACAGTAACGATCAATGCTTATTTGAACATGCGACGTATAGCATATGTGTTGGTAACAATGACGTGCAGCAATATGCGTCGGTGAAGATTGAGAAGGAGGAAGTGGCGGAGAGGATTTTACAGCTGATGAGTACAAATGAAGCTTAGTGGAATGAACCACGTCTGTTGATTAGCCATTTTTATACAGCTGAATGACTTATTTTGAACCGGAAAACGAAAATCGATGCAGCTTTTTAGTGGCAGAGCGCGGGCGGCGAGACTCCTTGGGGAAAAGCTCGTGACTCAAGACCCCACAGACGCGAAGTATGAGCGTCGAGGAGGCTTGAGCCGAGCCCCAGGAAAGCGAGCCGCAAACCGTGCACTGCCAAATGATTGGCTAATCAACACGCTTGGGAATGAACAACTTATACTAAAGAAAAATATAAAAAAATCCTTGAAACAATTACCCGAATAATAATTGTTTCAAGGATTCAAATTTCCTGCAAATGGAAAAATTAAATTTCCAGATAATAATTATCATACGAATAAATAAGCACACTTATTATATAATAAGTGCTAAGAGGTGATAATTATGGATACTCCTATTTATAGATTCCAAGATATGATCGATTACTTTGACCGTAAAGGAATTACATACAATTTAACACATGATGAAATCATATCTTTCTTATCTAAGAACAATTACTTTTTTAAGCTTATATCTTATCGAAAAAATTTCATCAAAAATAACAAAGATCAATATACAAATTTATCATTTGAACTATTAAGTGATTTAGCTTCATTAGATATGCAATTACGTTATCTATTAATGAAGATGGCGTTAGATTTAGAACATCGAATCAAAACGGTTATTCTTGCTGAAATTACAAATACTTTAACGGAAGATGGGTACTCCATAATCGACGCATTTATCGCAACTTCAAAAGATCCTACTAAAACTAAAAAACAAATCCTCGGTTACGCAAAGTACTCTAAATATAGCTCTTCACTTTTTAATAAATATGAATCACATACACCTGTTTGGGTTGCGTTTGAAACGATGTCATTTGGAACACTTGTTGATTTTATTGAATTTTACTTAAAGCGTAATCCTTCATCTGAATTTCAATATTTAAGCAAAAATCTTTATGCTATTAAAAACATTAGAAATACAGCTGCTCATAGTTCTTCACTTTTAAATGAAATTGTTGGTGAGCAAGAAGAATTTGCTAATAATAAACTCGTTACTAAATTTGTTTATAAAAGAATTCCAAATAAAAATTCCGCGAAGAAAAAACTTAATAATTTACGTATCTATGACATGACTGTACTTTATATTATTTACAATCGACTAATGCCTGAAGGACGAACAAAAAAAGAACGAACAAGAGAGTTATACAAATTTTTATCTCGCGCTAGAAAAAATAAGGCACTCTATTTAAAACATAACCAGTTACATTCAATATACATGTTCTTCTGTAAGATTATTTTATCAAAGTAAAATATCTTGCATTTAAAGTCGTTTCGAACATATAATAAAGTACATGAAAAAATCCGTAAACGATTTGTAAAGGCTGATTTTCTTTTTTAGAAAATCAGCCTTAGTTTTTGCTTATTTTTAAATTGTCATCTTAACTATATAGCATATGTTACGCCCTCCTACAATCTCCCTACAAATCCTTTTTCTATCGTAAATAAAAACATACCACCAACTACAATAAATTTACTGTAATCGATGGTTGTATGAAAATCTGATCTTCTTATGATACGGTTCTCCATAATGTAGATAAGTGCGGTTTTAAAATATTTATGAAGGATATATACTGAATAAAAGCGAATAATAAATATTAAACATATGAAAAGGGGGACATTTGTATGGTATTAGCAATTGATAACAGAAATGATTTATTCAATACACAAAATAAGCTCACACGCCTTTATTTAACTCAAGAATTAATATGCCTAAAAGAGTCCATTATTTCATTAAACCCATCCTCTGGGGATTCTAAAGAATTAATAACTTTTAAAAACCTTCTAGAAAGTGGTAAAGCTCATGATGAAGGGATTTTTAAGATTTTTTCCTTTTTAGACACTGCTGAAGTATATTCTTTAATCAATAAGAGTCTTACTACTGAACAATTACTAAACCACTCTTTTAAAGAAAATGTAGAATCTTTATTATTAAAATTGGACAACTTAACTTCTCTAAATGAAGACGATAAGAGCACCCTAATAAATTTCCTTTCAAATTTGATTAATAATTTAAAATCGCACGATACGAATAATGACCAAAACACAAGGAACTTTTTCGATTGGTAACATCAACAGATAATTTTTTTGATACTTCTTTACAAATTCATCACGAACAAGTATTTGCGTTATATAATCAAATTGAAAAACTGAAATTAACCTCTTATCCATCAAATGAAATTCCAATTTTTATTAATGACTTATCAAGTATATCTAAGTTGTTACTCGATAAATTTAAAAGTAGTTCTGTACTAAATTATTCAGAAATACTCTTATATCGACAAACATTTAATAGTCTACAAAAAATTGTAAGTTTTATCTCACAAGCGAACATAACTTATCATCCAACAGAGGTTATGATTCCTGCAAAAGAATTAATTCTTGAATTTGGAGATGAAACTCTCTTTTTTACTCAACCACTTTGGTATTTGAATTATGCCATTGGCGATGTTTGGATACAGTTTGCAAGTAATATAAAAAAAATATTTCCTGAGTTACAATTCGATTCAAAGAAAAAAATCTTAATTCAGTTCCCCATTATACACAAAGATGACGTTCTTTTAGGTTGTGTAATGGGGCATGAGTTAGGACATTATTTTGATTTACACTCAGGTTTAAATATTTCAGCTGAATTATTACCACAATTATTACTGCATAAAAATTTACATAAGCTACAAGCTTTTCTACAATTTAAACTACAAAACACTCAAATTACTTTAAGCGACCAACAAGAAAATCGCCTTAAACATGATTTAATAAAAAAGATATTAGGTGAAAATCATCTATTTAATTGGCTAAAAGAGTTTGTAGCAGACATAGCAGGTATTTTACTATATGGACCAGCATCACATTTTTCAGGAGATAGTATTTTTACTTTCAGTTCATTATCTGAAGAAGGACACTTAGTGGATGATTATTCTAAGTCTCATCCTAGATCTTCATTAAGAAGCATAGTAAGAATGGCAACATTTGATAAACTAGATTACAAACATAATTTCGATAGTTATATTCAAAAACACATTGAGATTAGTGAAGAAAAATGGAGAAATTCTAAAATTCATGATACTACTAGTTTTATAGATGGACATATTAGAAATGATTTAATCTACCGTTTAAAATTAAATCCGGATTCATATAAATTAATTGAAGATATTCTTATAGATAATTTACCTTCTATAATTGATTTTGTAATGAGTAAAATACCAAGTTCTTTACATTATAACGCTTCAAAATTTAAAGAAGTTGTACCTAAATTATCAAAAAAAATTTCTAACTTTATTCCACCCAATGAATTGAATAATAGCCCTGTCGATAGTATTAGTATATTAAACTCTGGTTGGCATGCATATTTAGTTCATAAAGATACATTAAGTGCACACCTTTCTGAAAATGAACAAGATTACAATATCAGAGAGGTGATTAATAATCTTGTGAAAAAAGCGTTAACATCAGCACATATTCATAGGAGGTGGAATCATGTCAATTTTGACTTCTCAAATGATTAAAGAGCGACTTGATTTAGATGATGATTCTTTAGATAGAAAACTCATCATCTCACCTATTCTAGAAAATACTCAATTAAATGGAGCTAGTATCGACTTAAGACTAGGGACCGAATTCAAAGTTTCAATACCTACTAGATCTCCTTTAATTGGAATAGTTGATGAACCTATGGAACAATTTTTCCAATCTACTTTCCGTTCATTTGGAGAAAATTTCATACTACATCCTAATCAATTAGTTTTAGTAAATACCTTTGAATATATTAAAATTCCAAATGATTTAGTAGGCATGATAAGTACCCGTTCTTCTTTAAATCGACTAGGTTTAAATGTAACATCCATTATTCACCCCGGTTATGCTGGTACACTAACTTTACAACTCGAAAATAATGGAGTTAATGCGATTAATTTAACATGTGGTATGAGGCTAATACAATTAGTCTTATTTGCTAGTGAACCGGTTCCACAATCCTATATTTCAAATTCAGTTTCAAAATATATTAGCAATACCTCACCAATTTTGTCTCAAATAAATAGAGATTCAGATTTAAAAATTCTAAAAAAATTCAATCAATAATTATAGAAAAGACAGTACTCTTTTAGACTGTCTTTTCTTTTGTATAAAGCAAACCGCCCTACTTATGATACGGTTCCCCTTTTATAATTCTAAAGCTACGATAAATTTGCTCGATCAACACAAGCTTCATGAGCTGATGCGGCAGTGTCATTTTGCCAAACGATTGCTGTTCGTCGGCGCGTTTGAGTACGTCGTCGTGCAGTCCGAGTGAGCCACCGATAACAAATGCGACTTTGCTTCGTCCGTACGTCATGAGCGATTCGATGTCCTTTGCCATTTGCTCGGACGTTTTTTGTTTGCCGTCGATGGCGAGGGCGATGACGTACGTGTCTTGTCCGATTTTCGCTAAAATGCGCTCCGCTTCCTTTTTCTTAACGATTTCCATTTCGGCATCGCTTAGCTGCTCAGGTGCTTTTTCATCTGGCACTTCGATCAGGTCGATTTTTGCGTAGCTGCCGAGGCGTTTTGCGTATTCATCAATTCCCATTTTTAAATATTTTTCTTTCAGCTTGCCGACTGTAATAATGCTAATATTCAAGTCGTGTACCTCCGTTCATTTCCGTACAAATGTTATCCACAATTTCGACAAAGTTATCCACAATCGACACTATATATTGTGTAAAGTTTTTACCTTGATACTATATATACCGCGTGTTCGTCGCAATATGAGCAAACTGTGGATAACTTTTGTTCTTCTGTTAATAAGTCCATCGTCGGGAACACTTTTTCTTCTGCTACGAACATGTCTAATGCATGGTCGATATGGTTTTCACAGCTATATTTTTCCATTAAAATACCACCTCTTTTTTCCAATTTTCACGTCATTCTTTTTGAAACTATTGTTCATTTTCATCGAGCCGCAATACGCGACTACTAATGTGTATTGCAACTGTATATGCTCGTTCATTGTAGCAAACGAAAAGCGACTATGGAAGGAACATGTCCGTCCGATAGTCGCTCGCTGTTTAAAATGTTTGCCCTGCTGTTAAATTCATCTTCGTTTCAACGATTTTGCCAGCGCGGTATAGTTTGACGTTCATCGTATCGCCCGTTTTCTTTTCTGTGTACAAGTGCTGACGCAAATCGATGACGCTTTCGATCTTTTCGCCGTCTAACTCGATAATGACGTCGTATTTTTGCATGCCTGCTTGCTGTGCTGCTGAGTTTGCGACAACGTCCGTTACAACGACACCTGTTGTCACATCTTCAGGTAGCTTTAACGTTTCTTGCTGGTAGAACGATGGCACTTCTGTTAAGTCCATAAGTGAGATGCCCATTTGTGGACGTTGTACTTCACCGTTTTGCTCGAGCTGCTCGATAATTGGAATAACCGTATTGATTGGAATGGCAAAGCCTAATCCTTCTACGTCTTCTGCCGCAATTTTCATCGAGTTAATGCCGATTAAATCACCATTAATGTTCACGAGCGCACCGCCTGAGTTCCCGCCGTTAATTGCTGCATCTGTTTGCATGACTTCCGATTCCCAATCTTCAACGCCGTCACCATCTAAATCGACTGGTACTGAACGCTCCGTACCTGAAATTACCCCTGTTGTAACCGAACCGTAAAACTCAAAACCAAGTGGGTTACCGATTGCGATTGCTGGCTCACCTTGCTTAATTGCATCGGAGTCTCCGAAATTCGCAACCGTTTCAATGCCTTCTGCTTCGACTTTAATGACCGCTAAATCTGTCCATACATCGCCACCAACTAATGTCGCTTCCTTTTTCGTTCCATCTGCTAATGTAATGTCGAGTTTTTCTGCATCTTCAATGACGTGATAGTTCGTCACGATAAATGCTTCATTGCCGTCCACTTTGTAAATAACGCCTGAGCCTGTACCTGCTTCTTGTAGCTCACCTTCACCTTGCTGCTCGTCTGGACCGAACCAGAAGCCGAAGCCACCTAATGCGTTTGGAGATTGCTGATAGTTCGAGATGCCGACAACTGCTGGTGATGCTTTTTCAACGGCTGATGTAATGTCTGATGTTACCGACGTTGCTGTTTGTGAAACGTTCGTCGTTGTTGACTGTGTATTGATTTC
Organism: Caryophanon latum; assembly: GCF_001700325.1. GTDB lineage: Bacteria > Bacillota > Bacilli > Bacillales_A > Planococcaceae > Caryophanon > Caryophanon latum. The sequence continues at coordinate 33,262 of NZ_MATO01000078.1, forward strand.
GACATCATTTAACATGCTCGGCATCATAAACCATACGAGCAATGCCCCAATCATGACGCCGATCAACGCGCTAAAAAAATAACCGATGCTGCTTTTTTCTTTCGTTTGCTTTTTTGGTTTATGGATGCGGCTTTCGTCCTCCGCTAGTCGCTGCTGCAATGGCGTTAGCGGCTCTTCCTGTTTATTTTCTTCGTCAAAGTAACTCATCGTATCACTCCGCTTCGTTCAATTTGTATATGTTTACTATACGATGCGAACATTAAAATTACATGAAAATCGCTTAATGATTGCATAAAAAAGCTGTGCTAACGTTGAACGTCGGCACAGCTTTCATTTTAAACTTCGACAAGCTTCGTCGGGTTGTTTGCGTCCGTATCGTGTAAATGGACGTACTCACCACAAATGATGCCGCGTGATTGCAACGTTTGTGTCACACTCATGCGGGCTAAATCTTTCATGTTGTTATCTTTGCTTAAATGCGATAAATAAATTTGCGTCGGCTTGTCCATGACGACATCGCTCATCGCAAGTGCAGCATCCTCGTTTGATACGTGTCCGACATCGCTTAAAATGCGGCGCTTCGTATTCCACGGATATGCGCCCATTTGTAGCATGCTGACGTCGTGATTACTTTCAAAGATGAACGCATCCGAGCCGCGAATATGCCCTTTCATACGGTCGCTTACGTAGCCTGTATCGGTAATGACCGATAGCTTGCGGTCGCCTTCATGAAAGATGTAAAACATTGGGTCTGCCGCATCATGACTTACCGCGAACGATTCGATACTGATGCTGCCGAACGAATGAATCGACTCCATCTCGAAATGGAATCGCTGCTCTAGTGGAATGTTGCCGACACCTTTTTCCATTGCGTCCCACGTTTTTGCATTGGCAAACACTGGCACTTTATATTTACGCGCTAAAATACCGACACCTTTAATGTGATCGCTATGCTCGTGCGTCACTAAAATACCAGACAACTTTTTCATATCGCGGTCGATTTCCGCAAATAGCTGCTCCATTTTCTTTCCTGTTAAACCGGCATCGACTAAAAATGCATGTTCATCATTTTCGACATAAATCGCATTTCCTGTACTGCCGCTTGCTAACACACTAAAACGCATTTTGTTACTCCTCTTCTTCCTCTTCGTTTGACAGAACCGTTAAAATTGTACCATCAACCGCATTGACAAAGAAGGACTCCTCGGTCTTTAAGCTATCGTTTTTCACGCGAATTTCCCACGTAGCAACGAATACTTCACGCTGCGATAGCTCAGACATAAACGTATAGCCGATGTTGACGTTTTGTATTTGGTCTTTTGGCTCTAACAATTTTTGTAAGTATAACTTTTCGATAATCGCAATTGGCTCAATGAGTGGCGCTTGATGCTCGAACGGCTCCATTTCACTAAGCATCGTCATCGTATAGGAGCGAACTAAGTTGTCCTTATTCCACTCAATCGTTAACATCGCATGCTCATCATAATAAATTGGACGCTCGCTCGTCTTTTGGAAAAAGATTGCGCGCTGTTCGTCCTCATCGATTTCACCGAGCACGTAATCGTTGCCGCGATACACGTAACGTGCAGCAAATTCCTTCAATGTGCGCTCCGATACTTCCTCGAGCGTAATCGGCTGCTTCAAGGAGCTAATGAGCGTATAGCCGTCCTCTTCAATATAAAAGTTTTGATTCGACATGTTCAGTTCACGCTTTTTAAACGCATGTGGCTTCCCTGAAATGTATAAGTCGCCTTCTTTAATATTTGGCAGCTTCTTCACCGTAATTTCATCCTCTTTTAAACGCAGCTCAATCGACTTGTCCGCAATGACGTCCAAATCTTCCGTGCCGCTCATACGCTCTTTATATAAGCCATACAGCGCGACGTTTAGCACGAGGAAAATGATGATGAAAACGGTTTGTGTTTTACTCCAGTCCACTTGCAACACCTCCCGTCATAAGCGGGTCAATGCGCACGTACTCTTCACCTTGCAGCACAAACCACGACGGCTCCAGCACGAAAATGCGACTGTTTTCGGTATGACGCAGCATGTAGCCGACAACTAAGTCATTCATTTGCTCCAGCAGCTCAGGGTTTTGCTTGCGTAAAATGTTAATGACGCGCGCCCCTGACATAAGTGCTTCTACTTTCATATCCGCAATGTCGAGCGTGTAGTACGGACGGTTATATTGATACGGTCGTCCGTCGCGCATCGATAGCGAAATCGTCGTTGATGAATCTTCACTGTACACCGGGAATCCTTGAACAAATAGCTGATATTTCGCCTCATAGCCGTCGCCGTATACGTAGCGGAAATCACCTGTGAAGCTGCCTGTAGCGTTAATAAAGCGGAATGTTTCACGAATAAGCTCAGCATCGGCAAGCTGCTCGTCCTGCCCACGTGGATTGACGTATTTAAACTCGCGGCGCAGCGGGTTCACATCCATTTTTTCAGATGCCCCCTCATACTGCTCGCTCGCTGCTGAGTTTACTTGCTTATTAATGCTTGAGTAATCCGAAAATAACGAGCGCACGAATTTATCGATCGACACTTCGCCTGTATGATACGTGTAATGCACCGTCTCGACGTTGTTTTTTATGACGTATAGCGACGTCGTATCTTCGCGCTCAATTTCAGTATACTCCGTAGCGTTCATAATAATTTCTTTTAGCACGCGCTCATCTAATGAAGGTGCTGTCATCGTAATCGATGCCTCATATAGTTGCTGCTGCTTTACGTTGACGAAATATGCGCGCGCCACTTTCGCTTTTGCATTCCATTCAATAATTAAACGGTCAAAGCTAATGCTTGGCATGCGCTGTAAATCCATTTTGAAAAACTCTTGAAATAGCGTCATCGGAATTTCTTCAGCAAAAATCATCGTCACGTGATCTTTCGTACGCACGAGCTCATTTAATTGATTCGGCGTAAACTCATCCGTCACGAGCGACACATTCGATAAATGCCAATCTTTCATCGACTGTAGCACGTTGTCAATATTCGTCGTCGATACAGTGCCACGCCACGCCTCATCGCCTTTAAATACGAGCTTATACGGACGAATAACGTTCGATAGCTGCGTTTGCTCTCCGATAATAATTTCTTCTACTTCTTTTTCTTCAATAACACCGTAGTCTGGTGTGTATGTCCAAATGCGAAATGTTAAAAATAAGCTTAACGCAACTAAAAAAATTAGTAGCCATGATTTGATTGGCTCAATGTAGCGCATCAATCCCACTCACCTACTTCATCCTCTAATTCATATGGCAACGTGAAGAAAATTGTCGTTCCTTGTCCTTCTTCACTTTCCGCCCAAATTTGTCCGCCATGTGCTTGAATCATTTCCTTCGCGATTGCTAAGCCAAGCCCCGTACCACCCATCGAGCGAGCACGCGCACGGTCTACGCGGTAAAAACGGTCAAATATACGCGTTAAATTTTCTTTCGGAATACCCATACCATCGTCAGAAATCATGACTTTTAAAAACGTATCTTGCACCGTAAAGCCAAAGCGAATGTAGCCGCCGTCTGGTGAATATTTCATCGCATTTGAAATGATGTTATCGATTACTTGCGTCAGCTTATCTGTGTCAATTTCAACAAAGTACGTTTGCTCCGGCAACAGTCGAATGAACTCAACAGTTTGTGATTTCGACATTTCAAAGCGGTCAATAATGCGCTCAAAAAATCGGTTAAACTCAACGACCTCTTTGTTGAACTGGTAATCTTGGCTATCCATTTTCGACAGCTGTAACAAGTCGTTAACAAGTCGAATCATGCGCTCCGTTTCCGTTTGCGTGACATTTAAAAACGTCGGCGCTATGTTTTCATCTTTCCACGCGCCGTCTGCTAGCGCGTCTAAATAGCTACGCATCGTCGTCAGTGGTGTACGAAGCTCATGCGAAACGTTCGCCACGAATTCACGACGCTCCATCTCGATTTTTTCCTGCTCCGTAATGTCATGCAGCACCGTAATTAAACCGTTGACGAAGCCCGATTCCTTTTGAATGACCGAGAAATTGGCACGCAGCACGTACGGTGTATCATGCGTGCTAAAGTTTAAGTTCACCGAATCTTTCATATGAATTAAATCTTCAAAGTCATAATCTTGATCCAATCCAAGCACGCTAATAATCGGTCGGTTTAACGTTTCGTTACGCTCTAGCTGCAATAGTTGAAGCGCCGGATCATTAATTAAAATGATGCGTCCTTTCCGGTCAGTTGCAATAACGCCGTCCGTCATGTTTTTTAGCACGGTCGCAAGCTTGCGTCGTTCCGCTTCAGTCGTCGAATGCGCCTCCTGTAAGCGGTTCGTTAAATGGTTAAACGCAATCGCAAGCTGTCCGATTTCGTCTGAGCCGTACACGCGCACTTTACGCGAGAAGTTACGTTTTGCGAGTGCTTGTGCTTGCTCACGCATATCCGAAATAGGACGCGTGATCGTGCGTGCAATAAGCGTACCGAGCACAATTGTAATCGCAAGCGCAATACCTGTGCCGAGCGCTAAAATGCGGTTAATTTGATTCATGTTGTCGTACACAATTTCAATGTTCGACTCGATATATAGAACACCGATTACTTTGTCATTTGCAATAATTGGTTGAATGAGTACCCATACACGCTTTTTCGTATTTTCATCAAGCGTAATGACGTCGTACTCCTCACCTGATTTTACAACCTTTTCAATTGCTTCATTTTCAATGTATTGCCCGACGCGATTACGCGAGCTATTTTTCGCCGTCGCTAAAATACGATATTGATCGTTTAGCACGCGCGCATCTAAAATATCGTTCGATGCAAAGCCTGACAGCACTTCATTTAAGCTTGATTCCGTCGACACGGTCGTTTCATCTCGCTCACGCTGCATCTCTTCACTTACATTATATTTCACAAGCTCTACGCGATTTTTAATCGAATCGATAAAGTTATCCGTTAAATTATCTTCCAACCCTTTTACGAAATACAACCCGATAATTTGCATCGCAAGCAAAATAAGTAAAATATAAATAATGACGATTTTAACGTGAATCGATTTAAAAAATTTTACTTTTTGCATGCTCGTTACTCCTGCTCAGGATTTCGTAAATAGTAACCTACACCTCGGCGCGTCACAATCCACATCGGGTGCGACGGATTATCCTCAATTTTTTCGCGCAGACGACGAATTGTTACGTCCACTGTACGCACATCACCAAAATAATCGTATCCCCATACCGTTTGTAATAAATGCTCACGCGTCATCACTTGTCCGATGTGCTGCCCTAAATAATGCAGCAACTCAAACTCACGGTGCGTTAACTCAATCGACTCGCCGCGCTTTTGCACTAAATAAGCATCTGGCTGAATGACAAGCGCTCCAATAGTAATATCGTTCGTTTCACGCTCTGCTTCCTCCGCCTGTGACGATACATTTAAGCGACGCATATTCGCTTTCACGCGCGCAATAAGCTCACGCGTACTAAATGGCTTCGTTACGTAATCGTCGGCGCCCATTTCAAGCCCTAGCACTTTATCAATTTCTGAGCCCTTTGCCGTCAACATAATGATTGGGAAGTCGTATTTTTTACGCACTTCACGACAAACTTCCATGCCGTCGCGCTTCGGTAACATAATGTCTAGCAGCATTAAATCTGGCTGGCTTTCCTCAACTTTTTCGAGCGCTTCGTCGCCGTCGTATGCACATACAACGTCGTAACCTTCTTTTATTAAATTAAATTGCAAAATGTCTGCAATTGGCTTTTCATCATCAACGACTAAAATCTTTTTGTTCATGTTATGACCTTCTTTCGTGGAATGCGTTTTTATGTGTAAGTTAGTGATGTCGCCATTGTTACTATCCGCTTCATTCGTCTCGCTTTTCTAGGGCGTGGCTTGAACCTCCTCGCCGTTCGTAAACTCACGTCTGCGGGGGGTCAATTCTCGCGCTTTTCCTCAAGGAGTCTCGCTAATTCCGATTGTATCGACAAATGCGCTACATGCCCGTACAAATCTTTCAACAACTTACACACAAATTTAACTTTACTCTTAACTGTAACATGCTTTACTATTCTCTGCATGTTTCGCTTCTTTTACTTCGATGCGGCCAAAAAAAAATCACTCGAAATAACGCTGCTTCGAGTGATCGTTCATCTATATATTTACTTCTTCATCTTCCCAAATGTCGTTTACTACATTCGTCTGTTCGCGCGCTGGTCCTACTGAGAACGTCATGAGCTCAATGTTCGTTAGCTCTAGTACGCGCTCTAAATAGTTGCGTGCATTTTGTGGAAGCTCGTCTAATGTGCGTACACCTGTAATATCTTCAGACCAGCCCGGTAGCTCCTCGTACACTGGCTCGCACTCTTTTAGTTGCTGTAAACTTGCAGGGTACTCGGTAATGATTTCACCGTTATATTTATACGCTGTGCAAATTTTTACCGTCTCAAGTCCCGATAATACGTCAATCGAATTGAGCGCTAAATGTGTAATACCTGACACGCGGCGACTATGGCGAACGACAACTGCATCGAACCAGCCAACGCGTCGAGGTCGTCCTGTCGTCGTGCCATACTCGCGCCCGACTTCACGAATATGATGCCCTTGCTCGTCAAAAAGCTCCGTTGGGAATGGACCGTCACCGACACGCGATGTGTACGCTTTACATACACCGATTACGTACGATACGTGAGAAGGTCCGATGCCCGTTCCTGTCGTTACACCACCTGCTACTGGGTTTGACGACGTGACGAACGGATATGTGCCGTGATCGACGTCTAACATAACCCCTTGTGCGCCTTCAAATAATACGCGTCCACCTTCGTCTAGCACGTCGTTTAATACTTTCGACGTATCCGTTACGTACTCAGCAATTTGTTGACCGTAGTTGTAGTATTGCTCAAAAATATCATCAAAATGTAGCGATTCTGCCTCGTAATATTTTTCGAATAAGCGATTTTTACACGTTAAGTTTTCTCGTAGCTTTTGCTCAAACGTCTCTTTATGCAAAAGATCTGCAATGCGAATGCCGATGCGGGCAATTTTATCTTGGTAGCACGGGCCGATACCTTTTACGGTCGTGCCGATTTTATCGTCGCCACGTGCTTTCTCTTCTAGCTGGTCTTGATAAATATGATACGGCAACAACACATGCGCACGATTGGAAATGCGTAAGTTCGTCGGATCTACGCCGCGCTCTACTAAGCCTTTTAGCTCCGTCACGACAGATTTCGGGTTGATGACCATGCCGTTACCCATTACCGACGTTTTGTCTTTATAAAAGATGCCTGATGGAATTAGATGCAACTTATACGTTTCTCCACCGAACTTAATTGTATGTCCTGCATTATCGCCGCCAGAAAAACGCGCAATGACGTCTGCCTTTTTCGATAAAAAGTCCGTAATCTTGCCTTTTCCTTCGTCTCCCCATTGCGTACCTACTACAACTACTGATGTCATTTAACAGCACCCCCGCTAGAAATTTAAGCCGAACATTTCCGTATTGAAAGTTGATAGTCGCTTTCCTATAGCTCGGCTCAAGCCTCCTCGACGCTCATCGCGTCTGTAGAGTCTTGAGGCACGAGCTTTCCCCTAGGAGTTTTGCTACGCCATCAACTAATCCGTCATCGTAACGATTCAGTCAACCAATTGAATACCATTTAATTCCTAATATATTTTCATTGTAGCAATTAATACAAATTCATGTCAAACAAAAACACGAACATGTAATGTTATAAAAACAAAAAATGTTCGTGTTTCAACGGATTTATTCGCCACTACACTGGTGGTGGTGCGTTATATTCCGCGGAATAGTCCATATTAATAAATTTATTATATTCTTTTTTAAACATTAACTTCACTGTGTCAGTTGGGCCGTTACGCTGTTTCGCCACGATAATCTCAATGATGCCCTTCTCCGCCTCGTCGCTTTTATCGTAGTAGTCTTCACGATAAAGGAACGCCACGATGTCAGCATCTTGCTCGATCGAACCTGACTCACGCAAGTCACTCATCATCGGTCGCTTATCTTGTCGTTGCTCTACGCCACGCGATAGCTGCGATAATGCGATAACCGGAACTTTTAATTCACGCGCTAACGCTTTTAATGAACGTGAAATTTCCGATACTTCTTGCTGACGACTTTCGCCTGACTTACCGTTACCTTGGATGAGCTGTAAATAATCGATTAAGATCATACCAAGCCCACCTTGCTCATTTGCTAAACGGCGACATTTTGCACGAATTTCACTAATGCGAATACCTGGCGTATCATCGATAAAAATGCCGGCATCTGATAGCGTACCCATCGCAATCATGAGCTTATTCCAGTCCTCTGGCGTCAGTGAACCTGTTCGTAAGTTTTGCGCGTCGATATTACCTTCTGCACAAAGCATACGCATAATAAGTTGCTCTGCCCCCATCTCTAGTGAAAAGATTGCGACGTTTTCATCTGCACGTACTGCTACGTTTTGTGCAACATTTAGTGCAAATGCCGTTTTACCAACAGAAGGACGCGCCGCTACGATAATTAAGTCGTTACGCTGGAAGCCTGCTGTTAGCTTATCAAGTGCGGTAAAGCCAGTCGGTATGCCTGTAACGTCACCTGTGCGATGTTGCATTTGTTCAATGTTGTCGAATGTATTCACTAATACATCTTTAATGTGACGAAAATCGCTCGCATTTTTGCGGTTTGCGACTTCCATCACTTTTCTTTCCGCCTCGCCTAATAGCGATTCTACTTCATCCTCACGCGTATACCCATCTTCAACAATCTTTGTCGCAACATGGATTAAACGACGAAGGAGCGCCTTCTCCTCTACAATTTTGGCATAATGACCAACATTTGCAGCGGTAGGAACAGCGTTGGCAAGCTCCATAATGTATGCAACCCCACCGACGTTTTCAAGTTCCTTTTTAGAAGACAGCTCCTCTGTTACTGTAACGACATCTATTCCTTTTCCTCGGTCACTTAAACGAATGAACGTTTCAAAGATTTTTTGGTGCGCCGAACGATAAAAATCATCCGGTCGTAAAATTTCAGACGCGGTAATAAGCGTTGATGAATCAAGGAAAATCGCCCCGATGACAGCTTGTTCAGCTTCATGGTTATGCGGGGGGACACGGTCCATAATCGGATCGGCCATAGATTTTCCCCTCCTTCTTACATACGTTAATTCATGTGTGTTGATTAATTATATATAGACGGTGAATATATTTTAACGTTTTGTTAGTCGGCTCTTCACGTCGAGGCATGCTTTCTGCGGGACAAGCACGCACCGAAAATGGTGGAACAAAGGCTAAATTCGTCGCGTCCATGCGACAACGCCTTTGTGACGAACATCATGTTGCCCTCCGCGAAAAGCGTCCACCGAAACAAAAGAACGGTTACCGTATTAAGTTCATTGTCTATAGTTAATCAACATACGAATACATTTACGCTTCTTCTTTCACATGTACCTTTAATGTTGCTTTTACTTCTTGGTGTAATTTCACTGGCACGTTCGTGTATCCTAATGAACGAATGCCATCTGGTAAATCCATTTTACGTTTATCAATTTTAATACCATGTGCTTTTTGTAACTCAGCTGTAATTTGCTTCGTTGAGATCGAGCCGAATAAACGACCACCTTCACCTGATTTTGCTTTTACAACCACTTCTAAGTTTTCAATTGTTTCTTTTAAATCTTTCGCCGCTTGTAGCTCAGCTGCTGCATGCTTTTCTTCTAAACGCTTTTGACCTTGAAGCTCGCTCATCGCTTGTGCATTTGCTTCCTTCGCGTAGCCTTTTTTAATTAAAAAGTTTTGTGCGTACCCTTCTGATACTTCCTTCACTTCACCTTTTTTACCTTGACCTTTTAAATCTTTAATAAATACGACTTTCATGTTTCCGAACTCCCTTCCATTACATCAAAAATAGCACTCTTCAATTGCGCAATCGCCTCCGTTAATGACTGGTTTGGCAATTGTGCGGCTGCGTTCGATAAATGCCCTCCGCCTCCGAGACGTTCCATTACGAGCTGAACGTTCGTTTCACCGAGTGAACGCGCACTAATGCCAACTTGCCCATCCGGACGCAACGCAACAACGAACGAGGCAGAAATATCTTTCATCGTTAGCAATATGTCAGCCGTTTGCGCAATGAGCACCGAGTTGTAAACCTCACCCTCATTGCCATGTGCAATCGCAATACCTGGCGCTGCAAATTCGACTGTTTGAATAATGCGTGAGCGCTCGATATACGTATCGATATCTTCTTTCAATAAGCGCTGTACAAGCACTGTATCTGCTCCAGCTGTTCGTAAATACGACGCCGCCTCAAACGTGCGAGAGCCTGTTCGTAGCGTAAAGCTTTTCGTATCAACAATAATACCTGCAAGCAGTGCTGTTGCTTCAATCATTGTAATTTTATCATGCTTTGGTTGATATTCAAGTAGCTCCGTCACAAGCTCAGCTGTAGACGATGCGTACGGCTCCATATATACGAGTACCGGATTTTCAATGAATTCCTCTGCTCGGCGATGGTGATCAATGACAACGACTTTCTCAAAGTGCTGTAAAATCGTCGGGTCAACAACTAAACTTGGCTTATGCGTATCAACGATAACAAGCAGCGACTTCTCGGTAATAAGCGGCTGTGCATCTTGCGGCGAAATAAACGACGTATATAGCTCTTCATTTGCCTTTAGCTCATACATTAAACGCCCGACGCTACCTGTTAGCTCGTCAAAGTTTACGACGATATGACCGCTTACTTTGTTCATGCTCGCCATTTTGCGCACACCGACACACGCACCGATCGAATCTAAATCTGGCATTTTATGTCCCATTACAAATACGCGGTCGCTATCTTGAATTAAATCTCGTAGCGCATGCGAAATGACGCGCGCTCGGACACGCGTACGCTTTTCAATCGGGTTTGTTTTCCCGCCATAAAAACGCAGCTTGCCGTCTGGATTTTTCACAGCTACTTGGTCACCGCCGCGCCCAAGCACTAAATCTAAGCTCGATTGTGCAAGCTGACCGAGCTCCGTTAGCGAAGCAGAGCCTGTCCCAACACCGATGCTTAACGTTAACGATACGTTGCGCTGCTGTGTTTTTTCACGCACGTCATCTAAAATCGGAAATTTTTTCTCCTCTAAGTTTTCTAAAATAGAACGATTGAGCACCGCCATAAAACGGTCTGACGAAATGCGCTTTAAGAAAATATCGTGCTCCTTCGCCCAATCATTTAAAATAGACGTCACGAGTGAATTTGTCGAGCTGCGCGCCTGGTCGTCCATCATCGACGTAATTTCATCATAATTATCAACAAATAAAATGGCGAGCACGGTGCGGTCTTCAAAATATTGCGTTTCAATTTGAAGCTGTTTTGTTACATCGAAGAAATAAAGAAGACGCTCCTTCTTTTTATACAGCACGCGGTATTTACGCTCATGAATCGTTACAGTGCGCTCCGTTTGCTCGTCTTGCTTCACAAAGTTGCTTAGCTCTGGTGCAATGAGCGCCACTTCCTCTTCAACTAACGACTGCTCTTTAATAATATTTTGCATGTACGGGTTAACCCACGCGATATTGTACGCCTCATTTAACAGTACAATTCCAATTGGCATTTGTAAAAACGCCTCTTCCCCGACATTGTTCATGCGATACGATAACGTTTCAATATGTGCCTCTGTATCGTCATATAAATACTTTTCTGTACGCCACGCATATAGGGCAATGGCAAGGCTCACTAATGTAAATACAGCGGCAGTCATAATACTATTTGTACTCATAATAAATGCTGCTACAATAAACAACAGCATAAAGAAGATGATTGGATAACGCATCGGTCTTTTTCGAAAAGCTCCCATTGTCTCAACCCCTACTCTTTCGTCTGCTTTGGCTCTACCAATCCACGAATGTTAAAACCTAAATCTACAATACCTAGAAGCACATAAAATGAATATAACGGTACGGCAAGCACTGTCGCAAACCATGCAAGCGCCTTTGGTAATCCCTTTGCGTTCACAAAGAAATGCACAAATGACACCCCTTGTAATACTAATAAGATCCATAAAATCATCGAGATGTTTAACGTAATCATATATAGCGTGTCGCCAACTTCAGGACTCGCTACAAAGTTTACAACTAAAATCACTAAATAATACCATAAAATCGATTTAGGTAAACGCATATGGCGAAACGGTGCAAACTTTGGCACTTCTACATGAAGACGTTGTAAAATTGGCAAGTTCACAACCATAATAATAAATGTAATCGAAAAGACCGCAATCGTAATACACGCCGGAACCGCCATCTCAAGCGTGTCAAAAATTAAATTTAACTGCTCTGTCGTAAAAATTTCCTGCCCTGTCATTTCCTTAGCTAATGCTACTGATTCCGTATAGCTTTCCTTCACTAATTTCAATGAATCTTGAATGAAATCAATTTCAAATAGCTGAATCGATGCCCAATATTGCACCGCGGATGTAATTAACACTGCTACACTTGAAGATAAAAACAGCATCTCTTTACTTTTCTTTTGTTGAATTCCGTAGCCCATCACAATACCGAGTGCAATATATAATAAAGCAAATGGCACTGCTAATACACCGCCGATTAATAGTGCAAGTATACAGCCTGCAATACCGACAACGATCGACGCAGATAAATCATATTTCGCACTGTACAACATGATCGGTAATGCAACAAAAATTGAAGCAATTGAACCAACTAGCGGTACGTAAAAAGCTAGCGCCAATAATACGGTAAATAGAGCAATCATCATCGCCCCTTGCGCTAACTTACTCGTTTGTTTATTCGGCATAAAAAACCTTCCTTTATTGTACTTTTCCTTAAACATTGTACCATTATTACAAACGCAATCCAAATCGGTATACTTTCAAGAAATGAATGAAAATGTCCGTCATTTGGCTAACGATATTCGTCACTTCTCACGTTAAAAAAGCCTTTTTACAGCGAAAAAGCGAGCCCGATAATAATAAAAAAACCCTGTTTCGTAAGCAAGCTTACAAAACAGGGTTTAATTCGTTCTTATTTCTCATCAGCAACGAATGGTAATAATGCCATAATACGTGAAACTTTGATTGCAGTTGTAAGTTTACGTTGGTATTTAGCAGAAGTACCAGTTACGCGACGTGGTAAAATTTTACCGCGCTCAGAGATGAATTTCTTTAAAAGATCTACATCTTTGTAGTCGATGTGCGTAATGTTGTTAGAAGTGAAGTAGCAAACTTTACGGCGTTTGCGGCCTCCGCGACGTGGTGCCATTATCGTTTTCCTCCTTTAAACTAATTTTTGGTGTCCCGTTTTAGAACGGTAAATCATCTTCCGAAATATCGACAGAATTTTTACTGTTGTTATCTGAAAACGGGTCGTTGTTCATATTTGTATAGTTTTGCTGATTCGGCGGTTGTTGCATTGGAGCCGGATTTGAAAATGGAGCCTGCTGTGGTGCAGCTTGCTGGTAACCTCCACCATAAGATGGCTGTTGACCGTATTGCTGTCCACCGCCGTAATCATAGCCTTGGTTTTGCGCTGGCGGCTGTTGATAGCCTCCGTTGCCTTGACCGCTATTTTTTGGCTCTAAAAATTGGATATTGTCTGCAACGACTTCAGTTGTATAAACACGTTTGCCGTCTTGACCTTCATATGAACCTGTTTCGATTCGACCAGTTACCCCGATCTGACCGCCCTTACGCATAAAGTTTGCTAAGTTTTCGGCCTGCTTGCGCCAAGCGATACAGTTAATGAAATCCGCTTTCTTTTCGCCACCTTGACTTGTGAATGGACGGTTTACAGCAAGTGTAAAACGAGCCACCGCAATTCCTGATGGTGTCATTTTCAGCTCTGGATCCTTTGTTAGTCTTCCAACTAATACGACGTTATTAATCATTCGTATACAACCTCCTTCTCAGCAGTTTAATTCAAAAATTATTTCTCTTCTTCGCGAACAGCGATGAAGCGGATGATGTCTTCGCTGATGTTAGCTAAACGAGTATACTCGTCGATTGCTTGTGTGCCAGCGTTAACTTTTACGATTTGGTAGAAACCTTCGCGGAAGTCATTGATTTCGTAAGCAAGACGGCGTTTACCCCAGTCTTTAGACTCAACGATTTCAGCTCCGTTTGAAGTTAAGATGTCAGCGAAACGCTCAACTAAAGCTTTCTTAGCATCTTCTTCGATGTTTGGACGGATTACGTACATTAATTCGTATTTGCGCATTATAGATTGCACCTCCTTATGGTCTTTGGCTCACTCTTCCTACGAGGAGCAAGGAGCAAGTAACAGTATTACTCACATCAATGAATTGTACCACACACGCCGAACACATTCAAGAAATATATTTAGAAGTTACTGCTGATTCTTTTTATTTGATCGTCCAATATAAATAGAACGTACATTCTCATTATAGCGAATGTGCGCGTTTATTGCATGTGATACGCTATACTAATTTTAAAATTAATGCCTCACATATGTTGATTAACCGATTGCTTCCCACGGCTTCGCTTTTCTCGGGCTCGGTGGTGAACACGATGTTCGTCATGAAGGCGGTGCTACATGGACGTAGCGCTCACAGCAAGCTAAGTCGCGCTACTGCCGTATAAAAAGGCTAATCAACAAATGTGATAATACGTAACAAAAAAGGAGGTCTTCTATGTCACACGAAACGATTTCATTGAACATCGACAAGCTCATGCGCCAAAACGTCATTTGGTCGATCATATTAGCAGTCGCACTGCCGCTTCTAAACTACGCCATTCAGCCGCGCATGTACTGGGACTTTTCATTTTGGTCAATCATTAGCACGTTCGGTTGGTTTTGCGTCGCTTACATATTTTTAATTGTCGCGCACGAGGCATGCCATTTGCTCGGCTTCGTCGTCTACGGTGGCGTGCCGTGGTCGTCGCTAAGCTTCGGTACCGATCTCGAAAAAGGGCTCGCCTACGCAACGACATCACAGCTCGTTGAAAATCACGCGATGAAAAAAGCGCTGCTGCTACCATTTTGGTTAACAGGCGTGCTGCCAACTGTGTACGGCTTTTACGTCGATAGCTATTTATGGATACTAGTCGGTGCATTTTTAATGGCCGGAGCAGTCGGTGATTTCTCAATGTATAAGGCGCTGCGCAAATTCCCGAAACATGCCGTCGTACGAGATGACCCGACAGAGCCGACATTATATATTTATCCACCTGGCACGACGAACGACGACATCACTTTACATGACCCGAAATAAAGGCATAAAAAAAGACACTTGCGAATGTTCGCAAGTGTCTTTTCCAATGATTACACGTTGAATAAAAATTCCATTACGTCGCCATCTTGTACAACGTATTCTTTACCTTCTGCACGCACGCGACCTGCCTCTTTAGCAGCTGGCTTTGAGCCGTACTCTACTAAATCGTCATACGCTACTGTTTCTGCACGAATGAAGCCACGCTCGAAATCAGAGTGGATAATACCTGCGCATTGTGGTGCTTTCATGCCTTTACGGAACGTCCATGCGCGAACTTCTTGTACGCCTGCAGTGAAGTACGTCGCTAAACCTAAAAGGCTGTAAGAAGCTTTAATTAATTGATCTAAGCCTGATTCGTTAATGCCTAGCTCAGCTAAAAATTCCTTCTTTTCGTCGTCTTCTAGCTCAGAAATTTCTTCTTCGATTTTCGCACAAATTGTAATAACTTGTGCGCCTTCAGCTGCTGCGTATTCACGCACCATATTTACGTATTTGTTGTCAGATGTATCTGCTACTTCATCTTCTGAAACGTTCGCTACGTATAACGTTGGTTTAATTGTTAAAAGATGCAGTCCTTTAATTACTTTTTTCTCATCGTCTGATAACTCAACAGAACGCGCTGGCTTTTCTGCTTCAAGCGCCTCTTTAATTTTTTGTAAAATCGGCTCTTCTACCATTGCTTCTTTATCTTTTTGCTTCGCCATTTTCGCAACACGCGCGATACGTTTATCGATAGATTCTAAGTCCGCAAGAATAAGCTCTAAGTTAATTACTTCAATGTCGTCGATTGGATTTACTGTACCTGATACGTGCGTGATGTTTTCATCTTCAAAGCAACGTACTACTTGGCAAATTGCGTCTACTTCGCGAATATGTGCAAGGAATTTGTTTCCTAAACCTTCACCAGTAGATGCACCTTTTACGATTCCCGCGATGTCTGTAAATTCAAATGTTGTCGGAACTGTTTTTTTCGGTGTTACTAATTCTGTTAATTTGTCTAAGCGCTCGTCTGGAACTGTTACGCTCCCTACGTTTGGCTCAATTGTTGCGAATGGGTAGTTCGCTGCAAGTGCACCTGCCTTTGTAATTGCGTTAAATAATGTTGATTTACCAACGTTAGGTAAACCGACGATACCAGCTGTTAATGCCATGTAAAGTCACGACCTTCCTTGTATGTTTTATTATCGAGAGATTCTCGTACGTTCTAAGTTAAAACGAATGTGTTGATTCGCTATGTAGCTGTTCGCATGCTCCCAGCTTATGTGAAATCGCGCTTCAACACGAATACAACTACTACAAAGTTCCTTACTTTCAAGGAACAAAATATAACCTTGTCTATTATATTGATTTGCACGCTAAAAGTCTATTTACGATTGCGCAACTTACTCCGCCGTTTGAATGACACGCTTCATTTTTTTCGTAAACTCGCGGCGTGGCAGCATGACGCTATGCCCGCAACCTTCACATTTAATGCGAATGTCTGCGCCGACACGAATAATTTTCCATACGTTCGTACCACATGGGTGCTGCTTTTTCATTTCCACTACGTCATTTAACGCAAATACTTTTTGTTCCATTCGTTATTCATCCCCCTCATCTGAATCTGTCGCAATAAAACCAAACTGCGCAAAAATCGAAATTACGTCACGGCGCATGACACGTCCAACTGCAGCAGCTTGACGCGGTAATGTTTCATACGTAATGCGCACAGTCGCCTCATCTTTCGTAAAGTTTACGACACCGAGAAACTGAGGCGCACGCACAAGCTCCTCATGCTCTGCTGGCAATGTATTTAAATATTGTTGAATGACACTTTGAACCGCTTCAATATCCGCGTTTACCGGCACGTCTAAATCAATCGTCGCCTTCGTGTTGTTCACCGAGTAATTCGTCACGTTCGTAATA
Organism: Caryophanon latum; assembly: GCF_001700325.1. GTDB lineage: Bacteria > Bacillota > Bacilli > Bacillales_A > Planococcaceae > Caryophanon > Caryophanon latum. The sequence continues at coordinate 50,383 of NZ_MATO01000078.1, forward strand.
CCGCCGTTTGGAATGATGTGCTGCTCGCCAGTCGGTCCTTGAATTTTCGTCGTGCGCAAGCCGATTTCCACAACTGTTCCTTCGCCGCCTGTAAGCTTAATATAATCGCCAACACCAAATTGATCTTCAAAAATAATAAAGAACCCTGTAATAACATCCTTCACTAAGCTTTGTGCGCCGAATCCAATTGCTAAGCCGGCAACCCCTGCCCCAGCAAGTAATCCGGCTACTTGAATGCCAAGTGACGATAAAATACCGACAATCGCCGAGAAGTACACTAAATACACGACGATGTTTTGCAGCAATCGCAAAATTGTCGTATCTCGTCGTTCGTTTCCGCGCAGTGGTGTGCGACGACGGATGCGGAACACGCGCGCAATAACCGCTCTTGCAACACGTACAACGATGGCTGAAATCACTAAAATTAACGTAATCTCAATGAAAGCCGCGAATGCTTTGTCCCAAAATTCGGGATTTGAAAAATAATCAATCCACTTTTGCACAAATCTTTGCATGTCCATACACTTCACCTCTGCTTTTATTCAATGTCGCTCAATTGTAACAAATCAAAAATGCGCTGCAAATCGTCGTCCGAGTAAAACTCAATTTCGATTTTCCCTTTATTGTTCGTCTGTTGAATTTGCACGTTCGTTCCAAAAAGTTCACGCAGCTGTGCTTCACGTTCTTGTACAAACACATCTTTTTGCTTCGGTGCTTTCGTTCCACGTGAAACAGCGGTGCGCTCCTGCACGATTTTTTCTAGCTGACGCACACTCAAACTTTCCTTCATCACGCGCTGAGCCATTAGTGACATTTGACGCTGCACCTTTAAGCTAAGCAGCGCTCTACCATGCCCCATCGATAATTTTCCGCTCGTAATTTGCTCGCGTACATCGCTTGGCAAGCTAAGCAGTCGAATGTAATTGGCAATATGCGAACGACTTTTCCCAAGGCGCACCGCTAGCTCCTCCTGTGTGAAATGCAGCTTTTGAATTAAGCTTTCGTATGCTTCAGCTTCCTCAATCGGCGTCAAATCTTCACGCTGTAAATTTTCTAAAATCGCAAGCTCCATCATTTGCTGGTCGGTTAAATGACGCACAATCGCAGGAATATGCGTTTTACCGGCTAGCTTTGATGCACGAAAACGTCGCTCACCGACAACAATTTCATAGCTGTTCATTTTTTTGCGCACGACGATCGGCTGCAACACACCATGCTCGATAATTGACGCACTGAGTTCCTCTAACGCCTCATCATCAAACACTTTGCGCGGCTGATATGGATTTACCCGAATGTGCTGCAATTCAATTTGTTCAATTTCCTCAAATGCTTGTTCCATCGAATAATCTCCCTTCTCTATTGAAAACACCGTTATCCACAAATTGTGGACAACGGTGTGGATAACATGTCGTTATTTAATTGGCGACTTGTTCGGTACACCTGGCTTACGTGGATATTTTTTTGGTGTTGCCTTTATTTTATTAAACACGTATAACGAACGCTCGCTTTCTTCCACTGGCAATAAGAAGTGATGCTCTTCTTCTAGCTTACTACCGAGCGTGTTGATCGCTGACTTCGCCTCTTTTAACTCGTCTGCGCCTGCTGCTGCTTTTAACGCCACAAACTTGCCGCCTTCTTTTACAAGTGGAATGCAAAGCTCTGATAATACGCTTAAACGTGCAACTGCGCGTGCTGTTACTGTATCAAACTGCTCGCGATATGTCGCATTTTGCCCGAACTCCTCCGCACGCGCATGCACGAAGTTGACGTTTTCTAATCCAAGCTGCTCGCTTAAATGATTTAAAAACGTAATGCGCTTATTTAACGAATCGACAATCGTAATGTGTAAATGTGGATAACAAATTTTAATCGGTAAGCTCGGGAAGCCCGCGCCTGCTCCTACGTCACATACAGTTGTCGTTTCGTTAAAGTCATAATAAAACGACGCGCTAATCGAATCGTAAAAATGCTTTAAATACACGCCTTCTAAATCTGTAATTGCCGTTAAGTTCATCTTCTCGTTCCACTCAACAAGCAGCTCGAAATATTTGCGGAACTGTTCGATTTGCTTGTCGCTTAGCTCGATACCTTTTTCTTTTAGCGCTTCAATAAATTGTTGCTCGTTCATAAAAACCCTCTTTTCTTTGTTCCGTGAAATGTTGTCCACAGTATATCATTTTCGTTCGCCGTTATACACCAGTTATCCACAAATCGCTGTGCATAATGTGTATAACTTTTAGCTCTTCGCCATAGCTTGTAATTGCCTTTCACGTCGAAGTAAGCTTTCCGCGGGCGCTGCGCTCACCTCAGCACATACGAAAATAAAAAGGGCTGCGCTGAAGTCATCGTCGACTTGTAGCACAGCCCTTTTTTTACAAGCATATTCATTAGGCACATTGCGCTTGCGGCTCGCGTTTCTAGGTCGTGGCTTGAGTCGAGCCTCAGGAACGCGAAATGCCAGTTTAATGGCTAATCAACACGCTTGATATTTCATTATGTTATTCCCCGCTTACACGTGCGATTTTCCCTTGTTCAATGTACACAAGTAAAATCGAAATGTCTGCTGGGTTTACCCCTGCAATGCGTGACGCTTGTGCAATCGTTAACGGACGCACTTGCTTCAGCTTTTGTAGCGCCTCTGTTGCTAAGCTGCCAATTGCATCATAGTCGATGTTGTCTGGAATTTTTTTGTCTTCCATTTTCTTTAAGCGATCTGCTTGTTGCAGTGCTTTTTGAATGTAACCTTCGTACTTCAGTTGAATTTCGACTTGCTCACGAACGTCCTCGTTTAATGCCTCTGCTGTCGGCTCAATTAAACTTGCGACTAAGTCATACGTCATTTCTGTACGCTTCACGAAATCAGATGCACGAATACCATCTTTTAATTCCGCACCACCAACTGAACGCACTACTTCTTGCGTCGTTTCGTTCGGCTTCACGATAATGCTGCGTAGACGTTCAATTTCTGACTCGATTTGCGCACGCTTTTTCGTAAACTTCGCATAACGCTCGTCCGAAATTAACCCAACTTTGTAGCCAACGTCCGTTAAACGTAAATCGGCATTGTCGTGACGCAGTAATAAGCGGTATTCTGCACGAGAAGTTAATAAACGATACGGCTCGTTCGTCCCCTTTGTTACTAAGTCGTCGATTAATACACCGATGTACGCGTCCGAGCGAGATAAAATAACTTCTTCTTTACCTTGCACTTTTAATCCTGCGTTCATACCAGCCATTAACCCTTGACCAGCCGCCTCTTCATAACCCGATGTACCATTTAGCTGACCTGCTGTGTAAAGCCCACTAATCGCCTTCGTTTCAAGCGTCGGCCAAAGCTGTGTCGGCACGATGGCATCATACTCAATCGCATAGCCTGCACGCATAATTTCCGCGTTTTCTAAACCAGGAATCGATGCGACCATTTTGCGCTGTACATGTTCAGGTAGCGACGTCGAGAAACCTTGCACGTATACTTCTTGCGTATCGCGTCCTTCTGGCTCAAGGAAAATTTGGTGGCGCGGCTTGTCCGCGAATCGCGTAATTTTATCCTCGATTGATGGGCAATAACGCGGACCTGTTCCTTTAATCATGCCTGAAAACATTGGCGATAAATGCAAATTCGCATTAATGATGTCGTGCGTTTCTTCGCTCGTATACGTTAACCAGCAAGGCAGCTGATCGGTAATATGCTCCGTCGTTTCAAAGCTAAATGCACGCGGCTCGTCATCACCTGGTTGAATTTCCGTTTTTGAATAATCAATTGTACGACTATTCACACGCGGTGGCGTTCCTGTTTTAAAGCGCACTAAGTCAAAGCCAAGTTCCTTTAAGTTGTCCGCTAAGCGAATTGACGGCTGTTGGTTGTTTGGACCAGATGAATATTTTAAATCACCGATAATAATTTCACCGCGTAGGAATGTACCTGTCGTCAGCACGACCGCTTCCGCACGATAAATCGCACCGACTTGTGTTAACACACCTTTTACAACACCGTCTTCAATGATTAGCTCTTCCACCATCGCTTGACGAATTTGTAAATTTTCCTCTTCTTCTAACAAGCGCTTCATTTCACGTTGATATAGCTGCTTATCCGCTTGCGCACGTAATGCACGCACCGCAGGACCTTTCGCTGTATTTAACATGCGCATTTGAATGTACGTTTTATCAATCACGCGCCCCATTAAACCGCCTAGCGCATCAATTTCACGCACAACAATCCCTTTTGCTGGTCCACCAACTGACGGGTTACATGGCATAAATGCGATTAACTCTAAGTTGATCGTTAGCATTAATGTTTTTGCGCCCGTTTTTGCCGCTGCATATGCTGCTTCGACACCTGCATGCCCTGAACCGACAACAATTACATCATAATTTCCTGCTTCATACTGTGTTGCCATTACTCAAATTCCTCTCTTGTTATAAATCTATTTCCCTAAACAGAATTGCGAGAACAGCTGATTAATTAAGCTCTCTTGCACTGTATCACCGATAATTTCACCAAGAATTTCCCACGTGCGCGTTACATCAATTTGTACCATATCGACTGGCACGCCCGCTTCAGCTGCATCAAGCGCATCGGTAATCACGTCGCGCGCTTGGTTTAATAGCGCAATGTGACGCGCATTCGATACGTACGTCATGTCGCCTTGCTCTACTTGCCCATCAAAGAATAACGCCGCAATCGCCTCTTCAAGCTCAATAACGCCCTCTTCTTTTAACAACGATGTCGCCACAACACGCGATTTCCCCGCTAAGTCGTACACGCGATTTAAATCAATTTTACGCTCTAAATCCGTCTTGTTTACAACGACGATGTAATCCATATGCTGAATCGTTTCAAATAGGCGCTCATCTTCAATCGATAGCTCCTCAGCAGAGTTTAACACAAGTAAGATTAAGTCTGCTTCTTTCAAAACTTGACGAGAACGCTCCACACCGATGCGCTCGACGATATCTTCCGTCTCACGAATGCCTGCTGTATCAACTAGACGAAGCGGCACACCACGCACGTTCACATATTCTTCGATAATATCACGCGTCGTCCCGGCAATATCTGTTACGATCGCTTTATTTTCTTGCACTAAGCTATTTAAAAGTGACGATTTTCCAACGTTCGGGCGTCCTAAAATAACAGTCGATAAACCTTCACGTAAAATTTTCCCTTGTGATGACGTTTGTAACAGCTTTTCTATTTCATCACGCACCCACGAGCACTTCTCAAGAAGCACCGGTACGGTCATTTCCTCAACGTCATCGTACTCTGGATAATCGATATTGACTTCTACTTGCGCCAATGTTTCAATAAGAGCTTGGCGTAAATCGGTAATTAAACGCGACAGCTTACCGTCCATTTGTCCGAGCGCGACATTCATCGCACGGTCTGTTTTTGCACGAATTAAATCCATTACCGCTTCCGCCTGTGATAAATCGATACGACCGTTTAAAAACGCACGCTTCGTAAACTCACCTGGCTCTGCTAAACGCGCACCGTTCACAAGCACAAGCTGCAACACACGGTTAACAGACACAATACCACCGTGACAATTAATTTCAACAACGTCCTCACGCGTAAATGTTTTCGGTGCCTTCATTAACGACAGCATGACTTCCTCAACGATTTCACCAGTCTTTGGTTCATGTAAATGCCCGTAATGAATCGTATGCGACGGCTGCTCCATTAAACGTTTGCCACCTGGCGTTTTAAATACTCGATCTGCAATTTCGACTGCCTGGTTCCCACTTAAACGAACGATGGCAATTGCACCTTCGCCCATCGGTGTGGAAATCGCAGCAATTGTATCAAATTCCATACTAATCCTCCTAAAAATAAAAACTTATCCACATGTGCATAAGTTTTATCCGCTCTTTTACTCACTAACTACATAGACTAACATAATTCACATAAAATCTAAAGCAGCAACGTTAATACGCGAAGTTATTAACATCTATCCACAAGTTACCCACAGCTTTTTGTGGATAAATCGCGGAATATTCACAAAAATCTTAAATAAAAAAGACCATCTAAGATTTTTTGTCTTAGATGGTCTTTTTTATCTTACTGGTTGAATGACTAAGTAACGGTTTGGCTCTATGCCTTCTGAGTACGTTTCGATATCCACACGACTAGACAGTACGTTGTGGATAACTTTTCGTTCGTACGATGGCATCGGCTCAAACGTTACTGTTTTGCCTGTGCGAATTGCTTTTTCAGCCATGCGTGACGCTAATACTTCAAGCGCTTCCTCACGACGATCACGATAATTTTCAACATCAATTAAAATCGTGATATAGCTTTGCGACTGCTTATTCACAACAAGCTGCGTTAATTGCTGTAGCGCATTTAGCGTATGACCACGCTTACCAATTAATAGCGCTGCCTTTTTGCTCGAAAGCTCTACATACAAAGTTTTCCCTTGCTTATGCATATCAACGTGCAAATCATGAATGTTCATTGCTTTAGCTACTTCTTTTAAATACGTTTCCGTCACTTCTTTTACAAGCGGTGTATCATCAATTTTTTTCGGCTTTTCCTCGATCGGTGCTTCGGGAACAGCTTCCTCTAGCTCCACGATCGGTTCATCGTCCTCAGCGGCTGCTAGTTTTTCTGTAACGCGCGGCTCGTCTAAAACGATCGGTTCTACAGCTTCTTCAGCAGGAATGACGACAACTGGCTTTGACTCTTCCTTCACACGTACGATTACATGTGCAGAGCGCGCTCCGATGCCTAAAAAACCTTTTTTGCCTTCTTGTAAAACTTGGATGTCCACTTGCTCACGTGTCTTGCCTAGCTTTTTAAGAGCTAGTTCAATTGCTTCCTCTGAAGTAGCACCAATTTGCGTAGTTTGTTTCACGTAAAGCCCCCCTAAAAGAGTCATTTCGTTACTTCTTTTTGTTCAACCAAGGTTTATGAATTACAAAATTTTGACCGATTGAGAAAATATTTCCGACAATCCAGTATAGTGAAAGTGCTGCTGGTAAAAACGCACCGAACACAACGATCATTACTGGCATAATGTACATCATCATCTTCATTTGTGGGTTATCGCCAACTGGTGGTCCCGTTAAAATTACAGCTAGCTGCATTAAACCTGCAAGCACAGCAAAAAGAATGCTTGGCTCAGCTAAATGAACACCTAAAAATGATCCTAAATCGTATGCTGGTGTTACATTCATACGGCTAATTGCATGATAGAAACCAATTAAAATCGGCATTTGGATGAAGATTGGTAAACAACCTGCTAAAGGATTAACACCAGACTCTTGCATTAATTTCATCATTTCTTGTTGATACTGCTGCTGTGTTTGCGCATCCTTAGATGAGTATTTTGCCTGTAGCTCTTTTAATTTTGGTTGCATTTCTTGCATTTGCTTTGCGCTTTTCGTTTGCTTAACCATAAGCGGTAAAATGATTAAACGAATTAAAATCGTTACCGCAATAATACCTAATGCGTATGTACCTAACCAACCTGCAAACATGTCAATTAACGATACTAGCGGCCAAACGATGAAGCTATTCCAAAAGCCTTCGCTCTCGGCTGAAATTGGTTGCTCGAACTCTGTACAACCTGCCAATGCAAGCGTTGCAACTGCAAGCGTTAAAAGTACCCAAAGTTTTTTCTTCAAGCTTTTTCCTCCTACGTTGAAACACTATTTAGTTTTTGCTATTTTATCATGTTACAAAATAACTTCCTACTGCTCGTGCAAGCTATTTTATAAACCGATATTTTCATTTTATATGATGCGGATTGCAATGCGCATCTATTCACTCTTTAATTTATTGTTTTTTAATACTTTTGCAATTTTCATTACGTGCATTAAGCTGTCCTTCGCTTCATGGAAGTCTAGCGCGGCCGCCCCGTGTCTGGCGATAATAACATAGTCTACATCCTGCTTTACGTCCTCACGTAGCTCTAACAACGCTTGACGAATGTAGCGTTTAATTTGGTTGCGCTTTACCGCATTCCCAAGCTTTTTACTTACCGATAGTCCGACGCGAAAATGCTTCTGATCTTGCTTTGGCATTACATATACGACAAATTGACGATTCGCAAATGACTTTCCTCTTTTAAACACCTTTTGAAAATCTTCATTCTTCTTTATACGCTGGCGCTTATTCATCTTCTTCACCTGCTCATTCGAACTTTCACTCAAAAATAAATATAGGGCGATTCGCGTAAAACACACAAATCGCCCATTGAAAACTCTTTTCCCTCGTACTCTAACGAAAAAAAAGACCACTGATGTGGCTCAGTGGACTTATGCTGATAATACTTTGCGACCTTTTTTACGACGACGAGCTAAAACATTGCGACCGTTTTTAGTAGCCATGCGTGCACGGAAGCCATGTACTTTACTATGTTTACGTTTCTTTGGTTGGTACGTACGTTTCATTACTATACACCTCCTGCAATATAAATTTCATCTATTTTCTACATACAGACTTGAATAGTATAAGTTATGCCAATGCAATTTGTCAATGCTTTCATAAAAAAGTTTCGACTATACAAGCGCTCAAATCTATGTTTAACTACTCAAAATACAGCGCCTCTAAAACAACCGACTTATCCACATTTTTTTCATTTTTCTGTGGATAACCTGTGGATAAGCTTTCTTACAAAAAAATGTTATCCACATAGTTACCCACAGCTTATCCACATATATACAGGGTGTGGATAACTGTTTTGTGAATAGTGGATAACTCTGTGGATAAGTTTTTCAAAGCCTTGTTATACTTAAGTTTTTCTGCTATCATTACGTTAAATTGCCTGTGGAAAACTCTAGTCAGAAAAAAACTTATCCACACTATCCACAGCCTGTGGATAACTTAATCCACAGCTTATGGATAACTCTTGTTCACAACATGTGAATATGTGTATAACTTTCATTTTAGACACTAAAAAAGATGGAGTAATATTCTTCTTTTACAACATAAAAAAAATTTTTAAAACGCATATTTTCAAGGGCGTTATTTTTGTGCTAAACAAACATTTTATAAAAAAGGAGTGACAACACATTTGAAAAATTTAAAGGATCTTTGGAATCAAGTGCTTTCTCAAGTAGAGCAGAAAATTTCAAAACCTAGCTTTGAAACGTGGTTAAAATCGACTAAACTTTTAACCTATAAGGGAAAAACAATTACGATTGCAGCACCTAACTCGTTCGCACGTGATTGGCTAGAAACCCACTATACACAGCTTGTAGCTATGATTTTAGTTGAACTAACGGGGGAGGAAATTTCCATCAAATTCGTCGTACAAAAAGATGACGATGACGACATCAACTTGCCTCCACCAATTAAACTGCCAAAAATCGAGGAAAACTACGACATTGCATCAGGCATGCTCAATCCGAAATACACCTTTGACACATTTGTCATCGGTTCTGGCAACCGATTCGCTCATGCAGCAAGTTTGGCCGTTGCAGAGGCTCCTGCAAAAGCATATAATCCATTTTTCATCTATGGTGGTGTAGGACTCGGCAAAACACATTTAATGCATGCAATCGGTCATTACGTGCTAGAGCATAATCCGAAAGCTAAAGTAGTATACTTATCATCTGAAAAGTTCACGAATGAATTCATTAACTCTATTCGTGACAACAAAGCAATTGAATTTCGCAACAAATACCGCAATGTAGACGTTCTACTCATCGATGATATTCAATTTTTAGCAGGGAAAGAATCTACACAAGAGGAATTTTTCCACACATTTAATACGCTACATGAGGAATCAAAACAAATTATTATTTCTAGCGACCGACCACCAAAAGAAATCCCAACACTTGAGGATCGACTGCGCTCTCGCTTTGAATGGGGACTTATTACCGATATTGCACCACCTGACTTAGAAACGCGCATTGCAATCTTACGTAAAAAAGCGAAGGCAGAACAGCTTGAGGACATTCCAAACGAAGTAATGCTCTACATTGCAAATCAAATTGATTCCAATATTCGTGAGCTGGAAGGTGCATTAATTCGCGTAGTAGCGTATTCTTCATTAGTGAATAAAGAAATTAGCATTGAAGTTGCTGGTGAAGCGTTAAAAGACATTATGCAAAACGGAAAACCTCGTGCGCTGACAATTTTAGATATTCAAAGTGCTGTAGGTGAGCATTATCAAGTGCATTTAGATGATTTTGCAGCGAAAAAACGTACGAAAACGATTGCTTATCCACGTCAAATCGCGATGTATTTATCACGAGAGCTTACCGAATATTCGTTACCTAAAATTGGATATGAATTCGGTGGACGCGATCACACGACAGTTATTCATGCACATGAAAAGATTTCCGCATTGATGAAAACGGACAAACAACTAAAGCAAGATGTAAAAAAAATTAGGGCGGTACTCGGAAAATAACCTGTGGATAAAACAACGACTTATCCACAGACTTATCCACAAGTTATCCACAAGCGGAAGTGTTGCTACACAAGGCTTCAAGGCACTTATCCACACTATCCACAGCCCCTACTACTATATCTATTAAAAAAATAAATAATATAATATATATAAAGCGAGGTATTTTTTGATGAAATTTGAGATTATGCGTGACCGTTTATTAGACGGTTTAAACAATGCAATGCGTGCAATAAGTTCAAAAACAACGATTCCGATTTTAACTGGAATTAAACTAGATGTAACAGCTGAAGGATTACGCTTAACAGGTAGTGATGCTGATATTACAATTCAAACATTCGTAAAAACAGAAGAAAACGGTAAACAAATCATTAATGTCGATGAGCCAGGATCAATTGTGTTACAAGCACGTATGTTGCACGAAATTGTACGTAAGCTACCGACAAATGAAGTAGAAATCGAAGTAACTACAGGCTTACAAACTATTATTCGTTCAGGTAAATCAGAATTCCATCTGATTGGCTCTGATGCAAATGAATATCCACAACTGCCAGAAATCGCGAACAATGAGCAATTTTCAATACCAAGTGATTTATTAAAAACAGTTATTCGTGAAACGGTATTTGCAGTATCAACATCAGAATCACGTCCAGTGCTAACAGGTGTACATTGGCAAACAAAAGAAGAGCAACTTGTATGCGTGGCAACAGATAGTCATCGTTTAGCACGTCGGAAAGTAACAGTCGAAAACGTACCAGTTGGTCAAAACGTCGTCATTCCTGGTAAAAGCTTAAACGAGTTAAATAAAATTTTAGACGACTCAACAGATTTAGTGAATGTTGCTTTAACGAGCCAGCAAGTGCTATTCAAAACAAAAGAAGTATTATTCTTCTCACGTTTACTTGAAGGCAACTATCCAGATACAAGCCGTCTAATCCCTGACGACTATCAAACGAATGTGACAATTAACGGTAAATCACTTTTACAAGCAATTGACCGTGCATCACTATTAGCACGTGAAGATCGCAACAATGTCGTTCGATTTGAAACAGTTGGTCAAAATACAGTTGAAATTTCATCGAACTCACCTGAAATTGGGAAAGTAAAAGAGGAGATTACGGTTGAAAATTTAGAAGGTGACGAATTAAAAATTTCGTTCTCAGCAAAATACATGATGGACGCGTTAAAAGCTATTGATGGGCAAGACGTAATGATTCAATTCACAGGCACGATGAAACCATTTATTTTACGTTCGATTCATGATGATGCCATCTTACAATTAATTTTACCGGTGCGTACTTACTAACAGTTACCGATAACTTCTCAACATAGTTGGTTCAAGCTAGTGTTGACCCATCAAGGTTGTTTAAAACAAGAGGCGGACTCCTGCGTGAAAAGCAACCTCGAATTATGGTGGAGAGCCACATATTTTGTGTATAACGATGTAAATTATAAATGGCAGCGAGAAACATTTCCGTTATCGCCAAAACGTTAGGATCATAAAGTCGTTCTACTTGTTCGATTGTATGTTCGCATGTTAAAATTTAAATACTGAATTGTTAAATCAGATAGTCACAAGACGTGGCTATCTTTTTTTACTTTATAACGAAAATTAGGTATGATAGAAAAATACTTGTTTGAAATACTGGAGGCAAAATTACGTGAATGATTTAATCATTGATACAGAATATATAACACTAGGTCAGGCTTTAAAAATGACGGATGCGATTAGCTCTGGTGGTATGGCAAAATGGTTTTTAAGCGAACATGAAGTGTTTGTAAATGGAGAGGCAGAAGATCGACGTGGACGTAAACTACGCCATGATGATGTCGTGAATATTCCCAATGTTGGTCGTTTTAAAATTGTCGATGCATTCGTTGGTGAATAATGCACATTCACCAACTTAAACTTACCAACTACCGCAATTATGATCAGCTAGAGCTCGAATTCTCTCCTAAAATTAACGTTTTCATTGGGCAAAATGCGCAAGGTAAAACGAACTTGATGGAGTCTATTTATGTACTAGCAATGGCGAAATCTCATCGCACAGCAAATGACAAAGAATTGATACGTTGGGAACAAGATTATGCTAAAATAGAAGGTGTGATTGAACGCCGATACGGGGCAAACCCGATGGAGCTTACAATCTCTAAAAAAGGCAAAAAAGGGCGCGTCAATCATATTGAGCAAAGCAAATTAAGCCAATATATTGGGCAAATGAACGTCGTTATGTTTGCACCGGAAGATTTACATGTCGTAAAAGGTAGTCCACAAATAAGACGCCGATTTATCGATATGGAGATTGGTCAAATTTCTCCTGTTTATTTACATGACTTATTGCAATATCAAAAAATTTTAAAACAACGTAATTTGTTTTTAAAAAAGCATCAAGGTCACCAAAAGATTGATCAGGTGATGCTTGATGTATATACAGAACAGTTTGTAGAAGCCGCGGTAAAAATTATTCGAAAGCGCTATGAGTTTATCGATATGTTACAGCGCTGGGCAGAGCCAATCCATGCAGGTATTACACGGCAACATGAGAAGCTTATAATTAAATATAAAACAGTTCCTGGTTTGAAATCAGATTGGGCTGCTGACGATATGAAAGCATATTTGTATTCAAAATCGAAAGAGGCAGCAAGTCGAGAACTCGAACGCGGTATGACACTCGTCGGCCCACATCGCGACGATTTACAATTTTTTGTAAATAATTACGATGTGCAAATTTATGGCTCTCAAGGACAGCAACGTACGACTGCATTGTCGCTAAAACTTGCTGAGATCGAGCTTATTAAGCAAGAGACGAACGAAGCGCCAATTTTATTGCTAGACGATGTGTTATCTGAGCTTGATGAGGAACGCCAATCACATTTATTAAATATTATGCAAAGTGAAGTGCAAACGTTTGTAACGACACCGAGCATTGATGGTATACATCATGAGACAATCCAGCATGCAAAAATGTTTCACGTGGAACGAGGAGAAATTACATGTCCTGAATAAATATTCAGGGTATTTTTTAGTGAATGAATATACAACATACATTTTTGAAAGATAAAGACTGAGGTTAGAAAGAGTAGGTGAACAAAGTGGCTATGGAAAATTCTAGAGTAGAAGAAGCGTATGATGCAGACCAAATACAAGTGCTTGAAGGCTTGGAAGCGGTACGTAAAAGACCGGGGATGTACATCGGTTCTACAAGTTCAAAAGGGCTACACCATTTAGTTTGGGAAATCGTTGATAATAGTATTGATGAAGCGCTAGCAGGCTATTGCACGGATATTATTGTTGCGATTGAAGAAGATAATTGGATTCGCGTTGAAGATAACGGGCGAGGTATTCCGGTAAGTAATCAAGAAAAGATGGGCAAACCAGCTGTTGAAGTTATTATGACGGTGTTACACGCCGGTGGTAAGTTTGGTGGCGGCGGATACAAAGTTTCAGGAGGTCTACACGGTGTAGGTGCATCTGTTGTGAACGCGCTATCTCTTGAAACGAATGTACAAGTACGCCGTGATGGGCATGTGCATGAAATTGTTTTCCAACGAGGGCACACTGTACAGCCGCTACGTGTAATTGGCGATGCCGATACGACAGGTACTGTTACTCGTTTTAAAGCAGATCCAGAAATTTTCAAAGAAACGACAGTTTACGAGTACGATATTTTAGTAAAGCGTATACGAGAGCTAGCATACTTAAATCGTGGGATTCGTTTAACGATTTCAGATGAGCGTGTAGGTCAAGAGAAAACACAGCTATTCCACTATGAAGGCGGAATTAAATCATACGTTGAGGATATGAACGAAGCGAAAGGGCCAATTCACGAAGCAATTGATGTTTCAGGTGAAAAAGATGGTATTTACGTTGAAATTGCGATGCAGTACAACGAAGGCTTTGCAGCAAACCTTTTCTCATTCGCTAATAACATTAATACGTATGAAGGTGGTACGCACGAATCAGGTTTTAAAACAGCTTTAACACGTGTCATTAATGACTATGCGCGTAAAGCGGGGCTAATTAAAGACTCTGAGCAAAACTTAACAGGCGAGGACGTACGTGAAGGTTTAACTGCAATTGTTTCGGTAAAGCATCCAGAACCACAGTTCGAAGGGCAAACAAAAACGAAGTTAGGCAACTCAGAAGTAAGTGCCATTACAAATTCATTGTTCTCAGAAGGCTTTGAGCGTTTCTTAATGGAGAATCCATCTGTTGCGCGCAAAATTTTCGAAAAAGGGCAAATGGCTTCACGTGCTCGTGTTGCAGCTAAAAAGGCACGTGAGTTTACACGTCGTAAATCGGCACTTGAAGTGTCTAGTTTACCAGGGAAGCTTGCAGACTGTTCATCAACTAATCCGTCTGAATGTGAAATTTACATCGTAGAAGGAGATTCAGCGGGTGGTTCAGCAAAATCAGGTCGTGATCGTCACTTCCAGGCTATTTTGCCGTTACGTGGTAAAATTTTAAACGTTGAGAAAGCTCGTTTAGATCGTATTTTATCGAACGCTGAAATTCGCGCGATGATTACAGCATTTGGTACAGGTATTGGTGAGGATTTTGATATTGCAAAAGCACGTTACCATAAAATTATTATTATGACCGATGCCGACGTTGATGGTGCGCATATTCGTGTATTAATGCTGACGTTCTTCTTCCGTTTCATGCGTCCGCTTATTGAAGCTGGCTATGTATACGCTGCTAAGCCACCGCTTTACCAGGTGAAGCAAGGTAAAACAGTGGAATATTGTTACTCTGATGCGGAACTACAAGAAATTTTAGCGCGCATGTCACAAGTGCCGAAGCCGAATGTACAGCGTTACAAAGGGCTAGGAGAAATGAATGCAACGCAATTATGGGACACTACAATGGATCCGGAGCATCGTACGTTAATTCGTGTAGATTTAGACGACGCTATTGAAGCAGATCAAATCTTTACGCAATTAATGGGGGACGAAGTAGGGCCACGTCGAGACTTTATCGAAGAAAATGCAGTATACGTAGAAGATTTAGATATTTAAGCGATGGGAGGTCCTTACTTTGTCGGAAATGCAACAAGGCAAGATTGAAACAAGAAATATTACTACTGAAATTAAAACGTCATTTTTAAGTTATGCAATGAGCGTTATTGTATCGCGTGCATTACCAGATGTGCGCGATGGCTTAAAGCCTGTACATCGTCGTATTTTATATGGCATGCAGGAGCTTGGAAATACGTCAGATAAACCATATAAAAAGAGTGCGCGTATCGTCGGTGATGTAATGGGTAAATACCATCCACACGGTGACTCATCGATTTATGATGCGATGGTACGTATGGCGCAAGATTTCAGCTACCGTTACATGCTAGTTGATGGGCACGGAAACTTCGGCTCGGTCGATGGTGACGGTGCGGCCGCAATGCGTTATACAGAATCGCGCATGTCAAAAATCGCGATGGAAATGCTGCGCGACATTAACAAAAATACAATTGATTACGGCGATAACTACGATGGTAGTGAACGTGAACCGCTTGTATTACCAGCTCGTTATCCGAATTTACTCGTAAACGGTTCGTCGGGTATTGCAGTAGGTATGGCAACGAACATTCCACCTCATCAGCTTGGAGAAACAATCGATGCAGTTATTGCGTTATCGCATAATTCAGCGATTACGACAGAAGAGCTAATGGATATCATACCAGGACCGGATTTCCCAACAGGTGCGCTTATTTTAGGTCGCAGCGGTATTCGTCGTGCATATGAAACCGGTCGTGGTTCGATTATGTTACGTGCTCGAGTGCAAATTGAGCAAAAAGACAATGGGCGCGAAACGATTTTAGTGCATGAACTACCGTACCAAGTAAATAAAGCAAAGCTCATTGAAAAAATTGCTGAACTTGTACGTGACAAAAAAATCGATGGCATTACAGGCTTACGTGATGAATCTGATCGTAACGGTATGCGTATTGTCATTGAAGTACGCCGCGATGCAAATGCAAACGTCGTATTAAACAATTTATATAAGCAAACACCGATGCAATCAAGCTTTGGTGTAAATATGCTGGCGCTTGTAAACGGGCAACCAAAAGTATTAGGCTTAAAGGAAATGCTATTCCATTACTTAGAACACCAAAAAATCGTAATCGAGCGTCGCACAAAGTTTGAGCTACAAAAAGCTGAGGCACGCGCGCACATCTTAGAAGGCTTACGTATTGCACTTGATCACATCGAGGAAATTATTAAAATTATTCGTAGTTCACGTAACGGTGAGGAAGCGAAGCCACAGCTAATGGAACGTTTCAGCTTATCAGACAAGCAATCGCAAGCTATTTTAGATATGCGTCTCGTACGTTTAAGTGGCTTAGAACGCGAAAAGATTGAGGAAGAGTATCAAGAACTACAAAATTTAATTCAGGAGTTAAAAGAAATTTTAGCGAACGAGGAGAAGATTGTAACGATTGTACGTAGTGAATTGTTAGAAGTGAAAGAGCGTTACAACGATACGCGTCGTACTGAAATTACAGTTGGCGGTTTAGAGATGATTGAGGATGAGGATTTAATTCCACAAGAAAACTCGGTTATTACATTAACGCATAAAGGTTACATTAAACGTTTAGCAGCTAATACGTATCGAAGTCAGAAACGTGGCGGTCGAGGCGTACAAGGTATGAACACGAATGAGGATGATTTCGTAGAGCATTTACTGTATACATCAACGCATGATGTCATTTTATTCTTTACATCAAAAGGGAAAGTATACAAAGCAAAAGGCTATGAAGTGCCGGAGTTTGGTCGTACAGCGAAAGGTTTACCACTTGTGAATTTACTCAACATCGAAAAAGGCGAGCATGTCACAGCGATGATTCGTGTAAATGGGTATAAAGAGGATGAATTTTTTGTTTTTACAACGAAGCAAGGGATTACAAAGCGTACATCGGTATCACAATTTGCAAATATCCGTACGAACGGCTTAATTGCGATTGGTTTACACGATGACGATGATTTAATTTCAGTACGTTTGACAGATGGCTCAAAACAAATCATCCTTGGTACGCATGATGGGATGGCAATTCGCTTCGATGAGCAACAAATTCGTGCAATGGGACGTAATGCAGCAGGCGTAAAAGGCATTAAGCTACGCGAAGGCGATTACGTTGTCGGTATGGAAGTTGTTGAACCAGATCAAGAAGTGCTTGTCGTAACCGAAAATGGCTATGGTAAACGTACATCCGAATCAGAATATCGCATTCAAAGTCGAGGCGGCGTAGGTCTTAAAACGATTCATGTAACAGAAAAGAATGGGAAAATGGTTGCTTTGAAAACAGTAGACGGTTTAGAGGATGTAATGTTAATGACGATTAACGGTATGATTATTCGTATGGATATTGACGATATTTCAGTAATCGGTCGTAGCACACAAGGTGTTCGTCTTATCCGTTTAGCTGACGATGAGCGCGTATCTTCTGTTGCAAAAGTATTAAAAGATGATTCACCTGAATATGATGAAATCGAACAGACAGAAGCATAGCAAAAACGCAAGTAGGTTTTTTACCCACTTGCGTTTTTATTGTGCGCCCAGCATGCGCATAAACTTTAGGGTGTAA
>NZ_MATO01000079.1 GCF_001700325.1 Caryophanon latum
TAAACCCTTTTTTCAGTTTGTCCTTGACTTGGGGACCATATTAGTTTCACATCACCTTTTTAACTGTTACAGCTCGTCAATCGTCACAAATGTATACCCTTGTGCTTGTAACGCTTCTAGCACGCGCGGTAATGCATCGGCTGTTGGCTGGTGAATGTCATGCATTAACACAATTGCCCCGTTTTTTGCCTCTTTTTTAATGATGTCGACCGTTTTGTCCGCATTGCGATGCTTCCAATCAAGCGTATCGAGCGACCATAAAATCGGTGGCATCGAAATCGACTTACGCATTTGCTGTGTAATCGCGCCAAATGGTGGACGGTACACAGTTGGCTTCGTACCTGTAATGCGTTGAATGACGGCGTTCGTTTTTTCTAAGTCGGCAATGACCGCGCGAATGCTTAACGTCGATAAACGATCATGCGAGAAGCTATGGTTACCAATTTGATGCCCTTCGCTTGCAGCTTGCTTCAATATCGCCGCATTGCGCTCTGCTTCTTCACCGATCACGAAAAATGTTGCTTTCGCGTCGTATTGTTTCAACGTCGCTAACACTTGTGGCGTTACCTTTTTATGCGGACCGTCATCGAACGTTAACGCGATTTTTTTAACAATTGGCTTGGCTGGCGGTGTTGGGTCGGTAATGTCCGCCGTTTTCACGTAGCCGCTATACGTGTCATTTGCGACAAATGACCAGCCTAAAAAGCTCGTGTACACATGTAACTCAACGTCTGCTGCGATGTGGTCAACAACCGCCGCGCTTTTTGTCGGCTTGTTGCGCAGCTCAGCGTCTGTTGCATATACTTTTGTTTCTGTTACAGTCGGCGCTGCTAAAACGCTCGTCGGCATGTAACCGAACGCACCGTTATAGCTTACGAGCGACCAGCCTGCTGCCACGTCGTTATAACGAATCGCCACACTTTGCGAAATGACATTGCTCATTTTTTGACTTGATTTTGTTGCGTATTTGTATAATACGATATTTTCTGCATTGACAACGACATATTCACCGTTTAACGGTTGTGCATATTCGACTTGCACGTACCCTTTTTTATTTGGCACGTATAACCATCCGTCAGAAGCGGGCTGTGCATAAAATCGAGCGCTTGCTTGCAAAGAGCCGGTTGCTTTCGTGCTAGCGTCCATTTGTGCGTACACATATGCTTTTTGTTGCATTTGATAAAGTGTTGTGTCAGCTGCTTGTGCTGAACTCGTATGTATAGCTAAACATGCGATTACGAAGAAAAACGTACTAATGATGAGACGTTTCATTTTCTTCACCTTCCTTTCTACTCTATATATGACGGAGAAACGGCGCAAAAGTTTAGTGTTTATCCAAAATTTTCTTTCTTATTTTATTTGACACGCGGTACAATATGATCAAGATAAAAGGAGGCTACATAATGACTGAACAATTCCCTGTACAACGCGCCATTATCGAGCGACGTACAATTAAAAAATTTAAGCCTGATGCGATTCCACTAGAAACGCTTGAGCAGCTATTAGACGTTGCCGTATGGGCGCCGAACCATAAAATGCGCGAGCCGTGGCGCTTCATCATCATTACAGGCGATGCACGCGCGTCATTCGTTCGCATTTTAGAGGAAGAATCGCTAAAAGGAAAAGATGCGGTGCCGATGAAGGAAGCTAAAATTGCGCATTGGCTATCGATTCCGGCATACGTTGTCGTCGTGCAACAAGAAGACCCGCGCCCACAAATTCGTGAAGAGGATTTTGCGGCGGTGAGTGCGCTCATTCAAAACTTCCAGCTAGCCGCGTGGGAGCAAGGGATCGGTACGCTTTGGAATACGAATAAGCACATTTACAATCCGGTGCTGCGCGAAGCAATTGGCGTACAGCTGGGTGAGAAAATTGTCGGCGTCATTCAAGCTGGCTACCCTGCACACGTTCCTGCTGCGATGGAACGCACACCCGCAAAAGAAAAATTAACAATAGTAACGGACGCATTTTAACACAACGACGCCCCCTTTGTTTATACTACATACAAAGGGGGCGTTTTTTATGAAAAAGCAACTACTCGTATTATCGTTCGTGCTGTGCTGCTTAAGCGCTTGTGCATCACAGCCGCTTCAGCTAAATGCGATCGATGCATTGCCAAATTTTGCGGACAAGCTCGTTACAAATGAACCGGTACAGCTCATTACGCACGGTGACGAAACGTATGTCGTCGTCCATGCGACTGCCGAAGTAGAAGCGACGTTTGACATTGTAGACAACACGCTTCAGCTACATTTCCATATGCGGCGCGATGACGGAAAAGAGCGTACCTATTTTTACGAATTAGTGCGTGGCGATGCACAATATGAGCGAGTGGAAGTATATGTCGCCCAACAACGCATGCTTTAAAAAAGTGTCTGAGACGATTTGCGCTCAGACACTTTTTCATTATACTTTGAAACGTTGAATTAACGTTTGGAGCGTTTCGGACATCGTCGCAAGCTCAGTCGCTGATGCTGCCATTTCTTCCATCGATGCATTTTGCTGCTCGGTCGCAGTTGCCACTTCGGTCGATGCCGCCATGTTTTTAGTCGAAATGACTTTCATCGCATCAATTGCCGTTACGACTTGCTCCGTGCTTGATGCGACTTGTGATGAGTTCACAATAATGCCGTTAATTTGCTCCGATAGCTGCTCCATGCTGCTAACGATTTGTTCGAATTTTTGCGCAGTCGTCGTCGATAAATCCATTCCAGTACGCACTTGTGTCGTCACATCCCCCATAAGCTGCACCGATGTCGTCGTATCCTTTTGAATGCCTTGCACGAGCGTACCGACCTCATGTGCAGCGTTGCGTGCTTCAGCGGCAAGCTTGCCAACTTCATTTGCAACAACCGCAAACCCTTTACCGTACTCTCCTGCGCGTGCCGCTTCAATCGATGCATTGAGCGACAACAAGTTCGTCTGCTCAGCCACACCTGTAATGAGCTGTAAAATGTGCGTAATTTGCTCTGAGCGTCCGTGCAGCGCTTCGATCATATGCTGCGTCGTCTCCACGCTTTGTTGAATCGTATTCATTTGTGTGGACGACTGCTGCATCACGTCATTGCCATCGTGCGCGAGTGTCATCGTCGTTAACGCGAGCTGTGCAACGTCCTCGCTATTCGTCACAATTTGGGCAACATCGTTCGTCATATGTTGCAGCGCGTCCTCACTTTGTTGTAGCCGCGCCGTTTGCTCATTTGCTCCTTCTGATACGTCGCTCATCATTTCAGCAACGTGCATAATCGATTTCGTCGTTTCCTCTACACCGACGTGCAGCTCCTCACTCGAAGCGGTTACGTATTGCGAGCTCTCTCCAATTTCTTTTACGAGCGATTGCAGCCCAGTCGTCATCTTGTTAAACGCATGCTCAATTTCAAGCATTTCGTCCTTCGTATGTAAATGTATCGACGTCGTTAAATCACCTTCTGCAATGCTGATTGCTGCTTGTTCAATCGTCGTAATCGAACGTTTAATGCCGATATAAAAGCCCATAAATAAGTACATCGCCACAAGCACTATGAGCGTTTCAAGCAATACGAGCATGATGCGATTCATTTTTAGCTCAGATAGTTGCTGCTCCATTAATGTCGTCAAATGTGCAAGCGATGTGCTATATAAATCAAATTGTAAATTAATCGTATTCGTTGCTGCTTCAAAAAATGCAGCGGACGTTAAATTGGCCGTTTCACCGTTTAATAGCTGCTCAACCATCGTCGCATACAGCTCATTCGCAGCAGTCGCTTCCTCGTACGTTGATTGCACGGCCGCTTGAATGTCCGGATCGGTAAACGCACGCTGTAAATCCGCATCAATCGTTGCGAACTCCTCAATCATTAAATAAAACTTTTCAGATATATGCGCTCGCTCCTGTGCAGTCATGTCGCCTTCTTTCGCTAATACAGAGGCGCCAAGCCAGCGTAAATTACCCGCATTTTCCGTTACGCTCGGCATCGTTTTAGTGAGCGTCGCAATTAAGTTTTGTGACGCTGGTGAACGCGCTAACTGCAGTGACGATTCATTGCTCACCGTCAGCATCGTCTCAATAATAAATGTCGTTAAATTTGTATGTAATGTCGTTAATTCATCTCGATCTTGCCAGCGATCCTTCTCCGCAATTGCTTGCCATTGTTCATTAATCGCGTCAAGCTCCTCATCAATATGTAATGGATATGTTTGCTTCGTATGCTGCTCGTTTAAAACATGTAATGCACGATTCGCTTGTTCACGAATGCTAGCTAACTTACTTTGTGCGTCCTCGCTACCGTTCCACGCTTGTACGGACGTGCCGCGATGAATTTGCACTTGCTGTAATACATCTTTTAGCGCAGTGTTATAGCTCGCCCCTTCATATCGCTGCTCCATCTCCGTAATTTCGCTGTTCATTCGCTGCATTAAAATAAATGAAACGCTCGCAATGACTAGTACAAACACAACCGCGATGACGATAAATTTTTGCGCATATTTTAGTCGATTCATTAACCGTACAACAGGTTCAAATACTTTCATTCATGTTCCTCCAATCGTTTGAAGTAAAAAACCAAGCGTGTTGATTAGCCATTCAACTGGCATTTCGCGTAGTGCGGCTCCATGCCACTACAATACTGCCTTCATCTCATTTTTGCTGCTGAAAACAACCGATTCAGCTGTATACAAGTAGCTAATCAACATACCTGAAAAAACACAATAAAAATAAAAATATTACTACTAATTCCAACAAAAATATCGCTTTATCAATAATAAAAGTAGAAAAGCTTTTACTATACGAAGCCTAAAGCACTACTTGTTATTAGTTAAAAATATACATTAAATTGAAGTAAATTACAATATTTTTTCCGATAAAAAACTCCTTAAGCAGAATATTTATCTACTTAAGAAGTTCATTTCATTATGTTTATTCTAATTCTAACAGTAAATCGCCTGTTGAAATGGCTGTACCTTCCTTTACATGAATCGCCTTCACGATGCCGTCTGTTGGCGCTTGTACAGTCGTTTCCATTTTCATCGCCTCCGTAATAAGCAGGTGATCGCCGCGCTTCACTAAGCTGCCTTTTGATACGACAACTTTTAGCACCGTTCCTGGCATCGTCGCCCCAATTTCATTTGGATTCGTCGGGTCTGCCTTTTGCGCCGCTTGCTCGCTCGTTTCCACATGCACATCGTCAATGACAAGCTCGCGCGACTGTCCGTTCATTTCGAAGTACAACACGCGTGTACCGTCGTGCTGCGCCTCACCGATCGACACGAGCTTCACAATTAACGTTTTGCCGCGCTCGATTTCGACATCGATTTCCTCGCCAATTTTCAAGCCGTAAATGAACGTCGGCGTATCGAGCACCGAAATGTTGCCAAAGCGTGTTTCAGCTGCTACGTAATCTTCAAACACTTTATCATACAATGCATGTGCTAACGCATCACGCTTCGTCACGTCACGCTGCGGGAATTTTTCCTGAAGCAGCTGCTCTGTTACTGCTAAATCAACTGGCGCAAGCAGCTCACCAGGACGCACTGTAATCGCTTCACGGTCTTTTAAAATGACGCGCTGCAAGTCTTTCGGGAAGCCGCCGTGTGGTTGCCCTAAGTAGCCTTGGAATAGCTCAATGACCGACGCTGGGAAGTCAAGCGTCTCCCCGCGCGTTAACACCGTTTCTTCGTCTAAATCATTTTGTACCATAAACAATGCCATATCGCCGACTACTTTTGATGACGGCGTTACTTTCACGATATCGCCAAACATCGCATTAACGCGGCTGTACATGCGCTTTACTTCGTCCCAACGATCGCTTAAGCCGACACCTTTTGCTTGTTGCTGTAGGTTGCTATATTGACCGCCTGGCATTTCGTGCACATACACTTCCGAATGCGGACTGTTCATGCCACTTTCAAACGGCTCGTAATATTTGCGCACGTCTTCGTAATAGTACGATAGCTCTTCAAGTGGTGCAATATCCGCACGCACTTGTCGTTTCGCTCCGTCTAACGCGTACACGAGCGAGTTCGCAGACGGCTGTGACGTTAACCCTGACATTGAGCCGAGCGCTGTGTCAACGATGTCTACACCCGCTTCAATCGCGCGTGCATACGTGTAAATGCCGTTGCCGCTCGTATCGTGCGTATGCAAGTGAATCGGCAAGCTCGTCGTTTCTTTTAGCTCGCTAATTAAACGGTACGCTGCTTCCGGTTTTAATAACCCTGCCATATCTTTAATCGCTAAAATGTGCGCACCAGCTTGCTCAATTTCACGCGCCATTTCTTTGTAGTACGCCACTGTATATTTATCGCGCCCGTCGTTTAAAATGTCGCCTGTGTAGCAAAGTGCAACTTCAGCTACCTTTCCTGCATCGCGTACTGCTTGAATCGACACGTCCATTGATGGTAACCAGTTAAGCGCATCGAAAATTCGGAATACATCAATGCCCGCTTCAGCCGATTCCGCAATAAATTCACGAATGACGTTGTCTGGGTAGTTTTTGTAGCCGACCGCATTCGCCCCGCGCACAAGCATTTGGAATAGCACGTTCGGAATCGCTGCACGCAACTGCGTTAAACGCTCCCACGGGTCTTCTTTTAAGAAGCGGTACGCCACATCAAACGTCGCCCCGCCCCACATTTCAAGCGAGAAGAACTGATGCATGCCGCTTGCTGTTTGTTGTGCGACTGCAAGCATGTCCGCTGTGCGCATACGCGTCGCAAGCAATGATTGGTGGGCATCACGCAGCGTCGTATCTGTTAGTAATACGTCGTCTTGTGCTTGAATCCATTTCACAAGTCCATCAACACCTTGTGCATCTAAAATTTGCTTCGTGCCGCTCGCTTCAGTAAGCAGCTCAATTTGCGGTGTGCGCGGCTTTGTGAAAATCGGCTTTTGCTTCGTATCAACACCAGGGAAGCCGTTGATCGTCACGTTGCCAATATAATCAAGCAGCTTCGTTCCACGGTTGCGCGGGTGCTTAAAGTTAAATAGCGCCGACGTTTTGTCAATGAAGCTCGTATTGAAGTCACCATTTAAAAACTGCGGGTGCGACACGACGTTTTCAAGGAATGAAATATTCGTCTTAACGCCGCGAATACGGAACTCGCGCAAGTTGCGATCCATCTTTTCTGCTGCCTGCTTAAACGTCATACCCCACGTCGAAATTTTCACGAGCAGCGAATCGTAATACGGCGTAACAACTGCCCCTTGGAAGCCGTTTCCTGCATCTAAACGTACACCGAACCCACCTGAGCTACGGTACACTTGCAGCTTCCCTGTGTCTGGCATAAAGTTGTTTTGCGGGTCCTCAGTCGTAACGCGCGACTGAATCGCATAACCAAATAGCGGAATGTCTGCTTGCTGCGGTAAGCCGATGTCGTTAAACAGCTCTTTGCCGTCTGCGATTTGAATTTGCGTTTGCACGATGTCGATACCGGTAATCATTTCAGTAATCGTATGCTCCACTTGAATGCGCGGATTCACCTCAATGAAGTAAAACGCATCGCCCGCGACTAAAAACTCCACCGTCCCTGCGTTAATGTAACCGACGTTGTTCATTAGTTTCACGGCCGCGTCACAAATGCGCGTACGTAAATCGTCTGAAATCGAAATGGACGGCGCAATTTCGACTACTTTTTGGTGACGACGCTGAATCGAGCAATCGCGCTCATATAAATGCACGATGTTGCCGTGCGTATCGCCAAGTATTTGCACTTCAATATGCTTCGGCTCAATGATCGCCTTTTCAACGTACACTTCGTCCGACCCAAACGCCGCCTTCGCTTCAGATTTTGCACGATCGTACGCTTCTTGTAGCTCGCCTTCTTCCTTCACAAGACGCATGCCTCGTCCACCACCGCCAAGTGCTGCTTTAATCATGAGCGGATAGCCATATGTATGCCCAAATGCCGCCACTTCCTCGACGCTTGCTACGGGACCGTCCGTACCAGGAATGACTGGGATGTTCGCGTTAATTGCCTGCGTACGCGCCTTTACTTTATCGCCAAACATATCAAGATGTGCTGACGTCGGGCCAATGAATACGATGCCCTCCTCCTCACAGCGTTTGCAAAACTGTAAATTTTCCGATAAAAAGCCGTAGCCTGGGTGAATCGCATCAGCGCCACAAGCTTTTGCAATCGAAATAATGCCTTCAATATCTAAATACGCATCGATCGGCTTTTTCCCGTCACCAACTAAGTACGCCTCGTCCGCTTTATAACGATGATACGAGCCGCTATCTTCCTTTGAGTAAATAGCAACGGTGTTCATCTTCATTTCTGTTAACGCGCGAAATACACGAATTGCGATTTCACCGCGGTTTGCGACTAACACTTTTTGAATTGACATATGAGTTCATCCTTTTCTATTGTAATGACAAGCTTATTAATACGCCGGTTAGCTAGCAGGAGCGTATTGCCGCTCGCCTTCCTTAAGCTCCGGGGCGTGGCGTTTACCACATGGCCAAACTTCCGAACCGCTCCTATACAGCATTTATTTCAAAACTACGAATTTCACTGTATACAAATGGCGAATCAACAGATCTATTGTAATGATGCTAAAAGGCAGAACGAGGGGAACGTTCTGCCACTTGCTAAATCGATTATATTTTACGAAAGGGTGTGTTATGCATAAGCTTGCATAGCTTGCGCGGAATCAATCCACTGAATATTCACGCGTTGGGGTATGTCGCGTGCATCACAGTGTAGTTGAACATGTTGGTCGCATCGCACGGTCGCCATACACGGAATCAGTGCGTCACCGGTGTCGAGCAAAATATGATAGTGCCCTCTTTTTGGCAGCGTGTAATATGGCAAAACACCTGTCGTTTGGCAATATTCCGTTGTGTAATACGTACCGAGCAACTGCGGCAATGCGCGCAAGTTTCCATTTTGTAAGCAATGACGAATGCGTGTCGAGCTTACTTTTTGTGCA
Source organism: Caryophanon latum (assembly GCF_001700325.1). Lineage (GTDB taxonomy): Bacteria > Bacillota > Bacilli > Bacillales_A > Planococcaceae > Caryophanon > Caryophanon latum. The sequence continues at coordinate 8,909 of NZ_MATO01000079.1, forward strand.
TGCCATACGTGCTCATTTACAATCGTACAGCCAATTTGCTGCGTGGCCGCATAAACGGCTAAATGCTCCACCGTACCACTTGCACGATGACCGTACGTATAGTCAAAACCACACACGACATGCACGGCGTTCAATCCACGCACATAGCCGTCTAAAAACGCCTCAGGGGATAGCGAGGCAAGCGCCTTCGTGAATTGTACGACATAAAAAATGTCTACGCCTAATTTTTCGAGCTTCGCCGCCTTTTGATGGATCGGCTCTAAATACTGTACTTCGTGCTGGGGTTGAAGCACGCTTTTTGGGTGTGGGAAAAAGGAGAGCACCGCAAGTTTCACACCACGTTTGTTCGCCTGCTCTTTCGCTGCGTGAATGACGTGCTGATGCCCGACATGCACCCCATCAAAATAACCAAGTGCCATCGAAACGGCTGGTGCGTCCTGTTGGAATTGTTGTAAATTACATGCGTCTACGTACTGAATGTGCATTGCGATGCCCTCCTTTTTCATTTGCGCTGTTTTTCCTGGGAGGGGAAAAAACTACGCCTTTACGAGTGACTGTGCCACTTCATAAATTAAATCTTCTTGTCCACCAACTGCTTTTAATTCACCAATTTTCATTAATACGTCGCGCTCATCTACACCGAATTGCTTCGCCGCCTTTTGTGCGTGAAGTAAAAAGCTTGAATATACACCAGCGTGACCGAGTACTAAACTACCTGCTGTAATTTCTTGCGGTTGCTGCATGAGCGGTGCAATGACGTCGTTTGCTGTGTCGATCAGCTTATACAAGTCGATCCCTGTATTGTAGCCAAGCTTCTCAAGCACCGAGACCATTACTTCCGTTTGCGTATTGCCTGCACCAGCTCCGAGTGCGCGCATGCTGCCATCGATAAACGTAGCACCTGCTTCAACCGCGGCGACTGTATTTGCCATCGCCATCGATAAATTGTTATGCGCATGGAAGCCAACGTCACATTGCAGCGCATTTTTTAGTGCTGAAATGCGAGCTGTTACGTCGGGAGGTAACATCGCACCTGCTGAGTCCGTCACATAAACTGCCTCTGCTCCGTACGATTCAAAAAGCTTCGCCTGCTCGACAATTTTCTCCACTGGTGCCATATGCGACATCATAAGGAAGCCGACTGTTTTTAAGCCGAGTTCGCGACCTAGAGCGATGTGCTGTGCGGCAACATCTGCTTCTGTTACGTGCGTTGCAACACGTACCATTTTCGCGCCCGCTGATACCGCATTTTGTAAATCTTGCTTCGTGCCAATACCAGGAATTAATAGGACCGCTACTTCAGACGTCGTACATTGCGCTGCCGCTGCTTCGATCAGCTTTAACTCATCGACCGCTGACAAGCCGTACTGCAGCGATGAGCCACCTAAGCCGTCACCGTGCGACACTTCAAAGTAACGTACGCCTGCTGCATTTAAGCCTTTTGCTGCGGCGCTCACTTGTGCTTCGGTAAACGAATGGCGCACCGAGTGGCTACCGTCGCGTAAAGATACGTCTAATATTGTTACATCTTTTGTCATCGGATTGCCTCCTTCACCGTATGTCGTGCCATTTCGTTTGCGACTTGCACCGCTGCGGCCGTCATAATGTCTAAGTTTCCTGCATATGCCGGTAAGTAATCCGCCGCGCCTTCCACCTCAATGAAAACCGATACTTTTTTACCTTCAAATACGGTATTCGCCTTTAATGAATAGCCTGGCACGTACGTTTGCACCGCTTGCACCATGTCGGCAATCGACTGGCGAATCGCTTCGTCATGCCCTTCTTCCGTGACAAGCACATGAATCGTATCACGCATAATGATCGGTGGCTCCGCTGGGTTTAAAATGATGATCGCTTTTCCTTTTTTCGCACCGCCGACAAGCTCGATTGCACGAGATGTCGTACTCGTGAACTCGTCAATATTTGCACGAGTTCCTGGGCCGGCACTTTTACTTGAAATCGTTGCGACAATTTCAGCGTAATCGACTGGCACGACGCGAGAAATGGCATAAATCATCGGAATCGTCGCTTGCCCACCGCACGTGACCATGTTGACATTCGATTTATCTAAATGTTCCGTCAAATTAACAGGTGGTACGACGAATGGTCCGATTGCAGCGGGCGTTAAATCGATTACTTTTTTACCTGCTGCTGTTAATAATTGACTATTGTGCGCATGTGCATAGGCGCTCGTCGCATCAAACACGATGTCGACTAAATCAAGCTGCCCCATTAAGCCGTCGATGCCGTTATCAATAATCGTATGCCCGCGTTCTTTCGCGCGTTTTAAACCGTCTGACTCCGGATCGATGCCAACCATGACACTCATCTCTAACACATCGCTGCGCTCGATTTTGTACATTAAGTCGGTACCGATATTTCCTGAGCCAATAATGCCTACTTTTGCTTTCGTCATTTTACGACCGCCTCCTTCGCAAATGCTGCACGCACTTTACCGAGTGGACCGAAATCAGCTTCGAATACGTCGCCTGCTACGAACGGTACAGCCTTCGATACAGCACCTGACAATACGAACGTGCCAGCTTGAATCGTAATGCCGTATTCACGTACCGCATTCGCTAACCATACAACCGCTTCTAACGGATTGCCAAGCACAGCTGCTGTCGTTGCCTCATCAAAAAACTCACCATTTTTGTACGCTGTCACTGGAATGGCCGTAATATCGGCAATATCGCTCAGCTTCGTTTTCGCGCTGCTTAAAATGGCACCTGCTGATGAGCCGTTATCCGATACCGTATCTTCAAACTTAATTTTCCAATCGGCGATGCGGCTGTCGATAATTTCAATCGATGGCACAACGTAATCGACTGCATCGATAACATCATCAATCGTTACCGTACCTTGCAGCGTTTTTTTGAAGTAAAACGCAAGCTCAAATTCCACTCGCGGCTCAATGTACGCGCTTGCATCAATCGGCGTCTCTTCGTCATGAACCATCGTATTTAAAATGAAGCCGTAATCGGGTGTATAAACGCCGAGCATGTCTTGCATCGCTTTGCTCGTTAAGCCGATTTTTAAGCCAGCGACAGTCGCGCCTTGTCCTTTTTTCTCCTCGATTTGTGCGAGCTGAATACGGTACGCATCATCGACGGTCATGTTTGGATTTGTCTCTGTCAGTGGTGCAATCGGCTGTTTCGTTCGTTCAGCCTGTAATAAAGCCTGTGCTGCTTCTTGAATATTCATGCCCATGTCCCCTTTATCCAATTTAAACTTTTGCCGGTACTGCTTGTAGCTGACGGTATTGTCCACTGAAGAATAATAACGGGTCGCGCTCGCTTACGGTAATATCAAGCACTTTGCCGATCAGTAACGTATGATCGCCTTCTACATGCTCTGACACGACTTCACACGCCACTTGTGCCACCGCTCCTGGTAATACAGGCTGCTCTGCTAGACGGTCAAACACAACGTCCTCATTCGGGCGACCTGCGAAGTGACGAGAATAGCTTTCTTGATCTTCTGCTAAAATATTTACTGTATATGTGTTTGATTGTGTTACTTTTTCTAAAAATTTTGCTTTATGCCCGATTGAAATGACAACGAGCTTCGGATCAAGCGACACAGACATGAAGCCATTTGCCGTCATACCGTGTACTTCCCCTTCGTTTTCCGTTAATAATACGGTAACCCCTGTTGCGAACTTGCCCATTGCATCTCGAAATAAACGATCTTCCATACTGTAAAACCTCCATTTCAAATTGTGTACATTTATCATAAAAAATTCCGACAATATTTATCATGCTATTTTTTATTGAAAACACGAAAAAAAACAATACTTTTTACTGAATTATCTGTCAACTACACAATGCGTTTCCTACACATAACACATTATATTTACGTTTTTTCTAGCAAAAATGAACAAATGAACAAATGAACAATAGTTTTGTTCACCTTACGAAAAAAATAAATATACTTGTTTTGACGAGCCATCGTTAACGAAAAACATTTTGATGTACTTTTACACATATACAGCGCAAAAAAATTCCTACAATTGCCTTGTTTTTTCATTACAAATAAACATTTGTCTAGTATGATACATATAAGAGGTGAGAACATGAGAAAGGGTTTGGTAGCGATTTTATTGGTAGGATGTGTCCTCTCCGCATGCAGTGACGAAGGATTCCCTGAAATTGTCGAAGAAGAAAAAAAAATTACGCATCATGTTGGCGAACAGGCAGTCATTAGTACGTATAGTAACAAGGAATACACATGGCATGAAACGATTTATACAATTGCAAATAATGGCGCTAGCGCAGAAGAAAAATTTGAAGAGCTCGAACGCTTTTCAGTCAATTACGTAACGAACGCGCATGAGCTAGATCAATTTATTGACACGTTAATTACTCAATTTGAAACAAATACATACTTGCAAAACTTAACAGACCATCAAGATGTATTAACACGTATTTTTCAAGCCTTTATTGTTGAACGCAACGCTACCGGGCCATTAAAGGATTTTAGTGCCGCTTATTTCGCTAATTTAACAGGCGTCTATGTCGATCAAGTATCAACAGACCATCGTATTATTTTGCACAATCAAGACATTATGCACGATATGATGAGCCAGTATAAAGAAGATAAAGCTGCATGACGAACGATTTTAAACACAAAGACCATATTAACTAATCGCTAATCAAAATGCTGCCGTGCAGATGTTTCTGCGCGGCTATTTTTATGCAAAAAAAGCTGCGTTCACATCTCATTCGACATGAAGCACAGCTATTAAGCGTCTATATTATTGTTGGTAGCCAATCGTTACTTATTACTTTACAATATGCATCGCACGGTATAACACATGCGCGAAATCTGCACGCGTTACAAATGCATCTCCGTTAAACGTTGCCGTATTATCAAATAAAATACCGTGTGATGCTAAAATGTTCGCTGCTTCAAAATGCCAGTGATCTTCTGGAATATCTGTATAGTAAGATGCTTCATCTACTGCTTCGATATTAAATGCTTTCACTAAAATTTTTGCAAGTTGTGCGCGTGTAATATGTGCATCTGGCTCAAAATATACAGCGCCGTCAATTATTTTACCCGCGACAATATCACTGCGGTATAAGCCCATAATATCTTGGTAATATAAATGACCAAATGGCACGTCCGCAAAGTTTGGTGGCGAGCTTACTAATTGTACGTCTGCCTCTGCACGCATAATCATCGCCGCAATATGCTTACGTTGAATAAACGCTTCTGGCTCAAACGTATTGTTTTCAAAGCCTGTAATAATACCCATTTGTTGAATTGCACCAATTTCATCGTGATATGGATGCTCTGCTGGCACGTCATCGAATGTTTTTGGTAGCACCTCTGTCAATGTGAATGTGTAATGCTCATCCATCGCTACTTCATTACCTGTAATCGTCATATAATACGTGCCAGGAGATAAAATCTTTTCATACGTTGTAAATAAACCGTGTGAAGCAGAATTAATTTCCTTCGAACCGATTATTTCGTTATTGCCATCATATAATGTATGTTGCCATAACGCTTGCTCTACATGCTTATATTGCCATGTTACTTTCGTTTTGCCTGTTACAGTAAATATATATGTATGAACCGCATCGTTATTCGTTAATACATCCATATAAGTCGCATTCGTTGTAATATGTTGTGGTGCTTGACCATCTGCATTTTGAACTTGTCCAACTAGTGGTGACATAATTTCAACAGCTGGACGCTCCGCATGATTAATAATGATCGGCTGTTCAGTATAGTCCACTGTCATACCGTTCACTGTAGCTGCTTCTGTCACGACTTTTTGGTCTCCAGATGTATTCGGCTCCTGCGCTGAAGCTTCCACGCTTGACGCTTGCCCAATACATAAAGTTGCCAATGCTGCATACATGATTCCTTTATTCAACTTCAAATTATTCACCCCTGAACTTTTTACTAAAGAAAAAATTATTTTCCCTACAAACTTTATACCTAATTTTATACCACAAAAAAAAGAATATTGTTCGGTTTCCTTCATAACTGACGGTTTATATACATAAATAGCAAAAATACAGCTAGTTTTACATTTTTCTCTTCATTTTTTTGCATTTTTCCTTCACTTTAAAAAAATACATATTTCTAGAAATCACCTTTTTATGTATTTTATATACAAAATGAGGATAAAATTAGGTGGATTGATAGCGAAGTTTGTAGTAGTTTGTTAGCACATATCTTCAATATATACGCGTTTTTCAAGTATTACAACTAAAATGACTACATAATCACGATATAATCTATTTGCATATATAGTACAAACAATCAAAAAAATATCACAAAACAAAATTTTTAACGTATAACATAAAATATATCACGAAATGAGTAGGCATTATTTACTCAATCATTTGAAGAACTACATATTGCTTTCGCTTTTTCTAAAAAAATATTATCGCACGCACAGCTAGCCAATTATCGGTTAAACGACATATGTGACGCAATGCCTCGCAATAAAAAAAGCATTGCTCAGTCAAAAGAGCAATGCTGTAATATGTATAAAACAGCCAATTGTGTAACTTGGCTGCCGATAGAGTTTAACCTACTCTATTTGCAATTATACATTAAATGGTACTTCTTTATAACATTTTTTTCTACGCAACATACGAATGAATATACTATATCCCTTCATATGAGCATAGTAGATCTCATTTTTTAAGAAATTTTGATTACGTCATTACATTTTTTTATATGTGTATGTGCATCATCCGTCAATTCTACATTGATAGCTTTTCACATCGAGGCAAACTTTTCCGCTGGCGTGGCGTGAGCCTTTCGTGTCACACTCACACTTTTCCCGCTGGAGTCCACCTATTGTTTCGAGCCTCGTTCACATTCTAAATTTCAATGCTTTCGGTAATGAACGTGAAATCATTTTTATTACGAAAAATTAAGTCGGATAATAAAAACGTACACTTGATGACTAAAATATTCTCCTCGCCATTCGTTCCATTCAAGCTATGAGATTGTTTTCCCGAACAGTCCGATTACACGCCTAAAATTTCATCCTTTTCTCAATAAAAAAATTAAAAATGGTCCACCGATAATTGCCATAATCGTTGACGCTGGCACTTCGATCGGCATAAATAACGTGCGTCCGAGCGTGTCAGCAACTAAAATAATGAGCGCACCGAGCAACGCCGTAAATGGCATTAATACGCGGTGATTATAACCAACGAGACGACGCGCAATATGTGGCACTAAAATACCGACAAAGGCGATGACACCGACAACTACGACCGACGATGCCGCAAGCAATACAGCAATTGCTGCAATGATAATGCGAGCAGCTGTTATGTTAAAGCCGAGGCTGCGCGCGGTTTTATCAGATAACACGAGAATATTGCACCATTTCGCCACAAACAATGCGAGCACAAGCCCGATGCCGCTATACGTTGCCAGCAGCGTCACATCGTCCCACGTTTGCAGCGTAAAGTTCGATGTCGTCACGCCGCTTCGTGATGCTCCAAACGACAGCAACACTTCAATTAACCCCGTAAACACCGCATTGATCGCAATACCGACTAAAATCAGCTTCAGCGGATTCAGTCCTGACTTCCACGACAACAAAAAGACGAGAAAGCAAGCGAACGCTCCACCGATAAAGGCGGCAACTGGCGTCATAAAAAAGTATAGTGGGAAAAAAGATACGATCACGAGTTGCGTAAATGATGCCCCCGCTGAAATGCCGATAAAGCCAGCGTCTGCTAATGGGTTTTTCATAATGGCTTGCAGCAATACACCAGCAACCGATAACGCCGCTCCAGCAAGCATTGCCGTCATAATACGTGGGAATCGTAAATCGATAATCGCTGCCATTTGCGCATCAGCGTGTAGCAGCTTTTCGATGAATTCGACGTAGCTCATTTGAATCGAGCCTGTCGTTGCCGCATATAGTGTCGTCATGACGAGCAATGCGCTAACAATGATAAAGCTTATTAATTTTTTCATCATAGCTATTGATTTCACAAACGATCACACACAATGTAATGCGCGCCTTCGTTTGCCATTCCTCCTTCAAATTAAGCTCGTGCTAACGTTTTGCACATATTATGTCAATCGTTTACTACAAAAAAGGCAGTAGCTCCCCCGCTATGAGAGAAGTACTGCACTTTTGTAAGTTTGTTATTTTAACGTTTCAATGACTTGTAACGTATTGTGTAACACTTTTGCCATTTGGTTACGTGTTAGCTTGTTTTGTGGGTTGAATTTCCCTTCAAAACCTGTCATCACGCCTAGTTTGTTTAACTCCGCAATCGCTACTGCATCTTCGCCATTACCTTTTACGTCTGTGAAATCTGCTGTTACACCAGTTGGTTCAAAGCCTTTTTTCACAAGTAAACGGTAAATCATTAATGCTGCTTGCTTACGTGTAATTTCCATACCTGGTGCGAATGTCGTTCCCGTCGTACCGTTAATGACACCGTAGCCATTTAACGCTTTAATCGCATTTTGTGCTTCCGCATCAAACTTCGCAATATCTGTGAACTTCGTCGTCGCTGGCACGTCAAGCTGTAAACCACGTTGTAACATTAACGCAAATTGTGAGCGCTTCACGTTGTCATTCGGATTGAACTTGTTAGATTCTTTGAAAATGCCTGCTGAGTACAGCTGCACGATCGCTCCGTAGTTCGCTGAGCGCTGAATGTCTGTGAATGGGTTTACTTTCCCACCAAACTGCATTTGAACGTCGTAAATTTCATCGTATGCAAATTCTACACCATTTTCATTATGACGCACAGATAGATCAACCGTTGCTGTGTACACGCGCGTTAAGTCGTCCACTTGCACCGTATACACTTTTACCGTGTTTTCGCCTTCAACTGTTTCTGATTTTTTCGCAACAGTTGCACCTAATACGTCAAAGCTATTAATGTGCTGACCTTTTGGGAACGTAATGTCTACGTTATAGCCTGTTGCTGTCGATGTTACTTCCACTTGCTCATTTACGTACGTACCTTGCATGATCGATAGCTTTTGCTCACCGTCTGTATATACGTATAACGGCATTGTCGTCGCATCGCTTGGCGGTGTTGTCGGTGCTGGCGTTTCCGTCGTCGGTGGTGCTGGTGTTTCTTCGATTGGCTCTTCTGGCGTTACTGGTTGCTCTGGTGTTGGCGCTTCTACTAATTGCTCATTCACCGCTGTTACCGCAAAGCCAAATGGGTACACTTTATCCATGCCCATTGCCGCTACGACAACGTGTACAGAAGCATCGTGTAACGCTTCAAGTGACGGAATGCTCGCTTCGAATACGCGCGTTCCTGCTGTTGCTGTGCCTGAAATAACCGTTGCCGACTTCCCTGCAATTGTTACGTCCGCGATCATCGCATTTGAACGTTCCGCTGTCTCGATTTGTACGCGGTATGCACCGTCTTCAACGATTAACTTCGCAGCTGGCTTAAAGTGACTTGTAATCGCTGTGTAGCCTACTGTGTTGTCGTTCGGGTTAATCGCATCGTATGTAATGTCATACACGCCGTTTTCCACTTCACCGAAATCGCCTTCTTCAAATACTGGCTTTTGCTCTTCAGCTGGTTTTTCTGGTGTCGGCTGCGTCGGTTTTTCCTCTGGCTGTTCTGGTGTTTCTTCAGTCGGTGGCTCTGGTGCGTCTACAGTCGGTGCAACTGGTGTAATGACCGCTTCAAAGTTACCTGATACGAACGGTGAGTTTAATGTGAAATCAACATTAATTGGTGCGTAATCTTCCGTTAAGCGAATCAGCACTGTTTTTTTGCCGTTATTCATTTCAAGCACTGAAATTTTGCCAACTAACACTTGCTCGACCATTTCAAGCACTGCGTCTGATAAGTTTAGCTGCATATATTGTGCACCGTTACGCTCTACTAACGTTGCCGGACCTGTTACGTATGTTCCAAGGCGACCTGTTGGCTCCTGTAATGTAAAGTCAATTGTGTTCGCAACTTGCTCCGTCGTTACTTGTACAGACGTTGTTGTTGCTTCGTTTGCTGATACTGCGATTGCTGGTACGACTGCTGTTGTCGCAAGTACCGCTGCGATTACTGATTTTGTTGCTTTAGCCATATTGCTAAATCCCCCTACATTGTTTTCTCTTTGTTGTGCGCATAAATGCCATTGCTGCGATGCAAAATAAGGCGACCGATGTTTTGTCAATTGTCTTCCTCGTTTTTCGCAACTTCACGGAATTCATCACATTTATCGCTGCTCTATATATTGTACACGTTACGATGTCATTTTACCTGAATTTACGAAAATAGACCGTTTCGAACGAAGGAAAAGGATAACTTTTTTCCGCACCTGTCAAAAAAAGACATATTCCTACTGTTACTGCCGCTTCCTTCATGAAAAAATGCGTTGTGATGCACGACGATAATAGTATACTTCATTTTTGCCACTCTGTTCATGTTTTAGGGGAAATTATTTTATCGATTCATGATTGCATCGAATGACCTAAAACCTTTCACTGCACCCTGAAGTAATTTCTACATCGACTAGCTTTTCCACGGTCGGGTTCTTATCGTTACTGCATCGTATTTGCGAAGCCTCAAGCCTCGTTACAAAAAAAGAAACCCACTTTTTATTTCAAGTATCATTTAGTACATTAACCTTTGATTTCAGTAATAAATTCATATTCCATTTACTCATAAACCAATATTGTTATGCTACAACTAGACTATTAAATTTTATGCTATTTACACTGTCTTTTCCTAAAATATTCAAAAAGTTGGTTCATTCTATTTTGCAAACCATTAATTACAATTTTTATGTTATCATTGTCTTGTATATTTTCAATTTATAGGTCATTAAAACTAACGGAAGTAGCGTGAACATTTATATGAATATCGATATTTTACAACAGCTTCACCAACTTGTTGCGAGTACACCGCAACTGCAGCACTTTGAACATCGCATTCAACAGCTGCTTGATTTCCATAACGATAACGTTCGTATACTCGTTATGGGTGAATTTAGTGCTGGGAAATCTTCATTAATTAATGCATTACTTGAACGCCCAATTTTACCTACAGGAGCCGTCGCAACAACTGCGATTACAACATTTTTACGCTACAGTGAACAAGATGAATATTTTGAAGCTGTATATAGCAACGGTGATATAACACGTCACGCGCTAACACAACTTGCTGTCTTCTCATCTGAACGTGAAACATCGACCGTACGAAGCGGACTTCAATACGTAAATGTGTATGTGAATGCCCCGATTTTAAAAAATATGACGCTCATTGATACACCTGGGCTTAACTCGTTAAATGACGACCATACAGAGCAAGCAATGAACGTTTATAAAGCAGCAGACGATGGCATTTGGATTTTTAACTTCGGTAAAATCGGCACGAGCAGCGAAATGACGGAACTGAAAAAGTTATTGAAGCTCCAGTTGCATCCACTCGGTGTCATCAACATGATTGATTTGTCTGATTCGGACGATTTAACGGATTTATATTCATTAACGAAGCAAAAGCTTGAAGGTGCAGTGCGAGACGTCATTGGCGTATCAGCTTTGGAAGCAATTGACGCAATCGCAGATCAAGATGACGAACTGCTGCAACTGAGTAACATAAATGTTTTAAAGAACAATTTAGCAAGCATTCAAGTAGATCCTTCAAAGCGTTATATAAGTCTAACTCCTGCATTTGAAGCATTACGTGAATCTATTTCTGAGGAACTATCTAATTTATTAACATCATATGAACACAAGTTAAACAATTCAATAAATTATCCAACAAGAAATACGCAAAAAAAACATGATGAGGAATTCGAAAAACAACAAAAATTCGTTTCAAAATTATTTACTAAAAAGACGAATATTAATAAATGGTCACAAAGTTATTGGCAAAAAGCGATTGGACAAGACATTCCTGATGCTCATTGGAAAGAGCTTTTAAGATTTTCCCCTGAACTGAAACGAAATATTCAATATTTTAATGAGAGAACGTTAAGCTATAATGAGCACTTTTATAAAAAAACGAATGTTCTTTTAGGCACACGTGTCCTTATGACGAAAAATGAACTAGTTGAAGTAAACGATAAATTCACAGCGCTCAAGAAGGCAGAGCAAACGTTAAAAAAACAGATTTCAGAAACAACAGACACATTTGTTAAAGTATTGCTACCACTCATTCAAGTAAATATGTTGTTAGACCAATTGTTACCTATTACTTCATCATCTGTAGTATTTAAACGCGTAAAACAACGCTTAACAATTCAGCAAAATATTATTGAAGATCATAGTGTTCAAATTATACAACCAATTGAAGGAAAATATTTGAAATCATACCGTGTTCCAACTTTTCTATCATTAGCAGCAACGACATTACTTTGTATCGGAGCTACTGTAAATTCACTACAAAATGAAAATTCAGCTTTATCTCAAATGATTAACGATGACTCTCAATATGATTACGACAAAAATGATTCTTATTATGATACTACAGAATACTCGTATAATGACGAAGACAAAAGCTATGTCTATAACGACGATAATTACTCTGCTACATCTTCCTCACAAACAACTACGAATTCATCGATTATTTATCCCGTAACAAATCATTCATCTTCTCTCGGCTATGTTACACCTTCACACGATCGTGTTCCTGTATTTAGTCACCCAGATGCAGACGGGACACCGATTGGCTATTTAAGAGCAGGCGAAGCGTATGACATATTAGCAGTAAGTGAACGCCTACGCATGAAGCTCGGTGAAGACCAATGGATTGTATACAACAAAAGCGACGTGTCATTTAACCAGCAAGAATTAAATGCACGTTTACAAACGAATGCGACGCCGCTTCAACCGGCAACAGTTACGAGCCATAATGTCGCAATTTTCAGCCAACCTTCACGCAGTAGTGCAATGATTGGCTATTTAGAAAACAAATCAACTGTATCTATTTATGATACAGCAAGCGGTGATTGGGTCGATATCGGCAATGGTGCATGGGTGGAAAGCGATAAGCATTTATCGATTTCATGGCCATACACAGGCAAAAATAGCTTGCCCAATCCAATTGGTGAAGCAATTATAAAAACAGATGACTTTTTAAATGTGCGTGCATCGACGAATGTAAATGGACAAGTGCTTGGGCGCTTGCTAAATGGCGAGCGTGTGAACGTCTATGCAGTAGACAATGCGACAGGTTGGTTGAAAGTTGGCAGCAATGCGTGGATTTCTGGAGATAAAAAATATGTGACGTATACGAAATATGCGGTCGCTTCTCCAACGCCAAAACAAACGACGGTGCCGCAAACGACGAGTACACCGACACCGCAAAGCAGCGCACCGCAACAAAACAACGTTGTACAACAAAAACCTCCTGCACAAACGAGCAGTGAAGTAACCGAAACAGTCGAAGCAGAAACAATTGAAATAGAAGAAACGGCACCGTTAGAAGCAATTGGCGAAGTAACGGTTATTACGAAGGAGTTCATTAACGTACGAAACGCTCCAAACCAAACAGGTGATATTATTGGTACGTTAGATCAATACGAATATGTAGAGTTTTATGATGTGAACAATTCTTCAGGCTGGCTTCAAATTGGCGAAAATGAATGGATTTCTGGCGATGAAGCATTTGTCACATACACTTTTTATTAGGAGCGAATAACGATGGAACATTTACAACATTTTGAGCAAACGAAAAATAAGTTATTGAAGCAAATTGCCTCAATCTCATCATACGTAGCAAACTTTAGTACACAAACTACACAAAAAGAGCTTCAAACGGTCATTGATACGTTACAGCGTGAACAGTTTGAAGTAATGGTTGTCGGTGAATTTAGTAACGGTAAATCAACATTTATTAATGCACTACTAAAAAATGAAGTGCTTCCTCATTCAAATGTACCGACAACTGCACTACTCAACAAAATTTATTATGCTAAGCAGCCAGCATTTTCGGTGCATTATAGCAATGGCAAACAAGAGCCGTTAACGAAGGAGCAATTTGATACGTTCGTTTCTGAAGATAAGCAACAAATGGACGGTATCGCTTCAAAAATTCGCCAAAAGCTAAGTATGACAAAAGCTGCACCAACGCATTTAGAAGTTGGCTACCCGACCGATCTTTGCCGCAACAATGTCGTGCTCATTGATAGCCCTGGTACGAACGATATGGACGAAGAACGCGTGAAAATTACAGATGAATACATTCCTCGAAGTGATGCCGCTATTTTCGTGTTAAACGCAAACAAAATTTTTTCTGCTAGTGAGGAAGCATTTTTGCAGCGCATAATGGATGCGGATATTAAAAAAATCTTTTTTGTCATTAACTTTAAAGATTTAGTACCTGCCGATCAATTGAAAGAAGTGGAAGATGTATTTTATAAACATGTGCCGACATCGATTGAAACGAATAAAGTGCATTTTATTTCCGCTTTACATGCACTGCGCCATTACGTACCGCAAGCACAAACGGAAACGATGAGTCGTCGTCAACAGCGAAAAGCACAGCAACAGTTGCCTCTTCACGAAACGGGCATTGTCGAATTTGAAGATGCATTAAAGCAATTTTTAACATATGATACTGGCAAAGAGAAGCTGCGTAAACCGATTGAGCGTACGAAACGTTTACTCGGTGAAGAGCTAGATCGTGTCTCATTTGAACTGCAATCTCTCGTGCATAAAATTGACGACATCGATCGCCATACAGCAAGCATTCAAAATCAATTAGCGACGATGAAAAAAGATATGAAATCTAAATCATCGAAGCTAAAACAATCAATTGAAAATCAATCACAACAAATTGCTGTTTGGTATAAAAAAGAAGCACAAAACATTATTCAAAAAGCAAATGATACAGCAAACACACATATTCAACGCGGCAAAGATGTGAATGCCATTAAAACGGAAATTGATTTAGCAACAGCAAAAATGGAAACAAAGCTAAAGCAGTCGTTAACCGATCGAATTGAGGAGCTGCTACACAATACGGTCGGGCGTGAAACAACAGCGCTACAAAATGAAATGACCACAATGATGGACAAGTTATTTGTAAATGCAGCACAAAAGGCAGACTGGTCACATATTCCAGTTGCTCAACGAAAAGAACAAACTTCGTCAAACGTACGAGAAGGAGCAATTATCGGCGGGCTAATTGGTGGCTTTTTACTCGCTCTTTCTGGCGGGACAATTGGCTGGGGATTACTCGGTGGTGCAGCAGTCGGTGTAGCGGTGACAGCGTATACGTCTTCTAATGAAGATGTGTATGACGAGCTACGAAAGCAAGTGCGCAAACGTTACGATAAAGCGTACACAGCGCAAGGAAAAGAAGTAGAAAAGCAATTAGCTAAGCTCGCGTCAACTATGCAAGAACAGTATGAAAACTACACGCAGCAGCTCATCGAAAAACAAACAGCGAAAACAAAGACATTATTAAATAACCAACATTTATCATTAGCGGCGCAACAAAATAAAATTTCGATGTTAGAAGAACGTCAAATACAGCTGCGACAGCACGGAGAAGCATTAACAGCGACGCTACAAAATTATTCAAACAATCAAGGAGTCAAAGCGCATGCATACAGCACTGTTAACTGAAATTGAACAATATCGCAGCACAGCTGAACAATTTCAGCTACAGCAACCACTACAACATATTGAACATTTATTACAAGATATCGAATCAGATGCGTACACATTCATTGTTGTCGGAGAGTTTAGTACAGGTAAATCATCGTTTATTAACGCGCTAATTGGTGAGCCGCTTTTGCCAGTCGGTGTCATTCCAACAACGGCAACGATCAACGTACTGCAATACGGCGAGCCACACATCGATATTCATTATTTAGATGGCACAATCGAACAAGCTAACTCGTCTGCTATATTAGATCAATTTATCGCAAAGCGTTTAGATGATGCATCACATATTAATTACATCAATGTGTTTCAGCCGCTTTCATTTTTGAAAAATAACGTGCTGCTCATTGACACACCGGGACTTAATGATGTAAACGAATTGCGCTCGGACATTACGTATCAATACATTCCACGTGCACACATCGTCTTCTTTTTACTCGATTGTCGCACCCCACTTCGTCAGTCAGAATTTACGTTTTTAACAGATACGCTGCTTTCACAAGGACTAGACCGCATCGTATTTGTCGCAAACTTTGCAGATGCAGTAGACGAAGCAGAATTGCCGCTCATTGTGGAACGAATTAAACGTGAATTACAAGCAGCACTTCCTGAATTAACGATTGATATCATTCCGTTTTCTGCGGTAGAAGCAATTGATGCGATTGCTGAACAAGACGACGAGTTACTGCACATTTCAGGCTATTATGATGTGCATAAAAAAATAACGGCGCTATGTGAATCGAGCTCACGCATTGAAGAAACGGCGCGACGCTATAAGCAACGTGCCGCACATATTCAGTTTGAGCTAGCAGACGCTTTACAGCAGCTACTTTTATTAAGTGAACAAACCGAGCTACAGCTCACGATGCAAAAGGAAAAAGTCGATGCATGGCAGGAGCAACAGCACATTTTTTTACGCGACCTTGAAGCATATCGCGACGAGCAAGTGCACGACTTTAAACAAATGGCATCTAAATCCGTCGCAACGTTTTTCAAAAAGATGGAGTCCGAGCTAATCGAACGCATTGAGCTATACGAAGGCTCGCAGTTCGTTCACTTTTTCGAAAAAGAAATTCCTGCCATGCTGCGCAGTAAAATGAAGCATTGGATGGAGCAATACGCACCGCATTTACACGTATTAATTAGCAAGCTTGAGCAATCGTTAACGGACGTGCTAACGACAACGCTACAGCAGCGTGTCTACATTCAAGCAATCCCGTCTGAAGAACTTGCAGAAAGCGAATCGGTTAACATTCGCGTTCAAAAAACGTCCGATCCACTGCTCACGTCCGGCTTAATGATTGGCGGAGCGAGCACGTTATTTTTAGCGCTCGGTGGCACGCTGCTATTACCAATTATGGCAATGGTCGGCTTGCCGTATTTGCAAAAGAAAATGCTACAAGACCAACTTAACAAACTGCGTCCACAAGTAATTAGCGACTTGCAAGTAAATTTACTAACTGTACAACACGACTTTGAACAAAACGTCCATACGTTCATTGAGGACAACGCCAATAAAGTGTATGACAGTGCGCTTAAACGTTACAACGAGGCGATTAACACACAACAACAAGCGATTTACGCACAGCAGCAGCGCATCGCTTGCTCGGCACAAGATGAAAAAGAGCATCAGCAAAATATTTATACCGCACTCAATAGCTACAAGCTACTCACAATTTAAGGAGGCATTCACGATGGACTATTCAACAATTGATATGCATATACCGTCATCTACAGAATCGATGACAACCGACTACGATCAATCAAGCGTCGCACCGATTTCACCATCATATACAACAGGCTATGATGCGAACTGTTTCGGCAACGATCCGTTAAAACATTCACATTACTATAAACCACCGACATTTACATCGGTTCATTGGGTAGACGGCTATCACCGAGAAGATGGTACGTATGTAAAAGGTCATTTCCGTTCAGACCCTGACAATACGACCGCTAATAATTTGAATCGATAAAACTATTTATACATTTATGTTTATACACTAGTGTCGCATCAAAATAATTCAATGCGTTAAACCAAACTGAATTTTCTGTCATTTATTACAAGCACAAAAAAATCCTTTATACTGGTTAGGCGGTAGGTAACCATCCAAATCCAACATAAAGGACCATAAGCATGGATAAGTTTACACGAAAAACATCATTTGAACCAAGCGTGTTGATTAGCCATTCAACTGGCAGTTCGCGTATTGAGGCTCGCTTTGCCTCTGCGATTACTCGAGGCAGATAAATTCCTGGGGCTCGGCGGCGAACACGATGTTTGTCATGAAGGTGGTGCCACATGGACGTGGCGCTCACCACCTTCCTCAAGCCTCCGCACCGCTCCTACGTCTTGAGGCACGAGCTTTTCCCCAAGGAGTCTCGCCGCATGCTCCCTGCCACTACAATGCTGCATTCATGTCAGTTTTGCTACTGAAAACAACAGATTCAGCTTTATAAAAATGGCTAATCAACAGACCTGCATTTGAACAATGGTTTTCACCGATTTCCTCCACAAAACTAGCGGAA
>NZ_MATO01000080.1 GCF_001700325.1 Caryophanon latum
TTTACGGTCTCTTGAGGCACGAGCTTTTCCCCCAGGACGCTCGCCGCACGCTTACTGCCATTAATATGCAGCATTTATTTCCAGATGGTTGCTAACAACACCCGATTTCACTGTATATAAATGGCTAATCAACAGACCTGCTTTTCCTACATAAGTTGCCGCCTACACGTAAGAACGATGCCTACCTTATGTTCTTACTCAAAAGTTCAATCTATATATATAAAAAGAACGCCCTAATATTTAGGACGTTCCTCATATGGAAGAAGTTCGCCGGAAATTAAACTTCCAGTAACTCTTGCTCTTTATCTTTTGCGACTGCATCTACTTTCGCAATGAAATCATCCGTTAATTTTTGGATGTCTTCACCGTAACCACGTAAATCGTCCTCTGTAATTTCGCCCGCTTTTTCAGCTTTCTTTAAATCATCGTTCGCATCACGACGCACGTTACGTACTGCAACTTTCGCTTCTTCTGCTTCTTTTTTCACTTGTTTTGCAAGCTCTTTACGACGCTCTTCTGTTAAAGCTGGAATTGCTAAACGAATAATATTTCCATCATTCGTTGGCGTAATACCAAGATCTGATTTCATAATTGCTTTTTCGATATCACCTAAAGCAGATTTATCATACGGTTGAATAACTAATAAACGTGCTTCTGGTACTGAAATACCTGCAATTTGGTTTACCGGTGTTGGTGAGCCGTAGTAATCTACTGAAATACGATCAAGTAAGCCTGCATTCGCACGACCTGCACGAATTGATGCTAATTGACGTGATAAAGCTGAAACTGATTTTTCCATTTTATCTTTTGCATTTGCTAAAATTTCTTTTGTCATTAAATAGACCTCCTAACAATTGTACCAATTTTTTCTCCTTGTACGGCACGACGAATGTTACCTTCTTCTGAAATTGAAAAGACGATTAACGGAATGTCGTTATCCATACATAAAGTTGAAGCAGTTGAATCCATTACTTGTAATCCTTGTTGAATAACATCTAAGTACGTTAATGTGTCATATTTCACTGCTGTTTTATCAATACGAGGGTCCGCTGAGTACACACCATCTACATTGTTTTTCGCCATTAAAATCGCATCTGCGTTAATTTCTGCTGCGCGTAATGCGGCTGTTGTATCTGTTGAGAAGTAAGGGTTACCTGTACCAGCTGCGAAAATGACAACGCGCTTTTTCTCTAAATGACGAACAGCTTTACGACGAATATACGGCTCTGCAACTTGCGTCATTACGATTGACGATTGCACACGCGTTTCAATGTCTAATTTTTCTAAAGCGTCTTGTAATGCTAACGAGTTCATAACTGTTGCTAACATGCCCATGTAGTCGGCTGATGCACGCTCCATGCCCATTTCGCTACCGATCTTTCCACGCCAAATGTTCCCACCGCCAACAACTACTGCTACTTCTACGCCAAGGTCGACAACTTCCTTCACTTGTTTCGCAACTTCTTTAATGATTTGCGGTGATAAACCAAAGCCTGCTTCGCCCGCTAACGCTTCTCCGCTTAACTTAATTACTACTCGTTTGTATTGTGGAACACTCATAGGAAACCTCCGTCATTTCTTTTATTTTACTACGTTTTGCGTAAAAGATGTAACTTTTCATTGCTTGAAAAATAGGGAACACGCAAATGTGTTCCCTATTCTTTCTATTTATAATGTGAAATTAGTTACCTTTAACTTGGCTCATAACTTCTTCTGCAAAGTTATCTTCGCGTTTTTCGATACCTTCACCAACAGCGAAACGTTTGAAGCCAGTCACTGTACCGCCAGTAGAACCTACGAAGTCACGTACTTTTTGGTCAGAGTTTTTAACGAAAGTTTGGTCTAATAAGCAAACGTCTTCGAAGTACTTACCAAGACGACCTTCTACCATTTTCGCTACGATGTTTTCTGGTTTACCTTCATTTAACGCTTGCTCAGTTAATACTTTACGCTCGCGCTCTACTTCTTCAGCAGAAACTTCGTCACGAGAAACGTACGTTGGGTTGATTGCAGCGATATGCATAGCGATATCTTTTGCAGCAGCAGCGTCAGTAGAACCTTCAAGTACTACTAATACACCGATACGTCCGCCCATGTGTAAATAAGCGCCGAATGCGTCTGCATCCGTTTTTGTTTTAATTTCAAAACGACGTAATGAAATTTTTTCACCGATTGTAGCGATTGCAGTAGAAATGTAATCAGAAACTTTAACACCGTTAATTTCTGTTTCTAACGCTGCATCTACATCAGCTGGCTTAGTTGCTAAAAGGTGAGCAGCTAATTCTTCAACTAAAGTGATGAATTTATCGTTTTTAGATACGAAGTCCGTTTCAGCGTTAATTTCAACTAAAATTGCTTCATTACCGTTTTCTAAAATGTAAGTAGTACCTTCAGCAGCTACGCGGTCAGCCTTTTTACCAGCAGCAGCTAAACCTTTTTCACGTAAGAAGTCGATTGCCGCTTCCATGTCGCCATCAGTTTGTACTAATGCTTTTTTGCAGTCCATCATACCTGCGCCAGTTTTTTCACGTAATTCTTTTACTAATTGAGCAGTAATTGTTGCCATGTTGGATTTCCTCCTTGGAATATAAGTAACTAATCAGTAGTCAATTGGATGATGCGCATACGAGCACTAGGCAGTTAGCTCACCAACATACAGATGACCTCATAATTAGTTGTATGCTATTTTTTCAATAAAGACAAGAGATTGCCCTTTTTCTTCAAAAAAAGGTGATAAGGGACTCATCCACTTATCACCTTTGTAAAAGTGAATTATTCAGCAGTAGTTGCTTCTACTACAGCAGTTTCTTCACCTTGTTTAGACTCGATTAAAGCGTCAGCCATTTTAGCAGTTAATAATTTAACAGCGCGGATAGCATCGTCGTTCGCTGGAATCACGTAGTCGATTTCATCTGGATCACAGTTAGTATCAACAATACCAACTAGAGGGATGTTAAGTTTACGTGCTTCTGCAACTGCGATACGCTCTTTACGTGGGTCAACCACGTACATTACATCTGGAATTGCAGTCATATCACGGATACCGCCTAAGAATTTAACTAAGCGCTCGTGTTGTTTTTTAAGTTGAATAACTTCTTTTTTCGGTAACACTTCGAAAGTGCCATCTTCTTCCATTTTTTCGATTTGCTTCATACGAGCAACACGTTTTTGGATTGTACCGAAGTTTGTTAAAGTACCACCTAACCAACGTTGGTTAATGTAGTAGTTGCCTGAACGTTCTGCTTCTTCTTTGATCGCTTCTTGTGCTTGTTTTTTCGTACCAACGAATAAAACTTTACCACCGTCTTGACCAACTTGACGCATGAAATCGTAAGCTTCTTCTAATTTTTTAACTGTTTTTTGTAAGTCGATGATGTAGATCCCGTTACGCTCAACGAAGATAAATTTCTTCATTTTTGGGTTCCAACGACGAGTTTGGTGACCGAAATGTACACCAGCTTCAAGTAATTGTTTCATTGAAATTACTGACATGAGTATTTCCTCCTAAGTTTTGGTTAATTTCCTCCGCATTTTTCATTTGCAACAAGCAACCTCCAGCAAGAAGGCACCACTTACTACATCAAAATGCGTGTGTAATGTAATTATTACCGTTAACCAATATAGCATAAAAAAAAGCCGTGCGCAACCATTTTACGCACGGAACTTTAATAATAACTCGACCTCTGTTATCCCTTTGCCAAGCGCACGAGCAATTTCCTCAACGCTCTTCCCTTCTGCTGCAAGGGCATGCACTTCACTTGTCGGTGGATGAATCGGCACAGCTTGCTGTAAAGCCTCATCAAACGTCTTCTTTTTCTTTTTCGGCGGCTGGCTCATATATGCATTGACTACCACATTTTTTGGCACAGCTGGCTTATCGAATGCTGTTTCAACGACAACCTCTTCTTCTGGAATTGGTGGCACATACGGCGCGGCTGGCTTTTTCACCGACTGAACAGGCTCATTAAAAATCGATTTTGGCTTCGTTTGCTGAAGCTCTCCTAATAGACGATCATTTTCCTCACGCATTTCAACTAAATATGCGCTCACAAGCTGATCCATCTCACGCATCATAATTTGCTGTTTTTTCTCTAGTCCTTTTAACTGCGACACTTTCATGTACAGCAATAAAATGACTGCAAATGCGATGATGACTAAAATAAATAAGGCGACGATTGCTGCAATCATACTTCACTGTTACGTACACAAGCGCTTACTTGCTTCGGAAACAGCTGTCACCTCTCTTTCTTCGTTTATTTTCATGTATAACATCATCCGCTAAAGTCAACGAAATTGCCTTTGAACGGATGCTTTGCTTTTTTCTTCGCTAGCTCAAGCTTCTTTTTACGTTGTTGCTCCTCACGCTCTTGCTCACGCTTTTTTTCCTCGTCACCGTCAATGTTCATTAAGCCCTCTGTTTCATTGACGATTGTTTGCTGACGCTCGACTTCTCGCTTTAACGCCTCATTTGCATGCATTTGCTGATTCGTAATGTGCTGCTGCTGCTGCTCGACGACTTTCCCTGCATCAAACGTTTTTGGAATCGCAATTTGCAATTCGATACCTTTTAAACTCATACAATCAACCCCTTACGCATTTAACATTTCTGTCATTAACAGTTTGCGTAATTTAAATAACGCCTTCGAATGGATTTGTGAAATACGCGACGTCGACAGCCCTAAAATGTCACCAATCTCCGTTAACGTTAATTCCTCTGTATAAAATAAACTTAGCACGAGCTGTTCCTTGTCATTTAACTTCCTTATATTTTCCATCAAATCGTGAATTAACTCTGTTTTCACAACCTGCTGCTCAGGCGTTTTCATCGTATCATCTCGAATGACAAACGACTTCCCTTCCGCTTCTTCCTGGTCATCAAACTGTTCGTTAATGGATAATACGTTGGAGAAAAAATGCTCCTGCACCGTCTGATACACTTCATCCACTGATAAATTCGCATGCGCTGCAATTTCCTCTGGTGTCACATGACGCATTAATTTCTGCTCAAGCGACTCAATTTGCACATCAAGTTTCTTCGCCTTCTCACGTGCTGAGCGCGGTAACCAATCCTCTTTTCGCAACCCGTCAATAATCGCACCACGTACACGAAACGATGCATACGTATCAAACTTTAAATCTCGCTGAATATCAAATTTATTTAACGCATCAAATAACCCCATCATCCCTAAGCTCGTTAAATCATCTCGTGATACATTTTTAGGCAAGCCTGCTGCTATGCGTTGCACATGATAAGAAACGAGAGGCGTATATTTTTTCACTAAAATATCGCCAACTAGTGGGTCTTTGTCTTTTGCCCAACGCATCCAAAGCTTTTGTTCTTCGGATTTTGCTTGAGTCATGAAACCACCTCTTCCTTCATGAATCCTTTCCGTCTATTATATCAAATGTAACATACAACTTTCTATTTTACCTTACGTAATTTGTGCTAAACATTTAGCGGAACAACAATTTTTTTCCGAAAAATGTCACATTTTTTACTTTTTACTTTTTTATACCCTATTTTTCAATCGAAAATGTCAAATTTTTTTCAAATCGACAGCGTCTCTCATTATATTTCAGCGTTCCCTAGAAGTAGCTAAGAAAACAAACTTGAGTCGATTACATATGTCTAACAAGTTCAGTACTCGTTAAATAGGACGTGTCTAAAAACTTTATAATTCCGCACAAATGAACGCTGTAAACGAATGAGTGATCGTCTTGTCTCAATTGCGGGCGCTTCAGTCACGAGCGATTTATGCTCAGATCTACATTTTTTGCGTCAACGCTATCTTGCCATCATAAACGATAAAATTCGTATATCAACACACTTAAAGTAAGCTAAACACGTTGCATAATAATCTATAAAAAATAAAAAGACTACAGTAAATAATACTGTAGCACTTTATTATTTCGCCACTGTCGGCTCCTCTTTATTCAACATTGTTCGTACAACTTCCGCGATTTCCTCAGAGTTTTCATCATTAAACTCAACCGTTGAATTGTTGTCTTGCATGTTTAATGCATCCTCTTGTTGCTGAGCGCTTAATGCGTCTGCATCCGTTGCTTGTTCTGGTGTATACATCGCATATGAAATAATGTAACGAATAATATACGTTGCAAAAAAGGCAATAATTGCTGTTGCAAAACTACCAAATAACACGTGCGGTGTCACATATGGCGATTGCATCGCAAGGAAAAAATGCACGGAAAATGCAGCCAATGCAATCCAACAATTATAAAAAATACTTCCATGTAACGTCATAGCTGTTTCACTCCTTGATTCACTGTGCGAATATGCAAAATCGACGTCGCTGGATCAAATTCAATAGTTCGTCCGCTATTACCACCAGTATCTTCTGCCACTAGCTGAATAGCTAATTTGCGTAGCTGCGTCTTCACAGCTTCAACATTTCTTGGGCCAATGCGCATCGAATCTTTATCCGATGAAAATTGAAACATTTGCGCACCTCCCGCGATTTTTGCCTTCAAACGTAACGCGCCTTGTCTTTTTAACATATCCGCCATTGCCACTATACCTGTATCTGCAAATTTAGCTTCATTGATTTGTGTCGTACGATTAAGCGCAGAATCCGGCAACATCACATGGACAAGTCCCGCGATTTTTTTTGATTCATCATATAGCACCACTCCAACACATGAGCCTAATCCCGATGTTCGGATCGTTAAAGGCTCCTTTGCTACATCCATTTGAGCAATGCCTACTTTCACAACTTGGTTATTCGTTAGCATATTACGCTACCCCAAGCGCCTTAAAAATTTTCATAAAAGTTTGAGGGTCCGGCAATAAAAAGAAGTTTCCTTTTAACGACTGACGTACTTCCTCGCTTTCTTCAAAGATTGACGTATTAATAACAATTACTTGATCTGTCACATAAGATAAATCAATTAAACCGATGCTAATAATTGCTCCGAACATATCAATACTCAACCCTGGTACAGTTGGATATAACTTTAGCCCTGTAAAATCGGATAATGCAGATAAATACGAACCTGATAAAATATTCCCCATCTCTTGCATCGCTGATAATCCAAGCTCCGACACAGGTGGATTGTATAAATCAAATGTGTCATCATGAATTAGACCACGAATAAAGTGATTTGCTTGTTCTACAGGTAAAATAAAAAACATACTTCCATCTGCATCGCCTTCAATACGAAGGAAAATTCCAACTACAACTTCTTCTGCTCCACCTGCTAGCTCCATCATCTCTTCAAACGATACTGTCTGAACACTCGGAACGTGCATATCAATCTTTTTTTGTAAAAGATCGGACAACGCCGTCGCTGCATGTGCAGCGCCGATGTTGCCAACCTCCTTCAATACATCTAAATGGAGCGACGTAATGGACGTTTCTTCGGTCATAATATCGCCTACTTTACTACATAATGAGTACTTTTTCTAAATGCAATAAAATTAATAAACGCTTCTCAATTTTCGCTACACCTGAAATGAACTCTTCCTCATATGATCCAACGACTTCTGGTTGCGGCTCAATTGTATCCATTGCAATGTCTAATACGTCATTTGCAGAATCGACAACAAATCCGACTTCCATATCTTCCAATTGAATAATAATAATACGTGTCGTTTCCTCATCTGCTGGTAGCGGCAAGCTAAATCGCTCACGTAAGTCGATAATTGGCGTTACGACACCGCGTAAATTAATAACACCTTTCACGTAATGTGGTGTTTTTGGTACACGCGTAATGTGCATTAATTTCTCAATACCTCGTACTTGCGCAACCGGCACCGCATATTCTTTATCCGCTAATTGAAAGACGATTACTTTCATTGATTCAACTTCTGTTGTTGTGTTTGTCATGTCATTCACCCCGCCTTACTTAATTAACGCATTACAGTCAACAATTAACGCTACTTTACCGTTACCTAAAATTGTTGCACCTGAAATGGCAAAAATATTTGTTAAGTAATTTCCTAAAGATTTTAATACAATCTCTTGCTGACCGATGAACGAATCAACAACAAGACCTGCAAGCTTATCATTTTTACGAACAATGACAACTGAATGGAATCCATCGTTTACTGGCTCTGTACGTGGCACTTCGAAAATTTCCTCTAAGAACACAAGCGGTACAACTTTACCACGGAAATCAATTACTTTTTGGTTATGCGCATTTAAAATATCTGACGTACGAATAATTGACGTTTCGATAATTGATGATAATGGAATCGCATAAATTTCCTTCTCAATTTCAACAAGCATTACTGAAATGATCGATAACGTTAACGGTAATTGAATCGAGAACGTTGAGCCTTTTCCTGGCGTTGAGTCGATTGAAATTTGACCGCCGAGTGACTCGATTGTCGTTTTTACTACGTCTAATCCTACACCACGACCAGAAATATCTGAAATCACATCCGCTGTTGAGAAGCCTGCTGCCATAATGAACTCAGCTACTTGCTTATCTGATAACGACGGTGCTACTTCTGGTGCCACTAAGCCGCGCGCAATCGCTTTACCTAATACTTTTTCACGATTTACGCCCGCACCATCATCTTCAATCTCGATGAATACGTGGTTACCGCTATGGAATGCACGAAGCTGTACAATCCCTTCTTCTGGCTTACCGTTTGCACGACGCACTTCAGGAGACTCAATACCATGGTCAACTGAGTTACGAATTAAGTGAACGAGTGGGTCACCGATTTCATCAATTACAGTACGGTCAAGCTCTGTTTCTGCACCGATGACATCTAGGCGAATTTTTTTGTTTAAGTCACGTGAAATTTGACGAACCATTTTCGGGAAGCGATTGAATACTGTTTCAACAGGAACCATGCGCATCGTTAAAACGATTGTTTGTAAGTCGCCCATCGTACGGCTCATACGCTCTACCGTTTCTGTTAATTCGCTATGATTGACTTCGCTTGAAATTGATTGCAAACGTCCACGGTCAATTACAAGCTCTTCAAATAAGTTCATTAAAATATCTAAACGCTCAATGTTTACTCGAATCGTTTTGCTCATCGCTGCTTGCGTTTTCACTGGCGCTTTTTTGTCATCGACAGCTGGTGGTGCTGGCGTCGCTGCTGGAGCTGCAACAGGCGCTACTGGTTGAACTGGTGCTGCCGGTGTCGGTGCTACTGGTGCAGCAGCTTGTTCCGCTTCCTCTGGCATGTTGAACTGTGCCTTCGTAACTGGTGTCACTTCTACTACTTCAACTTCTGACACTTTTAATAGCTTTTCTTGTACAGCTGCTGTATCTGATTTCGATACGAACGCTACGTAAAACTCGCTATCAAATTGCTCTTCTTCTAGCTTTTCAACTGTCGGAACTGCTTTAATAACTTCGCCTAGCTTTTCTAAAATTTCAAATACCATGAACACACGCGCTGCTTTTAATAAGCAATCGTCGCGTAACTTCACGTAAATTTCATACACTGTAAAACCTTGATCGAACGATTGGTTAATAACGGTCTTTTCAAACGTATCAAAGTTTAATTTCGATTCTACTGCTTCTACAGGCTCAGCTACAGTTGCTGCTGGTGCTACAATATCTTCAATTGGCTCTTGCGCTTCAATTCGTTTTAGCTTTTCAACAGTTTGAGAAACGTCGCGTTTTCCGTCGCCGCCATTTGCGATATCGTTAACCATTTCTTCTAAATGATCCACCGATTCAAATACAACGTCTAAAATGTCTGACGTTACGATAATTTTCGCATTACGAATCGCATCTAAAACATTTTCCATTTTATGTGTTAAATCTGCTAAATCTTCAAAGCCCATCGTTGCAGCCATACCTTTTAACGTATGCGCAGAACGGAAAATTTCACTTACAATTGCTAAGTCGTTCGGATTTTTCTCTAAGTCTAGTAAATGCTCATTGCATGATTGTAAATGCTCTTTACTCTCATCGATGAACATTTCTAAGTATTGATTCACTTCCATCTAAAGGGCCCCCTTTAAGGTACATATTTCATAATCGTTTGTGCAATATTATCAACATCTGCTATTTCATCGACAAGCTGTGTTTCTACGGCTGCTTTTGGCATACCGTACACAATGCATGTATTTTGAGATTCCGCAATCGCCATTACTGTGCCACTCTTTTTTAATGCTTTTAAACCTTGTGCACCGTCATGTCCCATACCGGTCATAATAACTGCCACTTTATCAAAATCTGCATATTGACTTACGCTTTCAAACATAATATCAACAGACGGACGATGCCCTGACTTCGGTGGTTCCTCATTATCAAGTACGATTCCAAACGACATGCCAACTTTACGTAATTTCAAATGATACCCACCAGGAGCTATGTATGCTGTACCATTTTGTAAAATATCACCATGCTCTGCTTCTTTTACATGAATGGCACTTAGCTGATTTAGTCGGTTCGCAAGCGATTTCGTAAATCCAGCTGGCATATGCTGCACAATTAAAATGGGTGCTTGCACAGAAGCTGGAATTTTCGTAATGACATCTTGTAATGCTCGTGGTCCACCAGTGGATGTGCCAATGACGATAATTTTCTTTGATGTACGCGACCATTTTTGAGCTGTATGATTTGTTACGACAGGCTGTGGAGCGACAGGCTTTCGCACAGGTAAAATCGGTGCTTGCGGTGTTCTTGACTTCGGTGTTAGCGGCATTGCTGTTGTACGTGACGGATAGCTCGTAGACATTTTACGTAAATTGCGCACCGGAACGTTAACAGCTTGCTCAATTTTTTGAACAAGCTCTTCTTGAATTTTATGTAAATCAAGTGAGATCGTACCGCTTGGCTTTGCGATAAAATCCACCGCTCCATTTTCCATTGCGATTAACGTATTTTCTGCCCCTTGCTGCGTCGTACTTGACAGCATAACAATCGGCACCGGCTGCGTATCCATAATTTGCTTCACTGCTTCTAAGCCATTCATAACGGGCATCTCTACGTCCATCGTTACAACGTCCGGACGTAGCTGCTCAATTTTAACGAGCGCATCTTTACCGTTACGTGCAGAGCCGACTACTTCGATTGTTGGATGATTTTGAAAAAAATCGCTAATTAATTTCCGCATAAAGGCAGAATCATCAACAATTAATAATTTCTTTTTTGACAAACTCACCTAATCACGACCTTTCAAGAAAATTGAACGTAATTTTGTTAATAGCTTGCTCCCTTTTGCAGGCGCATGTACTTCTTCTGCTCGATGCTCTGTAAAGGCCGTCACAATTTGTTGTAGTTTCCGTGTAATCGGTGCGTTCGGATAAAGCTCTGAAAACGGCACTTGACGCTGTACAGCTTTGCGCACAAGCGGCTCTTCTGGTAATGAACCAAGCACCGTGACATCTTTATGTAAAAAGTTTGTCATTACAGTGCGCAAACGCTGCAATGTTTCGCGCCCTTCCTCAGCATCGTACACACGGTTACAAATTAAATAGAAGTTTTTTTGTGCATCCTTCAAATAAATATATTTCATCATGGAATAAGCGTCTGTAATCGATGTTGGTTCTGAAGTCGTAATAACAACTATATCATCGACCGAAACGAGTAAATCTAAAGACCAATTCGTTGCACCCGCACCCATATCAAAGACAATATAATCAAACTGCTGCTGCAAATACTCAAACGCTTCAATCAGCTTCTCAAACTGCGTATCCGTCCATTGAAGCAATGTCGACATTCCAGATCCTCCAGAAATGTAGCATAAGCCGTCTTCCCTCGTTAACATAACTTCCTCTAGTGATTTATTACCTTCTAAGTAATCTTTCAAACTATAGGAAGCGCTTTTCCCAATTAAAATATGAATATTTCCCATGCCAATGTCCATATCAACAATAATGACTTTTTTTCCTCTTCTAACAAGCTCTAATGAGAAGTTCGTTGTAAAATTACTTTTACCAACTCCCCCTTTGCCGCTAACTACCGCGACTGAGCGACCTAATTTACCTTGGCTTTGCAGCAATTTCCTGCGTAAGTTTTCTGCTTGATCCCTCATTCATGCTCTCCTTAGAATAACAATGCGATTAAACGATCTAAAGATGCTTCCTCAATATCTTCGGGTACTTCTTGCCCAGAAGCATAGTAAGAAAGACCTTTATTATATTTAACCATTAAATTAATAATTGTGCCAATAGAATTCGTTTCGTCAAGCTTCGTAAATATAAATTTTTCATAAGGTATGTTCGCAAACTGATCAATCACATCGCATAAATCTTGTTGTTTCATCGTAGAAGACAGCACGACATATGTCTCCATTTGTTCATGGAAGTTTAACAACTTTGTAATTTCTTCAACGTGGCGCTTTTCCTTATAGTTGCGCCCAGCCGTATCGACAAACACAATGTCTTGACGCGCTAAATTTTTTGTCGCCTGCTCATAATCCGAGATCGAATAAATAATTTCAACAGGTGCTTGTAATAACCCAGCATACGTCTTTAACTGTTCAATAGCCGCAATTCGGTACGTATCAGTTGTCATAAATCCAACCTTTTTCTTTTGCTCAAGCGACGTACGTGCCGCAATTTTTGCAATCGTCGTCGTCTTTCCTACACCAGTTGGACCAAGCAATTGAATAAATTTTTTCGACTCATGAAAGCCACCCATCGGTAAATGTGCTAACTTTTTACGCAATATAGCCGCAGCTTCCTTTTGTAATGATTCTGTCGTTGCTTGCACACGCTTTTTCTCAATATGAGTGAAAAGCTCATCACCAATAGCTGTGATGAGCTCCTCGTCTAGCTCTTGCTTTTTTAATTTCGCTAACACCGTCGTTAACGCTGCTGGATATTGAACGGCTTGTTGCTGACGCGTTAAACCTTGTAGCATCGCCTTCACATCGGCAAGTTCGTTACGTAAAGCTTCTGCTTGTGCATCTGCTTTTTCTTCAGCTTGCTTCGCTGACTTTACAATCTCTGTCGGTAGCGATACTTTTGACTTTGCTTGTTTTACTGGTAGCTCGACATCATCAATACCTGCTGTTACTTCAAACGTTTTCGTTGACATTAAGCCGAGTAGCTTTTTTTGTTTTACGACGCGCTGGTTAATGATGACTGCATCATCACCAAGCTCAGCACGTACTTTTTTCATAACTTCCGGCATCGTTTCAGCCGTAAACTTTTTCATTCTCATTCTACATTCACCATCCCGACACTTTGAATTTCAATAGCTGCATCTAGTTCATTATATGATAGGACAGGAATTTGTGGGAAGTAACGTTCTGTTAATTGTCGTAAATACATACGTACACCTGGTGAGCATAGTAAAATCGACGACTGCTCCATGAACGATACGCGCTCTACTTCTTTTGCTATTGCTTCTAAAATGTTTTGCGAATCTTGTGGGTCCATCGCTAAATAGTTACCATGCTCGGTTTGCTGAATGCTATCTGCTAACATTTTTTCAATTCTACCAGAAATCGTAATAACCTTCAGCGTCGATTGACCGTTCGTATGCTGCGCCGTAATTTGACGCGCTAATGCTTGACGTACATACTCCGTTAAAATGTCTGTATCGCTCGTAAGCTTCGAGTAATCTGCCATTGTCTCGAAAATGACTGGCAAATTACGCACTGATACATTTTCTTGTAGTAAGCGACCAAGTACTTTTTGAATTTCACCAATCGATAATGGGGAAGGTGTTAATTCTTCCACTAAAATGCTATGCGTTTCGCGTAAATGATCAACGAGCTGCTTCGTTTCTTGACGACCGAGTAGCTCTGAAGCGTTTGCACGAATTATTTCAGTTAAATGTGTCGACACAACGCTCGGTGGATCAACAACTGTATAACCATACATTTCAGCATCTTCTTTTACTTGCTCCGTAATCCATTTCGCTGGTAAGCCAAATGATGGTTCAATCGTATCAATCCCTTCGATTGAATCATCATCACCTGGACTCATCGCTAAATAATGATCTAATAATAACTCGCCACGCGCCAGCTCATTCCCTTTAATTTTAATGCGGTATTCGTTTGGCTGAAGCTGAATGTTATCGCGAATACGCACAACTGGAATGACAATACCTAGCTCTAATGCTAATTGACGACGAATCATTACGACACGGTCAAGTAAATCCCCGCCTTGTGCTGTATCAACAAGTGGAATTAAACCGTAACCAAACTCGAATTCAATTGGGTCAACACTTAATAAGTTCACTACATTTTCTGGACTCTTCATCGTATCAGTCGCCACTTCTTCTTCAATTTCTTGAATTTCTTCAATCGATTCCTTTTTGTTGCGGTCAATCATAAACGCTGTAATCGCAAGTGTCGCTGCTATTGGTAACGTAATCCAGTCTGGCAATGGCGTCACTAAACCTAATAACGCAATTGACGCAGCTGCAACGTATAATAATTTCGATTGTGAAAATAACTGCTTCGTAATATCCGCACCTAAATTTCCTTCAGATGCTGCACGTGTTACGACAATTCCGGTTGCTGTTGAGATTAGTAATGCTGGAATTTGCGATACTAATCCATCCCCGACTGTTAGCTTCGAGAATTGTGTAGCTGCTTCTCCAAATTCAAGCCCGAGTTGCAGCATCCCGATAACCATACCGACAATTAAGTTAATAAAAACCATAATAATGGACGCAATTGCATCCCCTTTTACGAACTTTGTCGCACCATCCATTGCACCGTAAAAGTCTGCCTCGCCTGATACTTTTGCACGGCGTTCACGCGCTTGAACTTCCGAAATCATACCGGCATTTAAATCGGCATCGATACTCATTTGCTTCCCGGGCATCGCATCTAATGTAAATCGCGCTGCAACTTCTGCAACACGCTCAGAACCTTTTGTAATAACAAGGAACTGAATAATAACAAGTAATGCGAAAATAACAAGACCGACAACGATATTACCACCTGTTACGAAATTACCGAACGTATCAACAACATCACCTGCGTCACCTTCTGTTAAGATGGCACGTGTTGTTGAAATACTTAACCCTAAACGGAATAACGTTAATAATAAAATGACGGATGGGAAAATTGCGAAGTCAAGAGCTTCTTTCATATTCATCGCTGTTAATAATACGATCAAACTTAACGTAATGTTAATGATAATTAAAAAACTTAACAGCCAATTTGGAAGAGGGATAATAAGCATGGCTACGATTAAAATAACCGCACCTAAGACGCCCAAATCACTAAATTTCATACATGCCCCTCCTGATTACATACTGTGAACTGCTCCTACTTTTTATAGCAGTCGCTTTTTCGTTCATTTTTTTAGCGAACAATTTAAATTTTTCGCTTAATACGGTACACATACGCTAAAATTTCTGCGACCGTTTTGAAGAACTCCTCTGGTACCGCATCACCAATTTCAACTTGATCGTACATAGCACGTGCGAGCGGTCGGTTTTCTACCATGACAACATCGTGCTGCTTTGCGATGAGCTTAATTTTTTGTGCGACAAAATCTGTCCCTTTCGCCACGACACGAGGTGCTTCCATTGTATCACCATCATATTTTAATGCGATGGCATAGTGTGTCGGGTTCGTAATAACAACATCCGCATTCGGTACTTCTTGCATCATACGTCGCATCGCCATTTCACGCTGCTTTTGCTTAATTTTCCCTTTTACTTGCGGGTCACCCTCTACATTTTTATGCTCATCTTTAATATCTTGCTTTGACATTTTTAAGTTTTTCTCATAATCGTATCGCTGGTAAAAATAATCGATAACGGAAATAAATAATAATACAAGCGCGGAAACGATTCCCATAATGCCGGTTAACATTGCAATCATCGACATCGTATCTTGTGGATCCATAAAGGCAAGCTTTAATACGTCCTCTAAATACATCCAGATTACGACGACCGTCGCTGTACCAATAAGGGCAATTTTTAAAAGAGATTTCACCAAATCGACGAGTGCACGTACGGAAAAAATCTTTTTAATCCCTTTAATCGGATCCATTTTTTTTAAGTCAGGCTTTAATGGATGACCGGTAAATAAAAATCCGAATTGTACTAAGTTCGCCGCAACACCAGCAAACACACCTATTGCCATTATTGGTACAACGATGATTGCCATTTCAACTAAAAACGTTGTATATAGTTTCATCGTCGACTCAATGGACAAATCTTCTGTTAATACATACGTCTCCATTGCCTCACGTATAATATTTAACACGCGCTCCTGCATCATAGGCGCAATAAAAAATAATCCAATAAACATCATGAGTAACAAAATAGCCGCTGTTACGTCCTGACTTTTTAATACTTGACCTTTTTTACGAGAATCTTGACGTTTTTTCGGCGTCGCTTTTTCAGTTTTTTCCCCTGCAAAAAATTGCAAGTCTAAACGCAGTAATAACTCCATACTACAACCCACCTAAAATCGTCATAAAATCTCGCATACCATAAATCGCCACCTCAATCAGATGACGCATTACATTTACCATCACACCCATGACAATAATTAAGAAAATAAAGCCCGCTACAATTTTAATTGGGAAACCAACAACAAAAATGTTCATTTGCGGAACCGTTTTCCCGATAATACCAAGCGCTAATGTCACTAAAAATAACGCGGCTACAACGGGTGCTGACATTTGAAATGCAATCGCAAACAGCGTCGTCATCATTTGCATGACGAACACCGCAAAGTTTTCATCACCTGTATTCAACGCTAGCTGATCGAGCGCAATATATTCATAGCTATAATAAATGCCATCAAGCAATAAATGATGCCCATTAATTGATAGCAATACAAGCAACGTTAACACGTTAAATAGTTGCCCCATAATCGGACTTTGCGCACCAGTTTGCGGGTCAATAATATTTGCGATCGCAAAACCCATTTGGAAGTCAATTAATCCACCGGCAATTTGTACCGCAGAGATAATCAAATATGCGACGAGTCCAATGCTCAAACCAACGACAACTTCTTTCAGCACATATAAAAGATATGTACCATCAAACGCGATCGTCACATCCGACGAAAGGCTATAATACATCGTCCATGCAAGAACGATTGGTACAGCAATTTTAGCTTGTGACGGAATCGTTCGATAAGAAAAGAATGGCACTGTCGCAAAAAATGCAGTCAATCGAGCAACTATTAATAAAAATATCGTAATCTTCGGTACTAGTTCTTCCATTTACTCACCCTATGTAACGCGTTAAATTATTGAACACATCGTAAAAATAACTTGTCGTTTGTGACAGCATCCATGGCCCAAAAAAGACCATGCCTACTAATACAGCAACAATTTTCGGTACGAATGCTAGCGTTTGTTCTTGGATTGATGTTGTCGCTTGGAAAATACTTACTGCTAAACCGACTGCTAATGCAATGAGCATAAGAGGACCCGCAACAATTAAGATCATCCACACTGCTTGTTCTGCAATTGTTACAACCATTTCTTGAGACATTGTTGTTACTCCTCCTAGAAGCTCACGAGTAGCGATTTCATAATTAAATACCAGCCATCAACTAACACAAATAATAAAATTTTAAATGGTAGTGAAATCATAACAGGTGGTAACATCATCATACCCATTGCCATTAATGTACCGGCTACGATCATATCAATTACGATGAATGGTATGAATACCATAAAACCCATTTGGAATGCTGTTTTCAATTCACTAATAACGAAAGCAGGCACAAGCATCGTCAGCGGTATATCCTCTACTGATTCTGGTGTTTCTGCTTGATTATATTCTAAAAACAATTCTAAATCTTGCTGACGAGTATGTCCTGCCATAAACTCCTTAAACGGAATTGCAGCACGCTCATACGCCTCCTCAATACCAATCTCCTCCGCAAACAACGGCTGTAACGCCTCTTTATTCACTTCGGTAAACACTGGTGTCATAATAAAGAACGTTAAAAATAACGCCAATCCAATAATTACTTGGTTAGGCGGCATTTGTCCTGTCGCTAATGACGTTCTGACAAATGACAATACGATGACAATACGCAAAAACGATGTCATTAAAATTAAAAGACTTGGCGCTAACGATAAAACTGTTAACAACAATAATAGCTTTACTGAGGTAGAGACGTTTGCCGGATCACTTTCGGCGAACATACCGATAAACTCATTCATTTGTTGTGATCCTCCTCCTCATTACGCCATGCCTCAAGATCTTTTGCTCGATCCTTCTTAATTTCTTCTAATCGTTTATTGAGCACTGAGCCGAACTCTTCTGTCGGAGCAGCCTCCTTTTTATTCATCCAGTTACGCATCACTTTCACCACATACGGTGTTGTATCGCCAAACAATTGCTGTGACTCATGAATCGCTTGCAACTCGGCAACCTCATCTTCGTCCGTCACTTCACGCAGTAATTGTACGTTATCCCCAACACCAATTAACATCATTTTGTTACCTACTTTTACGAGCTGAATCGACTTTTGTTGTCCAACCGATACACCGCCCAAATTTTGCATTAATGCATTTTGCTGTACTTGCTGTGTTTGTTTCTTTAAAAACCTCAACACAAGGAACAATAAAACGATGACAACACTAAAAGCGAGCATCATTTTAATGTAATCCCATGCATTAAAACCAACAGCTGCCGACGGAGATTCCATTTCGGCAGCTGAAGGTGTAGTATCTGGGCATGCAACGTCTGGATTTTGTTCACATTCGTTCGTCGCGTTAATGGCATCACTTACTGAAGCTTGACTATGTATAGGTGCTCCGAAAGCAATAATCATTAAAACAGCTAACAATGCTATCGCTCTAACTCGCTTCAAAATCATTCGTGCATGCATAGGATCAACCTAAAGCTTTTTGAATGGCTTCAATTACGCGGTCAGCTTGGAAAGGCTTTACGATAAAATCTTTTGCTCCTGCTTGAATCGCATCGATTACCATCGCTTGTTGGCCCATTGCAGAACACATAATAATTGTTGCGCCTGGGTTTGCTGCTTTAATTTCTTTTAATGCGGCAATGCCGTCTTTTTCTGGCATTGTGATATCCATTGTTACTAAATCTGGCTTTAATTCATTGTACTTTTCAACCGCTTGAATACCATCGGCTGCTTCACCTACAACTTCATAACCATTTTTCGTTAAGATGTCTTTAATCATCATACGCATGAATGCCGCGTCATCAACGATTAGAATTCGATTACCCATAATTAATTCCTCCAATTTAAACTATCGTAAATTATTTAAGCGATCTGTTGGACTTGCGATGTCTGTAATACGCACGCCAAAGTTTTCATCAATAACAACGACTTCACCTTTTGCAATTAAGCGACTGTTCACTAAAATGTCTACTGGCTCACCGGCAAGTTTATCTAGCTCAATAATAGAGCCTCCTGTAAGCTCTAAAATTTCTTTTACTGAACGCTTCGTACGACCTAGCTCAACTGTCACTTGTAACGGGATATCGAGTAACATATTTAAGTTTTGTGATTCTCCAGCAGAAAGCTGCGGCGCATTAAAGCTCGTAAATTGTGCCTGCTGTACATTTACCGGTTGCTGTTGATACATCGGCTGCTGTTGCATCGGTTGTTGATACATCGGCTGTTGATACATCGGTTGCTGTTGCATCGGTTGTTGGTACATCGGCTGCTGTTGCATCATCATCGGGTCTTGCATTGGTGGTTGCTGATACATCGGTTGTTCTTGAACTGGTGGCGCTTGTTGGACAACTGGCTCTGGCTGTGCTGTTTGTACTTCAACCGCACTTTCAATTCCATCAGGTTCCCCCATTAATGATTTTACGACTTTTTTACTAAAGTTCAAAGGTAAAAGTTGCATTAAGTTAGAATCAATTAATTCGCCGATGCGTAAACGGAATGAAATTTTCACTAATAAATCTTCCGCAGGGATATTATCGCGACCTTCATTTTGTGAAATATTCATTAAATCAATTGTCGGCGGAGAAATGTCAACCTTCTGATTGAACATTGTAGACATTGATGTTGCCGCCGATCCCATCATTTGATTCATCGCTTCTTGAACTGCTGACAATTGGATTTCCGTTAAGTCCGCACTTGGGCTTAAACCATCGCCACCAAGCATTAAGTCTGCAATAATCGCAGCATCTGATTGCTTAATAACGAGTAAGTTCATCCCAGATAACCCTGTCGTATATTCCACTTGAACAGCTACGTACGGATGCGGGAACTCTTCCTCTAAGCGATTACGATTGATCATCGCTAAGCTTGGTGTTGTAATATCTACTTTTTGACCTAGTAGTGCAGATAATGCTGTTGCTGAGCTACCGAATGAAATATTCCCTACCTCACCTAATGCATCTTGCTCCATTACTGTTAAAAAGTCATTAATATGCAAATCATCTTTATCTGACGATTCATCTGCTAGTGGTTTATCCACAGTTTCCCCTCGTAATAGGGCTTCAATTTCTTCTTGTGAAAGCATATCATCACTCATGTTCGTCAGCTCCTTTCAATGGATCTAAAATTTGAACAGCCATTTTACTGCCGGACTTACCAGGCTGCGCTGTAAATTTCGGTAACGTCCCCACTTTAACAATAAGAGGATCGTCTATTTTTTGGTTCAATTGTAGCACATCACCAACTTGCATCGTTAAAAAGTCTTGAATCGAAATATCTGTTTGACCAAGCTCTGTAATGACTGGTAATGATGCTTGTTTTACACGAAGTTCTAATGCACGCTGCTGTTCTGGTGACATTTGCTTCGTATTTGATTGCATCCAGTAACGCACCGATAAGTTCGGTACAATCGGCTCTAATACAACGTGTGGAATACAAATATTAATCATACCACTTGTTTCGCCGATTACGGTATTAAGTGAAATAACAATAACCGTTTCGTTCGGTGAAATCATTTGTAAAAACTGTGGATTTACTTCTAATTCAACTAAAATAGGGTCGATTTCAGCGACATTTTCCCACGCTTCACGTAAGTTATCAAACGCACGTTCAAATAAGTTTGTCATAATTTTCGTTTCAATTTCAGTTAAATTGTCGACGTTACTATGACTTTCTCCGCCACCGCCCATTAAACGATCTAGCATTGAATAAGCAATGTTCGGGTTGATTTCCATTAAAATGTTCCCATCTAATGGTGGCACTTCAAACACGTTAATTAGTGTCATATTTGGAATCGAGCGGACAAATTCTTCAAATGGAATTTGGTCTACTGATACAACGGTAATTTGCACATAATTTCGCAGTTGTGCAGAGAAAAACGTTGTCAATAGTCGCGCAAAGTTTTCATGTATTCGGGTCAAACTTCGGATTTGGTCTTTTGAGAAACGCAGTGCACGTTTAAAGTCATACACTTTTACTTTTTTCGTTTCCTCATCCTTTTTGACATCCTCTGCCGTCATCTCTCCAGTTGAAATCGCTGAGAGCAGCGCATCAATTTCGGATTGCGACAATACATCTCCTGCCATTTGCCCACCTCCTTGTTTCTCATGTATAAGCTATTTTTATGGAATCATGTACGACGTAATATACACTTTTTGAACTTCGCCTGTTTGCATTAGTTCATTTAACTGTACTTTAATCGTATTTTGGAAATCAATCTTCCCTGTTTTACCTTCTAAATCTTCTGCTGCCATTTCAGATAATGTTTGAATGACGATGTTTTTCGTTTGGAATTCGCGCATTAATAATTCTGCTGCTGCTTCTTCACTGTTTGTTTGAATTTTTAACGATAAACGAATGAAGTTTCCGTCCATTAAATTCGTTGTTAATTCTGGTACGTCTACAGAAGCTAACGTAATTTCCTCAATTGATGGTTCTGTAACTTTTGCTGTTTCATTGTCGTTACCTCCTAGCTTCGTAATAACAACAAAGCCAACAACACCTAATAATAAAACAGTCACTAGTACGACGATTACAATCGTCATCATCTTATTCTTCATCTTCTTCACCTCGTAAATGCGGATTCGACAACACTTGTACTTGTAAGTAAAACTGCGCGATTTTACGCTGTACTTCGTCTATTGGCTCTAACACGACATATTTCGATTTGTTCGTTAACATAATCGTCGTATCCGGGTTCGAATCAATCGTTTCTATGTATAATGCATTGAGCAGAAACGGCTTACCATTTAATCTCGTTAATTCGACCATAATATGAGGATCGACATTACTGAAGTAACGCCGATCCGTCCCTCCTCTACGCCGTAATTTACAATGCGTTTATATTATCGTTTTAAGTTAACAAGCTCTTGTAAAATCTCATCTGATGTTGTAATAATACGTGACGTCGCTTGGAAACCACGTTGTGCAACGATCATTTCTGTGAACTCTTCTGATAAGTCAACGTTTGACATCTCAAGTGTTGAAGATTGGATTGCACCGATACCAGCTACAGTACCAACTTGTGCGTACGGGTTACCAGAGTTCGCTGTTGGACGATAGTAGTTCGCACCAGTTTTCTCCAAACCACCAGTGTTCGCAAATTTCGTTAAAATAATTTGACCAGCATATTTTAACTCACCGTTTAAGTCCGTATACGATACTGTACCGTCTTGCCCGATGCTCATGTTTTGCGCTGAAATTGGTACACGAATGGCACCTAATTCACCTTCTCCTGGTGTTAACACGCCGTCTTCAAAAAGGTTTGCCCCTTCTTCACCAGCAACGTTTGGCTTCTCATCAAGGATGATACCTTCTTCATCTGCAAGGTCCGCGTACTCATCTGCGCGTACACCGACTAAATATTTACCTTCTGCGTTAACTAAATAGCCGTTTTCGTCCATGTAGTAGTTACCAGCACGCGTATATAAAATATTTGCAAATGCTTCTTCACCCGTTACTTCGATAATTCCTTCATCAGAAGGCGCTTCTGTTGAATCGGCTACCATGAAGAAACCGTCACCAGAAATGGCAAGGTCTAGCGTACGACCTGTCGTTTGTAATGAACCTGTACCGTGTACTGTGTCGATCGCTGCAATTTGTGCCCCTAAACCTACTTGCATTGGGTTAACCCCACCACGTGTAATTGTCGGACCTGCTGCAGCACCGTTCGTTTGTGAAATTAAATCTTTAAAAACAACACGACCTTTTTTGAAGCCATGTGTATTAACATTGGCAATATTGTTACCAATAACATCTAATTTTGTTTGGAAATTTTTTAACCCTGAAATACCTGAATACATCGCACGTAACATAAAATTTTTCCCCTTCCATTTTTAAAAGTCAGCTACATCAAGCGGTCAGTAGCTATAGGCATCCAAATTGGTCCTGCCCTACAGTACAATCGTACCATCAATATTTGTAAAGATTTGTTCTTTCGCTTCCATGCGATTCATTGCTGTAATTACTGTACGATTTTTCGCATTAATAATTAAAGCGGCTTGATCCATCAATACAAGTGGCTGTTTTACACCTTTTTGCTGCGCCATATCCACCTTATTCGTAATATGCTGCCATTGCTCTGCAGAAATGGAAATTTGACGTTCATTCAGCCGTTCATTTGCATGCTTGCTAATCTTCAGCTGCTTTGTTCCTTCGATCGCTTGCTGCAAATGCTCATTAAAGGAATGTGACGTCTTGTTTACGCTTTGCTTATACGTAGTCGGGTGATTCGCGTGCAATGGAACAGTGTAAATGTTCATATGTTGCAATGTTTTCACCTCATTCGCATAAGTTATTCACTAACAGACGTTAACTTCGAACTATCAATTTGCGTACCATCTGCTAATGTGTATAATAATTTACCTTCTTTTGTGCTAACAGCTGTTACTTTTGATGTTTGCGTTAATTCATCAAGTAAATATGATACGGTTTTACCGATTAATGTGCTTGCTTGTACGAGCGAATTGCTTTCTGTAGCTTGTCCTGCAAGCGCTAAACCTGCGATGTTGCCTGGCGTAATTTCTTTCTCGTTATCTAGCGTAAATACTGGCACACCGTCAACGTATTTAATCCCTGTAATTGTGTTGCTACCTGACTCTGTTAAAAAGTCACCTGCTTCATTTTTTTCCTCAGTTAGCGCTGTCCAACTCACTGTACGCCCTAAAAACCCT
Organism: Caryophanon latum; assembly: GCF_001700325.1. GTDB lineage: Bacteria > Bacillota > Bacilli > Bacillales_A > Planococcaceae > Caryophanon > Caryophanon latum. The sequence continues at coordinate 23,917 of NZ_MATO01000080.1, forward strand.
GCATATTCAATTAGCTGTGACTGACCTTGCATATCAACTAATTTTTCGATACCTGCTGACATATTTTGCATTTGCTCAAGTGTCGTAAACTGCGCCATTTGTGCAATGAACTCGGAGTTGTCTGTAGGTGCTGTCGGATCTTGATGCTGAAGTTGTGCAATCATTAATTGTAAGAAAGCATCTTTACCTAAATTACCATTACCTGTTTCTTTTACTTTTTTCGGTGCATTCGCTAAATAAAGATCTGACCCGATATTTGGTGTTGTCGTCATAATTCTCCCTCTTTCACTTGTTCTAAAAAGTCTTCAAAGGATGGCTGCTCGTCAACTTGTTCATCATCTACCTCTTCTTGCTCTTGCTCACGTTGGAAGAAGTTATTAAATAAATGCTGGTCTGAGCTATTCATATTGCGTGTTGCATCTTGTAATGATTGTGTAATCTCGATGCGATCTAACTGAATGTTTTGTGCTGCTAAACCTTGCTTTAACTGCTGTAGCTGAGATTCAAGCATTTCCTTGCCAACAGTTGTCGATGCCATGAGACGTGCTGTTAACATGCCGTCTTTATGCATTAGCTCTAAACGCACTGTACCAAGGTTTTCTGGATATAATTTAATTGCAAGCTTAATTGTCCCTTGCTGGTTTGCAATTTGCTGACGTTGAATAATTGCTTGCATTTCTTTTGCTAAAGCTTCTGATTGAGCAGATTGATTCGTAGGTGGCAGCGTGATCGTTACTGTTTGTACTTTTGGTGCTTGCTGCTGCGTCGTTACGTTAATTGGCTGTTCCCCTTCAGTCGTTACCGCCGCTTGCTGTGGTGCTTTCACTTGCTGCTGTGTCGTCATATCAACAATTTTTTGTTGGAATACGACAACTTGTTGGAAAGGTAATGACTTCGGTGCTTGTTGTTTTGGGGCATCGTCCATTAGCTGCTCTACTTCAGCGTGCAACTGCTTCATCGCATCTTGTAATGTCGTAAGCTGTTGCTGCTGCTTCGGTGTTACGTCTGTTTTCGGTGCAAGTGTTTCCACTACTTTTAAAAACTGAACGATTTTTTCAACTTCTTTCGGTACAAGCTTCGTTTCGCCTTGTAGCGCCGCTGTTAATTGCGCAATTAACTCTGGGCCTTGCTCTTCAACAAGCGTTAATAAATCCCATACAGAGTCCAGCTGTACTTCTTCTTCTAATAAGCTTGCTAGCATTTTTTCTAGCTCCGCAACATCGATATTAAGTAATGCTGCAATATCTTCTAAGTTCATTAATTCATCAATTGGTACAAGTTCACCATCTGGACCGATCGGCACAAGCAATGTATTTTCATCGATTGGTAAATCAATTGCTTCACTTACTTCTTCAATCGTCGTTGCTGAAACAACTTCCTCTACACGTTCTACAACCTCAGTCGCTTCTGTTGCTTCTGTCGTTTCTGTAGGTGCTTTTGCTGCTGGTTGCTCATTTGATGCAGATGTTAAATAATCATCGAACTTTCGATCTGATGTTGCTGTTGTTGACGATGAAGATTGTGTTGTAGCAGGCTTTGCTGCCGCAGCGTCCACCGTTTTTACAGTCGGTTGTATCATATTTGTAAATGCGATTGTCATACGTAACCTCCTACTCTGTCATTAAAGCTGTATAATGTGCAACCTTATCTGGATCCATTTTTTCAAATAACTCTGCCACAGTATCTGTTTTTAAATTACTTAAAATACGTAACGCTTCCGCATCTGACATTTCAGCAATTGCTGCTGCAGACTTTTTAGAAGACATCGTTTCATATGTTTTCACGATTTCATCAAATTCAATTGATGACGTTTCATTTTCACGCTGTAAACGCTCCAATTCAAACGCGAGCTTTTCCTGCTCAATTAACATTTGCTCTTTTTCCGTGTTCACTGTCGCAATTTGTGCTTGTAAATCTGCAATTTGCGATTCTTTTTCCATACTCTCTGACTGTAGCTCAAGTACTTTTCCGCCAGACACATCTGAAGCAGTGCCGCCAGTTGGATTGCCTTCTGTTTCATCAGATGAAATAAATGGTAATGACGAAGCGGTCTCACGTGCTTTCTCAAAAACATTAACATCACTAATTTCCGCTACAACGAGCACGACCGCTAATAAAAACATTAGAGGAATTAAAAACCAGTAAAATAATTTTTGAAAAATACCTGGTGACTTGCCTGCTTCAAGCTCTTCTATTTCTACATTATTCTTTTTCTTTGCCATTCAATCACCTGATTTCCTTCTTGTTAAACGTAAGCGTTGACAGTTCATCTAAAAAGATTGCTTCTAATCGATGCTGCTCTTGCTGAAACTGCTCGAAGTCACGTTCTTTCATTTTTTCATACTTACGCACTTCCAAGTTTTTTTCGAGTAAACGTTCCTCATACCATTGCATTTTGGCACGAGCTTGTGTAACTTTTTGTTGCACTGTATCAACCATTTTTTCCAGGCTATCTAAAAAACGCGCATTTTGATGAATTTCATCAATCGTTGAGCCCGTTTTCAGACGCTCTGTTTGATAAGCAATTAATGATTCTTTTTTACGTAATAATTCATACAGTGATGTTGCTACTTCTTCAAAAGCTTGTACGGATTCTTTATACGCCTGCTCAGTTTCATTTTTCTCTTGCTCACGGACTGTTAAAATTTGTTCGAAACGATATGCATAGTTCATCGATACATCATCCCATTGATAGCTGAATTATTTCTTGCATTGTTTGCTCTAACGACACATGGTCTTTAAAGCCTTGTTTTAAAAAGTTCGTAATAAGCGGCTCGTATTGAATGGCCTCGTCGATATCTTTTGAGGTACCTCGTTTATATGCCCCAATATTAATTAAATCTTCGGACTTCGCATACAAATAATACAGTTCGCGTAAACGCTCTGCTGCTTGTCGATGCTCTGGCTCCGCAATATGGTTCATTAAACGACTAACGCTTTTTAACACGTTAATTGCCGGATATTGTCCTTTGTTCGCTAAATTTCGATCAAGCACGATATGACCGTCTAAAATACCTCGTACTGTATCAGCAATTGGCTCATTCATATCGTCACCATCTACTAGTACGGTATAAAACGCAGTAATTGAGCCGTGCTCATTCGTACCTGTGCGCTCTAATAAACGCGGTAAAATCGCAAATACAGATGGTGTATATCCTCGTGTTGCAGGCGGCTCACCTGTTGCTAAACCTATTTCACGCTGCGCCATTGCGACACGCGTTACAGAGTCCATCATAAGCATAACGTCCATTCCTTTATCACGGAAATGCTCCGCGATTGCCGTTGCAGTAAATGCTGCTTTAATTCGCATAAGTGCTGGTTGGTCTGACGTTGCACAAACAATGATAGAGCGGCTCAATCCTTCTGGACCTAAATCGCGCTCCACGAACTCTAACACTTCACGCCCACGCTCTCCTACAAGTGCGATAACGTTTAAATCTGCTTTCGTATTACGGGCGATCATGCCGAGCAATGTACTTTTACCAACACCAGAACCGGCGAAAATACCGATCCTTTGCCCTTTCCCAACCGTTAACATGCCATCAATCGCTTTTACTCCTACTTCTAGGCGCTCATTAATTGGTGGTCGTGAAAGCGGGTTTGGGGGGTCATTTTCTGTCGGAATTGTAACGAGTCCTTTAGGTAACTCATGTCCATCAAAGCGGTTACCCATCGCATCAAGCACTTGCCCAATTAGCTCTGGTCCTACTTTCACTTCAAGTGTGGCACCTGTACCTTCGACTAAACAGCCTGTTGAAATTTCCTGCAGCGCTGTATATGGCATTAATACGACAACTTCATCCTTAAAGCCAACAACTTCTGCCAAAATAATTTGATGTCCGTGCCGAGCTGACTGCACATGAATTTTACACACGTCGCCAATCGAGCTTTCTGGTCCTTGTGATTCAACCATTAATCCAACAACGCGTGAAACACGTCCGTACTTTTTTAATGTCGGCACATTTTCAATATGTTCAAGCAAATCAGCAGCTTTCATTGTCATCATTCCTTACTGTGCAGTAGTTCATTTAACGCTTTACGGAGTTCTTGTAGCTGTACGTCAATGCTCACGACGATGCGTCCATGATTCGTTTCGATGTAGCTTTCAGTTGCGGCTAAATCTTCATTAACAAATATTAAAAACGGCACATCTGGCGGGAACATCGTCATTAAATCGCTTCGATTGTTCGACACTAGCTCATAATATTCCGGTGCTACATAAATTTTAATTGATTTCATTTCACGCGCTTCTTTTAACGCTTTTTCAATGATTTTCAAAAAGGCGGCGTCATCACGCTGTAATACAGTGCTTACAATTTGCTCTGCTGACTTTAACGCAAGCTCCAAAATTAACGCTTCCTGCTCCTCAATATATTGAAGTGCATTTTGCTCTGCTTGCGTAATCGTCGCATTTGCTGTTGCAAGCGCCTCGGCTAAATCAGCCTGTGCTTTTAGCGTGCCTTCTTCATAGCCTTGCTGAAAACCGCTGTCATACGCTTCTTGCTGTATGCCAGGTAAGCTTTCCTCAAATGCTTGCTGTGCTTCTGCTAGCTGCTGTTGCTGTTTTTCCACATGCTCTGTAAACTTCGCGCGCTCTGCTTCAATATTCGCATTCGCCTCGCGTAACAGCTTGTCGCGCTCTGCTAGCACTTCCTCTAATGTTGGGACGTGCGACGTTTCAATTACTTCAAGAGATTCACCAAATGTCTCAGCTTGAAACATCGGGCGAATCGTAATTTCTTTCTTTTCTTCTTGTTGCTGATTGTAATGAATAGAACGGATAATTCTAGACAATGATGTCATCTCCTCCGCCACGAGCAATGATAATTTCGCCTGAATCCTCTAGTCGGCGCGTAACGGCTACAATACGCATTTGCGCATCTTCTACGTCACGTAGTCGAACAGGTCCCATAACTTCCATCTCTTCTCGGAATGTTTCAGCCATACGCTGAGACATATTGCGGAATAAAATATCTTTTACTTCTTCACTTGAAATTTTCATTGCAAGCAATAAGTCTTCGTTTTCACATTCACGCACAATACGCTGAATTGCACGCGCATCGAGTGTAACGATATCTTCGAATACGAACATGCGCTTTTTAATTTCTTCAGCAAGCTCTGGATCGCGAATTTCGAGTGCATCGAGAATTGTTTTTTCTGTTTGACGGTCTACACCCATAGCCATCAAGTTTACCCATTCGATTCATTTCTTCAAAAT
>NZ_MATO01000081.1 GCF_001700325.1 Caryophanon latum
CTTCATTTTTCAAACATATTTTCTTAACTTGATGGCTATGGGATGTACCCGTAACATTTTGGGCGAACACGTATATTGAGTCACTCGCTGATATCGGTATTATTAACAATGAGCAGGAGCGTTTTTATCCGCATCGTACGTTGACGAAAATTCAGCTTGCCGCATTTATGGAGCGCACGATGCATTTCCAATCACAAATTGCCGAGAAACAAGTAATTTATGATTACTTACAAAAAAAATATATTTACACATTCCAGCATAATGAGCAGTGGGTTACGGAAGTGTTAAGTCTCGTAAACAAGGAGCGCCTACACGAGGACTTGCCGCCGCTACAGCTAGATGAGTCGCTATCACAACTCGCGATTGTTAAGGCACTTGATATGCTCGAACACGGTTATTTCGATCACCGCTCACCGATATATGGCTTCCCGTGGGACTTAGCTGCACTGTTTAATTATCGATTCGTGCTATTTGGGGAAAATATCGCGCGTCGTTTCGCCACACCAGAGGACGTAATGTACGCATGGATGAACTCCGAAAAGCATCGTTCGAACATTTTAAAAGAATCATTCACGCATATGGGGCTAGGTGTGCAACAAAGTGGAGACGGTTCTTTCTATTGGGTACAGCTATTTTCTACAAAATAATGGAATAGAAATGTTACAGGAACATTACAAAATGGCAATTTTTCATGCGGAACCGTGCTTCTTTTAGCGCCGTTTTTACGTAGAAACCGCGTAATGACGGCTTTTTTTATGTTTTCTATAATTCGTTACACAATTGAAAAACTACGATGGATTTTTTTATGGTAATCTTATATTAGGTCAAAAAAGAGACCCAAGAGTCTTGGAAGGAGCAAATCATTCACATGTCTAGTCTTAAAAAGAAGGTTTTAATTCCAGTATTTGCAACAGCCATGTTCGTATCGGGGTTAGGTCAATCTCAACAAACGGCAGAAGCATCTTCTGTAACAGTGAATCAATTAACTAATGAAGCATATAAATATATCGGTATTAAATATAAATACGGCGGTACAACTACAAAAGGTTTTGACTGCTCAGGATACGTACAATACGTTTTCAAAAAATTAGGTTTAAAATTATCTCGCACAACATCTACACAATATCGCGAAGGTACATCAGTAGCGAAGAAAAATTTACAGCCTGGTGACTTAGTATTTTTCAATACAACAGGTCGTGGAGTTTCTCACGTAGGTATTTATTTAGGTAACAATAAATTCATTCATTCAGGTGTAAGTCGTGGTATTCAAGTAGTTGGATTAAACGATTCATATTGGGGCAAGCGATACATAGGTGCACGCCGAGTTGCAACGTTTGTAACTGAGCCAACAGCACCAGTAGTAGAACAACCAGTAGTAGAGCAACCAGTAGTGGAAGAACCAGTTGTAACAGTTCCTGAAGTTGTAGCAACAGGCGAAGTAAAAGGTGACGAAATCGATTTAACTCGTTATGCATCTCGTGCCGTAGTAGCTGAAGAAATTGCGAAAGCATTAGGATTAGATACGACAGCTCGTGAAACAGGATTTATCGATGTACCAGCATCACACCCACAATCAGGTGCTATTGCAGTAATGCATGAATTAGGTATTTTCAGCGGTAACGAAGAAGGACGTTTCAATCCATCTTCACCAATTACACGCTCACAAATTGCGAAAGTACTTGTAAATGCATTTGATTTAAATCAACAAGGTGATTATTTAACATTCCCAGATACAGCAGATCATTGGTCAGCAGGTTCAGTATCAATTTTAGCATCTAACGGTATTACAAACGGGAAACAAGACGGCACATTCGGTATTAATGATTATTTAGCAAACCGTCAATTAACAACGTTTATGGAACGTTTAAATACTTTACAATAAGCGAATAGCTTCGTAGCATAGCACGCGTCGCTACGTACAGTTTTTCAACTATACATTTGAAGAAGCTTATCTTTTATGCAGTTTGTAGAAGGTAAGCTTTTTATATGGTATATTTCAACGGTTTTAAGCTTAACGCATGCGCCGGATAGAAAAAAATATGGCGTATGCTTGAAGTTTAAATAAATGCTTTGCTTAGCAGAGCGAAAATACATTTTGGTACGAGACGTATCAGTTAAATTATGAAGGAGGATGTTTCATCTTGTTACAAAAAAAATGGAGCATTGCGCTCTTTGCGTTTGTCATGATGTTAAGTTTTGTGTTTTCAACGACAGCAAACGCACAAAGTCAGTTTACAGATGTACCGATTGGCGCAGATGGCTACGAAGAAATTAACTATTTAGTAGAGTTAGGTGTTATTAAAGGATATAAACAGAAGGACGGCACGACAATTTATAAGCCAAATAACGCGGTAACTCGAGCGCAGGCGGCTAAAATGGTAATCGAGGCAACAGGTCGTGAGCCGTTAGCGGTGAAAACAGCATCATTTATCGATGTACATGTTGGAACAGAGCAATCTGGTTACATCGAACGTGCAATGGATTTAGGATTATTTAACGTGAAAAAAGGTGGCTATTTCTGGCCGAACAAGCCGTTAACACGTGATGAGATGAGCTTCGTATTAGCGAAAGCATTCGGTTTAAATGTCGATGCAACGAGCGGGTATGCATCAGGCTTCTCAGATATTACGTCAGCACACACATATTACAAATACATTAATGCTATTTACTATAATGGTATTACGACGGGCGACAGCGGCAAATATTTACCGAACAACACTGTAACACGTAAGCACTTCGCTTTATTCGTATCGCGTGCAAACAGCGATGCATTCCGCTTAGACTTACCGATTCAAGGTGTAGACGTAGATAGCAACGACCAGGTGATCGCGCAGGTAAAAGTAGCAACAGCAGATTTAAACGTACGTCAAAAGCCGACAGCGGTAAGCCCGAACATTATCGGTCGCGTAAAAACAGGTGATATTTTATCTGTATACGGTCAAGAAGGTAACTGGTTAAAAGTTTATTACGAAGGCAAGTACGGTTATGTTTCTCAATCGTATGTGAAGTTTTTAAATGCATCAGGTAAAGAAATTGGCAACGCAACAGGTGAGGTTGTAGCAAACGCCGCAACTGTACAAGCGTATAGCCAGCCAGCAACGACTGCTGCAAAAGTAGGCACGTTCGCAAAAGGTGCAAAAATTACAGTGTATGAAACGTTAGATGGTTGGTACTTAACGAAAGTTGGCAGCTTACCAGCATATGTTCAAATCGGTGATACGAACGTTATCGTAGTAGAGCAGCAGCCACCAGTTGTAACGAAACCAGAAGAAACGAAGCCAGTCGATAAAGCACCAGCACCACCAGCAGCTGAAAAGCCGACGATTAACAACGAAGCAGGTGTTGTAAAAGGTCGTGTAACAGTAGGCGGCTTACACGTGCGTGCAGCAGCTTCTCCGAGTGCGAAGTCATACGGTAAGTTAGGTGTAGGCAATATCGTAACAGTACACAGCATTAGCAACTACTGGGCACACGTAACGACGCATTCAGGTATTAAAGGGTATGTGCATAAATCATACTTAAAATTACTAAACCAATCAGGTAGCGTTGTGAAAAATCGCGTTATCGTGCTTGACCCAGGTCACGGTGGTAAAGACCCAGGTGCAGTGAGCGGTTCTTATACAGAAAAATCGATCGTATTAAAAGTATCGAACTTAGTAAAACAAAAGCTTGAAGCACAAGGCGCGAAAGTGAAAATGACACGTACAGGTGATACGTACCCATCATTACCAGAGCGTGTAGCATTTTCGAAAAACAACTACGCTGAAATTTTCGTTAGTATTCACGTAAACGCAGCATCATCTACAGCTGCAACAGGTGCAGAAACATTCTATTCTGTATCGACAGGTGATATGTACAAAGAAGATATCGATTTAGCGACGTTTGTAAATAATCAAATTGTAAAAAATGCAGAAATGAAAAACCGTGGTGTACGTAAATATCCGTACTACGTAATTAACAACATGGATATTCCATCAATTTTAGTTGAGCTTGGCTTCATTTCGAACCCACAAGATCGTGCGAAGTTAGTAAGTAACGAATACATTGAAATTTACGCACAATCAATTTATAACGGTATTATTCAATACTACAGCAAGCAATAATGATTGACGGCTGTCCGAGAGCAATTTCGGGCAGCCGTTTCTTTATGAGGCAGGGCGTCGTAAGCAAATATGATAACATGTGTGGGAGCATTTCGTCATGAAGTGTCGTCTTATGCAATGATCGCTGAATTTCAACGTTTTTTCAGCGCAAGCTTTATAAATGCATAGTCTTCTTATATAATGAGTATGAATGACTTACAGTGGAGAGGGAAAATCGGATGAAAATTAAATATTTTGTCTCGGTGTGGATCATCGGCACACTTGTATTACTAGCAGGCTCTTATGGGCTTGAAAGCTATCTTCAAACGCGCAGTGAAGAAAAAGTATCTGCGGCAATTGAAGAGGCGACGTTAGATTTACATGTACGTGACGATGTGTATATTCGCTTTGCAGGTGGCTTTGAATTTGAAGAAATCGGTCACGACAAAGAGGAGAAAATAAACGCCACTGATGAGACGTATACGTACCACATGACACGTGAAACGGATGAAGCGACACGTGAATTAACAGGGAAAGAATACGAAGATATGGGGAAATTACAAGTTGTGTTCCGCACAGTTGATAATGGCGACCAGTTCGTATTTACACGTTTTGAAAATGAATGGGATTGGGGCTTTGAGATTCCATACTATATCGTCTTTAAAAATCAAAGTGAATACGAGTTATTTGCATATAAAGAGCGTGTAGAACGCAAGCATGATAACGTATTTGGCATCGACTATACATCGAACGTAAAAGGTGTATACACAATTGGCGAGGACGATTACGAAATGATTTTATCGCAAAACTTCGTGTCGTATGAGCAAAAATGGCGTTACAGCAACGGCAAAGAAAGCGTGCTGCGTGAATACGTAAAAGAAAACGCAACAGGCGACGTTGAAATTGGTGCAGGTGAACTTGCATTTGAATTAACGTTAAACACGAACGTAAAGCGTCAAATTAGTGAAAGCTGGTTCATGTTAACGAACGACCAATTCTTCAACACGAAAGAAGAAATGCAGTCGTATAAAGATTACACAAATCACCATTACGTACGCTCGCAAAAATGGTTAACGCCAGAAGGTAACTACTCGAAGCTTCCTTGGGCAATCGAGCCGTACACACAAGTTGGCTACGGACGTAATTTAGTGAATCAGCAAGGCACATATTTCGTGGATCAATATCCGTTAACGAAAGATCGCTTCTACTACAACATGATTGTAGCGGACACGAACTACTTAATTGACATGAATCCGCAGCAAAACGACTTATGGTACACAGAATATACGAGCACGTGGCTGAAGCAGAACTACGGCATCGTCGCACCATATACCGATACGCGTCATAACGAAAACATCGCACAGTTTTTAGTGAAAGCTGGCGACATTTTAAACAACGCTGAATTGAAAAATAAATATACGATTTATGCGGACTTCTTAACGAAGCAAGAAGCAGCAAACAACGTCTTTAAAACGGAAAATGGCTATTACATTTTAGATTACTTCGCACCGGAGCAATCGGCGAAAACGCATGCATCATTAAACCACATTTTAGCGGAAATGAACTTCTTATTAGAGTCATATGCGCTATCGAAAAATGAGGCGTATTTAAATACGGCGCTTGCGATCAATGCGGCGATTCAAGATACAGGGCGCGAGTGGATCAATCCGAAAACAGGCGACTTCTGGTATCAATTAAACCCAGGAAACGACGGCTCGTACACATTTAAAGATACAGACTATCCGTACTTAACGTTAGAGGATATGCTATATTCGTTAGAGCTATTTAAAGCGTTACAAGTTGAATACGACGTACAGTTATATACAGACTTTGTAACATCGAAAGTGAACTTTATTAAAAAGAACGAAATCGAAATTACACGTACAGTTGTAGAGGATTTACAAGCACAAGGCTTTGGCGCGTTAATCGACCGCTATAAGCACGTTGTTGATGTAGCAAGCTAAGTAGCGAATAGGCGAGCAGTGAATGCGAAGTAAGTGTAACAAGCTTACGAACCATGACAGCTGCTCGCATTTTTTGTGTTTCTGCCGATTGAGGAAACGATCTATAGTGAAAAATCGTCACATAGAGCGTAAAGCGATATGAGCGCTCCATCTACGCGTTTACGTTGTTATTTTACGTTTTTGTTACAAAACGTGCGACGTGCGATATAGATGGTATACTAGTACTTAAGCCTATTAACGGAGATGTGAACAATGGTAAAAGAATGGGATTTACTGCGTGCAATTGCGTGTGTCAGCATCGTGTTATTACATACGACGACATGGGTTATTACATTGCAGGTACCTGAAATGACGGACGTAGCATCATTTTTACGTCTAATTTTATGTTTTGCGACACCGACATTTATTTTATTGTCGATTATTATTTTAGCGAATCGCTATCCAAATAAACTGCCAAAAAACTTTTGGTCGTCACGTATTTTATATATTTATTTGCCATTCGTCGCGTTCAGTGCAATTGATGCGATGAACCGCATGAGTGCGAAAAAAGGTTTTATCGAATATTTTTATAGCAATATCGTGCTCGGTCGTTTTACAGGCTGGTTTATTTTAGTTATTTTTCAGCTGTATATTTTATATTGGTTCGTAACGAAATTTAAATGGTCACGTTGGATTGTGTTTCCGCTATGCATCGTAGCGTCATACGTACATTTTAATGAGCTTGTATTTTCAGAGGAGTTTTATGCGGTATATTCACTAGAGCTTCGCATTACAGCGACAATTTGGCTCATTTATTTCGTGTTTGCGTACTTCGTTGGGCGATATTACAGTGTGATTGCGCCGTGGTTATTGAAAGCGAGATACGTGCTATTGTTGCTCGTAGCGTGGTCGATTCAATATTTATACGGCAAATTTGACACGTTAGACCTTCTTGTCGAATCGCGTACTATTTATTTAGTGCCAACTGTTATTACGCTAACGCTTGCGATTTTAGCGTGGGGGCAATTAATACCGAAGCTGCATGCGGTTGATTTTGTGAGTCGATATGCGTTTGCGATTTATTTAGGGCATTGGCCGGTTATGTTCCACATGGCGCCAATTATTACAGCACACGTAGAACCGATATATATGAGCATTCCGCTTATTTTCATTACGGCCATTTGCATTAGTTCGTTATTTGCATACGTGCTGCAATACGTTCCAGGCGGGCAGTTTATTGTCGGCAAGGTGAAGAAAAAACGCAAGCCTGAGCCAGTTGCGATCGTTGAGGAAGTAGCCGAAGCGATAACTAATAAGTGATCAGCACACATATGAACAACAAAAGGAGCTGCCCGACATGTAAAATGTACCCTATACGATAGACACTTTGAAAAAAGACTA
>NZ_MATO01000082.1 GCF_001700325.1 Caryophanon latum
AGTTGGGGGTTTCCCCCTGTGAGAGTAGGACGTCGCTTCGCACATTATTATTCCGAAGTAGCTCAGTTGGTAGAGCATCCGGCTGTTAACCGGCAGGTCGCAGGTTCGAGTCCTGCCTTCGGAGCCATATTTCTTCTTGGAGAGTTGTCCGAGAGGTCGAAGGAGCACGATTGGAAATCGTGTAGGCGGTTAATTACTGCCTCAAGGGTTCAAATCCCTTACTCTCCGCCATAACTTCATCAGACAACAATCAATTTTGGCCCGTTGGTCAAGTGGTTAAGACACCGCCCTTTCACGGCGGTAACACGGGTTCGAATCCCGTACGGGTCACCACTTATTTTAATACCCAGGAGGATTAGCTCAGCTGGGAGAGCATCTGCCTTACAAGCAGAGGGTCGGCGGTTCGAGCCCGTCATCCTCCACCATTATTATTTTTTTATATTTATATTGTCGCGGGGTGGAGCAGTGGTAGCTCGTCGGGCTCATAACCCGAAGGTCGTAGGTTCAAGTCCTGCCCCCGCAACCAAATGGTCCCGTGGTGTAGCGGTTAACATGCCTGCCTGTCACGCAGGAGATCGCCGGTTCGATCCCGGTCGGGACCGCCATTTTTTTATTTATACTTTTTTGGGTTTGTAGCTCAGTTGGTAGAGCATTAGATTGAAGCTCTAAGTGTCGGCGGTTCGATTCCGTCCAAACCCACCATATTTTTAATAAGTAAATGCCGGTGTAGCTCAGTTGGTAGAGCAACTGACTTGTAATCAGTAGGTCGTGGGTTCGACTCCTATCGCCGGCACCATTTACTCGGAGGGGTAGCGAAGTGGCTAAACGCGGCGGACTGTAAATCCGCTCCTTAGGGTTCGGCGGTTCGAATCCGTCCCCCTCCACCATTTTAGGGGCATAGTTCAACGGTAGAATAGAGGTCTCCAAAACCTTTGGTGTGGGTTCGATTCCTACTGCCCCTGCCATTTAGTTTTATAAAGAAAACGAATATTTATTATGGCGGTTGTGGCGAAGTGGTTAACGCACCTGATTGTGGTTCAGGCATTCGTGGGTTCGATTCCCATCAGTCGCCCCATTTTTAAATGTTGGGGTATAGCCAAGCGGTAAGGCAACGGATTTTGATTCCGTCATGCCCTGGTTCGAATCCAGGTACCCCAGCCATTTTTGCGGAAGTAGTTCAGTGGTAGAACACCACCTTGCCAAGGTGGGGGTCGCGAGTTCGAACCTCGTCTTCCGCTCCATTTTCATATGGCGGCATAGCCAAGTGGTAAGGCATGGGTCTGCAACACCCTGATCGCCGGTTCAAATCCGACTGCCGCCTCCAAATTTTATTGTAAATCGGTTATAGATACCGGTTTTTTTATTTGGACTTTTTTATCGAAATTTAAAATAGATTAGAAGATTATTGAACTAATTTTCTTTGCATATAAATAGTAAAAGGAGTGTACTTAAAGTTGAAAATACTTTAGTACACTCCTTTTTTAATGTGTATTTACGAGTGCTTGCCAAGTTGGTAAGTAATGTATAGCGATTGGAGTATGATAAGTAGCATATAATACGTCAATCGCTTCATAAAGTGTAAGAGTAGATGTATTGTAAAAGCTAATGAAATCACCTTCGAATGATGGAGCGGTTTCAATCGCGATTGTTAATGGCTTTTGCTTATGTGTAGCGTAGGAAAATTCATCGGCTACGAGCGGTAAAATAGCTGTTGAGTTGTTGCGATATGCCATAATTGTTACTTCGTCGCTATGATCTATGAGCCAGTGTGAAGCAACTCCAGTGCCAAAGTCATTTGTATATATAATTTCATCAAACCAAAATGGTATATCGATTTCAAAGCGAAGTGCTAGTGCATCGGACGTTTGCTGGAGCTGTTGAATATAGAAGAAATATTGCTCGAGCAATTGCTGTTCGTTTTGTTGGCAAGATGGATCGGTATACGGTTCGACATCGATATGAATACCAGTGAAATAACCGTATTGCTGTTGGAATTGTGTAACCCAATGAAGGAAGCGCTCTGTTTTTTGATCGTCTTGAAATTGTAAGCCGGCAAAGCCTTCAAGTGCATAAATTTCAATGTTGTGCTGTTGCAGTATGTGAAAAAACAGTACGTACGCTTCATAAGGTAGCTCGCTTTCGACTTGCACATACACTTTTGTAACACCTTCTGAAATTAAAAACTGTGCATCGGCTTCATTTAAGCTATAAGCGTTCCAAATCCATGTCGCTTTTGGCACAGGTGTAAATGTAAATGATGTTGTATGCGGCGTAATGAGCTGGTCATGTATGCTGCGTACGTTTGCGATGGAAATGCTGTACGTGCCGGACTCTTTGTAAGGTGTTAGTGGGCTAATCTGTACCGTTATGTCATCTAGTTGTGTAAGACGTGCTGGGTGAAGCTGTCCACTGGGCGTTTTAAGTTGTATGGAAGCAGGCGATAATGATTGCTCATCGACTGGTTGTGAAAAGGTAATCGTCCACGTTTTCGTTGAAGAAACGTCGGCTGCTTGTGCGCTAGGGCAAATGATAAAAAGTAAAGTGCATAGTAATACGTATATGCGAATAGTAGACATTGTGTTCATCCTTTCTTTTATATAATAGTCTTGAGTAATGAACGTGAGAAGGGGGTTCGGCGTAGTAAATATGACAATTTCGATACACATTCACATGTTTTATGTATAAATAGGCAGTGGTGTTTAGTACAATAAAAGGAAAATGGACGAGGAGGGGTTATGTGAGACGCAAATGGATGGCGATGCTTTGTGCAATGTGGCTTGGGATTTCGAGTGGACAAAGCGTACAGGCAGAGGGTTTTTCTGATTTAGCTGGCAATAGTCACGAGCAAGCAATCGAGGCGTTAGTCGAGCAAAATATTATTAATGGCTATGAGGATGGGACGTTTCGACCGAACAATGCGGTAACGCGAAATACAGTCGTAAAGCTGCTCGGACGATGGATGCAAGCAAATGGTTACGCCGTGCCTGAGGATGCAGCGCAAGTAAGTCGCTTTGAAGATGTGGCGTTAACGAATGATGTCGAATTAGCGCAGCTAGCAGCACTTGTGCAAGAAGAAGGTGTGTTCGTTGGGGCGGAAGGATTTTTAAATGGTGCGAATACGATGCAGCGCCAGCACATGGCAGTCGTACTAGTGCGTGCAATTGATGTGATGTACGGCATCGATCTTGTAGCGCAATATAAAGAGGCACAGTTTACATCAGCAATTCAGGATTTAGCGCTTGCAGGTGATAAGGAGAAAATGGAAGCAATTGTTGCGCTTGAGCATGCTCAAATTACGACGGTAGAAACATTTCAGCCGACGAATACCGTGACGCGTGCGCAATTTGCATCATTTTTACATAGAGCGATGGATTACGTTGCATCACAGCAGCTAGACGAAGCAGGGGCGCTTACAGAAGTCGATTTAACCGGTGTCACGAGTATTACGATTCAAGACCGTGCTGTATTATATGCATCACAAAATATGAAGCATACAGTCGGCTTATGGCGAGCTACGGCGCGTGCAGTACCGTTTGAAGTCGTAAATGGCGCTGTCGTTAAAGTGATGATTGGCAATGAAGCATATTACATAAAAGCGAGTGATGTAACGGCGGCGAGCGATGTAGCGAGTGAGCAGCAGCCGCATGTCGGTGCAGTGCGAACAGCATCGTATTACCGTATTACAGATGCACCAGATGGTAATATTATTGTTGAAGGAACACGCCAAACGAAGTTATTTGTAACGGGTATTGAAGGTGCGTATTACACGGTACAGCTTGGTGGGCAACAAGCATATATTGCGATAGCACAAACGACGCTCAGTAGCCGTATGCCGCTAACAGTTGCGACGGATACACCGTACTTAAATACAGCGTTAAAGGCAGTTGGGCAGCTAGCGAAAGGCTTTACGTTTACAGCGAGCGGTGCGACAAGTCAATATATGAAACTTGCATCAAATGACGGGGTGTATCACGTAAGCCGTCAAGCGTTAGTCGAAGGTAATGGTGCGAATTCGCTCGTTGCACCGGAGAAAGGGCAATTCGTGACGAAAATTGTCGCACAGCACGATGCAGCGGTTATGAATAATGCTGGTGTGAAAATCGGTGTTATTGCGAAAGGGCAAGTGTATGAGCTGTTAAATATGACGGATACGATGGGCATTGTGCAGTTTGCAGGTGGTGCGGCATATGTGCGTTTAGCTGATTTTGTGCATACGAACCAAGTCGTGCCGAGCCAAAATATTTCATATGACGAAATGGCGCATCATATGAACGTGTTTGCGCAGTTATATCCAGAGTTTACGGAGCTTGTCGCGTTCGGTGAATCAACGGAAGGGCGAACGTTGTATGCGTTACGTATCGGCAATGGACAAAAGGAAATATTAATGGATGCATCGATTCATGCACGCGAGCATATGACGACGAATGTGTTAATGGAAATGGTTGATGCGTACAGCTATGCGTATGTGAACGGGCAAAGCTACGGTGGCTACAACGTGCAAGCGTTATTAAATGAAACGTCGATTTGGTTTGTGCCGATGATGAATCCTGATGCGGTAACACTTGTGCAAGGTGGGCTAGCTGCTGCGAAAGATCAAGCGGCGATTTTGAAGCTAAATGAAAATAGCCGTAACGTTGGGCGCTGGAAGGCAAATATTCGCGGCGTCGATTTAAACCGTAATTTTGATGGTGGCTGGAACAAAAAAGAAACAGCCGCAAAGCCGTTGTATAAAAACTTTAAAGGCTACAGCGTGTTTTCAGAAGTGGAGTCGCAGCACTTGCGCGACTTTATTGCGAGCCATTCGTTTAAATCATACATTTCATGGCATTCGTCTGGACAAATTATTTATTGGGCACATGATCAAACAGCAGCCGAGGCAAAGCGAGATAAAGCATTAGCACAGCGCGTCGCAAATGTGACAGGGTATTCACTCGTACCACCGCAAGCTGGGTGCTGCTCGGGTGCATCAACGGATTGGTTCATTCAAACGTATAGCTTGCCGGCATTGACGATGGAAATTGCGCCGTATGCAGGGGAAGGACCGGTGCCGCTTAGTCGTTGGGCAGATGTGTGGAAACGAAATGATAAAGTCGGCTTACTTGCAGCAACAGAGGCAAATAGTCGGTAAAGAAGGGTGCGTCGTCATGGCGCACTCTTTTTGTTGTATTTGCGCGTGTAATACGTTAACGTGAATAACGAGGTGAAAGAACATGAAACAAAGACCACAACGATTACAAATCGGTGATACAGTCGGCATTATCGCACCAGCAAGTCCGCTTAGCCGCGAGCGATTGTCACTTGCATTACCGATGCTTGAGCGATTAGGGTTGCGCTACGTGTTAGCGGATTCAGTAATTGAAGGCGACACGCATTATTTAGCGAAAAGCGATGAGCAACGCGTTGAAGAAATTCATGCGATGTTTAAAAATCCTGAAATTAAAGCGATTATTTGTGCGCGCGGTGGATATGGCACAGGTCGATTACTTGATCAGCTAGATTACCCGTTAATTGAAGATAACCCGAAAATTTTTTGGGGATATTCGGATATTACGGCGCTACATACAGTCATTAATGAATATGCGAACTTAGTGACATTCCACGGTGATATGCTAGGTGATGCGTCACGAGATGATTTTAGTGAGGCGAGTGAACGCATGTTTTTACAGCTTATGCAGCCGTGGGAGCTTCATTATGATGAAACG
Organism: Caryophanon latum; assembly: GCF_001700325.1. Classification (GTDB taxonomy): domain Bacteria; phylum Bacillota; class Bacilli; order Bacillales_A; family Planococcaceae; genus Caryophanon; species Caryophanon latum. The sequence goes on from NZ_MATO01000082.1 coordinate 5,703, forward strand.
CGTAGCCCGCTTACGACAATTGTCGGCGGTGTTGCACGCGGTGAGCTAACAGGTGGTAACTTAACGTTGCTCACGTCGACGCTCGGTTCGAAATATGAAATCGATACGCGTGGGAAAATTTTAGTCATTGAAGACGTTGAGGAGTCACCGCTACACGTTGACCGCATGCTAAATCAATTGCGTTTAGCGCGTAAGTTTGAAGGGCTGGCAGGCATTGTGGTCGGTAGCTTTACGTATTCGAAGTCGCTCGCACCACAAGATAGTACGTTTGATGCGGTGTTTAACGATTATTTCGGCAAGCTGAATGTGCCGGTCGTAAAAGGTTTTAACATCGGTCATTGCGAGCCGAACTTTGCGATTCCACTCGGTGTTGATGCGTTACTTAACGGTGATGCGAAAACGTTAACGATTTTACCAGGAGTTGAATAATGAAAAGGTGTGCGAAGTCGATTTCGCACACCTTTTTTATTGTGCGCCCAGCATGCGCATAAACTTTAGGGTGT
>NZ_MATO01000083.1 GCF_001700325.1 Caryophanon latum
CAGCTGCAGCATTTGACGTCAATCCAGAATTTTTGCCGGAAATTGACGCGACACCACTACATGCGTATGAAAACCAAGCGCTCGTCACGTTATCGTATGACGACGGCTATAAAAATTGGTATACGAAAGCGTTACGATTGCACGCTCAATATGCTTTACCCGGAACGTTTAACATTAATACGTATCGGTTAGACGAGCAGGACGAAAATTTCATGTCGTACAGTGACGTATGGGTAGCGCATGATCGCGGTATCGAAATCGGAGCGCATACGCATGACCATGCACGGCTTGATTTGAGCTGGTTTACCGAAGCGGAAATTCGCTATCAGCTCGAGGAAAACATTCGCATTTTGTGTGATTTAGACATTGATGTGAAAACGCTCGCTGCTCCTAACTCTGTGTACAGCAATGAAGCGCGTGCCATTGCGAAACATTATTTTGAAGGTGTTCGCGTATATGGCTCACAATTGAATACACCTGACAATTATGATCCGCATTGGCTAAAGTCATTTGCGGTGACGAATGAAACGACGGTCGAGGAAATGAAGCAATGGATTGATGAAGCGGTCGCTACAAAATCTTGGCTAATTATTATGTTGCATAACGTTGTCGATGAACCGATTGTCGGCTGTGCAAATGGTGAGGCAGAATGTGACGAGCTATACGACATTTCGACAGCAAACTTAGAAGAATTAATGGCGTACATTGCATCATTTAGTCGCGAACAGCTGTTGCCAGTAAATACGTATGAAGGTGTGCAAATGGCATCGAGTTGGATTGAGTAAAAAAAGAGCTGCGTGAACCGTCCACGTAGCTCTACTTAATAAAAACATTTATACATTAATTGTTTTATCTGTTTGTACATAAGAAAAAGCTCGATTCATCAAAAAAATCGAGCTTTCTACTATTATAATGTCTTTTTATACGCCTTTAATGCAGCGGCTAATTCTTGCTCATCAATTTCGCGCAATTGATCGACAGCGAAATCGACAACTTCCAATAGCTTTAAGCCGTTTTGTGCGCCGACTGTTTTAAAGAAGTGGTGTGCTTCTGCAGAAATGAGCGAGTTTTTGCGCTCCTTTTTTTCTTTCGGTGCTGTTTCGATTTCTTCATCTAATAAAGCTAAGCCGCGCACTTTTGGCTGTGAGAACGCCGTTTGATGCGGGTTTTCTCCTTGAATGCTAATTTTCTCCTCAAGCGCGTTCGTTTGTAATAAATTTTTTCGCTCCTTATGCAAATACGTGCTGCAATGATTTTAAGTCTTCGTCTGTTTGTAGCCAATCGAGAATGCGGTGAATGTACGTGCGACGTTTTTGTGCTGGTGCATTTTCGAAAATGTCGCGCAGTACAGTTGCGAGTTGTGCTGCTGTAAAGTCGCGTGCTTCTGTCGCATCGTCACGATAAAATTGCGCCGCATCAAACGCAGCCGCAAGCGTATTGTATTCGTCGCGATTTAACGAATCTGCCGCTAAATCGAGCAGCTGTTGAATGCGTAACTTCGGCTCAGTTGCTGAAACTTTACCGACGCGCATTAAAATTTCGTGCGCCAGCGAATCGTACATCGCAAAAATCTTTTTGTCGTGCTGGTCGAACTTGTTCGGGTTCGGTGGAATTAAATCGTAACGCTTCACACGCTCGCGCTCGTACACACGCGAATATAAAATCGCATCGCCGTACGTTTCAAGCGCCGCCGAAATGACGGTAAAGTCGATGTTGCTTTTTTTGTTTTCTAAATACATTAAAATGCCGAGCAGCTCTGCACCTTCATAGCCGTACTTCGATTCGCGCGCACTCGCTGCTGTTTTTTCTGATTCCTTTAAAAAGCCTGCCATTTGACGATACGATTTCGCCTGCGTCATCATGACACCGATGTAGTAATCGCTCGCAACGATCGCGTTAATGTTTTGAATGTTTGATGTCGGTGGTACGTCGAATAAAATGAAGTCGTATTCGTGCTCGATTTGCTGAATGACTAAATCTAAATAAAGCCCTGCTTCGAACTTACCGAATACACCCTTTTCAAGAAGCAATAAGTCAAGACCAGATAGCTCCTCACCAGAAGGAAGTAAATGCAAATTGTCGTCTAATACGAGCACCGCTTCCTGTGAGCGCTTCGGTGACTTGATCGCATCAAAGATCGATAAATGATTCGTTAAATCTTTATTTACTTGAAACGTGCGCATTAAAAAGTCTGTCGCGTCCGCTTGGGCATCGAAATCGACGACTAAGACGCGCTGATTAAAATGCTTCGCTAATGAAATGGCAAGCAAGCATGTCGTCGTCGTTTTGCCAACGCCACCTTTACTATTGCCTAATGTAATTTTGATCGCCACTAAAACACCCTCCTTGAAATTTCTATAAGCTACGTATAAGTATAACAAAAATTCATTCGTACATAAATCATTAAATGTCTTTATGATTAAAAACATAAATGTATTAATTATTTTATGTGTTTTAACATGAAAAAGAGTGACAATGCCGCTTCCGACGTCGTCACTCTTTCGTTGTGCTGTTATTGTACGGTAATCGATGTAAAGGCTTGATGCTGTGCGCGCGTCATCGCATCATCAATCGTTGCAAGTAGTAATGCTTTTGCTGCTTCGTCTGCGTCCGATGTATGAACGTCTTGTGCGAAATTGTGTAGCGCTTCGATGCTTACACCTTCTGCAAATGTCACGCCGTATTCGTTTGCACGAATAAACGGTGCGACTGCTGTATAAGAAGGAAGCATCGTCCAAAACGGTGCATCAACTGATTGAACGTCGCGTGCTGGCTCACCGTTAATGAGTGATTGGAGTACAGCTGTTAAACGTTGCGTATCATATTTGTTCGTCGGTTTTAATGTGTTAACGACGTTTAATAATTCAGCCGCTAACGTTTTTTGCTCATCTGCTGTTAACACATTTTTCGTATTAGTTGCTGTCAATGTTGGGAAATAGGTTGCGCTGTACGTATCTTTGTAAACGAGTGACAGCTTTTCTGCTGCGAGATCGAACACTACTTTATTGATGATGCCGTTTGTCGTCGCGTTTGCATCTGTCGTTAACGGGCTAAGTGCGTCGATGATTTGCTCAGCAGTTACACCATTTTGAAAAACTTTGTTGTTGTAGCTCGTAAATACAAATGGTGCATAGAACGACCAAATATTTTTGTAATCTTTGCTTACTTGTAGCACGTCTACAAGCTCGTCCGCATCGTAATGACTGTATTGCTGTAGCTCGGCAATGGCAGCGTCTACTTGCGCATCGGTTACGCCTTTTTTCAGCGGTGCGCCTGTATACAGCCAATTATTTTTTAAATCGATATCGAATAAATGGCTAATGCGATGTTTGAAGTACTGGTTGTACATTGTGTTAAACCAATTATCAATTGATAAAGATAGTTCTTCATCATTTTGGTACGTTTCAGTGAGCTGGCCATGTAACGCTTGTAATTTGTCGAACGTCATCGCATTTGTAAATAGCTCAGGTAGCGACGTGTTGTAATCGTGATATTCAGTAGAAACGTATTGCCATACTGGTTTTAATGCAACGGACATCGTTAACACGTCACGTAGTCGCTCGAGCGAATAATAGCTGCGTACGTCGATCCCTTCAAATAATGCGTCTACTTCAGCAAATGTAACGTCATCTTTTACGACAGATGGATCATATGATGAAAACATTGTTGGCTCAAATAGTTTGCTCGCTTCACGTGCAATCGCATAATACGTAAATTGCATAATTTCTTGCTCGATGGCATCGCGTACAGTTTCGTCTTTTCCTGCAACTGCTTGACGTACTTCAGCGATCGCAGCGTCGAGCTTTTCTTTCGTCACCGATTCTTTTAAGCGTTCGTCATCGTTATAGCTATTGCTTAACAACGCGTGTAGCGGTGCGGCATATAAATCTATTTTCAAGCTTTCAAGCTGTGAGATAATGTACTCTTTATTAGCGACATCGTTCGGAATGTTTTTTTGTGCGTTC
>NZ_MATO01000084.1 GCF_001700325.1 Caryophanon latum
GTGGTGTGAGAGGTCGGGAGTTAATCACTCCCTCCTACTCGATTCACATAGACGTAGCACATAAGTGAATAGTATATTATGCGACATAATAAGCTGCGTAAAACAACAAAAAACATTGCCAGCAACAGCAATGCGATTAATGACGTACAAAGTATTATGAAAAACGAAGCGTGTTCATACGCCATTTTTATGCAATGAAATCCATCATTTTCAGCAACAAACTGGCTCTTCACGATAACGTGCAATTGCTTTTCCACGTCGAGGCAGGCTTACGGTGATAAACGAACAAACTGGAAATAATGCTGCTAATTAACTGGCGTGATGAAAAACAGTGACGCGCCATTTTATTTACTTTTCTGCAATATGAACGAATAGTTTGTTCATTGTGTCGTAAAAATGCTTTTAACTGAAGAGAAATCGTCAATGTATCGGTTGTATGACAGCATGTGAAGTCAATTTAAATATGTTTGTAAACGTATTGTAATATAAAATTGATATGATTGTTTTCGAAAGTTAGTAAATATCAAAAAAACATCAATTACTATGTGAATTATATTCTAGAAAAGAAGAGGTATTTTAAACATGAACACAATGACTAAAAAAATGGCAGCAGTAGCAATCGCATCAGCGGTCGCATTTTCAGGAGTGGCGAGTGCCGAAGCAGCAACGTATAAAGTAAAATCAGGAGATACATTATCAAAAATCGGTTCAAAGTATGGCGTATCATATAAAACGATCATGAACCAAAACGGCTTAAAGTCAACACGTATTTATGTCGGACAAAAGCTGCAAATTGGAGGTACAGTAAAAGCGTCAAAATCATCATCCGCATCATCAGCAAAAGCATCGGCAAACGGCTCAAGCGTCATTACAAATGCGAAGCGCTACTTAGGAACACGCTACGTATTCGGAGGCTCATCGCCGCGATCAGGCTTTGATTGCTCAGGGTTCATTTATTACGTTTTAAATCAATCAGGCAAAAAAATCGGGCGCACATCAGCAGCTGGCTACTACAATATGGCAAAAAAAGTTTCATCTCCCCGCGTTGGCGACTTAGTATTTTTCAGTGGTACATATAAGCGTGGTGTTTCGCATATCGGCTTTTATATCGGTAACGGTAAAATGATTTCAGCTAGCGGTAAAAAGGTGAACATTGCTAACATTCGCTCAGGCTATTGGGGCAAACATTTCACAGGCTACGGTCGCATTTAATTTCTTATGATATGGTGAGCTATCTTATGCATTGTATAAGGTAGCTTTTTTATCGTCGCATGTGTATGTTTTGCTGTTTTAGGGAAAGGCAGTTTTATAAGGGAGGGATTTTTATGGGAAAATGGTGGATGATCTTCATTGCGTACGTCGCGATGGTGACAGTAAATGCGCTCGCGAATATTTTGCCAATTAACGGCATGGAAACGTCGGTCATATCAGATAAAATCGACGTGCTCTTTACACCAGCAGGATACGTTTTTAGCATTTGGGGTCTTATTTATTTACTTGTCGGTGTATGGGTCGTGTTGCAGTACAAAAAAATGAAAGGAAATCGGGCGCATACGGATCGCGTTTATACGATGTTTATCGCCTCGTGCGCATTAAACATCGCGTGGTTGTTTTGCTGGCATTACGAAATTTTCGCTATTGGGCAAGTGCTCATGTTTGCGCTATTAATTTCGCTCATTTTATTGTATCGTTCGTTTGACGACAGCGGCTTTAGTGGGCGTTTACCGTTTTCAGTGTATTTAGGATGGATTTCGGTAGCGACGATTGCGAACATGGCGTATACACTGAAGCATTATGATATTAGTTTAGGCGTGAGCGAGCCAGTTGGAACAGTCGTGCTGCTTGTTGTGGCGGCTGCGTTAGCGCTACTTGGGCAATATCGTGAAAATGATGCGCTATTTACAGCGGTGTTTATTTGGGCGATTATCGGCATCGCGCAAAGCAATACAGAGCAGCTCGTTGTCATTGGGGCATATGTCGCAGCAGCGGTCATTTTTATCGGCGGCATCGCAATGTCATTTTTACCAAACAAAAAGCTTTACGCGTAAAACTGTGCGAGAAAGTAGAAGAGTTATGTCTACTTTCTCATCTTTTTTTGTTGCACATATGTTATGATAATAGTTGGCAATTATAACTTTCACTAGCGTGGCACTATTCATTCACGATATAGTTAAAGCTGAAGTCGTTTAATGAAAGGGCGGTAAAAAATTTGCAGCAGTCAAGTTTAATTTTAGAAGGTGGCACATTTCGAACAGTGTATACAGCGGGTATATTAGATTACTTTTTAGAGCAGCAACTACATATACCATACGTCATTGGCATATCAGCAGGAGCGATTGCCGCATGCTCTTACGTGTCGAGACAAAAGGAGCGTACGTTTCGCGTCATTGCGAACTTCCGCCATGATAAACGTTATATCGGTGTTCAAAATTTCTTTACAAAAGATCGCAGCTATTTTGGACTAGATTTTTCATACAATATCCTTCCAAATGTAATTGATCGATTCGACTGGCAAACGTTCCAGCAACACGATGGAGACGTTTTATTTGGCGTGACGAATGCCTATACAGGTGAAGTTGAGTATATGGATGGCAAACAAATGGATACGACATGTCAGCTTCTTCGTGCGACATGTGCGATTCCACTATTGTTTCCTGAAATTAAACTAGACGGAACGCCGTATTATGATGGAGGTTTAAGTGAGTCGATCCCCGTTCGTAAAGCGATTGAGGATGGCTATAATAAACACGTCATCATTTTAACGCAGCCAAAAGGATACGAAAAAGCATTAGACCGTAAAGGGAAATGGACTGTGAAGCTGTTTGAATATAAATATCCAAAACTTGCAGCACAGATGAAACAACGAGCAGAGCGCTACAATGAAACACTTCGCTACATTGAGGAGCTTGAGCGTAGCGGTAAAGCATTCGTTTTTCGTCCGACATATGCGGTCAATAGCTTTGAAAAGGATCGATTCCAATTAAAGCGAAACTATGATATGGGCTATGCGCTTGCTAAACAACGATTTGATGAGCTGCAGCATTTTTTAGCACACTAGTGAGCAGTCAAGTAAAAACTGAGGTGATAGTATGCGACAGTATCGGCTTCTGCTTGCCGTAGTCTTTGTCATTTTCGTGTTGACAATTTCAACGACAACGCGTACCGCAGCAGCATCCGATCCAGTGAAAATTTTATTTATTGGAAATTCTTTTAGTGAAGATACTTCCGCATATCTTTACAACATCGCAACGTCAAACGGCAAAAATGTCGTCGTTGCAGAAGCACATATTGGAGGTATGGGCTTAGCGGATCATGTTGAGCGTATTAAATCGAACAAAGCGGAATATCGCTACGTTCGTTACGATCATACAGGACGCACAACGATCAATAAACGTACACTCGGTCAATTGCTACGAGCAGATGATTGGGATATCGTATTTATGCAACAAAATTCTCAAAACTCAGGTGATCATAGCACGTTCCAACCATATTTAAACCAGCTGCATGATTACGTGTTACGCAACGTTAAAAATGCGACGCGCGTAAGAGTTGGCTTAAACGGTACGTGGGCATATGCAACGACGTATCATTCATTCCCGTCGTATGCACCGAACCAACTCATGATGTATGATTCAATTACGAAAGCATATAAAGCAGAGCTAAGCTTACGTAATTACGATTTTTACATTCCGTCTGGTACAGCCATTCAAAATGCACGAAGTAACGGCGACGTCATTTCGAAATATGGCAAAGAATTAACGCGCGATGGTATTCATTTAGAAACAACGATCGGGCGTTATACAGCGGGGCTTGCGGCATACAAAGCAATCTTTGGAGCAAACGATGAACGAAAGGATTTCTTTGTGCAACCGCAAAACACGGAGGAGCAAGTGCTACTGAAGCGTTACTTGAATGAAGCGGCGAATGCGGCGATTAAAAATCCACATAGCTTTACAAAAATCGATTACGATCATGTGAAATATGTATATTATCGTCAGCGCATTTCACCAATTGTGGAGAAAGTAAGCGATGCAAATGGCAATGTGTACACAAACTTAACGGTCATTGATTTAACCGCTGCTAAAAAGGACATTCAAACGTTTTTAACGCGTGCGAATGTACAGCGCTTAACAGATAGTTATGTGGAGCTTTTCAAAAAAATCGATACACGTATTCAGCAAGTTCAAAGTGAGGGGGCGCTCGTAGCCGACTTACGTGCGCGTTATGGCACAATGTTTGAAATTTCGGAAACGGCGATTAGCATGTATGAAGATCGTACGTATCGACAATATTCAGATGTATTAAACCAACTAAATGCACATTATAAGCTAACGACAGACGTTACAACTGCTAATAAATTGTTAACGATGATTGAGGCAGTAGAAGCTTATATGTTATCACTTGATCGAACGTACCAAATGTTTTTTGATAAAGTTAGTTCCATGCACAATATTTTCGGTGAAAGCTTTGCAGTACGAGCAACAGAAGTGTTAGCGCTTTACCCGACAGTATCGGCGTATTACATGCTAACAAAAGATGTTGTGTCGAAAGTAGAGGACATTGAAGAGGCAAAAAAGGACTATGACGCCTTTCAAGAAACGATTGAAAATGGCAAAGCATATGCGAAAAATCCTTTAATCACAAACGATGTAAATAAAGTGTGGAAAATCGGTTTTAATGATCGTTTAGAAGAGGAAATTTCAACAGATCGAGTGACGGTCATGAATCAATTTGGAGAGCGTCATGAAGTAATTGTAAAAGTGGAAGATAACAAGCTTATTGTCACACCAGCGAAGCCATATATGGAAGATGCGCTGTACTACATCGTCATTGAAAAATGGCTACGAGGACAGGAGCGTTTATTAAAGGAGCAGCAATATATTACGTTTATTGTTAAACAATAAACACGATAAAAAATCCGAGGACTTTACGATCCTCGGATTTTTTTTATTTTATGGTAGCATGAAGAACTGCTGCGCACATACGTCGCATTGCGTTTGCACGGATGCCGTTGCGGGCTGTACGCGCATTGAAAACTCCTGCTGTAAAAACTGAACGAACTGCTCGATCGTTAACGGCTGTGTCACTTCGATTTGTCCGACGTCCTCAAAGCAGTCGCAGCCTTGCTTTTTTTCTGCTAGCATGAACACTTGTGGCTCAATTTCGTACGCAACGTGCGGCGTCAGTGTTTCTGATAAAAACGTACTGTACATAATGCCGTGTGATGTATATTTTTCAAAATGACCGATGCGCATTGCAGATGGCGTCCAGTTCGACGGGGCAGGTAAGCATATTTGACAACGTGTCGATTGCTCATATATGTCCTCGTCGCTTACTGTTACGTTAAATAAATGCTGTACTAAGTCGCGCTCAGAAATGTTTGTAAAGCGTTTTACTTCTACTTTGCCTGCTTCCTCGATACACTTACAAGCACTTTTTTGCACGAAAATTTTTGCCGTATGACTTTCTTGTGCCTGCTTTACGAAAATCGTCGTCGCATGCGCAAGTAATGTCGGCGAGAAACCGATTTTCGCAAATGCAACGGGTGAGTGATTTGTATAATGTGTTTGTGCATAATAGCGCATCGGCGTCCAAATATGAATGCATTTGTCGCAATGAAGCGGCAGTGAAAGCATGTCGTCACGTACGGTTACTGTTTGATCAAAATATGTATGCAGTGCATCTGCAGATGGCGGCTCGTTCGTATGGAATGTTTCAACAATTACATTCGTTGCCTTCGCAAAACAGTTACACGTTGCTTTTTTTGTATAAAGAGAATAGTGATGGGCATGTACAGAAGGCACGGAATGATTATGTACAAGAAAAGCCTCACCACTCAATTGCTTTGGTCCGTAGTTTGATTCGATATGCACATCGTCGTTGTAAAATGCTGCATCAAAAAAATCGCCATTGTAGCTCCACATTGAAGAGAAAGCCCCCTTATAAATACTGTTTTCCATATTATACTTGAAATGCGAGCATTAAGAAATGTGTGATTCGTCCTTACTATTTTCGATTTGTTGACGTACCGCTTGCCGAAACGTTGACAATCGTTCATCGATGAACGCCGCGACGTAGCATTTATCCATTCGCTTAAAGCGCAAAATAATTTCTGTTTTACGGTGACGTCGCATCGTTAGGCGCTCAATCGCATAATATGGCAGCACTTCAAAAAAATCGCCGTAATGTCTAGATGACGTTACGAACAACAGCCGCATATTCGTGGCGATGAGTAAGCCATGCATTTGTTTATGAAACTCAGGGGCTGCACTTACAGCGATTGACGAAAGCACTTGCTCATCTGGCGTTAATACTTCCTTTTCAGCGTACATAATCGATTTACGGAAGCGGCGAATGGCATTACCATGACCGATATATTTTCGCTGCAATGCAAATTCATTTTCTAGACGTTTAAACAACATAGTGTCCTCCATACATTATCCGACTTATCAATTTAAATAAATAAATTAGTCTATAAGAAACTTTAATGCATTATTCGCTAGCATGCAACGTAAAAGGTAAGGCTCACATGATAATTTTTCCTACATAACAGGGTATAATAAAAGCGAATAGGAAGCAGTTTGAAAGGAGTTTTTCATATGAACGAGCAAACAGTAGCGAACGGTTTTCGACAAGTAAGTGACGTTAATTTACGCGCCCTTTACGTCATCGTTAAAAAATTACATGCAGGTCACGTAATGGCATCAAAAGTGACCGATCTAGTATCAGGCGAACAGCGATTGTATAAAAAAATCCAGCGTGACATTGAGGCGTATACAGCAGTTGCAGATGCGCAAGTACAGCTCGGTTTATTATTAGAAATGGCACAGCAATTAAAGTTACCGAAAGTGCCGTTAACGGACGACAAAATCGTGTTGCTACAAGTGCAAGCAATGATTGAGCAATTATATGTAAAATACGAGACACACGACAAACTAGCACCGATGCTTGCAGGTCATGTGAAGCCACTCGATGCTATTTTAGCTATTCATGCGACACAGCTACAGCGATTTTTCACGAGCGCATTAAAAAAGCTAACAGGTGAAGAGCGCGAGCAAGTATATGAGGCACTAAGCAGCTATATCGAGGATGACACGTTGATTACATTAAATGATGATGTTATTACTCAAGTGCTACAGGCGCATGCACCGACGGATTATTGTAAGCAAATTGAAGTGACAGCGATATTAATTGAAGCATTGCCAAACGTTAAGCTAGAAGAATCACTTGATCGTGTGCTAGCTATTTTCATTCATCCTAGTTTTTTAAAGTTTGATGTATTTGGCACGACTGCGTTTTCACTATCTAAACAACTTGATAATACGCGCACGTTATTTTTAGGATTGGCACTTACTGTTTTAACCGTTATCGGTGCTCGTTATGAGAAGGCAGATATACACGTTTTAGCAGCGCATTGGCAGCATGTCGTCAATCAACGTGCAAAGCTACAGCTCGACATTGACGCACTGCGCAATCATATCGGCCAGCATGAGGCGTTGCTTCTTCAGTTTGGCGCGCAACTTGACGCGAAGGAGGAGGAAATTCAAAAGGCCGCGTATTATGTGCGACAGGAAAAAGAAAAGTTATATGCCGATTTCAACGTCACGCGTGCTGACATGGAAATTACGGATACAACCTATCATACGTATTATAAGCGATTTAAAGAAGCGGAGCGTGAAGTTGCAGCGTTACGTGAAAAAAATGAAAATGGACAGTCACAGCGTTCGAACTCTATTTTTTCAAAGCTAACGTCGAAAGTAAAGGCGACCGCGAACAATGTATCAATCAAATCGAAGGAGCGCGAGAAAAAAAAGCTGTATGAAGGCATGATTGATTTATTTATCGATTTAGATAGTCGTTATTTAGCGAGCGAAAAAGCAGTCATTCGTCAGCTACAGGCGAACGTCGATGCATTGAATGAAGAAAAGGCAGTTATTGAAGGGGAGCGTGCACCAATTTTAGCAGCGATGCGCGACTTGCAGCAAAAAATAAACGATAAAGAAAAAAATATTGCGCATATGGAAAAGCTGTTTTATAGCATTGACGTCGGCACACCGAAAGAATTGACAGCACCGCGTCCATTACCAGCAATTGAAACAGAGATGATCGATTTAGAAAATATAGAAATAATGGATAAAGACGTATAAGGCAAGGAAAAGTTGCAAAAGTGACAAATTTGTAAGGTGTGAACTAGTTGAAGAAAAATATTGTACAATGCTATTATTAAATCATTGGTTAGCGATAGAAGCATTTCCGTGTTGTCGGGGGTGGGGGCTGCTAGCGAGGGTGGCCCTTTCTATTGCGTACATACGGCGTTACTAAACAGTTTAGGGCTATGCCATCAGTCGCGTTGACTGAAGCATAGCCCTATTTTTATACCCATTTTTAGTGAAGAACGTCGCCTTCTACGTTTGTAATCATAATGCTGCTTTTATGAACAGTTATACCGTCAATCGTTTCAAGATGCTGTTGAATGAAAGCTACAGCCTCTTCAATTTTAGCATCTGCAATTTCAGGATTCGTTAATAAAATAACAGTCGCGATAGCAACGGGTGGGTCTTGTTCGTTATTAGCTGTAATGGATACGTTTAAATCTTGCTCAGGAAGCGCTAAAATCGAAGCTAGCTGTGCTGAGATCGTCGTTTGTGCGCTCGTTAACGCTGACTCAACATCGGCTGTAATCGGTGTTGCTTCCGTTACTTCCTTGCTCGTGTCATTACATGCGACTAGTAGTAAGCTGACTGCTGCCGCTGCGATTAACATTTTCTTCATCGAACATCACCTTTTCTCATTTTCTCAATTATTAGTATACGATACTTTTGAGAAAAGACATACTGCACGCTCTACTTTTTTAAGTAGCGATTAGTTGTACAATGCGCGGTATAGCCAAACAGCTAAATGCTCACGTGTTAAATGTTTATTCGGATAAAAGTATCCTGCATCGCCTGTTGTAACGTTGTTTGCGGCTAATGCTGAAACGTACGGATATTTATCTGAGTTCGAGGGTACATCGATAAAGGATACGTTGTTTGTCGCTTTAAAAGTAAAATATAGCGTAAACATTTTTGCAATTTGCCCGCGCGTTACGATGTTTGAAGGATACATAAAATTGCCGTCGCCGTTAATGATGCCGCCTCGGTAAAAGCGTTCGAATACAGCATAATACGGATATGCCCGCTTTAAATCCGAAAACTCACGCATGTCGCGAATCGGTAGCACGTACATGTCAGGCACGCGGTCTAAAATGTTAAGCGACTGCGCACGTGTCACATACACACCCGGCTTAAATGTGCCATCCTCGTAACCTTTTATTACGCCTAAATTAGAAAGTGCCGTAATTTCTTTGTAATAGCGATGTGTTATTGGTACGTCTGAGAAGCTCGCTGCGTTCGTAGTGAATGTGAAAACGGTGCTAAGTAATAAAGTGAAACAAAGAGCGGTTAGTTGTTTTTTCATCGAAATCGTCTCCTTCATAAAAATATGTGTAGTTCCTTCTCGAAAACTCAAAATGCTTTAAAAAGTGAAGTAATCGAGAAGCGTTTTTTTTAGTATAGTTCTTATTGTCTGAAAATTCTATGTCGCTATATGTCTAGGAAGAAAAAGGAATATGAAGTGCTATGAAATAGGAAGCAATAGGGAAAAAATGAAGCGAATGATAATGTCGTATAAAAGGAGTAAATAGAACAATGAACATTGAACGAGCAACAAAACATGATGCAGAAGCACTAAGTATATTAATGATGCGTGTTGAGCAATCGGGTATGATGATGGCAAATCCAGGAGAACGTCAATTAACGACAGCACAAATGGAGCGATTGATCGAGCGTTTACAATCGCCAACGAGTGCGTTATTTGTTGCTAAAGATGAGGAAGTTATCGGTTATTTAATGGTGCAACAGGAAAACATGGCACGCACGCGGCATCGAGCATCGAGCATCGATTGCGATTGGCGTCGATGAAAAAGCGCGCGGGCAAGGCGTCGGCACGAAATTATTCGAAGCGTGCATTGCATGGGCAAAGGAACAAAAAATCCATCGTTTAGAGCTCACGTATATTGCACATAATGATGCCGCTGGGGCGCTTTATAACAAGATGGGCTTTTGGCAAGAAGGGGTGAAACAGCACTCATTATATATCGATGGTCAGTATGTGAATGAATATTATATGGTGCTTCTTCTATAATTTAGGTTTTAATACCCTGAAATTGTCATCTTTTCGCAAAAAAATTAGAGAAATCGCGTTCTTTTTCAAGTTAATAAATGTCATTTGCTAAAATCTATAGTAGAATTAATAAGATATAGGTTTGTTAGGAGGTTCTATGGAATGCATGAAGAAAAAAATAGCTTAACAGTGGTTGAGCAATTGCAGCAATTTGAAGAGAAGTATGAGCAATTATTTCAAGGTGTTGCAATCATTAGCGAAGTAACAATGGACGAAGGTGACTACGACAGCGTTCTGGAACTAGTAAAACAAGAAATTGAAACGGCAGACCATGCGACAGCGACAACAGCAGTATGGACAGTTGCACCAAAAACGATGCTGTTATTCACGACAACGTTTGCGATCAATGCATACGATGCAAACTTTTGGCAAACGGTGAGTGACGAGCTAGTATTACACGATGCAAACTTATGGCGTGATGCGTTCATGACGGCGGTTGAAGCGTCAGACGTGCATACATTTAAAGCAGCAGGCGTACAAAAATATACAGCGAACATTCTTGGGCATACGACAATTCCACGTGCGCAAGTAAAAACGTTTGTAACGCGCATTATTCAGCCGGCAATTGAGCATAGCTATAGTGCAGAAAATATTCAGACGATGATGCAGCACGATGCGAAAGCAACACCAGTGAAAAGCCACGGCTTAATTCGCGCGGTGAAGGACTTTGTAAAGCAGCAAGACATTATTGTAACGGACGTATTAACACGTGCGATGAACATTTGGAAAACGCAAAACCGTCCGTTCGTTGACAATTTCGCAGGTGTGTTACCGCAGCACTTATTACAAGAGTTCGATGCGATTACGGTGAAGACACCTCGTAAAGCAGCGGAAGTTATTAAACTTGCGACAGAGCGCCCAGTGCTACGCTACAACTTAGCGGCACAACAAGTGGAGCTTTCGTTACCAGTGCAAACGTTCCGCCGTCAAGTAGCGCAAACGATTTGGACGGTGAACGATGAAACGATTCAAACAGCACGTTACGCGTATGAAAATGGTGAAATTGACTTTGAAGCAATTTATCAAGTGCCAGCAACACCAACGACGACGTACAATGTACAGTTAACAGTAGATGGCGTTGTACAAGGCGAGTGGTTTTTAGCGACGGAAGATTTCATGTACTTCGATGCGACGACGTTTGAGCAAATTCAAGCACAAGAGTTTAGCGCGAAGCAAGTGATCGCTGTATTTGCGAAAAAGCATCAAAAATTTGCTGCAATCGATGGTATCGCGGTAACACCAACAGCTTTAAAAGGCGAGTGGAGCGGTTACACAGCAGCGGACGTACATGTGCATAAAGCATTCGCTTACAACAACGGCGATAAGCGTTTAGTTGTGTATGCAACAGCTCGCCAATTTTTATTAAAAGGGCAAAAGCAAAAAGCAGTTGTATCGTCTGTACCAGTGTATAACGGCAACTTCTCGGTCGTAATCGGCAAAAAGACATTTGCGTCACTTGAAACAGCAAACGTATGGACGTTAACGTTAACGCACGTACAAAGCGGTGAATTTGTAAGCATTAACGTAAAAGAGCTTGAATTAGTAGAAAATGAACTAGGTCACTTCGAGTTACCGTTCGTTGATGCATTCACAGCGTTTATGACAGACAAGCCAGGTCATTACACAATTCAAATGACGAGCGTGCTCGGGAAAGATGCGAAAACGACTTTCGTATACGTACCAGAAAACGTTGTCATCATTGAGCAAGTCGATAACAAAGTGTTATTCCAAACAGAGCAAGGCTACAAGCTTGTACCGACAAATGTATATACGCACGTATTCTCGGCAACGAAAAACGAAGTAACGGTACAAAATATGTATGAGACGTTACACGTAACGTTAACGATGCCACGTACGAAAGAAAAGCTACACTTCACGTACTATCCGCAACAAGTAGCGGTGTCAGTTGCGTCTAACAATGTCGTAGCACCACTTGGTCATATGACGACAGCGAAGGACTTTGACTTTGCGACAGCAGCGCTAGTGATCGATACAGATGCGACACACGGCTATACAGAAGCAGACGAATTAGAAGTTGTCGTATATGAGCAACTACAAGACGGCGCGGTAAATGAAGTCGCGGTAACAGCACATACGACGCATACAGATGCATTATCACTTGCACAATTTGCGGACGCAACGAACACAGCAGACGTGCGTACATTACACATTCGCATTGATGCATTAGAGCTAGATGCACCGCTCGTAACAGTATACCCAAGTTACGAAATTGCTGATGCAGTTTCAACAGAAGGTACAATTAGCGTCTTATTTACAGAAAACGTACAAGCAACTGTACGCGTATTTGATTTCGTAACACGTGCGCTTGTTACATCAGTAGAAGCAAACGGACAAAAAGTAACGATCGACGTACCAGCAGGGCATTACATCGTTTCGTTACAAGAGGACGAAGCGTTCCCAACAGCTTTATCGCCACGTATGATTACTGTAGCTGTTCAAACAGAAGAAACGTTTGCACAGGCGCTATTATTCGGTGAGCAAAGCGATGAAGGCGAGTGGGAAGAGGAAGCATTATTAAACCTTTTATCACAAGTGTATGAGTATGAGGAAGTGTACGTGCCAGTATTAATCGAGGATTACATGACATGTGTAGATTTCGGGATGATTAACATCGATGCACTGCAAAACTTAATTGCAACGTTCCCACAAGAGGCGCGCACGAGCAGCTTATTAATTTCTGGCTTCCAGGAATGGGATCACGTATCTGTAGAGCGCGCATTAGGTGATTCATACGTGCTTGTAAACGACAAAGCACAATATGCACCGAAAAAGCTTTCTCAATACGACGATTACAAAATTCCACAATTACGTTGGAGCTACAACTATCACGTACAAGGACAGCAAGTATTAAAAGGCTTTAGTTTAACGCATGAAGTGTTAAAAGCATTTACGAAGCAGCAAACGAAAGCGGAATTAAACGCAGCTGTTGCGTTCGTACAACGTTACACAGAGCCGCTTGATGCATTATTAACGAAATATGCAGCAGAGCCAATGGTTGAAGCATTTGCGGCAACGTTAGCAGAGCGTAAAGACGAAGCATTCGTGTACACATGTGGCTTATCAGCGTTTTGGAATAGCATGCTGTTTTACCATGAGCATACGCTACAAGCTGAAGAAGTGGCGCTTATTCGCGAAACGACACCAGCACTATACACGATGGCAACGAAGCTATTTATGCATGACTTAGTATTTTGGCATGCAAAGCTTGACGCATTCGACGAGGCACAAAAAGAGCAAGAAGCACGTCGTAAGCAGTTTGAAAACCCATCATTCGGTTGGAAGCGATAAAAAAGAAAAGAAAAAGCATCGGAACGTTTGACGTTTTCGATGCTTTTTCTTTTTGACTATAGTTATTTCGTAAGCATTAATTTTTGATAGCAGATGAATTATTAATTATTACATACAATATTTGTATTATAATAATAGCAAGAGATTAAGGGAGGTAGTGAACATGGATACAATATTTAATACATTATTAAGTATAGGAGATTCTTCTTTTGTATTTAAAAAATCAACATGTCGTCATAATATCGTTAAAGGGATTATCTCATTAGAAGATCATTGGAAAACAGAACAACAAGTGAGCGAAGTCGAAAATCGAAAAGAAATCATGACACCATTAGCTAAAAGTATGGTGCATTTAAATTGTTTATTGGAGGCAAAAACATATACAGATGAAAAGACGTATTTACATATTGTTGTTGCGGAATTGCGAACAGCAGTTGAACAATGTTTAGCATCAGAAGAAGTTAGTTATGCTCAGCGTGGACACCTCCAAATTATGCTAGCGTATACATGGTTATTGCTCGGCGCAAAAAATGATGCACGTACATATTTTTTACACGCACAGAAAAATTATCAAAAACTATACAGCTTAATTCAAGAGGAAATACATGAAGTAAATTTACTCATTAAGTACCCAAATATTCATAAAGTAGAAAAAAAGAAAGCAAATAATGATTTCGTCGATATTGGAGTAGATATTGTTTTTGACGTAGGAATCGATGTTGTTGGTGCGTTCGTTCCTGGTGCGGGTCTTATTAAATATGCGAAAAAAGCGATGAAAACGAATGTATTAAGCGCAATTGAAACAGATGATCATGCTGCATTAGCAGAATTCCAACTGACAGAGTTAAATATGTTAAAAAGTCAGCTAGTAGCATCGCAACAAGAAATCGAGCAGTATGTTGATTTTTTACAGGACGTTTTATATATTTTGCCATCTGTTGATACGACGGTTGAACCTGATAAAATGGAAACAATTAAACAAGCAACGAAAAATGCTTTCGCGTATTCAACGACAGTGGTAGGAAATTTAAAAGAAACGATTGCTGACGACAAGCTAAAAAATACAGTAACGGGCTTATTCAAACGCGCTTCTAAAAATAATGATGAACAGCAATCATAAAGAACCCCTCGAAAGTGTAAACAATGGTGTTTACGCTTTCGAGGGGTTTTGTCATGTTATTGGAACTTCGCTGATTTGAAAATCGCTTCATACACAGCAGTGTCATCTACTGTCGATGTAATCATTTCAGCTACGCCGTTTTCATCTTCTTCCGATGCAGAGATGGAGTTACCATCTGAAGCGGCGATGTAATAGTCGTAGCCTTTGTAATTTTCACGCAGCACTTCCCAGTTGCCATCTAATGATGGAACTTCGCCGTGGCGGTACACATGAAGGCGCACTAATACATTGCCGTCTTTTTCAATGTGTAATTCCGTCATCGTTGGGAACGTCATCGTATAGTTCGATGCCGCTTCTGGTAAAGTAAACGACATTCCCCATGCACCGACTTCATATGTCGTCTCTTCAACGGTTTCAACAGGCTGCTCGACGCTTAAAAATGCCATTTGCTTCACGCGCTCTGTTGCACTTGCATCAATCGTATATGTTTGTACATCAAAGCCTTCTTTTTCAACGGTCATTGTATAGCGCCCTGCTGGTAACTCTGCACGGTATGTACCTGTTTCATCCGTCGCCATTTGCATGTACAGCTCTTCTCCGTCATAAACCGACACCGTTGCTTGTGCAAGTGGCGCGTTTGTGTCCGCATGAAGCGCTTTGCCAAATACGTACGGCTCTGCATTGAACGCAACATCGCTCGTTAAATACCGGTAATAAATAGCCGCGAAGTGCTTTCGTTTAACGGGCTCATTTGGAGAAAACTGCTTTTTGTTATAGCCTGTCATGAGTCCGTGCGATACTAAAATATCAACGTACGGCTTAAACCAAGCATCTGCTGGTACGTCGTCAAACTGCATTACTTTTTGCTTCGGGTGCAGCTGTAAATCGTACGCTTCAACAAATGCTTTCGCTAATTGCGCACGCGTTAATGCATGAGCGGGCTTAAATGCTTTCAGCTCGCCATCACGCTGTCCGTTTAAAATACCGAGTGATGCAATTTGCATAATGGCATCGTAATCGCTATGCTCGGGCAACACGTCCGTAAACATCAGGCTGTCGCTCACCGTGCTCGGCTGCAATTGACGCGTGAACATGCGCGCTGCTTGTACGCGTGTAATCGTTTGTTCAGGACGGAATGTATCGTCCTCATAGCCTGCAATAACGCCGCGCTCTGCTAAGTACGTTACCGATTCGATGTAACCTTCAGACACATCTGTAAACGCACCGAATGCAGTTGTCGGGCAAAGTAGCGCAGCTGTTAACGTTGCTGCTAATAGTCGTTTTTTCATGAATGACACCTCCAGTTATAAGTATAAAGTAAGCGTTGGGAAATAAAAACAACATTTATTAACGAATAACGGTTGTGACCATGAGCAACGCATAAATGCAAACGACCGCAATAATGCTGATAATGAACGATACGATCGGCGGTATTTTTTTGAAGAAAAATGACACAATGAGCGCGATGATCGCAAAGAGCGAGGCGAATAAAAAGAGCACTGACTGCAAATTGACGACGAAGCCGATGACGTTGCTAGCGCCAATCGTTACGTCGGGGTGGAACCATTTAAAAATAGGCGACACAAGCTCCTCACTTAAATATGCTCCGTGTGGCGGGTTTTGCTGAGAAAATGCGCTCGTGACGATAAAGATGAGGCTCAGTAATATCGCCTCAAAGCGAATCCACGGAAGCGGTTGAAACGGCTTGTCGCGCAGTAGGAAAAAACGCGACACCGCCGTATTCGCAAACGCAAATAAAAAAATCGGTACGAGTAGTAAATGCTTCATAAGCAGCCCTTGCCCGTAATCAATCATCCATGCGTTAATGTAACCGTCCACCATAATGTCCATTAACATAAAGCCACTAATACCAATGATTGCTAAGCAGCCGACTGCGGTATACGTAAACCAATTTAAAAAGGCGAGCCAATTGTTTGTATCTTTTGCAAAAAAGCTAATGACGAGCAAAATACCAACCCAAACGCTCGCGCCGACTAAATGTAGCGTATCGCTTACGATGCCTGTCGTCGCATTCAATGCCGCCGCGTGACTTGACCAGGCAACTGATACGATGAGCAGCGTTGTTAGCACGATGCCAACGTAAGACGCGACTTTTGATGTAGCAGTCGTACGCATAAGCAGCACGACGAAAACGAGCGCAATCAATAATGTCGCATCCCATGCTGTGCCGACTGTATACGTTGTCAGTACAATCGATAGCGCGTTCGTAAAGCCAAGGCGCGGAGCAATGTATAGCGTAATGTCCAGTACGGGTAAAAAGGCGGCGAGCGGAATGAGCGCTGTAACGACGACGAGTACTTTTTGTCGTACGACGACGTTTGGACGCAACTCACTCGGGATAATGCGTAAAATGAATGTACCAAGTAGCAACGCAAAACAAATGTATAGCACCGCTTGGCTTAATAATACGAATAGCTCCATTGATTATTCCTTACGCATAACGAAGAAAAATACGCCGCCGACTAACGCAACGACACCGATCGCTACACCTAACAGCATCCCTGCAGAAGGACCTGTTACCGTTTCTTCCGCTTCGACTTCTTCTGTAGCAGTTGCGACCGCTTCGTTGTCACTTTCCGTTACGGTTTCTTCTACAACTTCTTCGACAACAGGCGCGTTCACCGTTAATGTATATTCGCCTTCTAACGGATGTCCGTCCTCGCTAATAATGCTCCAATCAACTGTATAAGAATCGTTCGGTAGCGGCTCATCAAACGAACCAGTAAGCGTGTTCCCGTCGATCGCTACGTTCGCTTGTAGCACGTCCCCCGTTGAAGAAATAAAATCAACGTAGCTACCTTGCTCGATATTGCCGTCAAACTGTAGCGTCACTTGTTGCAGCGGCTCGACAACTGTTTCACCAGCTGCTGGCGTCGCTTCCTTTAAAGGTGAATGGGCAAATGCACTCGTACTAAGCGCCGCACCGATGACAGTCGCAGCCGCAAAGCTCATAAATCGTTTCATCAAAAAACCTCCTTCATAAATATGACACGCCTTCTATTGTAGCGGAAATGCAAAATAATTCGAGCGAAAGCGCTTAACGGTATGTAAAACGTGCGCGACTTATGTAGTTTTAGCTTTATGACATACGCTGCACCTTCTGACTCGTCTCAAGTCGCATGCCGCTATGCACAAATGACTAATCAACGCATGTATAGTTTCATCTATAGAAAAAATGGAAAAAGGTAACTACCCGTTAAACGGAAATCGGAAACGTCAAAGGGGACGACAATGAATACACAGCAAAGTTTACCGATCCATATCGCAAAACGTTTTTTTGATTTATTAAAATTTAATATGACGCGCACGAAGTCAAGCATGTGTGTCGCTATCATTAAAATAATCGAAAGCAATGCGCAACAGCTCGCGGAAATGGAAACCTTTTTATTAAGCGAAATTCGTAAAAACGATGTGCTCTTTCATATGCAAGAAGGATATGTTGGCATTTTATTAACGCAAAGTGGCGAGCGCGAAACGTTAGCGTTTTTACATCGGTTATTCAAAAATTTAAATGAAGAAATCGTAGCGCACGTAACCGAAATTCGCAATGAGCAGGCGCAATTTCCACACATTATTGAAGCGGCGGTGCAGTATTTGCAGTACGCCACAAAGCGCTCACATATTGAGGTGAACACCGCCTATAATGAGCCAGAAAAGGAAACGGTTAAAGTAAGCATTATCGAAAACAATGAAATTTTTCGCAACGTGCTACAAGCCGAGGTAAACAACTTACAGCTCGCCCATTTTACGCTACAGACGAAAAGCTTTGACGATGGGCAGGCTTTTTTACAGTCGGATTTTTATCATTCGTCGCATATGCATGTCGTCATCGTAAACGACGTGCTGCCGCGAAAAAACGGCATGGCAGTGTTGCATCAGTTGCGCAATATGCCAAATGAGAAAAAGTTCATTATTTATATGATGACGAATCGATTGTCAGAGCAAGATATGATTACCGCCTATAAAGCAGGTGTTGATTACTATTTAATTAAGCCGTTTAATTTACGTTTATTTGAAGCGCAAATTCAGCGTGCATTTGAGAGGTTATGGACATGACACTTTCACCAACAGTTTTATTACTCATTATTGCATGTATTGCCGCACTATTAGTCATGTTAATTGTATACATTGCGTATAAACGATTTACACAGCAACGTTTATTCGCTGCGCGTGATGCGTATATGGAACGATACGAATCGCTTTGGTATCGCTATTTAGTGGAAAATGAGCCGTTTGACGATGCGATTGTACCGAAAACGAAAGGCGCATTTTTAGCGGTAGAGCAGCTATTACTAGCGTATGTAGATAACGTAGCGGACGCACAAATTCAACAAAAAATATCGGATTTTGCACAGCGTTATTTGTCGAACTATTACCGACATATGCTTGCACAGCACAAATGGAGCCGTCGCATGAACGCATTGTACCGCATTCACGATTTTCAGCTACATTCACTGCTAGCACCGTGCATCGCGCTGTACGACAAAAAAGCGACGACGCGGGAAGAGCGCTATGTGTTAATGGCGATTTTTGCGAAATATGCGCGCGAAACGTTTGAGCAGCACTTATTTACGAAGTGCTATGCATTTTCGGAGTTTGAATATCGCCGCATTTACGTGACGCTACCGAAAGCACAGCTGCTCGATTTAGTGACAAACATTGAGCGATTGCCGACTGCTTCGGCACAATATGCGCTCATCGATACACTCGGTGCGATGAAAGATTTGCAGTATGTTGAGCAGCTTACGTTATTGCTCGGTGCAGACGATGCCGAACTGCGAATTCGCGTGTTAAAAAACTTACACGCACTTAGCTGGATTGATGATGTGACGCTGTACGAGCCGTTCGTTCAATCGGTCATTTGGGAGGAGCGCTTAATGGTAGCGAAAATTTTACAGCACGTGCCGCTTGCGTATAGTGAAGGCATGTTAAGCGTGCTGCTAGAGGACGAAAACTGGTGGGTGCGTCAACAAGCCGCTGAAACGATGATGCGCGATCCAAACGTGTTAAAGCGCAACATGGAGACGACGACTGACCGATTCGCTAAAGATATCGCCCAGCAAGTGTTAACGAAAGCGGGGATTGTAACATGATGATTGAATACGTCATGCTATTTTTTGGCACGTTTATTTTATTTTATCACTAGTGTCGCATTAAAATAATTTAATGCGTTAAATCGAA
>NZ_MATO01000085.1 GCF_001700325.1 Caryophanon latum
TTTAGCATATTGCCTGCACTGCTCGCAAATGGTGCAATCGTTAGCGTATATGTATGCTCGATGTCGTACATGTTTTCGCCAACATCAACAATGAGCTCATTCGGTGTATGTTGTATTAACGTCGCATGTACTACATTGCCGAACTCATTTCGAATGACGATCGTATTTTTTTCGATAAGCTGTAGCTCAACCGGCTCGTTAAACGTAATCGTCCATTGTTTTTGTAAATCAGTCAGCCCGTCAACATCCCATTCACTCGCAGCAGTTACCGAAGAAGCCATTGTCACTAACATGCAAAATAAAACAATTTGTATCGTTCTGATCATTACAGTTCCTTCCCTTCATTCAAATTTCCTTTCTTTACCCAAATGACGGCATCGTACACATACAAGAGGTGAAACATGAAAAAATACGTACTCATTTTATTGATTGGAGGAATGTGCTGCATGCTGCTGAGCTGTTCAACGAGCGACTTGCGTAAAGCAACGTGGCTTTGGAATGCAACGTTGCTTGAACGCCCGGAAGAAGTGATAACGTTTTTAACGGATCAACAATTTAACACCGTTTTCGTACAAATTGATCCACATGTCGAACTGGCCGAATACGCTCATTTCATTGAACGCGCAACAGCACAGCATATTGCAGTGTATGCACTTGACGGCTCACCAGCTTGGGTAACCGATGACGAGCTGTTTTACGACTATTTTCAATGGCTGCGCGACTATACGAATCGTTATGCAGACGCTCCGTTTCACGGCATTCATTTAGATGTCGAGCCATATTTACATCTTGTCGTTGAACAGTTCCAAACGATGATCGTTCGAGCACAGCAACAGGCGGCTTCGCTCAATTTGCCGATTGAAGCAGATTTACCATTTTGGTTTGATGAAGTTGCTTACAAAAATAAGTTTGGTGAAGGAAACGTTGCACAGTGGGTCATTGAACAGTTAGACGGCGTGACGATTATGGCATACCGCAACAACGCAGAAGACATCATTGACATTACAAAGCATGAACTGCAGTTTGCACAAAAAGCGAAAAAGCCGTTGACGATTGCGATTGAAACGATGGCATCAGAGGAAGGTGATTTCGTCAGCTTTTACGGGCAAGACGAAACGTATGTAAACGAACAGCTGCGCGCCATTTCAAAAGCTATTCGCGCTAGGAGCTTTGCTGGCTTTGCGATTCATCATTACAGCTCTTTCAAACAATTAATTGATTAACACATAAAACTATTAATGTATTAATTGTTTTGTTCATAAATAAACTACTGATGTTACTTGTCACACAAGCTTTGCGATCGTCATGTTGCATTACGTAACAACTCACTTTATCGGTTACTCGTTGCACATAATCAAGCTCGGCAGCAATTACGATGAACGTTACGAAAGCGTCGCATGTATGCCATCATGCGGCGTTGAGTTCCGCTTTGCTGCTGAAAATAAATCTGTGACAAAATGACATTATGTACACGCTTGAAATGGATTTCGTTATACGAAAATGATGACAACTTCGTAAAAACGTTTAAATTGCCGTTTAAACGCGTTTTTAATCAAAAATGATGTTTTATACGTTTTTTAAATAAAAGTCGCTACAACAGCTTATAAAGGCGTTTAAATCGCACGCAATCGAGTAGGAGGGAGTGATTAACTCCAGACCTCTAACAAAACCGTACGTACGGATCAGTATACGGCGGTTCAATTAAGATGAATAACGCAAAGTTTCATAACGAACTTGCAGACTTTTCAG
>NZ_MATO01000086.1 GCF_001700325.1 Caryophanon latum
GGTATGGGAACAGGTGTGACCTCTTTGCCATCGTCACTTCACATTTTTTCTTGAAGACAAGATTTATAATATCATATTTGCTATAAATTACAATACCTTTTTTATATATTTTTTATAAAAAATGCAGATTTTTTTATAGAGCTTACATTATATGAAAATAAAACATGAGTAATATCAACATTTCATCTATTACGTAATGCATGTTTATAAATTGCTTGCACTTTTTATACTACTATAAGATTGATCAGAAAGCTACTCCTATTTTCACTTTTAAAATTTCTTTAAAGTTGCTTGAAACGAGAGGCGGACTCCAGCGGGAAAAGCGCGAGCCTCAAGAGCCCGCAGTCGTGAGGCACGAACGACGAGGAGGCTTGCGCCGGGCCTGCGGAAAGCCTGCCTCGACGTGAAAAGCAACCCCAAGTTATGGTGAAGAGCCATATTAAGTGCAACACCTGCGAGACAAAATAAAAGAAACCCATAACGACCTCGTGTACCATGTTAGTTACCACACCAAACATCAGAGGAGGAATCGTTATGAGCTATACTCATCTTACCATATCTGAACGTGTAAAAATAGAAACCTATCTGGCATTGGGCTATTCCATTCGTGCCATCGCCCAGCACCTTCATCGCAGCCCCTCGACGATTTCAAGAGAGCTGCGTCGCCACCCCGATTGTTCTGTCGAGGAGGCACAGTCACGTTATCAAGCGAATAAAGCCAACTGTGGCGCGAAGTCCAAGCTCACTGCCGTGTTAAAAGAGGCACTTCAAGAAAAGCTCGATGAAACCTGGTCGCCTGAACAAATCGTCGGTCGTTTGTATGCAGGAAAACTGAGTTTTAAAAGCATTTATCGTTGGATTTACAACGGCTTATTAGCGGTGCCTGTTACGGTGCTTCGTCAAAAAGGAAAACGACAAAACCCGCGTGAAACAAGAGGGCGCTTCAACGTTGGCACACCCATTTCAGAGCGCCCAGCCAACGTACGGAAACGAGAAACTTTTGGGCACTGGGAACTTGATACCGTGGTATCAGGACGTGGGCAAGCAAAGGGCTGCGTCGCTACATTCATTGAGCGTAAAACACGCTGGTATGTCGGGATTCTTCTGCCAGACCGTTCCGCTGCATCAATGGAGAGTGCGGTGAAACAGCTGCATAAGCAGTTGCCTCTAGGCGCCTTTCAAACAGCGACAACGGATCGTGGGAAAGAATTCAGCTGTTACCACGCGCTGGAACAAGAGTTAAACATCCGCATATACTTTGCGGATGCGTACGCTTCGTGGCAACGTGGCAGTAATGAAAATGGCAATGGTTTGTTACGTGAGTTCTTCCCGAAGAAAACCAATTTCGATCATGTAACAGCGTCTGAGATGACACAAGCACTGCAATTAATCAACAGCCGACCCAGAAAATGTCTTGGTTGGAAAACCGCATACGAGGCGTTTGAGGAAGAACTGTTGCACTTAATTTGACAAACCATCACATAAAAAAACGCGCAGCGAATAATTTCGCTACGCGTTTTTTGCTATGACCCGTACGGGATTCGAACCCGTGTTACCGCCGTGAAAGGGCGGTGTCTTAACCACTTGACCAACGGGCCTCTGGCGGAGACAGAGGGATTTGAACCCTCGCGCCGGTTACCCGACCTACACCCTTAGCAGGGGCGCCTCTTCAGCCTCTTGAGTATGTCCCCATCTTTGGCTCCGAAAGCAGGACTCGAACCTGCGACCTGCCGGTTAACAGCCGGATGCTCTACCAACTGAGCTATTTCGGAATAATTTTTCTGGTGGGCCTAAATGGACTCGAACCATCGACCTCACGCTTATCAGGCGTGCGCTCTAACCAGCTGAGCTATAGGCCCGAAAAATTGGAGCGGGTGATGAGAATCGAACTCACGACATCAGTTTGGAAGACTGAGGTTTTACCATTAAACTACACCCGCTTTATGGTGGGTTTGGACGGAATCGAACCGCCGACACTTAGAGCTTCAATCTAATGCTCTACCAACTGAGCTACAAACCCATTAAAAATGGCGGTCCCGACCGGGATCGAACCGGCGATCTCCTGCGTGACAGGCAGGCATGTTAACCGCTACACCACGGGACCTTTTGGTTGCGGGGACAGGACTTGAACCTGCGACCTTCGGGTTATGAGCCCGACGAGCTACCACTGCTCCACCCCGCGATAATTGCTATTCTGTTCTGTTTTCACCATTCAAGTAAAATGGAGGAGGTAGAGGGATTCGAACCCCCGCGCGGTGTTACCCGCCTGTCGGTTTTCAAGACCGATCCCTTCAGCCAGACTTGGGTATACCTCCGTATATTATATGCTTGTTGTTTGAATGGTGGACCTTACAGGACTCGAACCTGTGACCGGACGGTTATGAGCCGTCTGCTCTAACCAACTGAGCTAAAGGTCCTTAGGATGGCTACCGAGGGAGTCGAACCCACGACCTTTCGGGTATGAACCGAATGCTCTAGCCAGCTGAGCTAGGTAGCCAGGATCTTTATTTTGTTGGTGGAGCCTAGCGGGATCGAACCGCTGACCTCCTGCGTGCAAGGCAGGCGCTCTCCCAGCTGAGCTAAGGCCCCATTAAAAATGGTCGGAATGACAGGATTCGAACCTACGACCCCTTGGTCCCAAACCAAGTGCTCTACCAAGCTGAGCTACATTCCGAAATAAATAGAAAAATATGGCGCGCCCGACAGGAGTCGAACCCATAACCTTTTGATCCGTAGTCAAACGCTCTATCCAATTGAGCTACGGGCGCATAATAAAATTAAAAATGGTGCCGAGGGCCGGAATCGAACCGGCACGGTGATCACTCACCGCAGGATTTTAAGTCCTGTGCGTCTGCCAGTTCCGCCACCCCGGCATTTTTGGAGCGGAAGACGAGGTTCGAACTCGCGACCCCCACCTTGGCAAGGTGGTGTTCTACCACTGAACTACTTCCGCAAAATGCATAAGATATTTTTAATCTGACAGTATATAAAGTTAAAATGGTGTGCCATGAAGGACTCGAACCTTCGACCCTCTGATTAAAAGTCAGATGCTCTACCAACTGAGCTAATAGCACATAATAAGTGGTGCCGGCGATAGGAGTCGAACCCACGACCTACTGATTACAAGTCAGTTGCTCTACCAACTGAGCTACACCGGCATAAATGGTGGAGGATGACGGGCTCGAACCGCCGACCCTCTGCTTGTTCGGTATGGGAACAGGTGTGACCTCTTTGCCATCGTCACTTCACTATATTACGGCTTCCAATCTACGGCGCAATTCATTATCGATTTGCTTGTATGTTGAAACCCTTTTGAGAAAGAATTGTTCTTTCAAAACTGGATAAACTCGATATTGTTGAAAACAAAATTTGGTTAAGTCCTCGACCGATTAGTATTCGTCAGCTCCATAC
>NZ_MATO01000087.1 GCF_001700325.1 Caryophanon latum
GTTGCGTCTGCGTTACCTAGTACATCACGCGCATCCGCAATTGCCTCTTCCAACGCCGCTTTTTCTTCTGCCCTTGTCCATTCTTCGCTTGAATCAACGTCTGCACCGTCTGTCGATACTGCTACGAAAGTTTCTTCTGCTGCTGTAATCGCACCCGTTAACGCATCTTTATCCACTTCACCTGGTTCGACTGGCGTGCCGCCTTCTTCTTTCGTTCCGGCTTGCTTCGCTTCGTTATACGTTGCTACCGCTTCTTCTAACGCTTCTTTCGCTGCGTCTACTTCTTCTTGCGTTGCGTCTGCGTTATTTAGCACGTCACGCGCATCTGCAATTGCGTCTTCTAACGCCGCTTTTTCTTCTGCCGTTGTCCACTCGTTACTTGGATCAACGTCTGCACCATCTGTCGATACTGCTACGAAGGCTTCTTCCGCTGCTGTAATCGCACCCGTTAACGCATCTTTATCCACTTCACCTGGTTCGACTGGCGTGCCGCCTTCTTCTTTCGTTCCTGGTTTCTTAGCATCTTCGTACGCTGCTACTGCTTCTTCTAACGCTTCTTTCGCTGCATCCACTTCTTCTTGCGTTGCGTCTGCGTTACCTAGTACATCACGCGCTTCCGCAATTGCGTCTTCCAACGCCGCTTTTTCTTCTGCCGTTGTCCACTCGTCACTTGGATCAACGTCTGCACCGTCTGTCGATACTGCTACGAAGACTTCTTCCGCTGCTGTAATCGCACCCGTTAATGCGTCTTTATCCACTTCACCTGGTTCGACTGGCGTGCCGCCTTCTTCTTTCGTTCCTGGTTTCTTCGCATCTTCGTACACCGCTACCGCTTCTTCTAATGCTTCTTTCGCTGCATCCACTTCTTCTTGCGTTGCGTCTGCGTTACCTAGTACATCACGCGCTTCTGCAATTGCCTCTTCCAACGCCGCTTTTTCTTCTGCCGTTGTCCATTCTTCGCTTGGATCAACGTCTGCACCGTCTGTCGATACTGCTACGAAGGACTCTTCCGCTGCTGTAATCGCACCCGTTAACGCGTCTTTATCCACTTCACCCGGTTCGACTGGCGTGCCGCCTTCTTCTTTCGTTCCTGGTTTCTTCGCATCTTCGTACGCTGCTACTGCTTCTTCTAACGCTTCTTTCGCTGCGTCCACTTCTTCTTGCGTTGCGTCTGCGTTACCTAGCACATCACGCGCTTCTGCAATTGCGTCTTCCAACGCCGCTTTTTCTTCTGCCGTTGTCCACTCGTCGCTTGGATCAACGTCTGCACCGTCTGTCGATACTGCTACGAAAGTTTCTTCTGCTGCTGTAATCGCACCCGTTAACGCATCTTTATCCACTTTACCTGGGTCGACTGGCGTGCCGCCTTCTTCTTTCGTTCCTGGTTGCTTCGCTTCGTTATACGTTGCTACCGCTTCTTCTAACGCTTCTTTCGCTGCATCCACTTCTTCTTGCGTTGCGTCTGCGTTATTTAATACGTCACGTGCTTCCGCAATTGCGTCTTCTAATGCCGCTTTTTCTTCTTCCGTTGTCCATTCTTCGCTTGGATCAACGTCTGCACCGTCTGTCGATACTGCTACGAAGGCTTCTTCCGCTGCTGTAATCGCATCTTCTAATGCTTGCGTATCTGGTGCTGTTGGTGTCTCTCCACCATTTTCTTCTTTCGTTCCAGCTTGCTTCGCTTCGTTATACGTTGCTACCGCTTCTTCTAACGCTTCTTTCGCTGCATCCACTTCTTCTTGCGTTGCGTCTGCGTTACCTAGTACATCACGCGCATCCGCAATTGCGTCTTCTAATGCCGCTTTTTCTTCTGCCGTTGTCCACTCGTTACTTGGATCAACGTCTGCACCGTCTGTCGATACTGCTACGAAGGCTTCTTCCGCTGCTGTAATCGCACCCGTTAACGCGTCTTTATC
>NZ_MATO01000088.1 GCF_001700325.1 Caryophanon latum
TAAAATTTTGCTGTCATCAATTATGATGTCCAAAATTGTTTGCTAGAGTTAACTATCTATTTTTCATCAACGTTTGTTGTTCAGTTTTCAAGTTTCATGTCGCTGTCTCAAGCGAACTTCTATATCTTAGCATTTCCACTAAGTTTTTGTCAACAACTATTTTCAAAAAGTTTTTTTTAAACTTGTTTTCAATATGTTGTTTCGTTTGCGTCACCTTAGCGACTTTATACATATTAACATGTTACTTAAATAAAAACAACTCTTTTTCTAATCTTTTAATCTTGTATTATTTTATAGTATAAAAGAGTAAAAATTTATATACTAAAATTACCATTCATCTTAAAAGTAGATAGCACAATTCAGATGCTATCTACTCCACTAAGTTTCTACATAGCTCTTTTTAATTTGGTATGAGGTCCTCGATTAATGAATCCCTCTAATAACTTTTATTTTAAGCTATGAAGATTTTAAACCACACCATCTCACCTCATACCCTTTCTATTTTAGAACTCGATTAATATAAATAGCTCTATGCTGAGATAAATCTAATAACTCTCCTGTGCTTAATACTTTTACAAGCGGTCTCGTTAGTGCATATTGATTAATAAACATTACTTCAGCCTTTTCTAAATTCGATAATTCAACCTGCGTATTTAAAGGCAAATCTGCTACGACATTAATTAATGATTGCACTACATCCATATCAAACTTTCCGAACTCGGATTCACGAATCATTTCTACTACTTTAAATGTTGAAGCACGTGTACGATATAAACGCTCAGAAGTCATCGCATGAAATACATCCGATACAGCAATAATTTGTGCAAATTTTGAAATGGACTCTGCTTTATTTCCTCCTGGATAACCACTACCGTCTAATCGCTCATGATGCTGATAAATGGCTAACTTCATCGCATCTTTTAATACAGGAATCATTTTAATCATATTTAAACTATGATACGGATGTCTCTGTACTTCTTTAAACTCGCTTTCTGAAAGCATGCTTACTTTATTTCGAATACGACGCTCTACTTTTGCCATACCACAATCTGCTAATAAACCCGCTAAGCCCATTTGAATAATGATGCCTCTTTCATAACCGAGCTTTTGTGTAATAACAGCTGCGATTAAGCCTGTCGCAATGCAATGGTGATAAATATAATCTTCTGGAACACTATAGGCGTTTAAATCATAAATGACTGTGCGATCTTGTAACGCATTATCTAAGAGCGGTAAGAAGAAGCCACGCACTTTCGTAATATCAATATGGGCTCCTGCTTCCCAATTGAAAAACTCTTTCTTAATTTGTTGGATTGCATTTTTGTAATTACGTTCGAAAATATTGGCATAACGTTCTTTTTTCGTCATTGGTGGGGCTGTCGGAATAGATGAATTTATTTCTTCACTCGTCTCATTTGCCGATTCAGGTTCCTTAATGAGTACATTTTTTACTTGAAATGCCTCTAATATTAAAAGATGCACAGGACGTATTACAGTATTTTGAGCAATAATTGGACTTTTTGTATTGGCAAATATATCTTGCGCTACAATATGACCTAATTGGACGTTTTCTAAATTTGACACTGTGACTTCCATTTAAAATACCAACCTTTCATTTGTTCACATTTTTATACTATTCTCAAGTGTGTTGATTAGCCATTAAACTGGCAACTTACGTACTGTTGCTCACTTTGCTAGGACTCGGCGGCCAACACGATGTTTGTCATGTGACTCGTATAGTGGCGTTTATCACCTTCCTCACGACTATGGGGTCTTGAGGCTCGCGATTTTTCCGCCGGATGTCCACTTATTATTTCAAGCAATCTTTATGCGTCAACCCAGTTTACGGTGATGAACCCTTATTATAGAAACACATTAATATAATGGGGGAAACATATGTATTACTAATTCCACTTATATTCACTTATATCCTTCAAAAAATCGAGTAGGAGGGAGTGATTAACTCCCGACCTCTCACAC
>NZ_MATO01000089.1 GCF_001700325.1 Caryophanon latum
AGCAACTTTTATACGTCAACCCCAGCTTACGGTGATGAACCAAAAATAGGTTTAATCGAAATTTTATTCTTAATTTTTCTGTCTTGTGCAATAAACTTCTCTTTTTTGTCACAAGTAAGGAACATTATGAGTGTAGAATAATAATTTATTGAAAATACAATAAGGAAATGACTGTAAAAACAATAGTAAAATTGTTGTTATATAATAGCTGGAAATTAGATATACCAACATGTTCAGCGTTTTTAGTATAAAAAATGAATAGAATTCTCGAAAAATATATATTTTTGTAGAAAAATATGTATTTTTACTCACACATGTTGTAAAATATGAATTAGCAATAAAGTTAAATTTTGTAATTTACATAAGGTTGATGTAAAAAAATAGTTCGCCATTTTTAGGTGAACTGCATAGGTAGTGCAGCATAAAATGTTTGTCAATTAATGGATGGGGGCAATGTTTATGGAAGAGTTAATTCAACAAAAGTTACGTCACGTCGGTTTACGTGACAAAATTGTAACAGCAGAGGAAGCAGCATCATTTATTCAAGATGGTATGGCTTTAGGTATGAGTGGTTTTACGCGCGCAGGTGACGTAAAAGTTATTCCGACAGCGTTAGCAGAGCGTGCGAAAGAAGCGCATTTCCAAGTAGATGTGTATACAGGGGCGTCAACTGGTCCTGAAATCGATCACGTAATGGCAGAAGCCGGCATCGTGCGTCGTCGTGGTCCTTACCAAGGTGCAGCGGCAATGCGTAAACGTGTAAACGAAGGCTCTGTTTTATACGCAGATGCTCACCTTTCACATACGCCGGAGCTTGTACGTCAAGGCATTTACGGACCGCTTGATTTCGCGGTTGTCGAAGCATGTGCAATTACAGAGGACGGCTATTTAATTCCAACGACGTCTTTAGGTAACGCACCAATTTTCGTGCAAGAAGCGAAGGAAGTATTAATCGAATTAAACGTGGCACATACAGATGCTTTAGAAGGTATCCACGACGTGTATGTACCGAAACACTGGGGTAGTCGTGAACCAATTCCACTAACGAAGGCGACAGATCGCATCGGCACAATTGGTATTCCACTTGATATTAATAAAGTGCGCGGCATCGTCATTACAAATATTCCAGACGTTCCATCGCCAATTACACCGAGCGATGAAGAGACGGATCAAATGGCACAAAATTTAATTAACTTTTTACGTGATGAAATTAAAGCAGGTCGCTTCACGGAAGACTTACCACCGCTTCAAGCAGGTGTTGGAGCAGTCGCAAACGCGGTGCTTCGCGGCTTTATCGATTCAGAATTTACAGATTTAGAGTTATATTCAGAAGTAATGCAAGACTCGATGTTTGAGCTAATGGATGCAGGCAAAGTAAAAGTAGCATGTGGTGCATCGATTACGCTGTCAGACGGCATGAGCGAAACTGTATTTTCGAACTTCGAGCGCTATGCGAATAAATTAATTTTACGTCCGCAAGAAATTTCGAATAATCCAGAGCTTATTCGTCGTTTAGGCTTAATCGCAATCAATACAGCGATCGAAGCAGACATTTACGGCAATGTGAATTCGACACACGTATGTGGTACGAAAATGATGAACGGTATCGGCGGCTCAGGTGACTTTGCACGAAATGCACGTTTAGGTATTTTCGTAACGAAATCGTCTGCGAAAAACGGCGACGTATCGTCAATCGTGCCAATGGTTTCTCATCACGACCATACAGAGCATGACGTGGACGTACTCGTAACAGAGCAAGGCGTTGCAGACTTACGCGGGCTTAGTCCGAAAGAGCGCGTCGCTGTTATTATCGACAAATGTGCGCATCCAGATTACAAAGATCAATTATGGCAATATTACCAAGATGCATGTGCAGTAGCGGGTAACCACCACTTACCACACGATTTAGAAAAAGCATTTTCATGGCATACACGCCTTATGAAAACAGGCTCGATGAAGCAGCAAGTAACAGCAGAATAAATGAATGAAGGGCTGCGCTACACGTCGAATTTTGACAGTAGCGCAGCCTTTTTCATGTGAATGAAACTAAATGCAGCATCGTTCGTATAAGTAAGTATATAGAGGGGGATGGAAATGTATAATGCGAACGAGGCTCGAAACGATAGGCGGACTTCAGCGTGACACGAAAGGTTCAAGGAAGGCAATGCCACGTCCATATTGCATTGTCTTCTTGCCTCCACGCCTGGGAAAAAAGCTTGCCGCGATGTGGAGAAATAATAAAACACTCAACACCGTATATATAGAGAGATTGAACTTTTGAATATGACATGAGGAAAGCATTGTTCTGACGTGTTGGAACAAAGGCTCAATTCGTCGCGTCCATGCGACAACGCCTTTGTGACCAACATCATGTTGCTCTCCGCGAAAAGCGTCCGCCGAAACAAAAGAACGGTACAATATTAAGTTCAATGTATATAGATGTATTGGCACAAATACATAAAAACCTAGAAAGCAGCTCGCCATCTAGGTTTTCAGTCGTTACATTTTTTGATTTTCGCGCGTAATTTGCTTGTTTTTTTTCTTTAACAGCTTGAATAGACGATCGAATGACGCAGTGTCTTCTTCCTCAAGCATAATCGAGTTCGGATCATGTACGGCGACGTAGCTGCTGCTTTGATATTCCATAATTTCTGGTGTCATAAAACGTGCGTAGCCAGGGCGCATACCAGGACCTTTCGTATCGATGCGAATAATGTCTGCGATTGGAATGTGCTTCACGCGTGGCTTGACGTGATAAAAAATCCAAAATGACTTGACGCCTTTACATTCGATAATGAGCTCGTCGTCCGTTAGCGTTACAATGTAGCCGCCATTTCCTACAAATTCAAATGTTTCCATTGTATGATGCCTACCTTTACTGGAATCGTATATTCCCATTGTAATAACAGTATAACAAATACACAACGAAAAGCGCTGAAATTATTAAACGGAAAACGGTGAATGTGGTGACAAAAAGCACTTATTTTGTTCACAAACAGAGCGTTATAAAAAACGCGCATATGATGAAGAAATAAGCGAGAAATGCGGATTTTGTACAAATTATGTGACGGACAGGACGGCGCACTAATTTTTAGAATTTCGTGGCAAAACTTTTTATTCCTGTTATTGCGCAATATATGGTAGTATAAGAAATTGAGATTCCTAAGAAACTTAACTCGTCGGCAAGCGTCTATATGAAAGAGAAGACATGACATAAATATACGTAGTAATTTAGAGGAGAAATGAGGAACGTTTTGTGAATAAGATGAAAACATATGCCATTTTACTAATCGCGATTATCGCAGTTTGGGTAAAAACTGTGGCGATTCATCTCTTAAGCTTTGATTTGGGGATTGAAACGTTTACGCAGCAATTAATTTTATGGTTAAGCCCACTTAGCTTTTTATGTATTGTGTTTGGCTTTGCATTTTTATTTAGAAAGGCAAAAGCTCGTAACTGGTACATTTTAACGGCGATATTCGTATTGGATTTAATTTTATACGGTAACGTCGGCTTTTATCGATTTTACACGGACTTTGTGACGATCCCAGTATTATCGCAAACGAGTAACTTCGGCGATTTAGGCGGTTCGATTAAAGAAATTTTAGCATGGTCAGATGTATTGTTCTTCATCGATTTCTTCATCGTGTTAATTGCGGTGAAAATGATGAAGGAGCAAGAAGATACGTTAACACATCGCAAACGTTTTATGTTAGCGAGCATGGCGGTTGCTGGACTTGTATTTGCGACGAACTTATTTTTTGCCGAGCAGGAGCGTCCAGATTTATTAACGCGTAGCTTTGACCGTTTAATTTTAGTGAAAAATTTAGGAATATATAATTATCATTTATACGATGCGTACACACAGACGAAAGCGTCGACGCAGCGTGCAATGGCAGATAGTGATGAATTAATTGAAATTCAAAACTACGCAACAGCGAATAAAGCTAGCATTAATGAAGATATGTTCGGCAAATATGAAGGCCGCAACGTCATTTTCGTATCGATGGAGTCGCTGCAAAGCTTCGTCATTAATGAGGAAATGAACGGACATGTCGTAACGCCGTTTTTAAACTCATTAACGCAAGATCAAGATACGTATTACTTTAGTGACTTTTACCACCAAACAGGCTTAGGTAAAACATCGGATTCTGAATTTATTGTAGAAAACGGATTTTTAGGTAGCGGTAACGGTGCAGCATTTTTCACGAATGGTGAAAATACGTACACATCATTATCGCAGCGCTTAGGCGAAAACGGTTATTACACGAGCGTTATGCATGCGAACAACAAGTCGTTTTGGAATCGCGACCGTATGTACCAATCACTGAACATTGATCATTTTTATGACGTCGATGCTTACACGATTGGTGAAGGACAAAGTGTAAGCTGGGGCATGAAGGATATTCCATTTTTCGAGCAATCAGCACAAATTTTAGGGCAAGTGGAGCAACCGTTTGCGACGCGTTTAATTACGCTAACGAACCACCATCCATTTGAGCTAGAAGAACAAGACAAGCTTATTCCAGAGTACGATTCAAATTCGGGTACGTTAAACCGTTACTTCCAAACAGTACGCTATATGGATGAATCGTTAAAAGTATTTTTTGAGCAGCTAAAAGCAAATGGTGTATACGATAACTCAATTATCGTAATGTACGGTGACCATTATGGTATTTCAGAGCTACATCATAAAGCGATGGCGCAATATTTAGGTAAGGAACAATTAACGGCGTATGATCATGCATTATTGCAATCAGTGCCGATGTTCATTCATATTCCTGGCTCAAATGATGGGAAAGAAATTGCAACGACTTCAGGCCAAATGGATTTACGTCCAACGATTTTACATTTACTCGGCATTAGTACAGCATCAGATGTTGAGTTTGGTAACGACCTGTTCTCAGAGGAGCATCCAAACTTCGTGCCATTCCGTGATGGGCGTGTCGTAACGAGCGACTACGTATATACGCAAGACGTGTGTTACGATCGTGCGACAGGTGAGGAAACGACAATCGATGTATGTGCCCCAGCGATGGAGCGTGCCGCATCGGTTATGCATTATTCAGACCAAATTATTTCGATGGACTTATTGCGTTTCTTTGAGCAAAATTACGAAACGTCACATCAAAAAGAATAACGGATACGGATTCAAAAGACGATTTGTTTTTTGAATCCGTTTTTTTGTTTGCAATAGAGTATGTTTTCACTGGCGCGTAGTCGGTGCACAATTTCGAAATAACGTCAGATCCGTTAGCTATTTTTATACCGTGAAATACATTGTTTTTAGCAACTAAGCTGAAATAAATGCTTTATATAAATGGCAGGTAGCGTGCGGCGAGACTGCTTAGGAAAAAACGTAAATCGCAAAGTTTTGAGGAACACTATACGAGTTATCGCCCTCATGACTAACATCACGTTTGCCGCCGAGCCCCTAGGAGATTTATGTGCGACGGGTAACCGCAGGAGCACCGCGAGCCGCCGATTAATAGACGAATTCACACGCTTGTTGCTTTATATGAGTTAGTATACCCGACTATATGAGTAAAAATGCTATATTGTCGCAACCTTTAAACAATTTTTACATATTTGTTACAATCGCTCGTAAGCTACGTAAAATGCAACATTTTTTTATATTGCTTTTAACTGATAAATGCTATAATTAATCAGTAATATAATGGCTTTAAAAAATCTCAATGTATATAAGGTGGATTATGATCACAATAACGAATGTGCAATTAGCAGAGCTTTATATGCTATATCGCAATCGCAAAAAAGCATATAAAGAGATGAAAAGTTCTTCACTAGAAAGTTTAAATGCGTATTTATCATGCGAAAAAAATTTACAGCTCGTGAAGTTAGAGATGAGTCGCCGTGGATTGACGAAAAAAGAGATGAAAGATTTATATAAGGAAGTACAGTAAGTGAACGGTCATTATGAAGCCGATGCTGCTTTCTTATGCGTAACGGTAATGCATCGGTTGAATAACGTTAGGTGATTTACATGCGAATGTGTGTAAATCGCCTTTTTTATTTGTATTTTAATAGCATTAAAGTTTTAGTAATATAGAAAAGTTTAACAATTCAAAAAAGTGTGTATAATAGTAAAAGAAACCGACCTTATGCGATTTTTGAGAGTAAGGGAGGTACATATTATTTGCTTTCTGAGTGAAGAAAGCTAGTGTATGTATAATGCCCATAAAATGAGACAATAAAATTAAAAATGAAGCGAGGTGAACATTCTGCTATACGTTAGGGCATGAATGTTTTTTGGCGAATAGCAGAGCAATGTCGTGAATGTAAAACAAATTCAATCTGTAGAAGTAGCGAAAAAGAACAAGACAATTTTTGCGGTATACTTTATTGCGAATAGCTTAGGATTAATTGTACAGTTTATTAACGGTAATGCATCGCTCGGTATTGTGCTAGGCATCGCGATACCGATTACGCTTGTAGCAGCAGCGTTTTACATGCAGATGAAAAATGAAAAATGGGTGCGTTACTTCCCATATATTGCGGTATTCTTTTTAGCAATTACGAATTTATCTGCCATTTTGAGTCGCGGCATTTCATTGCTGTCGATTATTATGCCGGTTCTCATTTTAGTGCTCGGTAGCTTACCAGCAATTACGGCTACATATGTATTTTCACTCGTACTTTCATTAGCGTTAGTCGTATACCAGCATACAATCGGCTTTCCAACAAATATCGGCCTTGTATCGAACTATTATTTAATGTTTACACTGATTGCTAGCGCGCTGTTTATGCAAGTGAAACAGACAGGTAAGCTATTTCAAAGGGTGGACAACATGCTCGGGCAGTCCGAGGAAAATCGATTAAAGGAAATGCAACAGGCACAGCATTTAGAGCATGCGGTGACGGACATTACGTCGAACTTACAGCATATTAAGCAGGCGACCGACGTGACGATTACAGCGCAGCAGCAAATGCTACAAGCGGCAGATGAAGTAAATGACGGGGCGACGCTGCAATCTCAGCACGTTAACGAAATTGTTGAGCGCGTTACATCGACGGCGCATGAAGTGAAGCAAATGACGGTGGAATTAGACGTGTTGCTAGAGCAAGCGTTACAAGCAGAAGATCGCGCTGCACAAGGTCAGGAAAATATGGGCATGATTAAAACGGAAATGGAGCTATTCCATGAGTTTTTCATCCAATTTAATACGACGTTTAAAATGTTGACGACGCGCATCGCTGAAGTTAATACGTTTTCAGAAGATGTAAAGGAAATTGCGGCACAAACGAATTTGCTCGCATTGAATGCATCGATTGAGGCTGCACGAGCAGGTGAGGCAGGAAAAGGCTTCTCAGTCGTAGCAGAGGAAATTCGTAAGCTTGCTGATATGACGGCGCATACGATGGTACAAATTGACGGCAACTTACATGCGGTCAATGAATTTACGAGCGAGGCGCTGACGAATTTACAACGCGGCATTGACAACATTTCAAAGCAAACGGAAAAAACGGATAAGGCGACGATGATCTTCACGACGCTATATACGGAAATGATGGACATGCAGCAAAGTGTAGCAGCGTTCCATCAGCGCGTTAAAGAAATTCACGCGCATACGGACGGCATTTCCGACAGTACAGGTACATTTGCTCACGTCATTGAGCGCAACACTGCGGCCATTGAACAGCTCAGTGCGACGCTAACGAGCTTGACTGAGGAGCATATGAATACGTCAAACGTCATTACGAATACTTATGAGCAGGCGAAAGCAATTATATAGTTTTTATAGCATCGCTTTCATCATAACGATTAATGAATGAAGACCATTCGCCACATGCGGATGGTCTTTTATAATATCAGGTCTGTTGATTAGCCATTTTAATGGCTAATCAACACGCGTGATATGAGAGTTTTTTTATTTTTTTAATATAATTTTAATGAGGTGTATGAGCTGAATTGTTCGCATCATTTTAAAATTATTGCTGTAGTAAAAGTTGAAGAATACGAATAGTTAATGTTCGAAAAGTAGAAGAAATTGTAACGATTTGTCACGTTACACTGCCGATTTTCTGACGATTGCTTGGCAAAAACGTTATTTTTCTGTATAATAAATTGTTACTTATGCAATATTTTCATGTGTTTTGTAATATTTATGTAACGATTGCATGAAAACGCATTATACTATTAGTAACTAGTGTAAAAAAGCTCGTTCTTGCTTTTTTATGCTGTAACACGAAAAAATAACTTAGGAGGTTGAACGTATGAAATTAGCAAAGTATATTTTATTTGCGCTCGTGCTCGGTGCAGTAACAGGCGTACTTATTAACTTGTTTGCAAGCGATTACTTTAGCACATTGGATTCATATTTATTCACACCGCTCGGAACAATTTTCTTAAACTTAATTAAAATGCTAATCGTGCCACTTGTGTTCTTCTCAATTGCGGTTGGGGTAGCGAACATTGGTGATCCGAAGAAGTTAGGTCGTATGGGTAGCCAAACGCTTATTTTCTTCTTATCTACAACGGCGATTGCCATTACATTAGGTATTATTTTTGCATTATTAATTAAGCCAGGTGTTGGCGGTAATTTTGACACGTCAGGCTTAAGCTATGAGGCGAATGAAGCACCACCAGTATCGGAGACATTACTCGGTATTATTCCAGCAAACCCGATTCAAGCAATGGCTTCTGGTGATATGCTCGCGATTATTTTCTTCGCGTTATTTATCGGAATCGGTGTAGCAGCGTTAGGCTCAAAAGTCGAAACATTTAAACGTTTCTTAGAGCAAGGTAACGAAATTATGATGTATTTAGTTGGGCTTGTGATGATGTTTGCGCCGTTCGGTACGTTCGGTTTAATCGCATCAGCAGTCGGCTCACAAGGCTTCAGCGCAATTAAGGCGATGCTTTTATACATGCTAGTTGTTATTCTTGTACTTGTCGTGCACTTCTTCGTTGTGTATGGCAGTGCGATGAAGTTTTTAGGGAAGCAAAACCCAATTCACGTTATGAAAATGTTTATTCCTGCGATGACCGTTGCATTTAGTACATCAAGTAGTAGTGCGACGTTACCAGTAGCGATGAACATTGCACAAGAAAAGCTCGGTGTACCGAAGCCAATTAGCAGTTTCGTACAGCCACTTGGTGCAACGATTAACATGGACGGAACGGCGATTATGCAAGGGGTTGCGACAATTTTCATTGCGCAAGTGTTCGGCGTTGATTTATCTGTACAAGAAATGATCATCGTTGTATTAACGGCAGTGCTTGCGTCAATCGGAACAGCAGCTGTACCAGGAGCGGGCTTAATTATGCTTGCGATGGTATTAGAGGCAGTAGGTTTACCAGTAGCAGGTATTGCATTAATTATCGGTATTGACCGTTTACTTGACATGTCACGTACACTTGTTAACATTACAGGTGACTTAACATGTGCGCTTTACGTAGCAGAGAGCGATCGTAAACGCGAGGCGAAATTAGCTGCGAAACAAGCATAAAAAAGAGTGCTAGAGAAAATTTTCTCTAGCACTTTTTGTTGTTTAAAAAAATGAAATGATGAGCAGTACGAGCGTAATGACCGTTAAGCCACTATATAGCCATTTTGGCAACGTCCAAAATTTCAGCCAGCATACGGCACAAATGAGCGCATTAATGACGAGTGCAATAATGAGTAGTACCGTATTGCTAAGCGGTAAAAATAACGTCATGTTTAGCAGCACGAGACCGAGTGATGCAACGATGCCCTCTTTTGCTGTTTTGCGATGCAGCACGAGCAGTACCCCGACCATAAACGATACGAAAATAACGCTCATTTCCTGCGGCGTTAAATAAAGCACGCTATTGAGCATGAGTAGCGTGAATGCGGTCATCGCAGTTAAGCCGATTGCATGTTTTGCGAACTGCTTCCACAGCACTAAAAAGAGCGAGAACATAAATACGATAAATGATGAAAATAACCATTCTTGACCTTCTTGCTTC
Organism: Caryophanon latum; assembly: GCF_001700325.1. Lineage (GTDB taxonomy): Bacteria > Bacillota > Bacilli > Bacillales_A > Planococcaceae > Caryophanon > Caryophanon latum. Next base: position 9,953 of record NZ_MATO01000089.1, read on the forward strand.
GTGGAGAAGAAATACAATAAAAACATGAAGATGGGGGTAGCGGCGTACGTGAAAATCCATAATGCGTACTTTTTCAAAACAATTCCTACTTTCACAATATAAGTTCGCCTTTTATTTTACGCTTTTTTGCTTCGTAAATGTTGTAAAAAATATAAAAATACGTGAATGATTATGGGCTTTTTTGGGAATGATATAAAGGGACAGTCTGTTGATTAGCTATTTTTATACAGCTGAATTGCTTGTTTTTAGTAGCAACACGGAGATGAACGCTGCATTTTAGTGGCATGGAGCGGGTGCCGAGCCCCAGGAAAGCGAGCCACCATACGCGAAATGCCAGTTTAATGGCTAATCAACACGCTTGATAAAGGAGTACAAAATGAACAAAGGAAAAAACGCAATACATACGTTTATTTGCTACTGGAGGGGGAAGCTTTTATGGCTCAACAAGATGTAATTCAAGCATTTGTAACAATCGCACCGTACTTAAATAAACTGTTAAACGACGACGTCACAATCGGCGTATATGACACGAGCAAGTTGCTCATTAACGTGCCTGGAAAAACGTTCGATTTAAACGTTCGAACTGGGCAGCCGTTAGTTGAAGGTGATGCGATTACACTCGCGATTCGTCAAAATAAGGAAGTGTCGATTATCGTACCAAAGGAAGTATTTGGCTTTCCGCTTGCCGCACATGCAATCCCGCTTCACGATGAGACAGGGCGCGTTATTGGTGGTGTAGGCGTCGGAACGAGCTTAGAGAAGGCGCATAAGTTATTTGAAATGGCAGAAAGCTTCTCGTCGATCGTCGAGCAAACCGCAACGACAGTCGGACAAATTAATACGTCGATTGACCAGCTATCAGGTCGCGTCGAAAATATGACCGAATCGATGCATGACGTCAGCACGAGCGCGGGTGAAATTGGGCAAATTTCAGCAGTCGTAAAAGGCATTTCAGATCAAAGTAACTTACTCGGCTTAAATGCGGCGATTGAAGCAGCACGGGCAGGCGACCACGGAAAAGGCTTTGCAGTCGTAGCAGACGAAGTACGCAAGCTTGCGACGAATTCGAAGGAAAATGCAGATCAAATTAACAACATTACGCGAAACATTCAGCAGCTGCTCGTTACGTTGAACCAATCGTTTAGTGAAATTAATTCATTGACGAATACACAAGCTGGTGCAATGGAGGACTTTACAGGGACGATGCAAGAAATTAATTATCAAGCGCAGCAGCTCGCAAAGTTTGCGGAAAATATGCTCGTGAAGTAAACGTAAAAAAGGTGGGAATCAATGAAGATTCTCACCTTTTTTGTGCATTTTTTAAAGAAGACATGCCTCTATCTACATCCTATCAAAAATTGAATTATAAGTCTATTTCTTTTTAATTGTGAATGCGATAATGAAGTTGCGCAAATGATTCATAACGTTATGAGGAAACGAGACGGAACATGAAACAAAATATTTATGACAACGATTGCTTTTTTCAACAGTATCAACAAATACGAGCACGACAAAACAATTACAATCGCCTATTAGAGCAGCCTCACTTCATTGCACAGCTACCGGCATTACATGGCAAAGCGGTGCTAGATATCGGCTGTGGGGCAGGAGACTTTGCGGCGCATTGTGTACAGTACGGCGCTATATATGTAACGGGCGTCGACATTTCAGCAAATATGATTGAGCTTGCAACAAAACGGCATACACATGAGAAGCTACATTTTAAGCGCGTTGCTTTCGAGGAGATGACGGTGCAAGATGAATCATTTGACGTCATTACATATGAGGAGGAGACAATCGCTTATACGTATTTTACGGAGCACATTCGCTTTGAGCGAGCGAAGCAGTACGATGCCATTTACATCGTTGGCTTTAGCGTTGGTGCGACTGTTGCGTGGCTTTGCAGTACGGAGCAAGCGATGACGAAAGTAGTTGGCTGCTACGGCTCGCGCATTCGCCAATATACACATGTTGTGCCGACTGCAGATACGCTCTTATTGTTTGCGGCAAACGAAGCGTCGTTTCAGCCGGAGCATATACAACGTGACTTAGCTGTTCATGCGCATGTATCTGTTCAGCTTATCAATGCGGCACACGGCTTTATGGATCCGTTTTCGACTGCATACAATGAGCGCGAGGCAACAGCAGCATTCCAACATATAGTTCATTACATTTCATGTTAGTCATTGGCACGACATTGAAATGAATAGCTGTTTGTGAGCGCATCGGTCATTGTTACATCGTATGTGCCATGTTGCTCCTCACATTTGGCAACGAGCGTGTCGATTTCTTTGTCATGGAAATAACGAGAAGATGCTACGACAAACGAGCTCGTCAATAGCGCCGTTGCACAAATGGAGGCTACAATTGTTTTGTTGTTTTTCAATATAGGGATTTCCCACCTATTTGTGATTTCGTCATTGTAGATTGAACGAGTTTTGCGACGTATGAGCCATATGCCATTTTCGCAAATTCTTCGTCATAGTCACCTTGATCGGCAAGCATCGTTTTTTCAAATTGTTCTAAATTGACAACCGCTTCTGCAAGCTTTTCGTAATCCGCATACGTTACAGCTGCTGAGAAAATGTCCTGCTCCTTTGCTTTTTCAAAATGTGCTTTCGAAAGGTCCGCTTGTGTTAACAAATACGCTTCGTACGTGGCACCTGCTACAAACAAGTCGTCCTCCTCAATCGCACGCTGAATCGCTGCATCAAAATCCGCTTCACTTAAATCGGCTGTTGCCTGTTCGATATGCTCTGATTCTGTCGCCCCTAATTCAACGCCAAAAGCGCTCGTTTCTTCTGTAGAACTGCAAGCGGTTAACGTTAATGTCGCGCCTATTAAACATATACCGATAAAATGTTTCATTGTACATCATCCTTTTTCGCTCTTTACTATAACTTACGGTTGCTAAGTCCGCCTCTCGTTACAAGCAACGTTTATGCGTCAACTTGAACTTGCAGTGAAGAGCATCCTTTCTTGAAATTGTACCATTAATCGGTAATTTATAAACAATAAATAACATTATTGTTCGTGAAAAGGGAGCTGATGCAAAGAATCATATGAGCAACTAATAGATCAAGCGGATGTGCGAATTTTTTCATCAAATGATAGCGGCTTGTCGACGAACTTTTTTTGTAAAGGGGTAAAATGGTGCTTTAACAATAAGCGACATAAATGTTTCGCTAACGGCTTGTATTTGTTGTCGATTTTGAGTTCAGAGTCTGTCGGCATCGTCCCGCCAACATTTGTATCATTACCGAATTCGTCCAAGCTTGCAAATTGCCAAGCGTCATTGACAATTGCTGCTACTGGTGCAAGACGGCTAATAAGAATGAACAACCCGCGACGATCTTCATCATAATATAATGCCCGTCTTGCTCAATCATTTTTGCAAACTGGTCCGTCCAACAAACAATTTGAATGTACGATGCATAGCCACAGCCAAAATGATCGTTTGACACGTTGTAGCGAATGTTTGCCTGAGCTATGTCGTCGAGCAATGGTTGTAACGATTTCTCAAGTAGCCCATCATCCTGCGCTACATAAGGGTGTCGGTCACTCGCGGGTTCTCTGCGAATCATCGCCTTTAGCTGTTGTTCTGTAAACATATTACATTTCCTCTAAATGTCGTTGTAGTGCTTCTTTATACATCGGTGAAATCGGAATGTCGTTGTCGAGTATGAAGGAGGCGAACTGCTGAAAGCCTTGTCGAATCGCTTCTTCTACGACCTCCTTTTGCAGCGGCGCACTCGTCACCATCTTTTTCGAACGGCTAATTAAATGGTCATCATCGCCCCATATGTAATCGACATGAACGTATTGCAACGTATAGTCATGTTGATGAATGATGTCTAAATCGCTAAGTGCGCTATCTAAAAATAAAACGTAATGCTTGCCACGATTTTTCGTTGCACCGAGTAGTTGATTCCACGTACCGTATGCGTCGGTCGTTGTGTTTTCGTAAAATAGTTCCCCGTTTATCGATAGTTGAAAATGTGCGTCAAAATATGTGTCATCTGCTTGCCAATTGACATTTTCGATAGCCATTTCGACAGCTTTTTCATCAGTTAACAAAATGCTAATTTCTTCGCCAGTGATATCGGGTAGCGGAAATCCGTTTTCAAATCGTGGAATCGTCATTTGTATTGTTAGCAATCGTGACACCTGCTTTCTTCGTGTTTAGACTCGATTGATTGAAAAAGAACAGCAAAGGCAATGGACGTCCGAGCTGTTCTTTAATACATATTCGTTTTTAAATCGAAAGTTCCTTCTTTTGTATAGATGGCATCAATACAAGCTTCGCATCAATGATAAAATGCAATATGATCGGCAGTAGCAATGAGCCGCTTGCGATATAAATGTTAAACAGTGCATAGCCTGCGATGCCTGTTGCGAGTATCCCTTTCCACCCTTGATAATAGTGTGCTAGTCCGATGTAATTCACGCATCGCCTGTTCGAAGCAGCTTTCGATTTCGAATATGTTCGCGTCTTCGTTAAATGCCGCGAGCTTAAAGAGGGCAGGGGATTCGTCAAGCAATGCTAAACGTCGATGTGCCCAAGCGATATAATCCGCAGTGGTGATCGATTGCTGCTGCATATGGTAGGCTAGTTTTTCCATGTTCGTCGCTCCTTTATTTTTTGTGTATTTGCAAGTTTGTCTCCGCTATAACGCATTACTTTACATGATATAAAGCATCATATATTATGTAATATATAACGATTAATCAAACGTATATTAGGAGGCTTTTATTATGAGAGCAACGGAATCACAAAAATTTGGGATCGATCAATTAGTTGCCGCTTCTGAAGCTGCTAGAAACTTTGCGACTTTACGAAAAAGTGCGAAAATAGCTCCACGTCTAATTTTAGAAAATAATAAGCCAGACTCCGTCATTATGTCTATCGAAAGCTATCAACATATGCAAAATATTATTATGCAATTAGAAGAAGAGTTATTCGAGCTTCAAACACGTATGCGTATCGAAAATGTTGAAATAAATGGTGTCGAAAAACAAAAATTCGAGGATTTCGCGACTGATGAAGATCGAAAAATCGTTCAAGCTGCGATGAAATGGGACGTATCAGATGAGGACTTATTTGAATAGGAGTCGTCAAACATGTCACAACTAAATCATCTTTTTCCGAAATTATATTTTTGGAAGGAAGCAGAGAAAGATTGGCACAAATTGGATGGTAGTCAAAAGAAATTCATCGCTAAAGGCTTGCTTCGTATTCAAGAAAATGGCGCAAATATAGGTGAAGAATTAGGCAATAAAAAAAATTCAAATTTATGTGGTTATCGCAAGCTTAAATTTAAAGCAAATGGACTGAGAATTGTATATAAAATCGTGGATAACGTCATTGAAGTTGCTGAAATTATTGTTATTGGCAATCGTGCAGATGCTGAAGTTTACGACACCGCTCAAAAACGAATTTTGAAAAAAGACAAATGATTAAAACGGCTGCTTGAAAGGTCAGTACGATACTTGACTATTCGAACAGCCGTTTCTTTATGCCGTTTTCCTCGACCGCATCGGCTCATACATTGTATACACAATGCCGCCGAAAATGAGCGCCATGCCGAACAGCTGCCACATGTCGGGACGGAAAGATAAAATGAGTACGTCGAGCACGATCGCCACGAGTGGATCGACGAATACGAGCACCGATACCACAATTGTCGATAAGCTGCGCACACTATCGAAAAATAAATAGTACACAAAACCGGTATGAATGAAGCCGGTCGCTAAAATGTACGTCCAGTTCGATGTCGTCAAGCCGCTAAACACCGTAAAGTCGCAAAACGGCGCAAGCATGACGATGCCGACTGTCGTTTGAATAAACGTTAACGCATACGATGATAAATGCTGTATCGTTTTACTCGTAATCATCGTCAGCGCGTAAAAGCAAGCCGATAAAAACGCCCAAACGAAGCCAGAATTTAGTACGGCGTCAATGCTGCCGAGCTCATCAAAGCCAACGATTAATACGCTACCGAAGAAGCAGCTCGCCGTCGCAATAATCGCGCCAATCGATAAATATTCTTTCAAAAACAGTGCGCCAAACAGTAAGACGAAAATGGGGGCGATGTTGTAAATCGAAATCGCGACAGAAATCGCCATTTCCTCAAACGCTTTAAATAAAAACACCCAGTTGAGCACTAAAAAGACGCCGCAAAGCACGGTGCGCAGTAGCTCCTGCTTTTCCCATTTTTCCGTTTTATAGCGCTTCGTTAATAGCCAAAGCCCACCTAAAAACACCGTCGCGCAAATGCAGCGCACAAACACAAGCTCGATTGCTTCGATGCCCGTTTGTCGCGTGAAAAAGCCAATGGAGCCAAAAAGCGCCATCGACAGTGCGAGCTTAATCATCGCAGAATAGTTCATGTTGCTCCTCCAGTTGTACGTGTAGTGCAAGCGATGCGCGTGCATACAAATGTGCATCGTCACGTCGCAAAAAGCGCTGCACCCATTCCTCATACAGTGTACGCTGTAACGCCACCTCATGCAACGTCGATCGTCGCGCCTCCTTTTTGTCACGCAGTTCATGCGGGGCCGTGTAGTCGATGCCATAAATAAGGCGCAAATATTCACGACCGCGCACAATCATACGCGTCGTCGGCTCAAGCGTCTCGACAATTGCCCCGACAACGCCAAGCTCCGACCATTCCGTCCAGCGAGCAATTGCCTCCATTTCGTCAGCTTCCGTTTCAATGAGCATATGCGGCACGTCCACAAATGGCGCAAATGCCGCAAGCTGCTTCGCAAAATCGATATGCGTCGTCACCGGTGCGTCGAAAAACGTTTCGCGGCTTGTTGCTACGAGCTGAAGCGGCGCAATTTGAATCGTCCGCGCATCAAATGACCAATGATAATTGTGGAGCGTCGCCTCAAAGCAAATCGCATTGCGAAAACGCTCCGTATAAACGTCCTTCAAATGCGGTGGGGCAAGCTGTAGCTCCGCGTGGCGTGCCGCAATTTCGTGTTCCGCAAACGTTAATACAGCTGCCACGTCATATTGCAGCGAATACGGAGCGATGATCGCCTCAAATAGCACAAACTCCGCATCGCTAAAATAACCGAGCGCACGTAACGCTTCATGCACGCTTTCAACAATTTGTGCCTCTAGTGCCGCATTGAAAAACGGCGCACCTGCTGCATTCGTAATCGAGCCGAGCACGTCACGTTGTAAATAAGCGTTGCCACATGCTGCATCTTTTGAGACAAAAAACAAAGCGCGATGCCCGTTTGCGTGCTGGCGCATTACAAGTGGCATTTGTCGCTCGCCGAAGTACGCAAACACATCATCTATATGCTCTACGTGATCGGAGTTAGTTGCAACTGGCGCCTGGAAAAATGCAGGAAGCGGCGTCATCGTCAGTTGCTCGGCAAACGCAGTGTCTAGTTCATACGGCGTGTTATGTATGTAAATCACATTTCCTTCTAATCGAACGTTCATCGATTCACCTCATGCAATTGTTTTTTTCTATTATCTCACAAATGCGGCTCTTCACAATAATTTAAAGTTGCTTTTCACGTGGAGGTACTTGTTTCGAGCAACTTTTATGCGTCAACTCCAGCTTACAGTAATGAACGACAAATGCACAAAAAAACCGACTCCATTTAAATGAAGCCGGTCAATAATTATTTTTCGATATGCATCTCCATCGTGTCATACAACTCGTTCGTATCCTGTGCGTTTTTAAAGTTCACGTAATACAGCTTGTCGTTTGCGGTAAACGTAATGAACGGTGGGGCGCTTTTGTCGACGAATAAAATCGCCTTGTCGCCATTTTCAAACTTGAAATGACCTTTTAAATCAGAGCCGACTGCCGAGCCGTTCGTGCGCAGTGAAATCGCAGGTAGCTCGTTGACAAGCTGCACATTTTCAAGCTCGTCCCATGCGAATGTGTCGCCGTACATGCCTTCGATCGTCAGCGTGTCGTCCGTCGTTAATACGCTCGTTTCTTGCGTTGAGAAGTATAGTAAAATGGCGACGCCGACGAATGTTACGACGAGAATGATTGACGCCACTTTGTTTTTGCGCTTACTGTTTGATACGTTTTTAGAATAGCGGCGCGAGTAAATGGAAGCGCCGATTGAAAACGCGACGAGCAGTAAAATGATTGTCGGCACGAGCCAGTCGATTTCTTGCCAAGTGGCGATGCCTAAGCCGGCAATACAAGCTGCGACAACATATAATATAACCGCCGTCGTTTTGCTAAGCCCATTAATATCGACTTTTTGTTGATCCTCTGGTGATAATGTGTTGTAGCCCGAAATTAAAAAATGCCATTTTAAGTTATGAATGCCGAATGATAAAACGCATAAAAAGATGGCAACGATAAATAATGCAATCATAAAAAAGCCCCCTATCTTATAGCTATTATACGATAAGGGGGGAGAAAAAGATTCAGTTTTTACGGGCGCGGCGCATCGTCGTCTACAGTAAACCGCTCAGCAATGCGATCTTGTTCTGATGCGTGCTTCGTCAGCGTCGAGGACATATGCTCAAGCTCTGTAATCGTCGCACGCACGTCTTGAATTTTCGTCGATACTTCCTGTAGCTCGGTCGACTCATGCCCGATCGCCTCAGCAATTTCAGTGACCGAAGCAGACACTTCCTGCGCAGATGCCGAAAGCTGCTCGGTAATAGCCGAAACGTCACTAATTTCATCTTGCATTGTATTGATCGCATTCGAAATGTCGTTAAACGTTGTGCCTGCTTGATGAATCGTTTCAACACCTTCTGCAACAGAGGCGTTGTTTTTCACAATCGATTGCTCCATCGCATATGTCGCCTGCTGAATTTGTTCAATAATAGTACGAATTTGGCTAGCCGAAGCGTTCGATTGCTCAGCAAGCTTGCGAACTTCATCGGCCACGACCGCGAAGCCTTTACCAGCCTCACCAGCACGCGCCGCTTCAATTGCAGCATTCAACGCCAGTAAGTTCGTTTGATCCGTAATGTCTGTAATCGCTTGTACGATAACTGTAATTTCAGTCGATTGCTGGGCGAGCTGCTGAATTTGCGTTGTCGTTTCGTCCGCATGCTTTGAAATTTCGTCCATTTTCAGCGATACGTCGGAAATGGCATTTTGCCCTGTAGAAGAAAGCTGCACAGAATGCATCGCCTGCTCCTGTAAATGCTGCGTCGCCTCGGCAATTTTTTGAATGCCCATTGCGGTTTCATCCATCGCAATCGAGCAGTCATTCGCCGTCGCACTGTTGCGATTAGCAAGCTGCAGCACGTGGCTAACGCTCGATTCGATATCCTTTGATTGCTCCGTCGTTGATTCGACTGTCTCGCTCATGTTGGCAACAGAGTGATGTACGTTTAATGAACTTTGCTTTAATGTCGAAATAACTTGCTGCAACGAATGTTTCATCGAGTTAAACGACGTAGAAAGCAAGCCGATTTCGTCCTTTGAAGTTGGGACGTCAGGAATTGTCAGCTGCCCGTCTGCTACGAGCTTCACCGATTCATTTAAACGCGTCAATGGAATGGTAATGACGCGGCGCATATAGTACAGCACGAATACGATCGTTACGACAATGATCGCTACGAGCACGAAGCTTAAAATAATCGTTAATGTCGTATCACGCGCATTCGCCGTTGTAGAGTTTTCAAACACTTGCACGAGCCCCGATTCAAATACTTTTGCCGCGTCGGTTACAGCAACGGTTACGTCCTCACCGTCAAGCTGAAATAAAGATAGCGCCTCCGCATCATTGCCTGCTTGCTTTTGCTCAATAACGTCCTTCATGAGCACATCATATTCCGCAAATGCATTTTGCAAATTGCCAACGACTGCGCGTGCCTCGTCCGTTTTCGCTGTCACAATGACGCTATCTATGAGCGAGCGCAAATTTGTCATCGTTTCCTCATATGCAGCAAGGTTACTATCATCTGCTACTAAATAGCTTTGCATGTAATACGTCGCACGAATGCTGTCGCTTGAAATACTCGACGCATTTTCTAAAACGGGTAGTAACGAATCAATCGTGGACGTATACGAATTATCTACTTTATTAAGCTGATAAATAAATGTTCCGCAAATGATGAGAACAAATAATAAAATAGTGCCGAAAGAAATGATCATACGTTTATTAATCGACATACATTAAACCCCTTTCTAAAATGGTAAATACTTTATTAATATCGGTCTATGTCCATGTTTATTATGCAGAAAATTCTAAAATATTGCTATTTAGGCAATTGTGAATGATGTATTTTTTTTATTTATAAGGTCTATAGTCTTGTTTTGTGACATGTAAACATACAAGGCATATTTCTTTTTGCTGATAAAGGCAACCAAATTTGTTGGGTTTAACGACAGGACGTTCATAAATAGCTCTTCATTGGTTAAGATTTCATAATTTTATGCGTTTTACTTTTAGCATTAAATTGGTGAGAGTGAAGCGATACCATCGAATCCATAATCGAAAGTTACAAGCAGTTTCTCATAAATGTGTGTAGCGTAACATGTAAACGACAATTATTTTAGTTCCGTATTTTTTTTCTTTGTTACATTAAACAAAACCTCATCGAAAGGAGCAAGCACGTGTCACATATTTTCCGATTCCACACGACGCTAAGCTTGTAGGAATTGCAATGATCCCTTGACGTTTCTTGCAAGCTTAGCTTCTTTCAAGGGAGTGGATGTTATGATGAAACGTACACGCGCTTATACGCGACAGCAACGACAGCGAGCGATTCGCAAAAAGCTCGACATTATCCAGCGCATTTTGCATGTAGAGCGCCTGCCGATTGTGGGGAAGCTTAGTAAAGGGAAGGTGCATTGCTCATGTAACGTATGTCGCTACGAGCAGCGTTATCGTATTCCTAAGGCGAAGGAGCACGCTCTTTGGCAAGCACATCAGCAGCAACTAAACGAATGATATGGAAGGAAGAATTAAGGATTTTCACGAACACGTAACTATTCAATAACGACAAAAGCTGTGTCGCGAAACATGCGGCACAGCTTTTTATCGTTATAATCCAATTAATAGAAAAAATGAGATGAACTAGTGGTATTCCTGTATAATGATGTTCAAGGAGGTGAATGAAATGGCTAAATGCGCGAACTGTCAACAGAAATGGTCGGCAAAAGATGTGCTAGCAATTGCGTTTTCAAAGGACGGGAAAGCATGTCCAAACTGCAACGAGCAGCAATACATCGCATCGAACATGTTAAATATGATGACCGTATTAGGATACATTAGCATCGTATTCATTGTTCTATTTCCGTTTCTCATTAAGCTGAGTAGTAAGAAAGAGTAAAACAAACAAGGAGGAAAACAGATGAAACAAAAACTATGGATGAGTGTGATCGTCGTGCTACTTGCCGCGTTTGCTGGCATGAGCCCGACGCATGCACAACAAACGTTTGAAATGAAAACCGCAGTCGATCCAGCAAAAGCATGGACGATTGAATTTAGTGAAGCGGTGAATCCTTTAACAATTACACCAGTCAGCTTTGAAATTAATCGAGACGACGGGACAATGCAAGAACTTGAAAGGGTGACATACAATAAAGAACTTACGGAAATGACGGTTACAACTCAAAACGATTATGCACCAGGCATATACAGCATTACTCTTACAGAAGAAGTGAAAGCAAAAAGCGATAACCGCCCATTAACGGAAGCGGTAAGCATGCAATTTCGAGTTGCTTCTGAAGTGTACGACGAAGCGGGTACATACGATTTGCAAGGAAAAACGATTGCAGGCGACGTTCTGATTAAAGCGGACGGCGTAACGTTAAAAAACGCAACGATTACAGGTGACCTTGCGATTGATGAAGCGGTAGGTAGTGGCGACGTAACGCTTGATGAAGTAACGATCAAGGGCAACGTATACGCAAAAGGTGGCGGCGAGAATACGGTTTTCTTTAATAGCGTAGACGTCAAAGGCGCACTGATTGTTCAAAAGCTAGATGGCAAAATCCGCATTTTAGCAACAGGTGCCACTGAAATTGCGGCAACCGTATTACAAAGCGGTGCGATTCTCGTGGATCAATCGTTAACAGGTGGCGTTTTTGAACAGCTAACGATTCCTGCAAGCTACATTGCCGACCAGCCAATCGTAATTGATGGAAACATTTCTACATTAACGGTTGAGGCGAACAAACCAAACATTACAGTGAACGGACACATCGACGAAATAAAAGCACCTGACAGCCTTATTATTAAAGGCGACGTTATAATCGGTGAGCCAGAACCGACGACAATTTTTGAGGCGATTGAGCAAATGTTCCTTGGCAACAATAACGACGCAAGCTACGTAAGCGACAAGCTGAACTTACTAACATCGCACGCGAACTTCCCGAACAAAACGATTGTATGGACAACAAGCAGTGACGCCGTTAACGTAGCAACAGGTGACATTATGCGCGGCGATGATGACACACCTGTAACACTTACAGCAACAGTAGATGGTGAATCAAAAACGTTTAACATTAACATTTTGTCAAGAAACATTATGGAAGTTGACAAAGACGGCAACGATATCCGCTTCGCACCAGGCTACCCGAAAGTACGTATTGTCAATGGTATGATTCATGTCGATGTGAAGACAACTATGCGAACAAAAATTTACTGGGTTGTAGATTCTGGATTTGAAGGAAGTGAATTGACGCGTAAAAGTGTAATAGGTGGTTATGCAGAAGACCCAGATATAATATTTCAAACGTATGCATGGGCAAATGTTGAAATAGAGGCAAATGAAGTCACATCTTTTAACACAGGACGAGCACTTCGAAATAGCGCGAAAGAAATTCGAATTGGTTTTGTAGTGAGTGACTTATATGATAAAGAAATTGGAAGTGTAGTATTAAAGCATATTCAATTTTCTCCTTTAAAAACATATGATGATACAGCACCACATGTTATGTTAGTCAATACTAATAAAGATAGAAATAAAATATATATGCATTTTAGTGAACATACAGAAGTTAATAATCTCAAAGTAGAAGATTTTAAATTATCAAATGGAAGCATAACAAGTATTGAGAAACATTATAACTATGAAGATATGAAACAGCCTCCTTCATATATTGAATTGAATGTAACTGGTGTTAATGTGGGAGATACAATTTCATATAATGGAACGGGAATTACAGATACATCTATTCATAAACATTTGTTTTCTCCAATGAATGGGCAAGATAAATATCACATAAATTCAGGTGAAATAACAATTGATCGAGTGAGTGTTGGACATGATGCCAAAAATCTAAGCATTGACGTAGTTGCAGGTATTAATCATAGAGAATCAAGTAATCAACTAACAGTAGAAGATTTTTCAATTACTACAGAAATTGGTGTGAAACAACCGACGAGATTGATTACAAGTAAAGGGATAAATTTTAATCGTTACACTTTAATGTTTGATGAAAGATTACAATTAAATGAAGCATCTGCGGTCACGATTCATTTTAATAAACCAAATCTTGTGAGTTATAGTTTTGATGTAATAAATACAACATTAACAAAAGGTATAACAGAAGATTTTAGTAAAATTGTAGACACAACTCCTCAAAATATTGTGTATAGGAAAGAGGATGGAGAATTTCATTTAACTTTTGATTCACAAATGAAATTCCGTTATGAGCAATACACAGGTGGCTTTATTGTAAAAGTAGACGGTGTAGAATATGCATTACGAGGGTTTTTAATATATGCATCTGAAAATACATTAAGGATTGATTTATGGAGAGAGCGCAACGATCAATATGTGAAAAAATTATATGAGCGATTAAAAAATGCTACGTCTGTAGAAATTAAATATAGTCCATTACATGGGGATAACTTTGGACAAATATCTGATGTAGGTGGCTCCCCATTATCATCATTTGATTATGAGGATGTCACATTGTATTAAAAATAAAGGTCGATCTTCCAAAATGGAAAATCGACCTTTACAAATGTTGTGTAAAACTTGTAGTATTTTCTAATAGATTATGAAAGTTCACTTGTTTTTTATTGTCATGTATAGGGTGAGTGAAATTTAGAATGCGAACGAGGCTCGAAACAAGAGGCAGACTCCAACGGGAAAAGCGTGAGCGCGAGACTAAAGGCTCGAGCCACGCCCACGGAAAGCCTGCCTCGGTGTGGAGAGCCGATTAACAAAGCACTAAAATATATTCACAATCTATATCACTAGTGTCGCATTAAAATAATTTAATGCGTTAAATCGAA
>NZ_MATO01000090.1 GCF_001700325.1 Caryophanon latum
GATAGTCTTTTTTCAAAGTGTCTATCGTATAGGGTACATTTTAGCTAAGTGCTTCGGATGGTTTTTTTTCTGTCGTTTTGTTAGTAGTAAGGAGAAGGAACTTGTTGTATATTTTATAGTGTAGCTTCCTATGCGATTTCGCCGCGAGCGTACACGTCATTTTTTGACACTTTTTTATAGTGTTTTATGAAAACGTTTCCTAGTTTATGTTATGCTAAAAGCGGCAAACGAATCGCATGAGACGTTGCTAATATTGTAAGCTGATAGAAATGAGTGACTGCATATGAAATGGTTGAAAAAGATTAATCAATTGTTTACGCATAAAGAATTACTCGATAATTCTGAGCAGCCTAAAAATGTTGAACAAGAAGCTGTGGTAAAAAAGCCGCAAGAAGAAGCGATTTTACCACCACCGAATTTACAACAACGATTTACAATGTCTGATCCATTACAAGACATCGTAGAAAAGGCGCAGCAACAGGCGGAAACAACAGGTGCATTCCGTTTCCCTTTAATTCCAGATAACGAGGAATTTACGGTACCGCCACCACCGATACCAGAGCGACGTGAAGAGCGCGTTCAGCAACAAAAGCAAAAAGCGGCAGAAGTGGATTTATTGAACATCGTATTAGAGCCAGAACCAGATTCACCAGGGCTTCGCGGCGTATTACAGGATCGAAAACTAGGCATTCATCGCAAAAAGCAAAAGCCGCCACGTGCGATTGCGCCGATTGGCAAAAAGAAAAAAGAGCCGGTGTCAGCGCTGCGAGCAATAAAGGAAGACCCATCGTTTGAGCATCGCCGCTTCGTACCATCTGTCGTGCCATCACCGATTTTCGGTTACGGTGAGCGAACAGCAGCTGTGCAAAAACCAGCAGCAAAAGAGTTAAGCACGATGAACGAGCTGTTAAGTAAGCATAAGCAGCAGGAGCCAGTTGAGCCATCTGTAGAAGAAACACTTCAAACGTCGAAGCGCCAAAAAGTATTGACGAACAAAAGTATTTTACAAACGGTTGAATATGCATATGAAGAATTACCGCACGTACGTGAAGCACGTTTAGCGAAGGAGCAGCCTGAAACCGTTGAAGCAAACGATTATGTAGAGCCAGCATCACCAGAATTGATGATGCATCCAGACGTACTGGAGCAAGACATTATTCGCATGCCATCTTTACATAACATAGCACCGAAACAAAAAGACGAAGCGAAGTTGGAAGAAGCAGCGGAATCAAAAGACGAAGCGAAGTTGGAAGAAGCAGCGGAATCAAAAGACGAAGCGAAGTTGGAAGAAGTAGCGGAATCAAAAGACGAAGCGAAGTTGGAAGAAGCAGTGGAATCAAAAGACGAAGCGAAGTTGGAAGAAGCAGCGGAATCAAAAGACGAAGCGAAGTTGGAAGAAACTGTGGAATCAAAAGACGAAGCGAAGTTGGAAGAAGCAGCGGAATCAAAAGACGAAGCGAAGTTGGAAGAAACTGTGGAATCAAAAGACGAAGCGAAGTTGGAAGAAACTGTGGAATCAAAAGACGATGTACAGCCGCAACAGGAGCCGGTCATAGAACAGCATACAGATGAGGTGCAAAAACAGCCGGAAGAAGCCGAAGCGGTGCAGCAGCAAGCGTCTGCTACAGATGTAGAACATGCAACAACGTCGTTTGAAGGTGAAATCATTGAAGAAGAACGTTTAGATGAGCCGGTGTTAACGAACGATGCATCCGAATCAACATTAAGTGAACAGCACGAAGCGACGAACGAAGCAGCTGTTACAAAAAGCGTAGATGATTTATTTGAAGCTGTTTGTCGATTCGTATATGAGCGTCAATCAGCGTCGATTACAGCGATTAAGCGTCAATTCCACTTAAACTCGAGCGAAGCCGCGCCGCTAATAGAGAAGTTAGAAGCGCATGGCTATATTTCTGAGCCGAAAAAAGGGAACCGACGCGACGTGCTCATTACAGAGGACGAGCTCAATCGTAAATTTTCGTGAGCACGACATTTTCTATAAAAAGCTGTATACCGCTCAAAAAGTAAAGACGACGCATTAATTGTATGAACGGCTCGCGCTTTTTCGAATTAGTGGTATAATGGTTAATCGAAAATACTGAAAATCAGCATAGCTGTGACGTATATAGAAGGGATTTATTCCCACGGAGGGTTTAGCGTTATGACATTATTTCATTTTACAGGCATTAAAGGCTCAGGGATGAGTTCACTTGCCCAAGTTTTATTCGATTCAGGCTTTGATGTACAAGGCTCTGACATTGAACAATATTTTTTTACAGAGCAACCATTAATTGACCGTGGCATGACGGTACTACCGTTTAACGCAGACAACATTCGTGAAGGCATGACGATCATCGCTGGTAACGCGTTCCCTGATGAGCATGAGGAAATTGTACGTGCAAAAGAGCTCGGCGTTGAAGTAATTCGCTATCATAAATTTTTAGGCGATTATTTAAGCAACTACACGTCGATCGCCATTACTGGTGCGCACGGTAAAACGTCAACGACAGGCTTAATGAGTCACGTTGTACGCGGCTATGAGCCAACGTCGTATTTAATCGGTGACGGTACAGGTTCAGGTCAAGAAGGTGCGTCGTTCTTCGTATTAGAGGCGTGTGAATATCGCCGTCACTTCCTTGCGTACAAGCCAGATTACGCGGTGATGACGAACATCGACTTTGATCACCCAGATTACTTTTCGGATATTGAGGATGTGTATAGCGCATTCCAAGAGCTTGCACGCCAAGTGAAAAAAGGCATTATCGCATGTGGCGACGATAAGTATTTACAGCGTATTCAAGCGAACGTACCCGTTGTTTATTATGGCTTCGGTGAACAAAATGATTTCCAAGCAACAAACATTGAGAAAACGACGTCAGGTACGTCATTTGATGTCGTCGTGCGCAATGAGTTTTACCATCGTTTCCACATCCCGCTATTTGGAGATCACACGGTGTTAAATACGCTAGCGGTTATTTCTTTATGTCATTATGAAGGAATTCCAGCTGATATCGTTCAGCAGCAGTTAAATACGTACAAAGGTGTAAAAAGACGTTTTACGCAAACAGACATTGGGAATAATACACTGATTGATGATTACGCACATCATCCAACAGAAATTCGTGCAACGATTCAATCGGCTCGTCAAAAATTCCCTGAACGTGAGCTGATTGCGGTATTCCAGCCGCACACATTCTCGCGTACAGAAGCGTTTTTACAAGACTTTGCCGATGCATTAAACGGCGCAGACAAAGTGTACTTATGTGATATTTTTGGCTCAGCACGTGAAAAGCAGGGCGGCTTAACGATTCATGATTTAATCGCGTGCTGTAACGATGCGACACATTTAACAGAGGACGTAAAAGTATTACAGCAACACGCAGGCGCTGTATACTTATTTATGGGTGCTGGTGATGTGACGAAATATCAGCAAGCATTTGAAGCTTTACTGCAAAATACGAACGTTTAATGTAAACGAAACAAATAACAGCTTAGTCAGCAATGAATAAGCTGTTATTTTTCAAATGTTGCAGGAAATTTTGGATGATATGTGGAAAAAATAAAAAATAGACATGAATTAGGAGGTTACTCGTATGGAATGGATTTTATATGTTGCGGCACTTGTGGCGGCAATCGGATTTTTAGTACTTTGCATCGGGCTAGCGGCAACTTTATTCTCGGTAAAGAAAACGTTAGACAACATGGCTGGCACAGTTGCAGGCATTGAAAGCCAAATGGAAGGCATTACGCGTGAGACGACGACGTTACTTGCAAAAACAAACGATTTAGCAGCAGACGTTCAGCATAAAGTTTCAGAAATGAACACGGTCGTTTCAGCTGTGAAAGGCATTGGTGAATCGGTAACAGGTTTAAACCAATCAATTTCTCGCGTAACAGCATCAATCTCATCAGAAGTAAATAAAAACGATGAAAAAGTAGCGCAAGTTGTACAATGGGGTAGCGTTGCGATGGGCTTAGCCGACAAATGGAAAAAGCGCAAAGTAATCGACGGGCAAGATGTACAATTCACAACATCAGCAAACCCAGTACACACACCAAATAAATAATGTTCTACACAACTATGCTTAAGGGGGACTTTGTTCATGACAAAACATTCAAATAATCCAAATGAGTACACAGTAGACCCAGTTTATGCAAATGAGGCAAGCTCAAAAGATTTCGTGTTCGGCGCCATTGCCGGAGCGATCATCGGAGCAGCTGCAGCATTGTTACTTGCACCGAAAGCAGGGCGCGATTTACGCCATGACGTATCGACGCAAGCAGTGCAGCTTCGTCATAAAAGCGCCGAGCTATCTGCGCAGGCGAAGGAAAAGACAGCAGAATTATCTGCACAAGCGAAAGAAAAAACAGCTGAGCTTTCATCAACAGCTGTTGATAAAACGAAAGAGCTAGCTGCAAAAGCGCAGCCGTTAACGGATAAAGTAACGCCGCTCGTTGAAAAAGTAAAAGCTGCCGTGCCAACGAAGACGCCGCAGCCACCGACAGATGACGGTACTGCTTCAACAGAAGAGGAGCCGTTAACAGCTGAGGAAAAAGCAGCAGCGCTTGAATCGGGCTTAGACCCACGCGGTGAAACAGGTACGACGACAGAGGAAATTGCGGATGCATTAAACGTCGATGTCGAAGAAGCACTTAAGCAAGTAGAGCAATCAAAAGAGAAATATAAGTAAGTAAAAAAGGTGTACGACAAGTCATGTTTGACGAGTCGTGCACCTTTTTGATTGTACATATATACAAGATGATTGAAATTTAGAATGCGAACGAGGCTCGGCTCAAGCCTCCGCACCGCTCCTACGTCGCGGCTTACG
>NZ_MATO01000091.1 GCF_001700325.1 Caryophanon latum
AAATAAGTAAATTTAAAATTCGGTTAACATTTATGCGACGCTAGTGAATCTATATAGAAAAAGTATTTTTCTCAACAATCCACGGCTGTGCAATCGTACTTTTTACAACGATATCAAACTGCTCGCTATACGGATGCATAAACAGTTCGTACTGCATGCGGCGGTCGTTGTGAGATGCTTTTAAATAATCGAGCTTCATGCCACGTTCGGTAATATCTCGGCTGGCGCGGCGATGAAATTCCGTTTCGCTATCGGTATAAAAATAAAGGCGTACATCGAATAGGTCAGCATGCGCAAACGCAACGGACATTCCTTCCACAATCGTAATGCGGTGCTTTCGATGTAATCGTTCGCTTGGCGCGTAATGTGCATCAATCGTCATTACATCAAGACCGTTATGAACCATTGCAATGTCGCGCTCGAGTGCAGGTATAAAATGTGCAGCAGGGTGGCATGCGGTCATTTTTGACGTGTACGCTACACCTTCATATGTATACGGCATCATCGTATATTTGCGAATATCGGAGCTAACAATGTATGGATCGGTATTGAGTACGTTCACATCAAATGGTAGTCGTTCAACGAGCTGTTCGGTAAACGTCGTCTTGCCTGCTGCGCCGTGCCCTGAAATGCCAATGACGAGCGAACGATTTTCACGCTCAATCCATTCGAGCATTGTTTGTATCATCTTCATCATCCTTTCTACAGCAGTATAACAACAAAAAGGAGCAGGCGCATTGATGCACGTGCTCCTCCATTTAAACGAGCATATTTTTTTCAACAATCCACGGCTGGTCAATCGTACTTTTCATAACGACATCAAACTGCTCGCTATACGGATGCATAAACAGCTCGTACTGCATGCGGTCGTTGTCGTACGAAGCTTTTAACTCATCTCCATTTTCGCCGCTGCTTGCACGTCGCTGAAATGCTGTTTCACGATCGGTATAAAAATAAAGGCGTACATCGAAAAGCTCAGCATTCGCAAACGCAACCGTCATCCCCTCGACAATCGTAATGCGACGCTTCTGCGGTAAGTCGTGCTGTGCGTAATACGGATTAATTTTCGTCTTTGTTTCATCACTCTTACGCATCGCAATGTCGCGCTCTAATGCGGCTACGTAATGTGCTCCAGGATGGCACGCCGTCATTTTTGATGTATACGAAGCACCTTCATACGTAAATGGCACGATCGTATAATTACGAATGTTCGCGCTCATAATATATGTATCCGTATTCAGCACTTCCACCTCTCCAGACAGCTGCTCCGCCAATTGCTTCGTAAACGTCGTCTTTCCTGCTGCATCATGCCCCGAAATGCCAATGACGAGCGAACGATTTTCGCGCTCAATCCAATGTAGTAGCGTTTGTAACATGTCCATCACCCCTTTTGTTTCAGTATAGCAATATTCAGGGGATGTCACAAAACAGCGAGCATATTGAAAATTTGAATTTCGATGCAATAGTAGGTCAAAAATCGAAATATAACATAATTGTGTGTTTCGTATAAAGAGTGAAAGACGTGATGTGTAAAGTCACTTAAATCTGCGAATAGTATTTAGTTCGTCACGGAAGATCGGAAAAATACTGCGATTGAAGCAATGTCTGAATGATCGTCCGTTGCATTTACATAGATTGTTAGTGTTAGAGCATCGGTAATACTTCAACTGAATGAACGACGGGTGCTGTTACATAATTAGTGTGATCTTCTCCTAAATGGTGCTTAAAAACAAAATCATTAGTTTTAATATGGTCCCTTATTCAAGGACAAATGAAAAAAGAGCTTAATTTGTCGAACTGTTCGATCGCTTGTGTAGGAAGACATCGATCTCAATGTAGCTTGCAAACTCTAATTATATTGTGCTGAGGATGAAAGTGATACTGTTGGACGTAAAAAATAACTAGGAGGCTTGAGTGTTTACATACAATGTCGTCTCGATTTTAACAGCCTATAAACGACTAGCATAGAGCAAGTGATACTAATGGAGAGCTAAATTTAAGAGATTAGACGAATATTTTTATCTTATAAGACAATAGATGTGCTTGTTGCGAATTAAAAAAGAAATTTAGTTAAAATTTACTCATAAGTAGTGTAAAAATCCATATTAACACTTAATATGTACTAGAATTTTATTGTATTTCTGTGATACAATATGGAGAATTTGCGCTATCGATAAATAGTTGAAAGTGTAAAATCTAAAAATATATAAGGAAATGGAATTTTTATGAAGAAAACAAAACATGAGCGAATTTGGAAGCGATCTGCTAACAGTTTCTTGGCGGCATCTTTAGTTGTCAGTAGTGCATCAGTCGGCTTACCACAGCAAGCAGCAGCAGAAACTGAATCAGTTCCAGCTACACCGTATCCTGGCGGTGTAAGTACAGGACTGACATCGTGGGTAGATTTAGAAAAAAGTGTGGATCAGGGGAAAGTCAATACGAAGGGTCAAGTAACAGAGCTAAAGGATTTAGCACCCAATGTGACAAGAAGCTGGGTACCACACAATCAGTTAATTAATAGTCCATATGAAGACTATTTATTTAAAAAGCATGATACGACGAAGATGTTGAACTTTAACTATGCGTTCACAAGTTTATATGAAACTAAGCAATTTAATTTAGACGATCAAGTACGTGAGGTGTTTTCTGTACAAGCACCGAAAACGACGTCGGATGTAGCGCCTTGGGAGTTTGGTGGAAACTACGAAACTGGAAAGCAAGAATACAGTACAAGTGAAATTCGTACATATTTTAGTAGCACAGCAAACCTAGTAGTATCCAATCCACCTGTTTCAAACATTGACGTATTAAATGTAATAACTAAGCTAGATGAAATGTCATTGGCGTTAAACGGTAATATACTAAAGAAGACGAATTCAAATGGGTTGGATTTAGTAGGGAAGGGAAGTGAACGCTATTATGTCGGTGCCACACATATGGGCCAATATAAAGAATTAGTTGGCGAAGTGCTATTGTTCAATCGCGAGCTTGATTCTCTAGAGCGTCAAAAGATCAACAGTTATTTAGGCTTGAAATACGGATTAACGATTAAAAGTCCAGACAACCAGCCGACAGATTATGTTGCGAGCGATGGAACGATTATGTGGTCGGCAAATGATAATGAAGGTTACGGCGCGAGCATCACAGGTATTGGACGCGACGATGCAGGGGCACTGTACCAAAAGCAATCGAAATCAAATCAAAAAGATGCGTTCGTGACAATTGCATTAGGCGATGAAATCAAAATTGCCAATAAAGATAATACAGGTGAAATAGACAATCAGACGTTTTTCACATTTAGTGATAACAACGCAGCAAAGGATTTCACTGTTCCATTAAACAATATGCAATTACCGGCTACTATAGCGAATAAAAATGCGGATACAAAATCGGCTATGATGATGCCGCGTATTTTTAAGGTAGATAAAAGTGCAAATTGGAACGAGCAAACGATTACGTTGAAGGTAGATGGCATTATGCCGAAAGATGCGAAGTTATATTTGTACGTACATAACAACGACCCAGCATTTACTACTGACACGCAAGTATTCGCTATTGACGAAAAAACGAACACCGTGACAATACATAACAGCAAGTTAAGCGATGCTAGCTACTTCACGTTTATGAAGCAGATCGACAAAGCTGCATTAGAGGAAGTATACAATATAGCTAGTAGTTTAAAGGAACAATACTATGAAGTGTCTACATGGGCGCCATTTGCTACACAATTAGCGGCGGTGAAAGGTGTTTTACAAGACGCAAACGCAACACAAGCGGAAGTAGATGCCGCGTTAACAGCATTAGAAGAGAAAAAGGCAGCTTTAAAAGAGAAGCCAGTGGATAAAACAGCTCTTCAGGCATCCGTAAATACGATCCCGATCCCGACGCTGCCAGCAACAGCGTACACAGAGGCAAGCTGGCAAGCATATGAGGAAGCATTAGCCGAAGCAAACGACGTATTAGCTGATGCAAACGCAACGCAAGCACAAGTAGATGCGGCGTTAACAGCATTAGAAGAGAAAAAGGCTGCGTTAAAAGAAGTGCCAGTGGATAAAACAGCTCTTCAAGCAGAGGCAGACAAAGCAAAAGATTTAGAAGAAGCAGCATACACAGAAGCAAGCTGGCAAGCGTATGCAGAAGAAGTAGATGCAGCTTTAAAAGTGCTGGAAGAGAAAAAGGCAGCGCTAAAAGAAGTGCCAGTGGATAAAACAGCTCTTCAAACAGAAGTAGACAAAGCAAAAGATCTAGTAGAAGCAGCGTACACAGAAGCAAGCTGGAAAGCATATGCCGAAGCATTA
>NZ_MATO01000092.1 GCF_001700325.1 Caryophanon latum
CTTCTGTTACACCGTCATTTAACGAGCCATCTTCTGCTAAATCATAATAGTAAAACATATATTTATTGTCAAACTCGTACGATATTGACGACAACTCATCGTATAAATCACCTTTATCGTCTGTTTGTAATGTATTGTCGAAATAAATGTCGCGCTCTAAATCGTACAGATGTTGCTCTGTTACGTGTTCGCGTAAACGTTGCCCACTCACATAAGAATACGGATCCACTTTGTATAAACTATCGATCGTATTATTGAAAGATGCATATTGTGCAATTGGAGCTGCGTACGTTTTATTAATATTGTTAACTACTTGCTGAATGTCTGCTGTTTTGTTGAATCGTTTTTCTTTGAATGCGTCAATATATAGTGGTGCAATCGTCGGCAATGTTGAAAGGTGTGAAACATACTGAATATACGTTTCACCGTCTGTTGTTGTCACTTCTTGTTTATCAAAATTCGCCTCTTTTAATAAGTCGTTGAACAGTTTAATTGATTTTGACGATAGAGGTCGGTTCGCAAAATCGTAAATAGCTTGCGTATAAACCGCTTCATCGCGTGTTGGTTCGATATTCGATGCACCAACGTAGTACGAATAGTTACCGACTTTATTGGAGTAGTAATAAATTTTACCGTCTGTAAACGATACATCGCTCGGCGCATTTAATGTAAAGTAGGCGACACCATCTTTTGTGTATTGAAACGGTAAAGCTGCTAATTGCGCCTTCGTTACAAATGTTCCTGTTGTACCGTTTGAAATGTATAAGCCATCTCTTAGTAGCAAACCAGGTGTATAGTTTTTCGTATACTCTGCTAGCTGAACGGTAATGACATTATTTTGAACAGACACGTTAAGTGGAGGCTCGTAATGTGTTTGAACGGTAAGGGCTTCCGTCACAACTTTGTTTGCATCGACTTTATATAATACATATTCTACATCCATTTGAACTGGTACTTTCACATCGCTCGACCATTTTTTCTCAGTGCCTGTTAATGTTTCGCCAACTTGTAGTGGAGTCATGTTCGAATAATTTAAATACGAATCGTAATAAAGCGTTGTCGTTGCAGGCTTCGCTAACACAATATTCGCTAAACCGTACGTGTTCGCAACTGGTACTAATTGCGCCGCAGCTTCGTTAACATTCACTTGATCTTTCACGTCGTCATAATTTGTAATAACGCTCTGTAACGTACTAGTTGTCGGCAGCTTCACTGAACCGATTGTTACGTCGGCACCGAGTGTTATATGTGCGTCTTCGTTTAACACATTCACTTGTTGGATTTTTCCAGTTGTTGCGAATGTCGCGTCGTTTTGTGTGTCGATCGTCACTTTGTGTAACGTGCCGCTTCCTGTTACTTCAATGTCGCTTGCCGTTGCGATATTAAGTGTTGTAATGGAAGTGTTTAGCTCGACATTCGTAACATTACCGATAATGTTGACGTGTGGAATGGTCGCTTGTTCGAGTTTCACATTGTTCGCGGCAATGGTAATCGTCGTATTTCGTAAATTTGCATCATTGCCATTAAACGTAACAGGTGCATTTTTTGTGCCGCTTGTTGTAAGCTTTATTGCCTCAACCGATTGAATTTCCGAACCTTTCACAATAACTGAAACGTGTGCGCCTGCGAGTGCGGCTTTATTGTTCGTAAATAGTTCGGCGAGGCTGCTGTTCGCTGTATACGTTTGACCATCAATCGTAATAGAGTCGTTGTCAATCGTGTTAATCGTGCCATTCACAGGCTGCGGTGCATCGACATTTGTCGCAATATAATTAAACTGAATTGCTTGCTGTAAAGGTAAAACGAGTTGACCGTAGCTTTTCACGTTTTTACTAATGAGCAGGCGATATTGTGCGCCTTCCTCGTGCGATGCGTGGAGCTTTAATGCTTTATTGTTTTGAGCATCAACGGAAATCGTTGTTGCTACTTCTTTACCTGTTTCGATGTTAAACAGCTTAATGTTACCGTCAATTGTTGTTGGATCGATTGGGAGGGAGAAGTTAATTGTACGAACGGCACTATGTTTAGCGAAGTCGAATGTGTGGACAGTTGCTTGGTCAGGAAGTAGTGTGTAGTCCGGCTCGGGTGTGATGCTGTTTGCTGCTGCTTGCTCTAGCGTTGTGAAAAAAAACGTACTTGCTAATGCAGCACTAGCGACGTAAAACGCGGTTTGTTTGCTCATAGAAGAAGCTCCTTTTTCGTTTAAATTTTCTTAATATTTACAGTTTCATTGTATAAGAAAAAGAATACAAAATATACAATGAAATGGAAATAAAAGATTTTTGCTGTGATATGTGTAAGAATGCGCAATAAAACCCCACTGCGTACATTTGCGAGTGGGGTTCATATATTACTATGTCAAATCAAGCGTGTTGATTAGCCATTCAACTGGCAGTTCGCGTAT
>NZ_MATO01000093.1 GCF_001700325.1 Caryophanon latum
ATTTTCAGGCATTATTACAGTATAGTGAAATAAGCATACAACACTTATTCCAAAGCGTTTTTCGTGTAAATGTTATTATATTAACATATGTATGATGACTGCCGTTTTTGGGCAAAAATTGCACCATGTTTTGCAGTATGAAATGCACCACTTCTTCTTCCTTTAGCCTACCAATTTCCACCGTTTTTGTACAGTAAATTTTTATGTTGTCGTGCTTCTCATTTGTAAATATTTACTTTCCGTTAAGTGAAACGGTACAATAACGGTATGTGACAAAGGAGGAGTTTTCATGATTGTTCATGTCGTAAAAACGTTACAGCAACTAGAGTGTACACAATTTATACAACAGCTTCCACCCGAAATGACGGCGCTTTATGTGTGGACGAACGTTGATGCGAAACATTACGCACAACGCGCAAAAAAAGAAACAGCTTGCTCGATGTACCGGTTGAATGTTTATTCGTGCAGCAGCATATGCCGTTTCGCCAAACATTGCTTTACGTGGATCGTTACATGCACCGCCTTGCACTGCATGAGCCGTTTATGCCGGTTGCTTATATGAGCGATACGATTACGCCGCTTGATCAGGCGATTGTCATTGAAGGGGCAAAAACATTTGAAGAACGCTTTATGACGATTCATCCTAACGCCGTGCAGCAATATGAGGAGGCGGCGACAAACCCGAGTTGGCTACAGCTCTTTCAGCATTTTTTGCATGAGTTTGACTACGAAAGTGCGATTGATATGCTAGAACCGCTGCCAAACGCAACGCATATTCGTGATTTGCTATATGTGCAGCTGCATCGGTTAAACTTTCATTTTGACGAGGCGCACCGTTTAATACAGCAAATGGACTTGAACGACGCGACGTTACAAAAAACGAGCAGCATTTTGCAGCAGCTAATCGCACCACCATCGTCTGAGCAGGCACTTGCCGAAATTACGGAGCTGTACCGCCACATTTACGTAACGCTGCAAAAGGAAGATTGGAGTTCGTTTTTAATTCGCTTTTACCGTGCGCGTGAGGCCGTCATTCATTACTTGCTCATTTACGCGGCGTACGAAAGCAAACCAAAGCATAACGAGCCACTATTTAAGCAAATCGAAAAGCTAGAAGATGCGTATGAAAGCGGCGACGCGAACGATCATTACGGCACGTACTTTTACATTAAAAGTGCAAACGTCGTCAATGCATTAAATGTGCGCAACCAAAGCGTTATCGGGCATAGTCGTGCACCGATTGATCCAAAGCTACTGTTCATCAATTATTACGGTACGTCGGCAAAAAGCTCGCAAATGCCTGAGCGTTTTTTAGCGGACACGCGCATTATGCTGCGAGATTTAGGCTCGGCACTCGACGACAATATGCTAGAGCTAAATGATTTCATTTTCGAGCAAATGGCACATTACTTACAGGAGGAACATTCATGAAACTCTCATTTCAGCAAGGTGAACATTTTCATTTAGACATACCACCGACAGAGCCACTTGCCTACATCGAAGAAACGCTTCACGCACTAGCGAAGGAACATACTACGTTGACGATCATTCCAAACGGCGAGCCGGCGCATGTGCAAATGGTGCTGCATTTTTTAACGCTGCATTACCCAAAAAAACTCGCCATCGCCCACGATACAGCGACGTGGAAAAACGTACATAGCGAGCAAGAGGTGCTGTATCATAAGTTGCACCATTTAATCGATTCGAACCGTTTCGTTGCCGCGTCTCTTTTATTACAGCAGCGTGATACAACGCTTCAGCATTTATTAACGTTTGCACGACGACTAAGCTACGGACAAGCAAACGGCACACATCCCGAAAACCCAAATCTTTATTGGCAGCTGCTAGAGCAAGTACTCACAACAGATGCGCTCGCAACAAAAGACGAGCTACAATTCATTCAGCTAATGCGTGGCATGACGAAGCAGCAACAACGCCCATTCATTTATTACATTCATAGCTACTGTAAACAGTTATATATGAATAGTGATTTAACTGATTTTATTACGTTTTACTACCGTTTAGCCGAGGAAGTACTTTTATACGCAATGGGCTGGGACGTACAAGGCACTCGCGCTTACATCAAACGAATCGGAGCTACACAATACGTCGTCCTCCCAACGCCAAAGCAAAACGTCACGCGCCACTTTTTCCGATATTTGCGCCACGCCGAGCAACAATCTAGCCCGTTCGCTGAGCAAATTGTGCGCGACTTTTCTGCAACGTGGCTACTCGACATCATTCATCTACGTCATAACGGCATTAGCGGACACGGCTTCGAGCCCTATACGAAGGAGCGCATTGAAGAAATTTGCGGCGGTGATCCACTCGACAAAATGGACGAGCTGCTCGCACGCTACGACCTCCTCCCTCCACATTGCTTTTACACATTGCTAAAGGAGGCAATGGCTGCACGCGCCCGCCTCCTCGTACCCGCTACATAAACGAAAAAAAGACGACTGCTTCGTATTGCTACGAAGTGGTCGTCTTTTTTGATCCTCTAAAGCGAGGTAAACGATTCACCGAAAAGTCAAACTGAAGAAATATGTTTAGAAGCTGTAAAGTATTAATCCTCTTAATCAAGGTTATCCATTTACACAGCAACTCGATTAAGAGCTTCGCCGGCATTTTCGACGAGTGTTAATCCTCTTACTCAAGGTTATCCATTTACACAGATCACTGAAAAAGTTCAAGGAGAGCTATTTGATTATGTGTTAATCCTCTTAATCAAGGTTATCCATTTACACACTGAGGAGGAAATGGATGCGTTAGTGAAACAAGCCATTCCTGTGTTAATCCTCTTAATCAAGGTTATCCATTTACACATTATGTGGGGATCAAGTATTCATTTCGTTTCCTTAATTGTGTTAATCCTCTTAATCAAGGTTATCCATTTACACAGTACCGTTTTTCGTCCTTACTCTCCCAAGTGTTTCACAAGCCGTTTTACATGGTGACTGGTGCATTTTGGTTTGGAATTTTTAGGGATTATATCGATATAGCGAAATGAACGTACAACACTTAGCCTGAAGCCT
>NZ_MATO01000094.1 GCF_001700325.1 Caryophanon latum
CCAACGGACCCAGGTACACCAGGAGAGAACGGTGAAAACCCAACAAATCCAGGTACACCAGGAGAGAACGGTGAAAACCCAACAAATCCAGGTACACCAATTGAGGAATCTTGTGAAAAAGATGTCATTGTACCAGTAACACCAGGCGTATCAATCGTTGTAGACGGTCAAACAAGCTGTATGGCAGGCGAGTTCACAGCACCAGAATTAGCAGGCGAAACTATTACGTTAACGAATGCACAAGGACAAACAGCTACTGTAAAAGTAGATGCGAATGGTGAAGCAACAGTGCCATTCATTAACGGTACATTCACTGTAACGAACGCAGCAGGCGACATTCTTGGTGAAATGGTCATTGAAGATTGTGAAGGTACATTTACATTCGTATCTCCAGCATGTACAGCGGCAATTATCGAATTACCAGGCTATGCAGCAGGCACAAACGTAACGGTAAGCAATAACGGTACGACAATGACGGTAACGGTAGAAGATGACAAGACGATCATCGTGCCATTCACAGAAGGCGAAGTAACAGTAACAGTAGATGGCAACATCATCGGTTCGGTTACATTAGTTGATTGTGAAGGAACGTTTGAACCGACAATTCATGCATGTGACTACGCAGAAGCGACGTTAGGTGAACAATATGCAGGTCAAACGGTGACATTAACATTCGGTGACGTAACAGTAGACGTAACTGTAGCGCAAGACGGCACAGTCGCGATTCCACTAGGCAACGAATTTAATGAAGCGAACAAAGATGGTGCGGTTATTCAAGTAATGGCAGCAGGTGAAGAGGTTGCGCAAATTACAATTGAAGACTGTAAAGCATTCGTGCATTCAGTGAAACCAGTTGTGCCAGAAGAGCGACCAATTGTACCGATTATTCCAATTCACCCACCGGCAAATGTAGAACCACCAGCAAAGCCGGATCCACAACCATCATGTACACAAGCATATGTGAAAGTAACAGGCGACAATGTACCAGCTGGAAGTGTAGTCAATATTTTTGGAAAAGAACTGAGCTTAAATGATATTCCAGTTGACACAAATTCAGGAACGTATGATGTATATGTTGGAGAAGAAAAAGTCGGCACAGTAACGATTGTTGATGCGGTCGATTCGAAAACATGTCCAACTGCAACATTTAAAACAGTTGAAACAGAAACAAATGGACCATCAATTCCTGAAACAAACCCAGAAGGAACAGAGAAACCTGAAACACCAGGTGAAACAAACCCAGAAGGAACAGAAAAACCAGGTGAAACGAATCCAGAAGGAACAGAGAAACCTGAAACAC
>NZ_MATO01000095.1 GCF_001700325.1 Caryophanon latum
CAACCGATTTCACTGTATATAAATGGCTAATCAACAGACCTGAAACATTCTGTTATTTATAATAAAGCCTTTTACAAAAGGTTTTATTATAGATACATCATTTTTTCTTCCTTTAGAATTTTTAAATAGTTTACTTTATTCAGCGTTTCAAAATAAAATAAGGATTTTTGATAACAAGTTTTAATTTTTGCTAAAGGTTCCCCCAGCTTTTCATAACGTGCATCAATAAGTTGAAAAAATAGCTTCGCATCCTCCGAATCAATTGATAAATAACCAATTTCATCAATGATTAATAATTTATACTTTGTATAATCCTTTAAACGACTCTCCAAACGATTCTCAATACGTGCCTTTTTCAAGTTTTGAATTAAATCATGACACTTAATAAAATAGGTGATTGACGCGAGCTATTTAACTTCCTCAACATTCTACACAGTACAGTTAATTTTATACGACACGACAGCTAAAATTACTTAAGTGAAAAAATTATTTCAAATAGCCTTGTTTTATTAATTCACTAAAAATACTAGTTAAAGCATTAACATCTGAAGAATTCTCAAATAGTCTATATTTATCAGTATCATTTAACGTTTGCCAAGAAGGAGATGTTGTGCGTGTTGTGACAAATCTTCGCGATGTAACGGCAGAAGAAATCGCTGGCATGTACAAAGAACGCTGGGCAATTGAATCCTTTTTTCGCTGGATCAAACAGAACTTAAATGTGTCTGTTTTATTTGGCACGACTAAAAACGCGGTCTACAGCCAACTATTCGCAGCGTTAATTAATTGCCTACGTATTACTTAAGTTTTTACAAACGGAAGGTCACAAGACAAAGCACTGTAAATGACTATCTTTCGCTGGTTTCACACGCCAGTTTATTTGTGATACCCTGCCGATTGAATGGCGAATTGGACTCAAGGAAATAGTCGAATTCCACCGCGAACTTTATCAAATAGATATTGGATGATTTTGGTTAATCAACACGTGTGATGTAATAACTAAAGAAACGTATGAAAAAACCGGCTAAGCGAATGCTTAACCGGTCTATGTGTGCGAAGCGACGTCCTACTCTCACAGGGGGAAACCCCCAA
>NZ_MATO01000096.1 GCF_001700325.1 Caryophanon latum
TTGTTTTCACTAAGCGCAAAATTGCTGGATGGTACGGTTGGTATCAAGTTCCCCCGCCTACGGAAAGCCTATCTCGAAGTGGAAAGCAATCTTAAGTTACGGATTATTAACTGTCATCGTCGCTAAATTAACGTAATCGTCGTCGTAACGTCCGGCGTCTTTTTTCTCGACTCGAAACGAACCTTAATCGATGTATCTGTAAAGGACGGGTGATCATCTAAATTGGAACCTAAAATATTATTTAAAGAGGTTAAAGGAATGCCATGATACGAAACGATGTCTGATGCCCAAGCAGTAGTATCTTCATATCCAACTAATCCATTGACTCTCACACCGGTAATATTATTAAACGGCGCTGTGTATTGTCTAAGCGCAGTTGTCGTAAATGTATTATTTGTTAAATCCACTTTAAATAAGTATCGTTCGCCATTAGGAGCACTTAGTGGCTCACTCCATTCTACGCCATTTACTAAGTCTGAAATCATAAAAGTAGCTTCAGAGATTTGACCTAACGTATTTTCATAAATTGTAATACTCGTTGCTTTCGATAAATCAATGGTCGAAACAGTTGTTTCCGTAGTACCTGGCGTTGTAATCGTTGTCGTGCTATTTTCTCTATTTAACAATTTCATCGTATTAAACTCTGTATTATTCGCGATGTTATTAATTCCTTGCTTCATTTGTTCTACCTCTTGTTGAATCAACTCACGATCTGCGTCAATTAATGTGTCATTGGCAGCTTGAATCGCTAATTCTCTTAATCGAATTAACGTCTCATGAATTGATCCAAGTGCCCCTTCAGCTGTCTGAATGAGTGAAATCCCGTCTTGAATATTTTGCTGCGCTTTCTCCAGACCTCGAATTTATGCATGCATCTTTTCTGAAATCGCCAATCCTGCTGCATCATCTGCTGCGCCATTAATTCGATAGCCCGACGACAGCTTTTGAAGCGTTTTAGCAGTTTTCATTCCGTTTATTTGATGCATACAACGCCGTTAAATTATGTTGAATAATCATTCTGTTCACCTCTGTATATTCCGATTTAAATTAACGTTTTACAGGAGAGGGGGGAGATACTATGATGCAATGAACAATGCGTACAAAGATTTATTTTGCTTGAATTTTGCTTATATATGGCGCCATTTCTTCAGCCGTACCAAGCCGTGTATTTGTCGTAAGGTCCTTTATCGTTCTTAATTCAATTGTGGCATCATCATTTTTGTAAAAATAAAAATGATAGTCAGGTTGCGATGTAAATATGACTTTCACTTGTTTAGAGTCGTTCCCTTTTAAAGAAATATTTCGATAATAACTCGTGTCGAATTGATCTTTGTCAAACCCTTCTTCGATAAGGTGATTTTCTACCTCATTTACGAGTAAGTAACGCATTAAGGAAATGGCACTAACTGTTATAACAGTCGTACAGATTAACAGTAACAATATTTTTTTCAGCATGAAAGCAACTCCTCTTATCACTATTTACATAGAATGGATTTTTAAGCATGTCTTAATAGAATTACAACGATTCACTTAACATTACCATAAAAAAATATTTATGTAATAAAAATCCTTATATTTATTGCGTAAAAAAGAAAAAATGAAAAAAGCAGCAAACCGCTACAAGCGAATGGACTTCGCTCTAGCTATTTGCCACCGTTTTGCTGAAGTTTTTTCAAAAGCGTTAATAGCTGCTTTTTCTCCTCTTTATTTAACGCTGAAAAATGCTCTGCCTGTACGCGTTCTTGTAATGGTGTCACTTCATTAAATACGTCTTGTCCTTTTTTCGTTAATTGAACGTATTTCGTGCGCCATTCTTGCTGTCGTTCTACTAGATCGAGTTCTTCCATCTTCGTTAATAATTGCGTAATGTTGCCTTTTGTCACAAATAATTTTTCCGCTAATTCATTTTGAGAAATTCGTTTAGACATACCAACTTGTACAAGTACATCAAACTGCGCTGCTGACAGCCCCCACTGTTTTAAATGCTGGTTTGACCCTTTTAAGCTATTCAAATAGACTCGTGATAAGCGAAACCAAATTAATAAATCCAATCGCTTATTATCTCGTTCGGTCATTTTACTATCTCCTTACTGCTACATAAATCACTTCATTCTAACGTACTTTCCTAATAAATGAAAATAAAAAAAGCTTTTAAGCACCATCGTACTCAAAAGCTTTTTCGTTATTTATTTTTGTGTTGCGTCTTTTTGTGCGCCTGCATAGCTGCCCATTACGTTTTGGTAGCCAGGTAATTGTGCCGAAATTAATGCACCGAAACCTTCAACGTCATGACGCCAATCGCGCTGTAATTCTGCTGCTACGCTAAACCAGTTCATTAATTGTGCGCCGCCATGTGCCATACGCATTAATGCCGCATTTGCAACTTGCTTACTTCCTGTACCTGAAGCATCTGCCACGACGAACACATCATAGCCTTCGTTAATCGCTGAAAGTGTTGGGAATGCGACACATACGTCCGTTACAACACCCGCAATAATTAACTGTTTTCTGCCTGTTGCTTCTACTGCCGCTACAAAATCTTCGTTGTCCCAAGCGTTAATTTGTCCAGGACGAGAGATGATTGGTGCGTCTGGGAATAAATCGATTAATTCTTGCATGAGCGGACCATTTGGACCATGTTCAAAGCTCGTCGTTAAAATAACCGGTAAGTTAAAGAACTTCGCTGTACGCGCTAATGCGATTACGTTATTTTTAAATTCATCTACCCCGTAGTCACGAACTAACCCTGAAATTAAACCTGTTTGATGATCTACTAATAATACCGCTGCGTTATCTTTGTCTAATCGTTTGTATAAGTCTGCCATAATAAAAATCCTCCTATAATGTTACGTTAATCCTGCTGTTAAACCTGTCTGACTGCTCATCATTTGTGCCACTTCATGTAGTTGCTTGTCTACTTCACACATAAACAAGCCCTCCTTATATGATGTACAGTTGTCGGTTTAGAACTAAACTGATAACTGTACACTTACTATACATAGTCCTCATAAAGTTGTCAACAAAAAGAATAAACTAATATCAGGTCTGTTGATTAGCCATTTTTATAAAGCTGAATCTGTTGCCGAGCCCCAGGAAAGCGAGCCGCAATACGCGAACTGCCAGTTGAATGGCTAATCAACACGCTTGAACTAATATAAATCTAAACATTTTCATATAAAGCATGTCATTTAGCTCATTGCTAGCGACAGAAAAAAGAAAAAACCTCTTTTCGCATGACCGAATCACTCGGCAATGCGAAAAGAGGTGAACGTATTCAACATGTTGATTTGCGAATTAATTTGTAGGAGCAACGAATGTATAACGTTGATTCCCGATTTCACGCGATGTTACATTATCGTTTCAATGCCATTTCAATATGTGCTAAATGATGCTCCTCGTGCCAAGCGAGCTTTTTCAGCTTTGTCGCAACAGTTACTTCCCCGTTGACAGCGTGAATAAATTTGCGCTCAAGTTGCTCTGGCGTAATCGTTTGTGCAAGTGCAACGATGCGTTGATTAATGCCATCTAACATAAGAAGCGAGCTTTCAACTGGCAGTTCGGTATCTGGCTCTACTGCCCATGCGTCTTGATCGAACGCTGGGACGGTTGGCGTGTCGTCTGTTAATGCAAGCTTCAGGCGCTGGTACATGTTGAGCTGCGAGTCAGCGATGTGATGCACGAGCTGGCGAACGTTCCATGCGCCGTCACGATACGTTTTGGACAGCTGTTCCTCTGTCAGTCCATCGACTACACTTCGAAGTCGCGTAACATATGTTTTCGTTTGTGCTGCCCACTCTTTTACATCGTCTGTCGTTGCGTTTGGCGGTACTTCGAGCTTACCAATTGGAAATTGTACGTCCATCATATCCCTCTTTCCATTCATTTTAGCTGTATTATACATATTTTCCTTTAGTTTTGTAAAATGATGACACCTTTCACTCAAGACATACGTACTAGTTCATATGAGGGAGGTCATAACGGAGCAGCAACATATGTACGTTGTTCCACAATGTTTTCATCACGCAAAAACAAGTAAAAAAATAACTTAAATAATTTATTTATACTAGTATATGTAAAATTTAAACGTAGAGGTGATAACAATGTCGATTAATCGGAAAATATTCGCAATGTTTAGCGGTATTTTAGTACTTGTTTTGTTTGTAAGTGGTAATTTTATGTATCAGTTAAAAACGATTGACTACGATTACACACGTGTCATTGATGCGCTCGTTCCACTCATGTCCGAAGCGTCGGAGCTGTCAACGAATGCGGTGCAAAGTGCTAGCTTCGTACAGCATTACTTAATTGGTGAGGAGCAAGCGAAGGCGGAATATGAGGCGATCATTCCTGTAATGGATACGGCGATTGCGGAAATGGCAAAGCGTGTAGACATCGTCATTGATCGTGACGTAATCGAAGCGTTACAGCAAACGTATGACGAGTACGTGACGCAGTTAAACCGTACTGTCGCATTCATTGATGATGGCAATATGGCGGAAGCGGCTCAAGTGTTACGTGAGCAAGCTGTACCGCTTGAAAAACAAATGATGCTTCATACAGCTGAAGTCGAAGCGCAAGTGCAAAATATGTTTTATTATTCGAATGACTTTAATGGCAACATTACAGACCGTACGATGTGGATGAGCAGCATACTCGTACTCGTCTTAATCGGCTTTATTGCATTAGCGAATCTATTTTTCCGCAAGTTTGTAACGAAGCCGCTCGTGCAATTAAGCGATGCCGTTTCAGACGTGGCAAACGGAAAATTAAACGGTGAAACGATTGTCATTCGCTCAAAAGATGAAATGCAGCAGCTTGCCGAGGCGTTTGAGCAAATGAAGCAATCGCTACGCACGATGATTGTACAGCTAAGCGATCATGCGACAAGTGTGGAAACGGTTGCAGAGAAAATGCGCTCATCGATTGCAACGTCGACGAGTGAAAGTCATCAAACGAGCAAGCAGCTTCAACAAGTGCTCCAGCTTGCTAAACATAACGTCGATGCAGCGAACAATAGCTCTGCTACGTTAGAGGAAACGTCAAGTGGTGTACAGCGCATTGCGGAGGCGACGAACAGCTTACAGCAAATGGCGATTGAATCGTCCACATGTGCAACACGCGGTCGTGAATCGATGCATACAATTTCAGAAACGATGGTACATATAACAGATCAAACAGCGACGACGACTGAAAAAATGGAACAGCTTATGGAGCAATCCGCACATATTACGAACATTGTCGAAGTCATTTCTGCCATTACTGCGCAGACGAACTTGCTTGCGTTAAACGCCGCTATTGAAGCATCACGCGCTGGCGAAGCAGGAAAAGGCTTCTCTGTCGTAGCCGATGAAGTTCGCAAGCTTGCCGAGCAATCGCAAACGTCCGCTGCTGAAATTCAACAAGTTGTCCAAAACGTACAGCTTGCCATTCGCGACGTTACACAGTCGATGCAGCAAAACGACGCCGCGATTCAGCAAGGCGCAAAGCAAGTCGTCGAAACGAGCGAAACGTTTGAATCGATTGAAACGTCGATCGCTCGCATGCAACGAGATATTACCGATGTATTTGCCGTTGCCGAAGAGCTTGCCGCTTCTGCTCAAGAAGTATCCGCTTCTGTAGCAGAAATTACGCAAGCGGTCGATTTAGAGTCACAGCAACTGTCCGAATCATGCGAAGCAGTCGACAACATCGCACACATTATGCAACAGCTATCGAAAGAGTCCGAGCAACTTGCTGTACAATCTGCTGAACAAAAAACATTTACGAAGCAATTTCAGCTATAAATTCGCAATAATATGACGATTCAGCTTGCATATAGTACATAAACTGTTATAATCAAAAGACACATATTGATAATCGTTATCAATTATCATCAGATGAGGAGCTACATATATGCAAATGCAAAGAAGAATTGATTGGGCAAAAATTAATAAAATCGTGGAAGAAACACCAGAAGTGAAAACGTTTTTAATCGACGTACCAGAGGACTTTACGTGGGAAGAAGGCGCACATACGCACTTCGCATTAAAAGGCTTTAACGAAGGCGAAGGACCGAACAGAGAGCTTATTCGTCACATGTCGATCTCTACGTTACCGAACGAAGGCGCAATCGGTATTACGACGCGCATTAAGGAGCTTTGTTCAGAGTTTAAATCGATTTTAAAAACGATTGAAATCGGTACAGAAGTTGCACTATTTAAAACGCACTCAAACATGCCGCTGAAAGAAGAAGGCAAAAATATTTACTTCTTAACAGCAGGTGTTGGCATCGCGACAGTTCGTCCACTTGCATTAAAATATTTACAAAACGACACGAACGTACCGAGCATTCACTCGTTAAACGTCGATTCATCAGCGCAATACGTGTTCACGGACGTTTTCACGACGAACGAAGAGAAAAACTTCACGGCGCAGTACGTAAACAGCCGCGATGCATTTTACGCGGAAGTAACGCGCTTAGTGCAAGCAGACAAAGACGGCATTTACTACATCGTCGGCAGCAACGACTTCTTAAAGGAAAACATCGCGCTATTACGTGAGCATGGCGTTGAAACATCACAAATGATGATCGACAAACGCGCAAGCTTTTTAGAGGAATTTTTCGGAGCAGAAGCGGCGAACGTAGAAGTAAAATAATAAAAAAAGCTTGGACAACCATCATCGGTAGTCCAAGCTTTTTGCTATTTTATAATCCTTTTTCGATAGCAGAAATTGTAGCACGTAATCTATTTATCACATTTTTAGTATGAGCTAGCATATATGTTGCGTTTTCAGGTGTGGATGATGTAGTTATTAAAGTTAGTATTCCTATTTCTTCTTTTGAAAGGATATGAAACACTTCCATTAACTCATCCAAAGTTGGAGAAATGGTAGTAGCTCTAAGTAAAAGGTATAAATCTCGTGCCGAAAGATTTCCTAATTGATCCTGTTCTTGTCTGAATTGAGAAACGACTAATGTGATAATTTCCATTTGTCTTTTTTTAGATTCAATAATGTCATAAAGTTTTTGCATACCATTTGGAACTTGAAAAACATACGAAATTTCCTCTAAAGACAATCCTAATGAATGGGCATTACGAGCCAATTCAATCAATTCGGTAACTGTAATAAGCGCAAATTTTTTCTTCTTTGCGTGATTTCGTATTGTATCACCACTGAAGCTAGCAGCAACAATAGCAACATATTCTGCATTGTTTTTTTCCTTATGTGTATCAATCGCTACATCACTTATATCACTATGAGATACCGTTCCTGAACTTTTAGATTTCCCGTCAACAATGGCAGTCATACTTATCCCATTATTATCTTTCCATCGAATGACTACATCTGTATCACCAGAACCACCTATACGTTTAGCATCAAATCCCATATAACAGAATATATCCGCAATACATTCTTCAAACGCTACCCCTGATTTTTTCCCAAATGCCATTGGATCATTCGAAGATGCACCTAACCGCGTAAATAATTCTTCCTCGATTCCCTGTTCACTTTGTTGCTTAACTTTTTTTACTTTAACTTCAGGTATAACATTTGTGTCTTCTTCAATATACAAGTTCAATGGTAAAGTAGAAACAAATTCCCTACCTAATGGAGTTGCTTTCAAATGTAAATATCGAGGTTCTTCCAATAAACCTGCTTCAAGTAAGAAACCTGTAATCCATCTAGTTTTTTCTC
This sequence comes from Caryophanon latum, assembly GCF_001700325.1. Taxonomy (GTDB): domain Bacteria; phylum Bacillota; class Bacilli; order Bacillales_A; family Planococcaceae; genus Caryophanon; species Caryophanon latum. The sequence goes on from NZ_MATO01000096.1 coordinate 7,678, forward strand.
TATTCATTCCATATTTTTGAGCTTGTATATAAATATCATTTCGAACTGAATCTTGTTCAGCAGCTTGAATCAGTTCCCCTACAAATTGAATATGGCAATGTAAAATTCGAATTAAATCTAAGTCGTTTTCAGTTTCACACCAAGCTTTTCCAACTGCTGTTGCCATATAAATATTACGTCCAACTTCTTCTAATAGTCCAGATGCTCTTAAAAAAGGTAAAATGGATTCGGCACTACTAGTTTTTAAATTAAATTCAGTTTCAATAAATGTGAAAAATTCTTTTCTAGAAACACGTTCAAGTGCAAATTGAATAATCGTTCTTAAATTATTGATTCGATTTGGACTAGGTATCCAAAGGTTATATGTATTACGTTTTTTGTGATTCTCAGGATTTTCCGATAAACTTTGTAATAGCCAAGCAATTTCCTTTGGCGGATTAGGAATGGCAATTTTATTTGGATTTGAATCAAATAAATTTAAAACATCTGCTGTTATTAAACTCCAATCATTAAGAGCACTTTCGCCTTCAATCGTTAATGCCCATTTTCGATTCCCTACATCCTCAATCAGTTCTAAAACCTCTAACCAATCCATTCTACTTCTCGTATTACTAAGATTACTCCAATCTAAATCAAATGCCTCACATAATTGTTGATCAATATCTTCAATTCTTTGAGCGCTTTTATCTAAAAGTATTAAAATTTCTCCAAAAAGACGAATTTTATCTTGTATCAAGTCTGCTAAGTATCTTTTTGATGGATTTACATAAAACTGATAACCGATTTCCGTTAAACTTAAAATTCCCGCTCGATTACTAACAAGTCCCATCGTTTTCAAAAAAGTTGTATAAGAGCGCCAAGTATCAGTGTCTGTTATGCCATCTATATACGGATGGGAATCCAAATCAGTAGCTAGATTGTCAGCAACTAATTTAATCAGTTCTTTAACAAGGTAATACCAGCTTTTCTTACTGCCTTTAATATTAGGAATTGCCCATCTTTTTCTTTTCCATTCTATTTTCTGTTGTTCTAATTTTTCATCTAACATACGAGAACTCCTTCCAAAATATTATTTACAATTCTATTTTCACACATAAATTGGAATAATGATAAAATAATTCTATAAACTTTTTCGTGAATTTTATTATTTAAAAACCATCATTACACAAGTGCTATTTAGTTTAAGCTTTTCTTAAAGCAATATGGAGGCTCATATATGAACAAACTCTACTATTTCGAGGACATTACTTTTTCCGACGAGGCGCAATATCAACTGTTTGCACGCGAGCTACACGTCGCAGCCAACGACTTTCAATGCATTGCTAAAGACGCGCTATCAAGCAAGCTCATTCGCTGGCAATTTACGAAGCACGGTGAGACGATTCAGCTATATACATACGAAACGCAAATTGTAGACGGCTATTTTGACGTGCTGTTTTTTATCGAATACGGCGAATTCATGCGTGACTTTATTAGCCGTATGACACCGACGTCGCTGCGCACAAAAAATTTTCAGCGCGACATCTTTTTACCACATACGAGCGAGGCACTGGTGATCGAGCAAAAAATTGAAGCGTATTTTGAGCGCTTTCGCAATGATACGCGCGATATGCTGCACATTTACGGGCAACGAAGCTGGCATCAGGAGGCGTTTATTGTTGGCAACCGCGCTGCACTCAAGCAGCTGCAATTGGCGATTGGCGAGGCGCTTGAAAACGGCGAAATGCGCGAAACGTTTTTCCCAAGCGACGAGGAGGGCTACGACGTGTACATCGCGTGTGTGGACGATGCATTTGATTTTGAGACGCTCGACTTGCCGTATCATGATGAGGAACTGTTTAACAAGCCGAAGCCACCGTTAAAGGCGTTTACGTTGTATGGAAGTAAATAGACAGTAAGGAGTGCTATGACATATGAAAAATAAGAATAGTTTCATACCATTAGGATTAGTTGCTGGCTCTGCTGTCGGTGTGATTGTTGGCATGTTTTTAGAAGCTAGTTTCCAAGGCTTTTATATTGTGATGGGAGCGGCAATCGGCTTGTTAGTTGGCAGTGTGGCGCACGGGTTTTCTAATAAGAACTAATGTTTCTAAAGGAGGAATCGACTGGATGAACGAACATCTTCTATTTTCGGAGCCGTTGATGAACAATCCGTTTTGTCGACGAAATAATGAACTGCACTTCGTATCCTTTTCCTATAACAAGCACTTTATCAGGTCTGTTGATTAGCTATTTTTATACAGCTGAATTGCTTGTTTTTAGTAGCAAGACGCAGATGAACGCTGCATTTTTGTGGCATGGAGCGGGTGGCGAGACTCCTTGGGGAATAGCAGATCGGAAGAGCG
>NZ_MATO01000097.1 GCF_001700325.1 Caryophanon latum
AGCCACCATACGCGAAATGCCAGTTTAATGGCTAATCAACACGCTTGGCACTTTATTTTATTATTTGAAAATATCGAAACGAATGAACAATATCGTTTCATCTATGAGGCAATCGAAAGTGAAGGAAAGCAGCCATTTCTTACATTTCGTATGACAGAGGAATTGACGCTACCATCTATAGAGGAGTTAATTGCGGAATTTTTTGAAACAGCAGAAGCGGCGGCGCTCGACTATGGACCTACCTTTTACAAAGTCGCAAATTCACAGTATATGAAGTGGTACGATGCGCAACATCCATCGAGAAAAGACATTCGACCTGACGCGCAACACCATTTATTCGTGACCTCTACGCTTTATATCGAAATTATTACGGAAATAGAGCCAAGTGTGTATCAATTATAATGAATGGCATCGCACTGGGCGACAACAATCGCTAACTCATTTAGCAATCACCGTTACTACGTCACAAAGAACCCCGCAAAGCGCTCTTAACACGTTGCGGGGTTCTTTATGATAATTTTACGCAAGCACCTTCTGCAAGTACGTAATTTCCTCATCACTTACGTTGTGTGCGCCGTCAAACAGCTTCATCGTCACCGGAAAATGCTGCTCGAGCTGTTTCGCAAGCTTCATCGTGTCTCCTGGAATGGCAAGCGTATCGAGCGCGCCTGCGGTAATGTACAGCTTTGTCGCGTGCGTGCCGTTAAACGTATACTGCAAGTTTGACGGGTGCAGCAGTACGACGCGGTCGGCAATGTTTGGTCGCTGCTCTAACACGCCGAGTAAAAAGTTCGCACCGTTTGAAAAGCCAAGAAGCGTTACGTCGCCTTCGATTGCGAGCTCGTCCCACTGCGCTAAAAAACGTTCGATGCGCGCGTTAAAATCGTCGCGCACGAGCTGACCGTTTGCTAGTGGCGCGAAGAAGCGGCGGTGTTCCTTCTCCCCTACGTCACCGATAAATGACACGATGCGCGCATTGGCGTCGATGTCTCCAGCAATTTGTAACAAGCTATATTCATTGCCACCTGTTCCGTGGAAAAGGGCAAAGCATGCATTTGTACTGCCGTCTATGTTAAAATACTCCATACATTATCACTCCAAAAAATTTAATAAGGATGTGCCTTTTTATGACAAGCCCTTTCATTCATCACGTATCAGTTATGAATCGTGACCATAAACAATCTTTCCAATTTTATCATAAACTACTCGGACTTGATTTTCTATTGAAAACGGTTAACCAAGACGACTTAGAAATGTATCATTTGTTTTTCGGTGATACGACGGGGCGTCCTGGTACAGAGTTTAGCGTCTTTGAAGTGAAAAACGGCAACGACAAAACGTTTGGCACGAATTCGCTTGAGCGTACCGTTTTTGCGGTGCCGAGCGAGGAGTCACTTACGTTTTGGCATGAGCGACTAGAAGCAGCAGGCGTGTTTACGTGCGACATTGAGCAATATGACGGGCGTTCGATTTTACGCTTTGAGGATCAAGACGGCGTGCAACTAGCGGTCATGGCAGTGCCGCAACGTGAAGGCGAGGCGTATTACGGGCGAGAGACGGACGACATTCCGCTTCAACATGCGATTTACGGCATTCATGCGTTTCATAGCCGCGTGCGCTACAGTGCCGCTTCTATTCGTAGCTTGCAACAGCTGTTTGACGTCGAGGTGGCGCGCACGTTCGTTGACCAGCAGCACAACGTCACAGTCGTTCGCTTAAAAGGCGACACGCTATTTGACCAAGAGCTGCATTTCATCGAGGACCGTCACCGTGCGCTTGAAGTGTCGGGCGTTGGCGCGGTGCAGCATATCGCACTCAATGCGACGAGCTACAGCCATTTGCTGGAGCTGGAAGACGGCTTGCTTGCAAAAAATATGTACAATTCAGGCATTAAAGACCGCGAATTTTTCCAGTCGATTTATTACCGCGAGCCAAACAGCTTGCTTATTGAAATTGCGACCGAGTATACGAACTTTACGAAGGAGCCGATTGATACAACGGACTTCGATGCGATTCCGCTTATGTTGCCGGAATTTTTAGAAAAGCGCCGCGGCTGGATTGAAAGTAAGCTGAAGGAGCAATAATAAAAAAGGTGATGTGAAACGGCATATCGTTTAATATGGTACCTGTGGAGTGGACACTTGAAAAAGAGTGTGCAC